>NZ_JAPYKQ010000002.1:0-646794 GCF_037179625.1 Mesorhizobium sp. Cs1299R1N3 | reverse complement strand
TTGTAGAACTGCTTCGACAGCTCGTAGTCACTGCAGATGATTGCAATATGATGGATTCCTAGAAGCATCGATCTAACCCCACATGAGCATGGACAAGCCTGACGCCGCAGCTAGGAAGTCAGCCAGCCCTTTAGGATGACAGATAACGAGCCCTGCCTAATAAGGGGTACAGATTGCGGAGGCACGCAGCTGTTGCTGGACGCGAGCCGAAGACGGCGGCGATTGAGCACAATGCAGATAGATATATATATATATCTGTTTCATTGCCGAGGTTTTCCATGAGCGAGCAAAATCGATATTCCTGGCGGGAGCGCATGACGATCCTCGGCGATGTCGAGGCGGCATCCTTCGTTCCGTGGATCGAGCGTCATGCCGCCAAGCTCGGGCTCGCGCAGACCATATGCGTTGCCGGTCCCGATCGGATTGAGCTCGACGTCGCCGGTCCGGGCGAACTGATCGATATGATGGAGATGGGGTGCTCCCTTGGACCAATCGATGTCTGGGTCGAGACCATTCGCCGAACGCCGATCGACAACGAATCGAGCTAGGATTTGAAGCTCGCTGGCCCTGGCGGGGAGATGTGATGCCCCTTTTTTGGGCATTATTGTCAGTGAGGAAATGTTGTGCAAACGTGACCGGACTAACTAGCAAATCCCTTGACCGCGAAGCTGTGCTCGGGAAGATGCTGATGTCATTTGAAAGTTGACGTATGCCACCCTATCCGACCGGCTCATGGATGCCAGTTGCCCTCTCTGCGGACTTGCCGGCGGGAACCGTGATGCCGGCGCAATCCTCAGTCGGACCGATTGCCCTTTGGCGCAGCTGCTCCGGCCGTACGGCGGCCTTTGCCGACAGATGCCCTCATCGCGGCATGCGGCTTTCCCATGGCTTTGTGCGCGGTGAGGCCCTGTCCTGCATCTATCACGGCTGGAACTATGCCCGGGCGGGAAACTGCCTGCGCATCCCGGCACATCCGGGGCTGGCGCCGCCGGAGACGATTCGCGTCGCGACCCAGGCGGTCGAGGACAGCGGCGGGCTCATATGGATTTCCGTCGGCGAAGCCGCTGCCCCGCCGCCGCGGCTCGACGGCGTGGCCCCGCTGCGTTCCATGATGGTGGAAGCGGACGTCGCGGCGCTAGAGGCGGCCGCGGGTGCGAAGGCCGAGGGAGGCCTGCTCGACCATACCCACGAAGGCCGGACGCTGCGGCTGCTGCTTGCCCCACAAGGGGAAGCGCGGACGCTCATGCATGTTCTGGTGGGCGAGGACGCCAATCCGACCGAGCGGATCGCCGCGTCGCGGGCCGCCGAAACGCTGCGGCGGGCGGCCGAGAGCATTCGGCGCAGCAGGGCCGTCCGATGACCCGCAACGCGATGATCGACGAATGGTATCCGGTCGGCCTTGCCAGCCAGCTCGATGCGCGGGGGCGCAAGACGGCCCTCATGGGCGAACCGATCGAGGTGCGGCTTGGCGACGACGGAAACGCCATGGTCACGGGGGGCAACGGACGCGCCCTTCCGGTCTGCGTGCGCTATGGCCATGTCTGGTCGTCGCCCGGTGATCCGCAGAAGACGCTGTTTGCGATCCCCGAGGCCGATCAGCCCGGCCGCCGGCTTGTCGATGTCGGGGTGGTGCGCGTGCGCTGCTCGCCGTTGCGCGCGGTGGAAAACTTCCTGGACATTGCGCATTTTCCGTTCGTCCATACCGACATATTGGGGGCCGAACCGCATACGGAGGTCCAGAGCTACAAGGTCGAGATCCGCGAGGACGAGGACGAGGTTTGGGCGACCCAGATTAAGTTCTACCAGCCGCAGGCCGCCAAGTCGGCGGAAGGCGGCATAACCACGGAATACATGTATCGCGTTCCTGCGCCGACCTGCTCGATCCTCTACAAGACCTGTCCGCCGCGCCCGGGCGAATGGGACGTCATCACGCTTTTCGTGCAGCCTCTTGCCGAAGACCTGTGCGACGTGTGGCCATGGATGGCGCTGTTCGACGACGAGACGCCCATGACAGACCTGATCCATTTCCAGCAGACGATCTTCGTCCAGGACCGGTCGATTCTTGAAAACCAGATTCCGGGGCTGCTGCCGCTCGATCCCGGCATGGAGATTCCCACGCGAGCCGACCTGACGTCGGTTGCCTACCGGCGCTGGCTGAAACGCCATGGCTACACCTACGGCGCGCAACTGGTGGCGCAATGAAGCTCTACGACTACGTGCTGTCGCCGAGCTGCTACAAGGCGCGCCTGATGGCTGCGCTGGCCGGGGTGAAGCTCGACATCCGGCCCGTCGACTTCCATCCCGGTGCCGAGCATCGCGGTCCCGAACTTATGGCGCTTAACCCGGCGGGTTCGATCCCGATCCTGGAGGATGGCGACCTCGTCCTGACCGAATCCTCGGCCATGCTTGTCTACTTCGCCGCGAAGGCGGCACCGCAATGGCTGGCCAACGATACGGCCGGAGAGGCGGCGCGCGTCCAGCAATGGCTTTCCTTCTCGCATCGGCTGACCGCCAGCCTAGGGGCGGCGCGCCTGCATGAGATGCTGCTGCGTCCGGGCAATATCGATGTCCTTCAGGGACAGGGGACAACGGCCCTGCGGGAGCTGGAAGCCGGCCTCGTCGAACAGCATATCCGCGGCCAGCGCTTCCTCGCGTCGGACCGGCCGAGTGTCGCCGACATCGCCTGCTTTCCCTATGTGGCGCTGGCGCCGGACGGCGGCGTCTCGCTCGATCCCTATCCCGTGATCCGGCTGTGGTCGCGGGCGATCCGCGCTCTCGACGGCTTCATCGAGATGCCCGGCATCCACCGGCTGCACGAGCTCCGACCCGAGCCCGCCCCAGGCGAGGCCTGACGTGGCCGGCTATCTGTTGAAGAACTGCGCTGCGGTCATCGTGGACGATGGCAACGGTCCGCGCGTCCGTCGCAATGTCGATGTGTTGACCGACGGCCCGGCGATACGGGCCATCGGCGAAGGCCTCGACAAGGGGGAGCTGCCTGTCGGGACCGTCGCGCAGGATGCTGCCGGCTGGTTCGTCTATCCCGGCCTCGTCAACACCCATCACCACTTCTTTCAGTGCTTCGTGCGCAACCGCGCCGATCTGGACTGGACGAAGCTGTCGGTCATCGAATGGCTCGACCGCATCTATCCCATCTTCTCGCGGCTGACCGAGGAGTGCTTCTACCACGCATCGGTCACGGCCATGGCGGAGTTGATAAAGCACGGCTGCACGACGGCGTTCGACCATCAGTACTGCTTTCCGCGGCATGCCGGCAAAAGGCTGATCGACCGGCAGTTCGAGGCGGCCGAGCTGCTCGGCATGCGCTTCCATGCCGGACGTGGCGGCAACACGCTGCCGAAATCGGAAGGCTCGACCATCCCCGACGCCATGCTGGAAACGACGGACGAGTTCATCGCCGACTGCGCCCGGCTGATCGACGCCTACCATGATGCCGGTCGCTTCGGCATGCGCCAGGTCGTCGTCGCGCCCTGCCAGCCGGTCAACTGCTATCGCGAGACATTCGTGGAATCGGTGGCGCTAGCGCGCGACCGCAAGGCGCGCATGCACACCCATGTCGGCGAGGGCGAAAGCCCGGTCATGCAGGCCCGCCATGGCCTGCGCACGGTGGACTATTGCGCGGAGATAGGCTTCTGCGGGTCGGATGCCTTCTATGCCCATTGCTGGGAGCTGACCCACGACGAGCTGCGCAAGATGGCCGCCAGCGGCACCGGCGTCGCGCACTGCCCGGAGCCGGTCTATCTCGTCGGCGCCGAAATCACCGACATACCGGCGATGTCGGCCCTCGGGCTCATTGTGGGCTTGGGTTGCGACGGCGCCGCCTCGAACGACAATTCCAACCTGATGCACTGCATCCATTCCGCCTACATGCTGCAATGCCTGTCGGCGTCGACACGTGACCATCCGGTTCCGCCGCCGGCCGATTTCCTCGGCTATGCGACAACCGGGGGCGCGGCGCTGCTCGGGCGCGGCGACATCGGCAGGCTGTCGCCCGGCATGGCCGCCGACTTGTTCGCCATCGACACGCGGCGCATGGACTATGTCGGCACACGGCACGATCCGCTGAGCCTGCTGGCCAAGGTGGGCATCGGCACGCCGACCGACATGACGATGATCAACGGCCGCATCGTCTGGGCCAAGGGAGAATTCCCGGGGCTCGACGAGGCCAGGCTGTTCGCGCAAGCCGAGGCGGCGCTCGCGACCGTGGAATTCTAGAAGCCAAAACCAAAAACAAGGGGAACCGACATGCTGACAAATCTTACCCGCAGAACATTGATGAAGGGCGCTGCCGCTGCCGGGCTCGTCGCCGCGGTGGGTAGCCGCGCGCTTGCCGCCGACGAACCGCTGGGCATCGTGCTTGTGGTCCCCTCGCCGGTCGGCGACGTCGGCTGGGGCCGTGCGCTGGCCGACGGGCTCGAGCCGGTCAAGGCCGCCTACGGCGACAAGGTGAAGGTCACCATCATCGAGAACATTCAGGAAGGCCCCGACGCCGACCGCATCATGAACAAGGCGGTCGCCGACGGGAACAAGTTCCTGATCGCCGGTTCCTTCGGCTACCAGAACGGCGCCCTGCAGATCGCGCGCCGCAATCCCGACGTCACCGTGCTGCACGCTTCCGGTTACCAGGTGGCGCCGAACTTCTCGCCCTTTGCCGCCCAATATTCCCAGGGCACCTACCTGATGGGCATGGCGGCGGCCGCGCTTTCGAAGTCCGGCAAGCTCGGCTCGGTCTCCGCCTTCGCCATTCCCGAGCTGATCACCTCCATCAACGCTTTCACGCTGGGGGCGCAGGCGGTGAAGCCCGATGTCCAGGTTTCGGTCGTATGGGTGAACTCCTGGTTCGATCCGGCCAAGGAGCAGGAAGCCGCCAAGGCGCTGCTGGCGCAGAAATGCGACGTCATCTTCTCCAACGCGCAGGACACGCCTTCCGTCGTTGCGGCCTGCGATGAGGCCGGCATCCCCGCCTTCAACCTCAACTCGTCGATGAAGAAATACGCGCCCAAGACCTACCTCGGCTGCGTGGCGACCGATTGGTCGCCTTTCTTCAAAGCGTCGGTCGACGCCCACCTTGCCGGTACCTTCAAGGGCGCCAACGCCTTCTTGGGTGTCGGCGACAAGGTCGTCGAAGTCGTCGACTGGAACCCTGGCATCCCGGCCGACATCATGATCAAGATCAAGGAGGTTGAAGCCAAGATCGCCGACGGCAGCTTCTCGCCCTTTGCCGGTCCGATCGCCAAGGCCGACGGCAGCGAAGGCGTTCCCGCCGGCAAGACAATGACCGAGGCCGAGATCGTCGCCATGGACTGGCACGTCAAGGGTGTCACCACGCCGCTGCCCAAGTAATCCATGACCGCCCCGCTTCTGTCGCTGCGCGGCATCTCCAAAAGCTATGGCCAGATCCATGCCAATCGGGACATCGATCTGGACGTGGCTCCGCGCTCAATCCATGCGATCCTCGGAGAGAATGGGGCGGGCAAGTCGACACTGATGAAGCTTATATACGGCGTCGAGGAGCCGGACGCCGGAACAGCGACCTGGAAAGGAGAGGCCCTCGCGCTTGCGTCCCCGGCGGACGCGAGGCGCAAGGGGATTGGCATGGTCTTCCAGCATTTCTCGTTGTTCGAGACGCTGACGGTGGTAGAGAACGTCCGGCTGGTCGTGCCCGGGAAAAAATCAGATCTTGCGCAAGGCATCCGCAAGCTCGGCCGCGACTTCGGCCTGGAGGTCGATCCGCTTGCCCACGTGCACGCGCTCTCGGTCGGAGAGCGGCAGCGGGTGGAAATCATCCGCTGCCTGATGACCGAACCGCAGCTCCTGATCCTCGACGAACCGACCTCCGTCCTGCCGCCACAATCGGTGGACAGGCTGTTCGAGACATTGCGGCGGCTGCGCGACGGCGGCGTGTCCATTCTGTTCATCTCGCACAAGCTGGAGGAGATTCGTGCGGTCTGCGACCGCGCGACCATCCTGCGCGGCGGGCGCATCACCGGCCATGTGGATCCGCGTGACCACGACGCGCACGACCTCGCCCGCATGATGATCGGCCGCGATATGCCGCAGCCCATGCCGGCAGTTGCGCATTCCGGCGGGGAAAAGCGCCTTGAAATCCTCGGCCTCGAGCATCGGCCGGACGATCCCTTCGCCGTGGCGCTTTCCGACGTCAGCCTGACGGTCCGGGCAGGCGAGATCCTCGGTATCGCCGGCATATCGGGCAATGGGCAGAGCGAACTCGCTGCGCTGATCTCGGGCGAGACGGTGCTGCCGCGCGACAAGTCAGAGCGTATCTTTATGATGGGAAGGGATGTCGGCGCGCTCGACGCGGCGGCCCGCCGCCGGCTGGGCTTCGCCTTCGTTCCGGAGGAACGGCTGGGCCGCGGTGCGGTGCCGGAAATGTCGCTCGTCCTCAACAGCCTTCTGACTGCCCATTCCTCCGGCCTCTTGAAACGAGGCCTCGTCGACGCGGCCCGCGCCAAGGCTTTCACCGAGGACTGCATCCGGCAATACGACGTGCGCACGCCGGGTTCCGAAACGGAGGCCGGGGCGCTTTCGGGGGGCAATCTGCAGAAGTTCATCGTAGGCCGCGAGATCATGCTGTCCCCGAAATTGCTGTTCGTGGCGCAGCCCACCTGGGGCGTGGACATCGGCGCCGCATCCGCCATCCGCCGGCGCCTTGTCGCTTTGCGCAACGAAGGCATGGGCATCCTGGTCATCTCGGAGGAACTGGAGGAATTGTTCGAGCTTTGCGATGCGATCCAGGTGATCCATCAGGGCCGGCTGAGCCCGCCGCTGGTGACGCGCGACACCAGACCCGAGGAGATCGGCCGCTACATGATCGGCGCGCATTCGACGGCCGAAAAGGTCCCCGCATGAGCGCTCGGTCCCGGCCGTTCCTTCCCGTTCTGGTTCGCCGGGAGCACGCCTCGCTTGCAATCAAGCTGGTCGCCCCGCCCGCCGCGCTCGGCCTGGCGACGCTGCTCAATCTCGCGCTCTACCTCCTGATGGGCCGCGATCCGGCCGCCGTTTTCCATGCGATGCTTCTGGAGCCCTTCCTATCCTGGGCCTCCTTCTCGGAAGTTCTGCTGAAGATGGGGCCGCTGCTACTGATCGCGCAGGGGCTTGCCATCGGCTTTCGCGCAAAGGTCTTCAACATCGGCGCCGAGGGCCAGTTCATCCTCGGCGCGATCTTCGCGTCGGCCATTCCCATTTGGCTCCCGCAGGCAACGGGCCAGTGGATCTGGCCCGCCATGCTCGTCCTCGGCGCACTGGGCGGCGCGCTTTGGGCCTCGGTCACGGCGTTCTGGCGCGTGCGGCTCAACGCAAACGAGATCCTTGTATCGCTTATGCTGGCGCTCGTTGCCGCGCAACTGCTCAACTATCTGCTTCTTGGCCCCTGGAAGGACCCGGCCGGCTTCAACTTCCCGCAATCGGTGATGTTCCAGTACGACGCGACGGTGCCGATCCTGATCCCCGGCACCCGCGTCAACCTCTCGCTGCTTGTCGCCTTCGCTTTCTCCCTCGCGGCCTGGGTCTTGATGCAGAGGAGTTTCGCTGGCTACAAGCTGCAGGTCGGCGGCCTTGCGCCGCGCGCGGCTGGATACGCCGGCTTCAACGAAGGACGCGCGATCTGGCTTTCCCTCCTCATCGGCGGCTTCGCGGCAGGCCTCGCCGGGGCGGCCGAGGTGGCCGGGCCGCTCGGCCAGTTGCAGCGCTCCATCCCGACCGGCTACGGCTATGCGGCCATCATCGTTGCCTATCTGGGAGGCCTTCACCCGATAGGCATCGTTTTTTCCGCCCTGCTCATGGCGGCCCTCTATATCGGCGGCGACAACGCCATGGTCTCGGCAAATCTGCCGGTCGCCGCGGTCCGGGTCTTCCAGGGCAGCCTGCTGCTCGCCTATCTCGTCGCCATCGCCTTCGTCCGCTACCGGCTCGAATGGCGCCATGCCGCTCACGGAAGCGCTCCATGAATGCCCTCGAGTTCATCGTCGCCGGAATGCTGGCGGCGGCCACGCCGTTCCTTTTGGCTGCGCTGGGCGAAATGGTGGCCGAGCGGGCCGGCGTCCTCAATCTCGGCGTGGAGGGACTGATGGCCATGGGGGCGGTCATCGCCTTCATCATCGTCTATCACGGCGGCGGTCACCTCCTGGGTTTCCTCGCCGCGGGCCTTGCCAGCACGGCTCTTTCCCTTGTCTTTGCCGTCATCGCGCTGGGGTTCCGCGCCAATCAGGTCGCGGTGGGTCTCGCCATCGGCATACTCGGCCAGGGCCTCTCGGCACTGTTCGGCAAGAGCTATGAGAGCCTCACGGTCAAAGGCCTACCGAAGCTTTCATTGCCCTGGCTTTCAGATATCCCGGTCATCGGCGGCCTGTTCGTCGAGGACGTCGTCGTGTGGCTCTCGCTTGCTGCGACCGTCGCCATCTGGGCGATATTCGCCTACACCAAGATCGGCCTTGTCGTGCGCGCCGTCGGCGAGAATCCCAAGGCGGCCCGTGCGCTCGGCTATCCGGTAATCGCCGTGCGTTTCGCCGCGGTCGCTTTCGGCGGCGCGTTAGCGGGTTTCGCCGGTGCCTACGCGGCCGTGGTCTACACTCCGCTCTGGGCCGATGGCATGATCGCCGGGCGCGGCTGGATCGCGATCGCGCTCGTGGTCTTCGGCACTTGGCTTGCCAGTCGCATCTTCCTCGGTGCTTGCCTCTTCGGCGCCGTGTCCCTCGCAAGCCTCGCGGCCCAGACAACTGGGCTCGACGTTTCCTCGCAACTTCTATCCAGCCTACCTTATCTCGTGACAATCGTCGTGCTGGGCATCATTTCTTCGAACCGGCGTCTGCTCAAGCTCAACGGCGTGGCTTCGCTGGGAGAGCCTTTCGAACAATAGTGTCGCTCGCCGCCCGGGCAGCCATTCCAAAAACCACCTATTGTGCGACTGTGCTCGCCGTGACGTGAGGCATCAGTCTTTTCTGTGCACAGATAGTGCACACGCCCCTGCCCGCACAGCTGCATTGGTCGATCATGAGCGGCAGAAATGCCATGGCGCCATCACGGTCATTTAAAATCATATGGGAAAGGAGTAATATTAGTTGTCGCTCACATTGTTGCGCGACCAACATATGGGAGGAAAGCATGAATCGCAGATCTGCAATTGCCCTTGGTCTCACGGCCGCGGCGGCAACCCCTCTGTTCGTCCTGACCGCGCATGCAAAGACCAAGAAATACGGCCCGAAAGACGGCAAGGAGATTGCCCCCGGCATCAGGGTGGTGGAGGTCGGCACCGGGAACGCCGACATTCCCGCCTACAAGAGCATCTCGATTGTCGACGTCGTCTTTCAGCCAGGGGCACACGCTCCTCAAATGGTGATGGACAACGACATGGTCTGCACGATTACCGCCGGTGCATTCACCATCAAGAAAGCGGACAAGGAATTCAAGCTGAAGGAAGGCGACATGTACACTTGCGCCAAGGGCAAGACCGACGAGGCGACTAACACAAGCAAGGTGGTCGGCATACATCGCATCGCCGTCCTGATACCTGCTTAGAGACGGGAATCCGGTCGACGCGTCGCCCGCATGTTGCCGCGCAATCAGCGGCTCCAATTCCTGCAGATTCAGCGAGATCGGGCCTCGCTGTTCGAACCGGAATGCGGTGATCGACTGTGGCGCTGGTCAGCGGTGATCTGGCGCTGACGTCGACCCGCATTCCGGACGGTGATGTGACAAGCGAGGTCGCCGGTCGGCAAACGGATGGATCATGGCTCTGGGTGATCGATCGATACAGTGTCGATTGGTGACCGGATGGTGGGACGGTCTGCCCCGAAGCGCAAACAGCGACATCGCGCCCGCAACGGGCGCGATCCGCCAGCAGTAAAAGCCATCGACGGCTACCGCCGCAGCGCGTGTATGCTCGCCTTGCTGTCGTTGCCTATCGGCAGAGCCATGTCATCGTCCAGAAGCCGCGTGATCCGGGCAAAGCCGGTGAACGCCTTTCTTGCTTCCTCCGCCGACATCTGTCCCGACAGGGCGGCCGAGCAGCAATTCAGTGCACACTGATACACAGGCCCACGCCGTCCCTTCGGCCATTTACGCAAGAAAACCATCGCCTCGGCGACACTATCCACTTCTTCTACAGGGTGTCCCTGCCCGCGCGATATCCGCACGGGCGAAAAGAAATGCAGGTAGTCCATTGTTTCCTCCGGTCGATCGAGATGCGCTCGATCGAACCCCATGAAACGCGCCGTCCGGTGGTTGGTTCCACGCGGAACACAGAATTTTGAAAAATCTGGCGGTCGGATGGATGAGCGATATCGGCTATATCGTCGGGAAGTGGCAGGCCGCTTTGCGGCCGGGTCGGTACTCCTTCAGTTCCGGCCGCTCCGAACGGCAGCGCTCAACCGCTATCGGGCATCGGGGGTGGAACCGGCACCCGGATGGCGGATTGAGCGGGCTCGGCACATCGCCCGTAAGGATAACGCGCTTGCGCGTCCCGCTGGGTGTCGTCTCCACGACGGGAACGGCCGAGATCAGCGCCTTGCTGTAAGGATGGGCCGGGGCTGAAAACACCTCTTCCGCCGGTCCTTCCTCGACGATCGAGCCGAGATACATGACCGCGATGCGGGTCGAGACCTGACGCACCACGGACAGGTCGTGGGCGATGAAGACATAGGTGAGGTCCAGCTTCTCCTGAAGGTCGGCAAGCAGGTTGACGATCTGCGCCTGTACGGACACGTCGAGCGCTGAGACCGGTTCGTCGAGAACGACGAGATCGGGATTGAGGGCTATGGCGCGCGCTATGCCGACACGCTGGCGCTGCCCGCCCGAGAATTCATGGGGGAAGCGCATGACATGGTCCGGTAACAGTCCGACGAGCTCGAAGAGCTCCGCGACGCGGTTGGTGATCTCGCGCGATGAAAGCTTGCCATGGATGCGCAGCGGTTCCGCCACGAGGTCGCCGACACGCCGGCGCGGATTGAGCGAGGCCGACGGGTCCTGGAACACCATTTGCAGGCGCCGCCGCAGCGGCCTCAGTTCAGACAGCGACTTCGACGTGATGTCGTCGCCTTCGAACAGAAGCTCACCGTCTGAAATGTCGTAGAGCCTGACCAGACAGCGCGCCAGCGTGGACTTGCCACATCCGGACTCGCCGACCAACCCGACGGTTTCGCCGCGCCGCACCGTCAGGGAGACATTGTCGACCGCGTGGACGGTTCGCCTGCCTTCGGCGGAAAAACGGGTGCCCATCGAGAAACGCTTGCCGAGCGAGCGCGTTTCGAGGATTGGACGGTCGTCGTCGATCATCGGTCCGCTCATGTCTGCGCCACCCGAAAGCAGGCCGCCGCGTGCGTGGCGGCACCAAGCTCGGGCTTGCCGGTTAGACAGGGCTCGTAGCGGACCTGGCACCGCGGACCGAAGGCACAGCCTTGCGGCAATCGCAGCAGCGATGGCGGCGCCCCGGGAATGGCCGGCAGGCGGCGGGGTTTCGCACCGGTCAGCGGCGGGATCGAACCAAGCAATGCACGCGTGTAGGGGTGTCGCGGGTTGGAAAACAGCTCCGTGCGACTGCCGCGTTCCACGATGCGACCCGCATACATGACCATGACCCGATCGGCGAGTTCGGAGACCACGCCCATGTCATGCGTGATGAAGACGACCGCCGATTTGTGCGTGGCGCGCAGCTTGCGCACGAGATCGAGAATTCCGGCCTGTACGGTGACGTCGAGCGCCGTGGTAGGCTCGTCCGCCACCAGCAGCGCCGGGTTGCAGGACAACGCCATCGCGATCACCGCCCGTTGGCGCATGCCGCCGGAGAGCTGGTGCGGGTAGCGCGACATCGCCTCGTGCGGGTTGGGGAAGTTCACCTCGGCCAGAAGTTCTTCCACCCGCTCCATGGCCTTGGATTTGCTGATGTCGCGATGGGCGCGGATCTGTTCGGCGATCTGCCAGCCGATGGTGTAGACCGGCGTCAGCGCCGTCATCGGATCCTGGAAGATCATTGCGATCTCGTTGCCCCGCAGGCGCCTGAGTTCGCGCGGCGGCAGTCCGACCAACTCGCGGCCCTTGTAGCGGATCGAGCCTTCGATGACGGCGTTGGGGTCGGTGATGAGCCCCATCACCGCCAGCAGCGACACGGTCTTGCCGGAGCCGGACTCGCCGACGACACCGAGAATTTCGCTTTCCGCGAGATCGAAGGAAACGCCATCGATGGCCCTCACCGAGCCGTCATCGGTCCGGAAGGATACCCGGAGATCACGCACCGACAGTATCATGATGTCCTCAGCCGCGGATCGAGAAGGATGTAGACGAAATCGACAACCGCGTTGGCGACCACCACGAACATGGACGCATACATCACCGTCGCCATGATCATCGGCAGATCGAGGTTCTGCAGCGCGTCATAGGTTAGCTTGCCGATGCCGTGCAGGCCGAATACGACTTCGGTCAGCAGGGCCGAGCCGCCCACCAGCGCGCCGAAATCGAGGCCGAACAGGGTGACGAAGGCGATGAGCGACGTGCGCAAGGCGTGGCGCAGCAGGATGCGCGTCTCCGACAGGCCCTTGGCCCGGGCCGTGCGGATATAGTCTTCCTGCAGGGATTCGATGATGGCCGCGCGCAAGACCCGCCCGTAGATGCCGATGTAGAGAATGGCCAGCGTGATCCACGGTATGACCAGCGTCAGGAACCAGCCTTTCGGATCGTCGGAAAAATTCTTGTAGCCGAGCGGCGGCACCCAGGAGAATGCCCAGCTGTCGTGATAGCGGCTCTGGGTGATCAGGTTCATCACCTCGCCCAGCCAGTAGACCGGCATGGAAATGCCGAGCAGCCCCAACGCCATCAGCAGCTTGTCCAGCCAGCTGTCGCGGGTAGCGGCGGCCACGATGCCGATCACGATCGAGACAACGACCCACAGGATCGCCGCCCCGAACACCAGCGAGAGTGTGACGGGGATCGAATCCATGACCGCCGGCACCACCTTCCAACCACGATTGACGAAGGAGGTCAGATCGCCCGTGACGAAGATCTTCTCCATCATCTTCACATATTGTGCGTAGAGCGGCCGGTCGAAGCCGAAGCTGTGGCGTACCGCCTCCAGCACCTCGGGCGATGCGTTGCGGCCGGCGATGCGCGCCGCCGGGTCGGCCCCCGGCGTGGCAAAGAAGATCAAAAAGACGATGACCGAGATGCCGAACATCACGAACAGCATCTGACCGAAACGGCGCAGGATCGCGTAAATCATCAGTCGCGCCCCAGTCGAACCTTGGAGCGCGGGTCAAGCGCATCGCGCAGGCCGTCGCCGAAGACATTAAGCGCCATCACGGAAACCGCGATCGCCAGGCCCGGCACCAGCGCCACCAATGGCCTGGTGTAAAGCAGCGCCTGGCCGTCCTGGATGATGGTGCCCCAGCTCGCGGCGGGCGGCTGCACGCCGATCGACAGGAAGGAGAGTGCCGATTCCGTCAGCATGTTCAGCGCCATCATCAGCGGCACGAAGACGATCAGCGTTGTGGTGATGTTAGGCAGGATGTCGCGCCACAGGATCCGCGGCCCCGGCACCCCCAGATTGATCGCGGCGAGCACGAACTCGCTATGGCGCAGCGACAGAACCTGCCCGCGTATCGGACGCGCCACATAGGGTATGTAGACGATGCCGATGATGATGACCGGCAGCCACAGACTGCCGGACTCGATCTCGATCGGCCCGATCGAAATGCCTTGCGCGATGGTGACGATCGAAAGCGAAATCGCCAAGAGATAGATTGGAAACGCCCACAGGACATCCAGCAAGCGCGACAGCACCGTGTCGGTGACGCCGCCGAAATAGCCCGCGACCAATCCCGCCGCCGTGCCCAGAATCAGGGTGAAGATGGTGGCTGCCCCGGAGATCAGCAGCGAGATCAGCCCGCCATAGAGCATCCGGGCCATGACATCGCGCCCCTGGCTGTCGGCGCCAAGGAAATAATTGCCGAGCCGCCAGGTCGGCCCGAGCGGCGTGTAGCCAAGCCCGAGCCCCTCTGTCGATTGTTCCATCACCGGAACGTCGACGCCGTCGATCTGGATGACGGCGTCGAGCGTCGAGGCAAATGGGTCCACGCCAGCCCATTTCGCGTAGAAAGGCGCACTAAGGCAGGCGAAGACGATGAGGAGGAACACGGCCAGGGATGCCATGGCGGCCCTGTCCGTTGCCAGCCTCGCAAACGCGACGGCCCAGGGCCCTCGCGTCTTGCGCGGCGTGGCGACAGCTTCGTTCGACACGGACGTGCCCCTCCGCGGTTCGTTACTGCACCCAGGCCATTACTGTACCCAAGATTGGGTGATCATCCAGTTGAACTGCCGGTTGAACTTGAAATTGCCGACGCGCTTGCTGACGAAGTCAAGCCGCTTCGGCGTGAAGAGGCCGACAGCCGGCGCCTTGTCCGTGACTTGCCTGTCGATCTCGGCCCACAATTTGTCGGCGGCTTTCTGGTCGGTCACGCCGAGGTCCAATGCCTTCTGCATCTTGGCGTCGATATCCTTGTCGCAGAAGCCGGCGATGTTGATCGAAGCGTCCGAACCTTCGCGAAAGGAGGCGCAGCTGAACAGGATGTTCAGGAAGTCCGAAGCCGCGGGATAGTCCTTGTACCATTGGGTGACGGACATCTGCACTTTGTTGTTGGTGTTCTGAATGTAGGTGAACTGGATGTTGGACGAGATCGGCTTGACGTCGGCGACATAGCCGATGGTGGTCAGTACGCTCTGCAGATAGACGCCGATGGACCGTGAAATGGCCGTGTCCTCGACGATGATGGTCACCTTCTGGCCCTTGGTGCCCGATTCCTCGACGAGCTGCTTTGCCTTGTCGAGGTCAGGCGCCGACCATTTGGCGCCGGGGTTCTTGGTGAAGGGGCAATAGTCCTCGTGGCCCGGGAAATCCGGAGGCAGGACCTGGCAGACCGGCGAGGCCAGCACCTTGCCGCCAAACAGCTTGACCAGCGTATTGCGGTCGATCGCGTAGGCAACGGCCTGACGGGCCTTTTCATTGTCGAACGGCGCCAGCCGGTTGTTGAGCGGCGCATACCACCACGCCGAAAGCGGCGAAATGTGCAACTGGTCCATGGCCTTGGTGCCGAGTTCGCCGAGACGATCGCTGGGCAGCGCGTCGAACATCCAGTCGGCTTCCCCGTTCTGGATCGCGGTGACGGCAGCTTCCTCGGAGAGGCCGAAATCATATTGGACGACATCAGGATAGCCGTCCGGCTGGGCGTCCTCGCTCCATTGTTTGAAGTTGGGGTTGCGGGTCACCGTCATCCCCTTGTTGGGATCGAAGGCGGAGATCATGTAGGCGCCGGTGCTGGGGATGGGCTTGGAACCCATGTCTTCCGCGGCCGTGTCCGCCGGCAGGACCACGGCATGCGGCAAGGCAAGCTTGTAGAGGATCTCTGCGTCCGGCTTGGTGAGGTTCAACGTGATGGTGCCGGCCGCTTCGTCGCCGACAACGCCGCCTTCCAGCGTGCAGCTCTTGGTGTCGGCAAGGCATTTGTCGGCGCCAACGATGCCGGCATAAAAGGTGCCCGAGGTCGGTCCGGAGACCTTGAAGATGCGCTGGAAGGAAGCAACGACGTCCTTCACGCCGAGATCCTTGCCATCGGAGAACTTGATGCCCTTGCGCAGTTTGAAGGTGAAGGTCTTGCCATCATTGCTGACCTGCGGCAGCGCCTCGGCCAGGTCGGGGACGATGGTGAAGCCGTCCATGCCCTCGGCCTTGCGGAAGGCGACCAGCCCGTCATAGATCGGCTGGTACATTTGCCAGCCCTGGTCGGTGTAGTTGATATGCGGATCGAGCGTTCCGGCCGCCGAGCGGGCCAGCAGGCGAATGGTGCCGCCTCGATGTTCCCTGAGGTTTTCGGCCTGTGCCGGAGCCAGCCACGAGCCGGCCAGCAATGCCGCGGCCGAGGCCCCCAAGAGCAATTTCTTCATGTCTTAGTTCCCCTTTTCTCAGTTGTCGTTGTTGTCCAGGAAGTCTCCCACCACCTGCATGCATAGATCCTGCTCTTCGACATGCGGCATATGGCTGGAATGTTCGAATATCTGCCAGCGCGATCCCTTGATGCCGTCCTTGAAGGGCTGCACGGTCGCTGGCGTGGCCTCGTCGTAACGGCCGGAGATGATCAGCGTGGGAACATCGATCGCCGGCAGCCGATCGATGATGCTCCAGCTCTTCAGCGTTCCGATGACGTGGAATTCGTTCGGACCGTTCATCACATGATAAACGGTCGGATTGCGCACGATCTGAGCGAAGGTCTCCGTCACTTCCGGCGGGAACGGAACGACGCGGCAGACATGACGTTCGTAGAACCGCATCGTCGCTTCTTGATAGGCCGGATCGTCCGTCGTGGCGGCCTGCTCGTGCCGAGTGAGCGTCTCCTGCACGTCCTCGGGCAGGTCGGCGCGCAGTCGGTTGGCCTCCTGTACCCATAGCGTCATGGACGCCGGCGAGTTGGCGATTGTCAGCGACTTCAAGCCCTTCGGCAGTGTCACCCCATATTCAGCGCCCAACATGCCGCCCCAGCTCTGTCCGAGCACGTGGAAGCCGCCTCGGATCCCGAGATGATCGACGAGATTTTCAAGTTCGTCGATAAACAGCCTGGGCGTCCAGAAATCGGTGCCCTTGTCAGGCAGCAGGGTGGAATTGCCGCAGCCCAGTTGGTCGTAGTGGATGACGGCACGGCCTCCTCGGGCAAGAAGCTTGTAGGCATCGACGTAATTATGGGCGGCACCTGGTCCGCCATGCAGAATAACGACCGGAGCCTTGTCGGCGTCGAGTTCGCCGCTGACCCGATACCAGGTTTCGTAGCCGCCGAAGCCGGCCCGGCCTTCCCTGGTGACGATTTCCGATGACATCCCGATTCCCTGTGTGGCTGAAGACATCTTGTTTGCTCCTAGTTCGTCAGCCGGCCGGACCGAACCCATTCTTCCAGCATCTGCACGCCGAATGCCGTGGCGCCTTGCCTGCCGAGGGGCCGATCCGCCTCGGCCAGTTCCTTGCCGGCAATGTCGAGATGCACCCAGGGCCGATCCTCGGTGAAATGACGCAGGAACGCCGCGGCGTAGGGAGCATCACCGTCTTCCATGTCCTTGGCGTGATGTCGCAGATCCGCGAACGGCGATTGCAGCCCCTCGTCGTAAGCCCGGTCGAGCGGCAGCTGCCAGAACCGCTCGCCGACCATTTCTCCGGCCGCGATCATCCGCGAGGCGATGGCTTCGTCGGTGCTGAAGAGGCCGGCGAATACCGATCCGAGACCTCGCATCACCGAATAGGTCAGAGTGGCAAGGTCGACGATCACCGACGGGTTGAAGCGCGAGGCGGCATAATAGAGGCAGTCGGCCAGGATCAGGCGCCCTTCCGCATCCGTGTCGAACACTTCCACGGTTTGGCCGGACGCTGTCGTGATGATGTCGCGCGGCTTGAGCGCGGTGCCCGACGGCATGTTCTCGGCAATGCCGAGCACCCCGACCACGTGCACCGGGCTGCCTTGCCGGGCCAGCGCGATCAGCAGGCCGACCACCGCGGCCGCGCCGCCCATATCGGCCTTCATATCGAACATCTGCTCGCCGCGTTTTATGCAAAGGCCGCCGGAATCAAAACATACGCCCTTGCCGACAAAGGCCAGCGGCTGTGCGGGAGCACCCTTGCCGCGATAGCGCAGGACCGCGACGCGCGGCGGCCGCACGGAGCCTGACCCCACGGCCAGGATCGCATTCATGCCGAGTTCCTTCAGCCTCGCCGTATCGAGTATCTCGACGTCGATGCCAGCTTCGCGCAACGGCTCCAGATGATCGTGGAAATTGTCGGGATGAAGATGGTTTGGCGGCAGGTTGACCAGTGTGCGCGCATATTCGACGCCATCCGCGATGGCATTGATCCGTGCCAGCGCCGAATTCAGCTCCGGGCCGCCGGCCCCGACCAATTGCACCCGCAGGGTCCGATCGGCCCCCGCCCCTTGGCGCCGGTTGCGCAGGTCGAAGCGATAGCGCCGCAGCCGCATTCCAAGCGCGATTCTTGCCAGGACCTCCGCTCCCGGCAGGCCTATGCCTGCGATGGGGTCAAGGACCAGGGTAGCCGCGCATTCCCCTTTGCCTTCCAGATGCGCGGCAAGCAGGCCGCCGGCGCGCGCCAAGGAGAGTGCGGTGACGGCCTCGGCCTTGCCCAGGGCCAGGACAACCACGCGCCGGGTCGATATCGCCTGGGGGGCGATGACATCGATACAGGCGCCGGATTCAGCCAAGGCGGTCGCATCGGAACAGGCCCGGGAGAGGATCCCGCCCATTTCGGTGTCCAGTGCCATTGCCCGCGGGCCAAAGCCTGTCTGGGCAGTCTGCAGGATCACGACGACGGAGGTTTCCGCGGAAATCTCGTCCGCCGTTTCAAAGACCGGCACTGGCGATTGAGGCATAAGCGGGTGTTCTCCTCATTGCGGGGCTTTGGCAGAGGCGCTGCTCGCAATTTGCGTAACGCTTCGCCTGCCACCGGCGGAAGCCGGTCAGACCGGTCGCCGCCGTTGGTGGAATGGTGCCGAAGTCCCCAAATAGTCGTTTTCGTAAGACGACTTAGTTGCTCTTGCCTCTTGGGTATCCCTGAACGGGCCAAGCGATCAAACGCCAATTTTGTCCATGTCGATTGACAAAAACTCAACTGACATTTCATGATCGTTCAATGGCCCTACCCTCACTCAATGGCATGCGCGCTTTCGAAGCCGCCGCACGTCTCGGCAGCGTCAAGGATGCAGCGGAAGAACTGCACCTGACGCCATCCGCCGTCAGCCGTCATATCCGCGCGCTTGAAAGGAATCTCGGTCAGGATTTGTTCGAGCGCGGCTTTCGCCAGATAACGCCCACTACCAGGGGCTCTTACTATGCACGCAGCCTCTCCGAAGCGTTCGAGGCCATCTGGCGCGCCACCGACGATGTCAATCTCGCCAACGGCCCGAGCCACGGCAGGACCCAGCGTGTCCGGGTCCTGTGCGTGCCGGTTGTTCTGAACCTTTGGCTGGCGGACCGGTTGCCGAAATTTCGCCGGCAGCATCCGGCCGTGGATCTGGAGATTTCGACGTCAGGCAAGCGGGCCAATTTCGATTTGGCCATCGTCGACGAGTTCGTCTACAAGGCCGGCCCGGCTCTGACGCTGCTGATCCCGCTGGTTCTGACGCCGGTCTGTGCGCCCTCGCTGCTCGAAGGCCCGATGCCGCTACGATCGCCCGCCGATCTGGTCAACCACCATCTGATCCACGAATGCGAGACCATGCGATGGAAGCGCTGGCTGGAACAGGAAGGCGTTTTGGACACGACGCCGAAATCCAGCACGACACTGGATGATTGCACGCTGATCATGCGCGAGGCGATCAATGGCGCTGGAATAGCGCTTGCCGACACGATGATGGCCCAGGATCTGCTGCAGCAGGGCAAGCTGGTCGCCCCGTTCAGCGCCCGCCATACCTATCCGGCGGGCATCTATCTGCATCAGCGCCGCAGCATCGGCAACAAGCCGGGTACTGGCCTCTTTCAGGACTGGCTGCTTTCCGAAGTCGAGGACCATAAGCGGGTGATGGCCATCGCCTAGGCAGCCCCGCTTGCCGACAGATGTTGTGAACGCGGGTTCGTCCAGATTGAGGCCGTGGATCGAGAACTCGAATCAACAGGCAGGCCTTTTCAAAAGCGGCTCACCATCATCGCCCCGTCGATAATCGCGGTTCGCATTGAATATCTTTAAGGTCAAAGCCGGCAAATCGATTGCTTGCCGGTTCCCCTGCGTCAGGCGTAACCTCCGCGGTCAACGCGTGAGGGCGCGTGCTGCAAGAAGGGGACATTGCAATGACGATACAAGGCGCATCGCCTGACCTGTATAATGAAGACCTCGCTCCTGCCAAGGTTCGAAACTGGGGACCGTTCTCGATCTTCAACGTCTGGACGTCGGACGTCCATAGCCTGTGGGGCTACTACCTCGCCGCCAGCCTGTTTCTGTTCTGTGGCGGCTTCGTCAATTTCATCATCGCCATCGGCATCGGCTCGCTGATCATCTACGCGCTGATGAACATGGTCGGCTATGCCGGTGTGAAAACCGGTGTGCCCTACCCCGTGCTCGCCCGCGCCTCCTTCGGCATCTGGGGCGCCAACATTCCGGCACTGGTGCGCGCCATCGTCGCCTGCTTCTGGTATGGCGCGCAGACTGCCGCCGCCTCCGGCGCCATCGTCGCATTGCTCATCCGCTCGCAATGGTTCGCCGATTTCAACGCCAACACCCATTTCCTCGGCCATTCCGGCCTGGAGGTGATCTGCTTCGTGGTCATATGGGCCCTGCAACTGCTCATCATCCAGAAAGGCATGGAAACGGTGCGCCGGTTCCAGGATTGGGCGGGACCAGCCGTCTGGGTGATGATGCTGCTCCTGGCCATCTATCTCTGTGTCAAATCCGGAACCTTCGCCTTCACCAGCGACATCCCGATGGACGTGCTTCTGGAAAAGACCAAGGATGCCGGCGTGCCTGGAACGCCGGGCTCGTGGACGTCGCTGTTCGCGGTCGCCGCGATCTGGGTGACGTATTTTTCGGCGCTCTATCTCAATTTCTGCGATTTCGCCCGCTATGCGCCCGATCAGGCGGCGCTGCGCAAGGGCAATATCTGGGGTCTGCCGATCAACCTGATCCTGTTCTCGCTGGTCGCCGGCGTCACCACCATTGCCGCCTACGACGTTTACCATGAGGTGCTGCTGCACCCCGACCAGATCTCGGCCAAGTTCGACAGCTGGTTCCTGGCCGCCCTTGCCGCCCTGACCTTCGCGGTGGCGACGCTTGGCATCAACGTCGTGGCCAACTTCGTGTCGCCGGCCTTCGACTTCTCCAACGTCTTCCCGCGGCAGATCGACTTCAAGAAGGGCGGCTACATCGCCGCTGTCATCGCGCTTGTGCTCTATCCGTTCGCACCGTGGGAAGGCAGTGCCGCCTCTTTCGTCAACGTCATCGGCGCGACGATGGGACCGATCTTCGGCGTGATGATGGTCGATTACTATCTGATCCGGAGGGGCGAGGTCGACGTCGAGGCGCTGTATCGCGAGGACGGCGAGTTCCGCTTCCAGGGCGGCTGGCATGTCAATGCCTTCATCGCCGCCGGCATCGGCGCCGTCTTCTCCTCGATCCTACCGAACTTCACGAACTGGCTGCCGTCCTGGTGGGGCGTCTATGGCTGGTTCTTCGGCGTGGCGATCGCCGGCATCATCTACTACGTGCTGCGCACCGCCGCCCTGGGTGCAGGCGCCAAGATAGCAAAAGCCTGACGAAGTTCTCTGGGGCGGCGCAACGCCGCCCCAGATTTATGCTCTTATCATCTCGGCCAACTTGCGCACCGTGTTCCAGTTGCGCGAGGTTCCGATGCCCATGCGCTTGTGATTTGCGGCCGCGAGCAGCCGCGAGCTAGGCCTCTCCCGTGAAAAGACGACCCAGATGTCGCCGCCGACCAGAAGCACCTTCTCGTCCGCGGCGGCATAGGCCTGAAGCCCCGATATGGCATCCTCGGCCACGGGTTTGCGCATCACGCGCACCGCGACCTGGTCGCCGGCTTCCACCGACTCGGTCGGGAATGGATTGCCGCTTGCGAGTTTGCGCCAGTCTCCGGCGGCACGGACGATGATGTCGACATGGCGGCCAAAGGTCTGTTCGAAGGCGGATTCCAGCCGCTTCTCAAGTCCGGCGATCGAGATCTTTTCGCTCTCGAAAACCAGGTTGCCGGTCGCCACCAGGGTGCGGACATTCTTCAGGCCGAGGCCTTCCGCCATTGCCTTGAGATCGGACATGACGACCCGCCGCCCCTCTCCCAGGGTGATGCTGTAGAGAAGCGCCACATAAGTCCGCATGGTAGCGATCAGACCAGCCGGCTCTGCTCCACCGCCGCCTCGATGAAGCTGGCGAACAGCGGATGCGGATCGAGCGGCCGGCTCTTCAGCTCGGGGTGATATTGCACGCCGATGAACCACGGATGGTCGGGATACTCGACCGTCTCCGGCAGCACACCGTCGGGCGACATGCCGGCAAAGACCAGCCCGCAATCCTCCAGGCGCTTCTTGTAGTCGATATTGACCTCGTAGCGGTGCCGGTGACGTTCGGAAATTTGGGTGTCGCCGTAGATATCGGCGATCTTCGAGCCTTTGGCGAGCTCGGCCTGATAGGCGCCGAGCCGCATGGTGCCGCCGAGATCGCCGCTCGCCCTGCGCTTTTCCAGCATGTTGCCCTTCAGCCATTCGGTCATCAAACCGACGACTGGTTCCTTGGTCGGGCCGAACTCGGTCGATGAGGCATGTTCGACACCGGCCAGCGAGCGTGCCGCCTCGATGCAGGCCATCTGCATGCCGAAGCAGATGCCGAAATACGGCACCTTGCGCTCGCGTGCGAACTTCGCCGCCAGGATCTTGCCCTCCGAGCCACGCTCGCCGAAGCCGCCGGGCACGAGGATGCCGTGCACCTTCTCCAGCCAAGGCGTCGGGTCTTCCTTTTCGAAGATTTCCGATTCGATCCAGTCGAGCTTGACCTTGACATGGTTGGCCAGCCCGCCATGCGAGAGCGCCTCGATCAGCGATTTGTAGGCATCCTTGAGGCCGGTATACTTGCCGACGATGGCGATGGTGACCTCGCCTTCCGGATTATGGATGCGGTTGGAGACAGCCTGCCATGGTTCCATGCGCGGCTTGGGCGCCGGGTCGATGCCGAAGGCGGCCAGCACTTCCGAATCGAGACCTTCCTTGTGGTAGGCCATAGGCACGTCGTAGATATGCGGCACGTCGAGCGCCTGGATGACGGCGCTTTCCCTGACATTGCAGAACAGCGACAGTTTGCGGCGCTCTTCCTTGGGAATGGCGCGGTCGGCGCGCACCAGAAGAATATCCGGCGCAATGCCGATGCCGCGCAATTCCTTGACCGAATGCTGCGTCGGCTTGGTCTTCAGCTCACCCGCCGTCGGGATATAGGGCATCAAGGTCAGGTGGACATAAACGGCGTTGTTGCGCGGCAGATCGTTGCCGAGCTGGCGGATCGCCTCGAGGAACGGCATCGCCTCGATGTCGCCGACCGTGCCGCCGATTTCGCACAGAACGAAATCATAGTCGTCATTGTCGTCGAGGACGAAGTTCTTGATCTCGTCGGTAACGTGCGGGATGACCTGCACGGTCGCGCCGAGATAGTCGCCACGCCGCTCGCGCTCGATGATATTCTTGTAGATACGCCCGGTCGTGATGTTGTCCTGCTGGTTGGCGGAACGGCCGGTGAAGCGCTCGTAATGGCCAAGGTCGAGGTCGGTTTCGGCCCCGTCATCGGTGACGAACACTTCGCCATGCTGGTACGGCGACATCGTGCCGGGATCGACATTGAGGTAGGGGTCGAGTTTTTTGATGCGTGCGCGATAGCCTCGCGCCTGCAGGAGAGCCCCAAGGGCCGCTGCGGCAATGCCTTTTCCAAGTGAGGAAACCACGCCGCCTGTGATGAATACATATCGCGCCATGGGAGTCATCGCTTAACGCGGCCGGATTGATTCCGCCAGAGAAAAAACCGCCGCGAAGGCTTTTTCCCAAAAAGGCGCTCGGACCATGATCCCGAAAAGTGGAATCCGGTTTTTGGACAAGATCACGACCAAACAGGTTTGAGCGGGACCTTAAGCAAAACAAAAGGGCCGGCTGAGCCGGCCCTTTCGGCATGATGACGGAAACGTCAGATGATGACGACTTTGGTGCCGACCCGGACGCGGCTGTAGAGATCCATGACGTGCTCGTTCATCATGCGGAAGCAGCCATTGGAGGCACTGGTGCCGATCGACTGCGGCGCGATGGTGCCGTGGATACGCAGATGCGTGTCCTTCTTGCCGTCATAGAGATAGATGGCGCGCGCGCCGAGCGGGTTCTGGCCGCCGCCGGCCATGCCGTCCTTGTACTGGCCGTAGTGCTTGGGCTCGCGCTTCTGCATGTCGAGCGTCGGGATCCAGCGCGGCCATTCCTGCTTGTCGCCGACCGCGACCGTGCCCTTGAACTGCAGGCCTTCGCGGCCGACCGCGATGGCGTAGCGGCGTGCGGTGGTCGATGATTCGATGAGATAGAGCCGGCGAGCACTGGTGTCGATGACGATCGTGCCGGCATCGTAGCCCGTGAATTCCACGTCCTGAGGCACGAATTCCGGCTTCACCTTGAACGGCTTCTTGGCATTCTTCTGGGCAAGTGCCGAGTCGAGCGCCCGTGTCTCGGGCAGATAGCTGATCGATGAGCCGGATGAGGTTCCACCGAACAGACCGGCGAACAGGCCGCCGCTTGACTGCTTCTGGCCGCCGACCACCTCGCTGCGCAATTCGCCATTGTTACCGGTCAAAGCGACATTCATCACCTCGGCCGGGACAGGCTCGGCCGACTGGATAGGCGTGACCGGTTCAATCGGCTCGATAATCTTGATGGTCTTCTTGGCCGGCTTGGCATCGGCCACTTCGGTTGCCGATGCTTTCTGACCCTTGCTGGCCAGGAATGCCTTCCGGTCCGCGTCAGCCCTGGCTTTGGCTGCCTCGCGCATCGCCAGCTTCCTGGCTTCGAGCGCCTTGGCTTTGGCGTCTTCCTTGCCAGCGGCGATCTTGGCCTCGATCTTCTTGATCTGGGCGAGGTCGTCCGGTGTCGGGGTTTTCTTCTTCTTGAGAAGCTTCAACTGCGCCGCATCGCTCTTGGCCGCGACGGGGATGGCGTCGGTTTTTTCAAGCGACACCGACTGTTGTGCGGCCATATTTGCCGGCATGCCGGCGAAGGCCGGGGAACTCATGCCGATTGCGGCGCAAAGTCCCAGGAAAATGAAGCTGCGAAGCTGCATGGCGAAGATCCGATCGTTCAATGCTTGTTGCCCACGGCGTCGCCCGGCGTCCCCCAAGGACGCCGAAAATGCCGCGTGCAATCTATAGTCGAATAAGCGCGGACGCCTCAAGCGCGAGACCGCACTGCTGCCCGTCGAATCTTCGTGATCGCGCAGCATTTGCCGCGACTGTGTTCAAACGATCACAGATCGCGGTTTGGAAACGTGGAAGTTACTGGTTCGGAACCTGAGGCGCCGCCGGTGCGGTGTTGGTGGTGCCATTGGTCGCCGGCGGCGTCGAGCCGGCGGCGGGTGCCGGGGCCGGAGGCTTTGCCGCGGCGTCGTTTCCGGACGGTGGCGTCGGCGTAGCGTTGCCGGCGGGTGCCGGCGTGGTCTTGCCCGGCAGTTGGTTGAGCACGCCCTTGCCGTCCGAGGTCGTGGGAACCCGATCGAGAATGTCGATCGGTTTCTCGCCGTAGCGGGCGATGATCGACAAGGTCAGCGACGTCACAAAGAACGCAGCCGCCAGGATCGCCGTCGCCCGGGTCAAAGCGTTGGCGGCGCCGCGTGCCGTCATGAAGCCCGATCCGCCACCAATGCCGAGGCCGCCGCCTTCGGAGCGCTGCAGCAGCACCACGCCGACAAGGGCGAGCACGACCATGAGATGGATGACGATCAGTACGGTTTGCATAGTTTATCCTGGCAAGGCCCTGCCCGGCCGCGGACACGACCGGTGAATTGGAGGCGGCTCAATACAATGCTTTCACGGCATTTCCAAGCCCGTGGCCGGAATATGGGAAGCAACGCGCCCTTTGCAACGAATTTGGACGGGACGAGACCCGCCCACCCTCGTGAATCTCAGCCTGCAATGCTGCGATAGGCTTCGGCGATACCCAGGAAATCAGCCGCTTTCAGGCTGGCGCCACCGACCAGCGCGCCATCGACATTCCGGACGCCCAGCAGCTCCACCGCGTTGGACGGCTTGACCGAGCCGCCATAGAGAATACGCATCCTGGCAGCGGCGTTCCCCAGCTTTTCCGACAGCTTTTCACGGATATGCGCATGCGCTTCGGCCACATCGGCCGCGGTTGGCGTCAAGCCGGTGCCGATCGCCCATACCGGCTCATAGGCAATGACGGTGTTGGATGGCGTGGCACTTGGCGGCACCGAGCCGGCCACCTGGCGCGACAGCACCTCCAGCGTGGCTCCAGCCTCACGCTCCTGCCGCGTCTCGCCGATGCAAACGATGGCCACCAGCCCGGCACGCCAGGCCGCGGTGGCCTTGGCCTGGACCGTCGCGTCGTCCTCGCCGCTTTGTTCGCGGCATTCGGAGTGACCGACAATGACATGGCTCGCGCCCGCGTCCTTCAGCATCTCCGCGGAAATGCAGCCGGTATAGGCGCCGCTCTCCTTGCTATGGCAGTCCTCACCGCCGGCATGGACCGGCGTGCGTGACAGGATCTCCGCGGCATGGGAAAGCAGCGTCGCGGGAACACAGACCAGTGCTTCGGTCTCGGCGTCGAGCCCGCTCATGAAACCGTTACCGATCATCCTGAGCTCGTTCAGCGAGGCGCTGGTGCCGTTCATTTTCCAGTTGCCGGCGACAAGCGGGCGAATTCCTGGCGTCATGGTGTGCTTCTCCGGGCGATATCAGGCTCTGGCCCTCACTACCAAAATCGGGCCACAAAGCAATCGACAGTGGACCGGAAGGGCGCTATTGCGCTTGTTTCAAACTCGGCGCATGCGAAAATGCGCATAAATCGGAAGTAACCATGCTTGGTATATTGAGAAGCGCGGCGGGTACCTGGGTCGCGAAGACATTGCTTTCGCTGCTGGTGGTCAGTTTCGCCGCGTGGGGCATCTCCGGACGGCTGATGGGCGGCCTTGCGGGCCACGATTCGGTGATAACGGCCGGCGGCACCAAGGTATCGATCAACGAATACCGCCTTGCTTATGACCGCCAGCTCGCCGTCATGTCGCAGCAGTTCGGTCAGCGCCTCACTCATGAACAGGCAAAGGCGCTCGGCATCGACAACCAGGTGCTGGCGCAACTCGTTTCCGGTGCCGTTCTCGACGAACAGGCACGCAAGCTGGGCCTCGGCCTCTCCAAGGACCGGCTGGCCGAACTCACCCGCGAAGATCCGGCTTTCAAGGGCCCTGGTGGTCAGTTCGACCGAAGGACATTCGACTACATGCTGCACGAGGTCGGCATGCGGCCCGAGGATTACCTGAAGAACCGCGCCCAGGTGGCGGTGCGCCAGCAGATCGTCGAAGCGGTCTCGGACGGCCTCAAGGCGCCGGACACGTTCTTCAGGGCGGTCGCGCTCTACCGCGGTGAAGACCGCACCGTCGACTATTTGACATTGCCAAAGACGCTGGTCGAGCCGATCGAAGCGCCGATCGACAGCGTGCTCCAGGCCTATTTCGAGGCCAACAAGAAAACCTACGCCGCACCTGAATACCGCAAATTCTCGTATGTCCGCCTGGAACCGGTGGACATCATGGACACGACAGCGGTCACCGACCAGCAGGTCAGTGACGACTACAACAAGAACAAGGCACGCTACACCACACCCGAAATGCGCACCATCGAGCAGCTTGTGTTCAAGACGCCGGATGCGGCCAAGGCAGCGCTCGATTCGCTCAAGGCCGGCGCCACCTTCGACAAACTGGTGATCGCCGAAGGCAAGACGCCGGCCGACACGCTGCTTGGCACGCTCGCCAAGGACAAGATCGCCGACAAGGCGGTTGCCGATGCCGCCTTCGCGCTCAACGTCAATGAAGTCAGCCAGGTCGTTCAGGGCACCTTCGGCCCAGTGCTGTTGCGCGTGACCGAGATCAAGCCCGAGGTGGTAAAGCCGCTCGCCGAAGTGTCCGACCAGATCCGCAAGGACCTGGCGCTGGGCGAGGCAAGCCGCATCCTTTTGGATGTACACGACAATTATGAGGACACCCGTGCATCGGGCAGTTCTCTGGCCGACGCGGCCGCCAAATTGAAGCTTAAGGACATCACCGTCGACGCCATCGATCGCAATGGCCTGAGGCCCGATGGCTCCATCGTCAAGGACCTGCCGGAATCACCGTCGCTGATCAAGGCCGTCTTTGATGCGGAACCCAACACCGAAAACGAGGCGCTGACCACCGCGGACAACGGCTTCGTCTTCTATGAGGTCGGTTCGATCACACCGGCCCGCGACCGCACTCTTGACGAGGTGCGCCAGAAAGTTGTCGTCGACTGGACGGCGGCCGAGACCACCAAGCGGCTCGCCGCCAAGGCGGGCGAACTCGAGAAGCGCCTCAAGGCCGGCGCCACGCTCGACGTCATCGCCGGTGACCTCAAGCTGGAAAAGCAGACCAAGCGCGGCTTGAAGCGCGAAGCCGATGATGCCGATTTCGGCAAGGAGGGCGCCGCAGTGATGTTCGGCGTCGGCGAAGGCGGCACCGGCTTGATCCCCTCGCCCACCGGCGACGGCCAGATCCTGTTCAAGGTCGCCGAAGTGTTCGAACCTGCCGGCGCCGACGCCAGCTCGGTGCCGGACGACGCGCAGAAATCATTCACCTCCGGCATGTCCGACGACCTGCTCGACCAATTGGTGGCGCAGTTGCAGACGCAGTACGACGTCCGCATCGACCAGGCCGCCGTTACCCAAGCCTCGACGAGATGAGCGCGCTGAAAACCCATATCGCCAAGGTCGCGACCGGCACTGCCCTGTCCTTCGAGGAGGCCTGCGAGGCCTTCGACATCATCATGTCGGGCGATGCGACCCCAGGGCAGATCGGCGGCTTCCTGATGGCGCTACGCGTGCGCGGCGAGACGGTGAACGAGATTTCGGGCGCTGTCGCCACGATGCGCGCCAAGATGCTTCGCGTCGATGCCCCTGACGGCGCCATCGACATCGTCGGCACCGGCGGCGACAATTCGCACTCGGTCAACATCTCGACGGCCTCTGCCTTTGTCATTGCCGGCAGCGGCGTGCCTGTCGCCAAGCACGGCAATCGTGGCCTGTCCTCGCTGACCGGCGCGGCCGACGTGCTGATTGCCCTCGGCGTCAAGATCGACATCGCGCCGGAGATTATCGGCAAATGCATCCATGAAGCAGGCGTCGGCTTCATGTTCGCGCCGGCGCACCATCCGGCGATGAAGCATGTCGGTCCGGTTCGGGGCGAGCTTGGCACGCGCACCATCTTCAACCTGCTCGGCCCGCTTTCCAACCCGGCCAGCGTCAAGCGGCAGATGGTCGGCGTGTTCATGCCGGAATGGATCATGCCGGTGGCCGAAACGCTGAAGGCGCTCGGCACCGAGCATGCCTGGGTCGCCCATGGCGATGGCTATGACGAGATCACCACAACAGGCGAGACGCAGGTCGCCGAACTGGTTGGCGGCGAAATCCGCAGCTTTACGCTGACCCCGGAAGAGGTTGGACTAAAGCGCCATACCAAGGGTGAGCTGCGCGGCGGTGATGCCGCCTATAATGCCAAGGCCTTGCGCGACATGCTGGGCGGCGCCGCCGGCGCCTACCGCGACACGGTGTTGATGAATGCCGGCGCCGGACTGGTGATTGCGGGCAAGGCGACGACACTCGGCGACGGCATCGCCATCGCCGCGCAGGCGATCGACAGCGGCCGGGCGCTGCAGGTGCTCGACCGGCTGGTCGAAATTTCGAACGGGTGAACCGTGTCTGACATTTTGCGCAAGATCGAAGCCTACAAGCGCGACGAGATAGCCGCCGCCAAGGCACGCCTGCCGCTGGCCGAGATCAAGGCGCGCGCAAAAGACGCCGACGCACCGCGCGGGTTCCTCGCCGCGCTCGAAGCGAAGCGCAGATCGGGCAGCTTTGCACTGATCGCCGAGATCAAGAAGGCAAGTCCGTCCAAAGGGTTGATCCGTGCCGATTTCGATCCGCCGAGTCTGGCCAAGGCTTATGAAAAAGGCGGCGCGGCCTGTCTTTCCGTGCTGACCGATGCGCCCTCCTTTCAGGGCGCACCGGAGTTTCTGACCAAGGCGCGAGCCGCCGTGACGCTGCCCGCCCTGCGCAAGGATTTCCTATTCGACCCCTATCAGGTCTATGAGGCGCGGGCCTGGGGGGCGGACGCCATTTTGATCATCATGGCCAGCATCGATGACGCCATGGCAAGCGAACTCGAATCGACGGCATTCGAGCTCGGCATGGATGCCCTGATCGAGGTGCACGACGAAGCCGAGACGGAGCGCGCGCTGAAACTGTCATCGCAATTGATCGGCATCAACAACCGCAACCTGCGGACATTCGAGACCAGCCTCGATACGTCGGAGCGGCTGCGGGCGATGGTGCCGGGTGGTCATTTTCTGGTCAGCGAAAGCGGCATCTTCTCGCATGACGATTGTCTTAGACTGCAAAGGATGGACATCGGCGCCTTCCTGGTGGGCGAGAGCTTGATGCGCCAACGGGATGTGACCGCTGCAACACGCTCGCTGCTCACGGGCAAGGCGTCCGATGGGTCGGCCCAAAAATCGGAATCGATTTTCGGAGAGCACGATGCATGAAGTCAAAGTGATAGAACGCACTTTGTGCGTCCGAATGGACGCACGTCGCTCTATGGCGATTTGACGATGGCTGCCAACCTCACGCACCTCGGCGCGCAGGGCGAGGCCAACATGGTCGATGTCGGCGACAAGGACGAGACGACGCGCACCGCGATTGCCGAGGGTTTCGTCTCGATGCATCCAGAGACGTTGAAGACCATCCTTACCGGCAATGCCAAGAAAGGCGATGTGCTCGGCACCGCGCGCATCGCCGGCATCATGGCGGCGAAGAAGACGCATGAATTGATCCCGCTCTGCCATCCCCTGCTGCTGACCAAGGTTTCCGTCGACATTGAGCCTGATCATGCGCTGCCAGGCCTGAAGGTCACTGCCCTGGCGCGCGTCACCGGCAAGACCGGGGTCGAAATGGAGGCGCTGACCGCCGCGTCCGTGGCCTGCCTGACCATCTACGACATGGCAAAGGCGGTGGACCGCGCCATGGTCATCTCAGGTATCCGGCTGGTCGAAAAAGCCGGCGGCAAGTCTGGCGACTACAAGGCAGGTGCCTGATGGCGCTGGTTCCGGTCGCCGAGGCGCTCGAACGCCTGCTTGATGGCGCCGTGCCGCTGGAGGGCGAAAGCGTTCCTCTCATCGAGGCTGTCGATCGCGTGCTGGCGGAACCCGTCGTGGCGCTTCGCACCCAGCCACCTTTCAACGCTTCGGCCATGGACGGTTATGCAGTGCGTGCCGCCGACGTGGCGTCGGTGCCGTCGAAACTCGCGGTGATCGGCATGGCGCCGGCCGGGCGTGGCTTTGACGGTACGGTCGGCCAGGCACAGGCCGTGCGCATCTTCACCGGCGCACCGCTGCCTGACGGCGCCGACACCATCGTCATCCAGGAAAATGTCCGGGATATCGGCGGTGGCAATATCGAGGTGATCGAGCCCACCGCAGAGTGGCGTAACATCCGCCGCATCGGCCTCGATTTTTCCAAGGGCGACGTGCTGCTGGAAAAGGGGCGCGTGCTCGACCCGGCGGCACTGTCGCTGGTGGCATCGGCCAATCATCCCCGAGTGAGCGTGGTAAAACGGCCGCTGGTCGCCATCATCGCCACCGGTGACGAGCTGTTGCCGCCCGGAAGCGAACTCGGGCCTGACCAGATTATTTCGTCGAACGCCTATGGCGTCGCCGCGGCAGCACAGTCGGTCGGTGCCCGAGCGCTCGATCTCGGGATCGCCGCCGACCGCAAGGACGCCATCGCCGGCATGGTCAGGAAAGCGGTCGCGGCGGGCGCCGATGTCATCGTCACGCTCGGCGGCGCCTCGGTCGGCGACCACGACCTGATCCATGACGTGTTGACCGGCGAAGGCATGACGCTCGGCTTCTGGAAGATCGCCATGCGTCCCGGCAAGCCGCTGATGTTCGGACGCCTCGGCGATATCAGATGCATCGGCCTGCCCGGCAACCCGGTGGCAAGCCTGGTCTGCTCGCAATTGTTCCTGAAGCCGCTTCTGGCAAGGCTGGGCGGTCGCGCCTACCGTCAGGACATCCGTCAGGCGCGGCTGGGCACCGCAATGCCCGCCAATGACCTGCGCCAGGATTATGTGCGGGCGGTGGTCAGGGAAGACCACGACGAACTGGTGGCAACGCCGTTCGGCATCCAGGATTCCTCGATGCTGAGGATGCTCGCCGACGCCAACGGGCTGGTCGTGCGCGCGCCTTTTGCCCCTGCATCCGCTGCCGGAGACGTTTGCAGCGTTCTGATGTTGCGCTGAAGCATTTTCCTGTAATAAGCTGATAACAAGACAAAAATGATCTCGGCTATTCCGAGATCAAGGTCCGCGTCAACGCATGGGCCGGATCGGCAAGGCCATCGACGACGTCGTAATGATGCCGATCGGGCTCGACCACGGCACTGGTGATGGCGCCAAGCCCGGTCCAGATATTGGCCAGCAATGCATTCTGGCGCAGGAACTCGGAACGCTCCCCGCCGCCAGCCCAGCAGGTGATGCGGACACCATCCAAGGGCCGCAGCAGTGCCGGGCTTTCCGTCAGCGCCTCATGCTCGTCGATTTTCAGCACCGTGTTCATGTCCGTGCGCATCAGCGGACGCAAATCATGCAAGCCTGAAATCGAAACGACATGGCGTATGCGCCGCGAGACATCGGCCGCCAAAGGCGTCGATGTCGTCACCATGCGGCTGGCGAGATGGCCGCCGGCCGAATGTCCGGTCAGCGTCAGTGGTCCCCCGACCATGGCCGCCGCCTTGCCGATCGCCGCCCCGATTTCGCTGACGATGCCGGCGATGCGTATATCGGGGCATTGCGTATAGGACGGCATCGCCACGGCAAAGCCGGTGCCGACCCCGCCACCGGCGAGGTGCGACCACAAGCTCTTGTCGGTCTCCATCCAATAGCCGCCATGGATGAACACCACGAGTCCCCTGGGCGCGACATCGGGAAGGAAAAGATCGAACCGATTGCGCGGCCCGTCGCCATAGGCGATGTCGAGCCGTGCCCGGCCCTGAGCCGACATCGCGTCTCGGAATGCTTGCGCGGGTTCCGCCCAGGCGGCCGGCCAACGGTCGCTGCCGGCGATATTGGCGCCGTTGGCGTAGGCATTGTCCCAGTCGGCAATGCGATGGTCGAGCATCGGCACCCTCCCCGAAATGGCATCGTTTCAACACTAGCAATGGCCGCCGCCATGTCATGCGTCAATGCTCGAGCGAAAAACATTTTAGGCTTGAAACAAATTTCGACTGGTGCGATCCTTCGCTCTGTTCCACCATGGACGTGAGGCAGACAGGGGCAGCCGCAAGATGCTTGGGCCTTCAGCACATACCGACACGTTCACGCGCGATCATTTGCCGCCGCCCGACCAATGGCCCGACTTCCTGCTCGACGGCTTCGACTATCCAGAACACCTCAACGCCGGTGTTGAACTGACCGACAGGCTGGTCGAGAAGGGTCTCGGCGACCACACCGCGCTGATCGGCAACGGCCGCCGCCGCACCTACAAGGAACTGTCCGACTGGACGAACCGGCTCGCCCATGCGCTGGTCGAGAATTATGGCGTCAAGCCGGGCAACCGGGTGCTGATACGCTCCGCCAATAACCCGGCAATGGTCGCCTGCTGGCTGGCCGCCACCAAAGTCGGCGCTGTCGTCGTAAACACCATGCCGATGCTGCGCGCCGGTGAACTCACCAAGATCGTCGACAAGGCGGAAATAACGACCGCGCTCTGCGACACCAGGCTGATGGACGAGATGACCGCCTGCGCCAAGGACAGTGCGTTCCTGAAGCAGGTGATCGGCTTCGACGGCACCGCCAACCATGACGCCGAGCTCGACCGCGCCGCCCTCGACAAGCCGGTCACCTTCACCGCCGTCAGCACCGGCCGCGATGACGTCGCCCTGCTCGGCTTCACCTCGGGCACGACAGGCGTGCCGAAGGCGACGATGCATTTCCACCGCGATCTCCTGATCATCGCCGATGCCTACGCGCGTGAAGTCCTGCAGGTGACGCCGGACGACATCTTCGTCGGCTCGCCGCCGCTCGCCTTCACCTTCGGCCTTGGCGGGTTGGCCATCTTCCCCCTGCGCTTCGGCGCGGCGGCGACCTTGTTGGAGCAGGCGACGCCGCCCAACATGGTCCACATCATCGAGACCTACAAAGCGACCATTTCCTTCACCGCGCCGACCGCCTACCGCGCCATGCTGAAGGCCATGGACGAAGGCGCCGACCTGTCATCGCTGCGTGTTGCCGTTTCCGCCGGCGAGACATTGCCGGCACCGGTCTTCGAAGAGTGGACGCGAAAGACCGGCAAGCCGATCCTCGACGGCATCGGCGCCACCGAAATGCTGCACATCTTCATCTCCAACCGCTTTGACGACAGGAAGCCGGCTTCGACCGGCAAGCCGGTCGGCGGCTATGAGGCCCGCATCGTCGACGGCGACATGCACGAGGTGCCGCGTGGCGAGACCGGACGGCTGGCGGTGCGCGGGCCAACCGGCTGCCGCTACATGGCCGATGACAGGCAGAAGGACTATGTGCGCGACGGCTGGAACCTCACCGGCGACACCTTCACGCAGGATGAGGACGGCTTCTTCCACTTCGCCGCGCGTTCCGACGACATGATCGTCAGCGCCGGCTACAATATCGCCGGACCCGAGGTCGAGGCGGCGCTGCTGTCGCATCCCGATGTCGCCGAATGCGCGGTCATCGGCGCCGACGATGGCGAGCGCGGCCAGATCGTCGAGGCGCATGTCGTTCTGGTGCAAGGTGTCTCGCCAGACGCGATGACCGTCAAGCGCCTGCAGGACCACGTCAAGGCAACCATCGCGCCCTATAAATACCCGCGATCGGTCAAATTCATCGCCGCTCTGCCCAAGACCCAGACCGGCAAGATCCAGCGCTTCCGGCTGCGCACGGAGAAAATCAATTGAGCGAGCCCTACGATCCGGCGTCCGAAGGTGCTGAGATGTCGTTCAAGGAACGCATGTCCTACAGCGACTATCTGCACCTGGAGAAAGTCCTCGACGCGCAGGCGCCGCTGTCATCGGCGCATGACGAAATGCTGTTCATCATCCAGCACCAGACATCGGAATTATGGATGAAGCTCGCCTTGCATGAGATCGGTGCAGCGATCCGTTCGATCCGTGCCGACCGGCTCGAGCCGAGCTTCAAGATGCTGTCGCGCGTCGCCCGCATTTTCGAGCAGTTGAACAATGCCTGGGACGTGCTGCGCACGATGACGCCCAGCGAATACACCGAGTTCCGCGACTCGCTCGGCCAGTCCTCGGGTTTCCAATCCTGGCAGTATCGCGCCATCGAGTTCATGGCCGGCAACCGTAACCTCGCCATGCTCGGGCCGCACAAGCACCGGCCGGACCTCAACGCCAAGCTGGAGGCGATTCTGGCCGAGCCGTCGCTCTACGATGAAGCGCTGCTGCTTCTGGCGCGCAACGGCTTCGACATTGGGGCGGACGCAAAGCGCACGGAATGGCGCGAGACGCGGACGGAAAACGAAGAAGTCCTGGTCGCCTGGCAGACGGTGTACCGCGATCCGCAGCGCTACTGGATGTTCTACGAATTGGCCGAGAAGCTGGTCGACTTCGAGGACTACTTCCGCCGCTGGCGCTTCAACCACGTCACCACGGTGGAACGCATCATCGGCCTGAAGCGTGGCACCGGCGGCACATCGGGCGCCTCCTATCTCAAGAAGATGCTCGAGGTCGTCCTGTTTCCCGAACTCTGGAACGTCCGTACCCGGCTCTGAACCCTTGTTTGACGACTGTTCAGGTCACCGCCGTCTTGACCGCGAAGCGGGCATCCTTCCAGGCGCCGGTGCGCAGGATATCTTCCAGTACCTCGACCGCCTGCCATACATCGGTGTAACCGACATAAAGGGGCGTGAAGCCGAAGCGGATCGTCGACGGCGCACGGAAATCGCCGATCACGCCGCGCTCGATCAGTGCCCGCATCACCTGGTAGCCATTGGGGTGGAGGAATGAAACCTGACTTCCACGCGCATTGCCATCGCGCGGGCTTTCCAGCTCCAGGCCGTAGGCGCCGCATCTGGTCTCGACGAGTTGGATGAACAGATCGGTGAGCGCGATGCTCTTCTTACGCACCACCGCCATGTCGACATCGTCCCAAAGGTCCAGTGCCCCCTTCAGCGCCCGCATCGACAAGACAGGTTGCGTGCCGCACAGGAACCGGCGGATGCCGCTGCCGGCCGCGTAACCCTGTTCGAAGGCAAAGGGCCGCGCATGGCCCCACCAACCGCTGAGCGGCTGCCGGACTTTGTCGTGATGACGCTCGGCGGCGTAGATGAAGGCTGGCGCCCCCGGGCCGCCATTAAGGTATTTGTACGTGCATCCGATGGCAAAATCGGCATTGGCGCTGTCGAGCTCGACCGGCAAGGCGCCGGCCGTATGGCAGAGGTCCCAGACGATCAGCGCACCGACCTGATGGGCCTTGCATGTCAGTGCCGCCATGTCGCGCAGCTGGCCGGATTTGTAGTTGACATGGTTGACCAGGATGACGGCGACACGCTCGTCGATCAGTTCCTCAAGGGTCGGCGCGTCGACGCCCTCGAGCCTCAGCACGGTGCCGGGCCGCGTCGAGGCCACGCCTTCGGCCATGTAGAGATCGGTCGGAAAGCTGTCGCCCTCGGCGACGATGACCGAGCGGTCCGGCCGCATGCCGAGTGCGGCATGCAGCACCTTGTAGATGTTGATCGAGGTCGTATCGCAGACCACCGTCTGGCCGGCCGCCGCACCGATCAGGCGTCCCAGCTGGTCGCCAAGCGCGACCGGCATGTCGAACCATCCGGCTGTGTTCCATGCGCGGATCAGGTCCTGCGCCCACTCCTGCGTCGCTGCCTTCTGCAATTCGTCAAAGACGGCGGGCGCCGCGGCCCCGAGCGAATTGCCGTCGAGGTAGATGACGCCTTCCGGCAAGATGAAGCGGTCGCGCATGGCGCGCAGCGGGTCCGCCGCGTCCATGGCTTCGACGGCTGCGAGATCGAGCGTTGCACGCATCATTTGTGACATTCCCTGATTATTCACGCCCTGGTTATTCACGGATAGCTTCGCGTGCTGGCGCCGGCCCGCGGCTGCGCTTGAGACTGGGCAAGGCGAGCATGGCCAGCACGAACAGGCCCGTGGCAAGCTTCAGGTCGGGCGGCGGCATGCCGGCGGCAAGGCAGAACGACACCAGCTGGTAGTAGATGATCGCGCCGGCGAAAGGCGCCAGCAGCTGCCGCCAGACCGTTTGCTTGCCGACGACGGCCTCGCCGATCATCAGCGCGGCAAGACCGTTGATGAGGATGCCCAGCCCCATATTGACGTCGGCGAACCCCTGCGACTGCACCATCAGCGCGCCGCTTGACGCCGAAAACGCGCTCGCCAGCCCGACACCGCCTATGGTCGCGGCCCAGACATTGATTCCTTGCGCCTCGGCCATGTCAGGATTGGCGCCCACGGCGCGCACGGCCGTGCCCTTCTCGGTCCTGAAGAACATGTAGAGCAGCATGAAGGCGATAAGCGCGAGAAGGCCAGCGACGACGATCTTGCTGGCGGGAAAACCCGGCCGCGCGAACGGCACCCAGTCGAACACCGTCGGCGAGCCGAACACGGAGAGGTTGGACTTGCCCATGATGCGAAGGTTGATGCTGTAGAGCATCGTCATCATCAGGATGCCGGCAAGAAGCGTGTGGATGCGGAAGCGCAGATGGATGAACGCGGTGCAGCAGCCCGCCGCGAAGCCGGCAACGAGGGCGGCGGCGATGCCCATCAGCGGCGATGCGCCGGCGGCAAGGAGAACGCCGCAGACGCAGCCGCCCAGCGGAAAAGCGCCTTCGCTGGTGAGATCGGGAAAATTCAGCATGCGAAACGGGATCATGATCCCGAGCACGACAAAGGCCAGGATCAGGCTCTGCGCCAAGGTGACCGGCATGATAGCGACGAAGCTGGCGAGAACGTCCTGAACAAAACCCATGATGATCAGCTCGCCAGCAACATGCGATCGGTTTTGACGGAGAAATGGCCGATCAGATCGATAACCGTGACCCTCGCCTTCTCCTCGCCGCTAACTTCCAGAAGGACGCGGCCCGCGTCGAGCATGATCACGCGGCTGCCATAGTCGACGGCGTGCTGCATGTTGTGGGTCACCATCAAAGTCGTCAGCTTCAGCGCGCTGACGGCGCGCACCGTCGCCTGCATGACAATCTCGGCCGTGCGCGGATCGAGTGCCGCGGTATGTTCGTCGAGCAGCAGCAAGTCAGGCGATCCGCCGACCGCCATGATCAGCGACAAGGATTGCCGCTGCCCGCCCGAGAGCAGGTCGACGCGTGTGTCGAGGCGGTTTTCAAGGCCGAGACCCAGTATCGACAGGCGTTCCCTGTAGGACGCAAGGCGGGTGGCGTTCAGCCCCTGGCGTAAGGTGCGCTTGCTGCTGCGCAAATCAGCCAGCAGCATGTTTTCAGCAACCGTCATGCTGGCGGCGGTGCCGCGCATTGGATCCTGGAATACGCGAGCCAGTCTCGAGGCGCGCTTGTGCACCGGCATACCAGTCACATCGGCGCCATTGATCAAAATCTGGCCGGAATCGAGGATCAGAGCGCCGGAAATGGCATTAAGCATGCTGCTCTTGCCGGCCCCGTTGGAGCCGATGACGATGCCGAACTCGCCTGTGGCCAGCGACAGGCTGAGACCGTCCAGCGCGATCTTCTCGTCAGCCTGGCCCTTGTAGAATACCTTACGCGCGGATCGGATCTCGAGCATCGTTCCTCCCTGACCTCGGGGTGACAGCGCCCGCGCCGTCACCCTCACAGCGCCGATGTCAGTCGACGATGCAGCCGCAATCGGCCATCGAAGCCGGTATCTCGATGCCGAACGCAGCCATCGCCTTGCGCGAGATCAACGCCATGTGGTCCTTGTAGGCCGGGCGTGACGGCGCGATCGTCTTGGGATCCTTGCCTTTGAGGACTTCGGCTGCGATGTTGCCGGCGTTGATCCCGACCTGCGTATAATTCACCGCGAAGCTCGCCGGCACCGTGCCGTTGCGGACCGCGCTGTCATCGGCGTTGACGATCGGGATACCGGCCTGGCGCGCGGCGGCGGAGACAGCGGCGATCGCCGGCTGGATCAGGTTCGAGGTCGGTCCGTAGATCACATCGGCTTTCCCGGCGAGCGAGGCGATGCGTTGCTGGATATCATTGACGTTGTCGATGCCGACTTCCACGACCTCGAAACCGGCGGCCGGTGCCGCCGCCTTGATCTTCTCGATCAGGGCAACGTCGTTGGCTTCACCGGGATTGTAAGGCACGCCAAAGCGCTTGGCGTTTGGTAACAGCTTCTTGGTGAAGGCCATCACCGCGGCAACATCCTGAAGATCGGTGGCGCCGGTCATGCCTTCATCACCGGAGTCCCACGACGGCACGAGCTTGGCCGCCACCGGATCGGTGACCGCGGCGAAGACGATCGGAATGCCGGAGCCCGCGAGCGCTTTCTTGGCGATCTGCGAGACCGGCGTGGTGATGGTGTAGATCAGCTTGGGCTGCTCGGCCTGCAGCTTTGCGATCATCTGCGGCACCAGCGATGCATCGAAATTGGTATGGCTCTCCGTATAGACGACGTCCTTGCCGTCGACGAAGCCATTGTCCGTCAGCGCCTTCTTGAAGCCGGCTATGGCGGCGTTCAATTGCGGATGCTCGCCAAAATTGGCGATGCCGATGCGGATCTGATCGGCGGCGGCACCGCCGGCGCTCACCATCAATGCGCCGGCCACGAACAAACCCGACAGCCAAGCGGATTTCGACTTCAACATCATTTCCTCCCAGATTTGATCGACGCCGCTTGCACCGCGGCTAGTGCGGCGATCATGGTCAGTCCGCCGGCCCGTGTCAAACATTATATATAATTCTTGCCATGCACCTACATCATATATAATTTTCCTCTGCCAGACGATGGATGGACCGTGATGCAGGATCAAACGATCTCCACAAAGACGGAGGCAGCCTATCAGCTGTTGCGGCGCGATATCCTGACGACGCGCCTCATGCCCGGGGCCCCGCTCAAGCTGAGTGCGCTGCGCGGGACCTATGGTGTCGGCTGGACGCCGTTGCGCGAAGCCTTGTCGCGGCTAGAGGCCGAACGCCTGGTCACCGCCATCAGCAATCGTGGTTTTACCGTCGCTCCGGTATCGCGGGCCGAACTGGAGGACCTGGCACGCGCCAGGATGGTGATCGAGATACCCCTGTTCCTCGAATCGATGGAAAAAGGCGGCAAGGAGTGGGAGGATGCCGTTGTCACCGCCCACTACCGGCTCTCCCGTTGCAAGACCGCGGTCGACGATCCTTCGGATGCGGCCGTCGATAAATGGGACGAGAACCACGAGGCTTTCCATGCGGCGCTGCTGAGCGCGGCGACTTCCAATTGGCTCATGCGATTCCGCTCGACCATCGCCGATCAGCTGCGACGGCATCATCGTTTTCTCGGCCTGGCGCCGACATTGCGGGCCGCGGCTGGCCTGAAGGACGGTTATGAAGAGGCAATGGAGGCATTGTGCGAAGCGATTGCGATCGAACACCATACAGCGATCATGGAAGCTGCACTCGATCGTGACGTCGAGCGGGCCAAGGCGCTGATGACGGCGCATATCGGCTATACCCTGCACGTCTATGTCCATAGCGAAGACAGCGGCGCGACCAAATACTCCGCGCGCGCCGGCAGTTTGAAAGCGGGTTCCGGGTGACTTCAGCGCTTGCGCGACGCCTGTTGGCATGCGCTGGCCGGAGTGGGCCAAACGCCTGGATCCATCGCCGCCCCAGAGCTACCAATCGTTGGCGTTTTGGTTTCGTTTCGTTCCGCGAATAATGGATCCATAAATTGTACAATCCACCCGCGAAGAGCCCTCCGAAAGACTGATGCCAAGGCCCATCAGTGGATAGGCCACAGGCCATTAACCAAAACAATTTCAACGCCTGCCGATCGCGGAAGGGGTCGGCCGCAGTCCGCTGCCGCGGCAAAAAACTTCAGACGCGTTAACAAATTCATTAAACTTTAAACGGTTGCGGAACACAACTGGAACGGATAGTGTTTGTTCTGGGTTTGTTTTTTCGATTCTGGTTCAGACCTTTCGTTCAATGCCTTGGGGGCCGCCATGCTGACACGCAAGCAACATGAACTGCTGATGTTTATCCACGAACGGCTCAAGGAAAGCGGGATACCGCCCTCCTTCGACGAAATGAAGGAAGCGCTCGATCTTGCCTCCAAATCGGGCATCCATCGCCTGATCACGGCGCTGGAGGAACGTGGCTTTATTCGCCGGCTACCCAATCGGGCGCGCGCGCTGGAAGTGCTGCGGCTGCCGGACTCGATCGCGCCGGGCCTCAATGCGGCAAAGAAGTTCTCGCCAAGCGTCATCCAGGGCAGCCTTGGCCAAGGCAGTCTCGGCCGCCAGATCAGGCCGGCGACGGCGCCTTCGCGCCTGCCCGCGGCCGGCAACGACGACGATGCGGTTTCAGCCGTGTCCATCCCGGTCATGGGTCGTATCGCCGCCGGTGTGCCGATCGATGCCATCCAGCATCAGACGCATTCGATTTCGGTGCCGCCGGACATGATCATGGGCGGCGAGCACTATGCGCTGGAGGTCAAGGGCGACTCGATGATCGAGGCCGGTATCTTCGACGGCGACACGGTCATCATCCGCAATGCCGATACAGCAAGTCCGGGCGAAATCATCGTGGCGCTGGTCGACGAGGAGGAAGCAACGCTGAAGCGGTTCCGCCGCAAGGGCGCCTCGATCGCGCTCGAAGCCGCCAATCCAGCCTACGAAACACGCATCTTCGGACCGGATCGGGTCAAGGTGCAGGGCAAGCTTGTCGGGCTGATCAGGCGCTACTGAACTGGCTTGCCATCGGGCTTGTCGGCCTTTTTATAGGGGGGCAGCCCCCTCGCCTCGCGTGAGAATTTTCGCTGCTCGTGCCAAGGCCGGTAAGGTCCGTCGACGGCGAATTCGATCGCAGCCGGGCTCGTGGCCGACAGGGGATCGAAGAAGACGGCGGCACTCCCCTTGCGGGCGAGCTGCCGTTTGGTGATGACGAGAACCAGCGGATTGTGGCAGGCGTCATAGGCGGTCGCGTCATTGACGACGATCAGGTCAGCGAAGGCGCAGGCCTTCCAGGTGTTCTTGCGATCCTCGACATAGGCGATGATCGCGCCGGAAGGGTGCCTGGCAAGGCACAGGCCTTCGCGGCAATAAAACGGCGATCCCAGCGGCAGGTCGGTGGGAGCGGAAATATCGAATTGCCCGTCCGTCTTGTCGAACATTTCCGGTAGGACGATTGTTTCGGAGATCAGAGCGCGTTTCCAGTTGTCGGCTGCGAATTCGTTCGGACGTTCCCGGTTGACGGCCAGTTCGCCATTGCCGATCGACAGAGCCACCAGCCGCGCATCTTCCGAGATCAGCACATCGGGCGCGCGCGTGTGCGACACAGTCAACAGACCGGCAAGCGCGAATGGCACCGCCGTGAGCCGGAGCCAGGTCGTCGCCATCGTCGCGATGACCAGCGCGACAGTGACCAGCAGCACGGATTGCTGCGAAATCAGGCCGACTCCATCGACCGGAGAGCGCTCCGATATCCACGCCGATATGGCGATCATCGCTGTCAGGCCCTTGCCCATGAGGTAGAGAGCCGGCCAATCCAACCCGAACGGCATCAGCAACGCGCTGGCGACGGCCAGGAACATCACGACCGACACGATCGGCATGACGGCCAGATTGGCGAACAGGCTGAGCGGCGACACCCGCTGGAAATGCCAGATGGCAAACAGTGCCGTCGCGCTGCCGGCGATGATGGACGTCATGGCCAATCCACCTGTCGCCAGCAGGAATTTTCGCGTCAGAAACCCGGGTAGGGATCGCTTTGGCGGCGGAGGCCTCGTCTTTCCCGCATGGTGGTCGGCCCAGCCGGCATAGGCGCCAACCAAGGCCGCGGTTGCCGCGAACGACATCTGGAAACTCGGGCCGACGACCTCGTGCGGCGAAACCAGGATAACGGCGATCGCCGAGATCGCCAGATTGCGCATGGTTAGCGCCGCGCGATCGAACAAGACGGCGATCAGCATCACCGCCAGCATGATGAAGCTGCGTTCGGCCGCGACGACGACGCCCGAAATGACGAGATAGGCGGCGATCGAAAACAGTGCGGCGGCGGCGGCGTATTTCTTCACCGGCCGGCGCGCGGAAAAGCCTGGAAACAGCGCGAAGGCACCGCGCAGCAGACCCATGATGGTGCCGGCCACCAGCGCCATATGCAGACCCGAAATGGAGATGATGTGATAGATGCCGGTGCGCCGCATCGCTTCGTTGATTTCATCGGGAATGCCGGCCCGCACGCCGACGATCAGCGCCGCCGCGATCTCGCCTTCGGCGCCGCCAATGCTGCCCCTGATGTGGTCGGCGATGGCTTCGCGGGCATTTTCGATGCCTGAAAACACGCGTGCCGGCAGCGGCATCTCACCGGCTTTGGCGGAGACAACCGTTGGATTGCCGAGAAAGAAGCCGCTGCCGCCGATGCCGGCGAAATAGCTGTCGAAGGAGAAGTCGTAGCTGTCCGGCCGCACCGGGCCGGTCGGCGGCAGCAGTTTGGCATAGCCTGTGATAAGCGAGCCGGCGGTCATTTCGGGCGGTATCTTGCGTGCCGAAAGCCGGACCCTTTCAGGCGCGTAACGCAGTTTCGGCCGGGCGGTCGAAATCACGTCCATGGTCAGCCGGATGCGGCCGCTCTCCATCTCCTCGAGCGAGATCACGCGGCCGGTCAGTTGCGTCGAGATTTCCGAGCCCAGCATCCGGGTTCCGGCTCGCCATGTTTCGACCTTCGCCGCGAGCAGGCCAAGCACAATCAACAGCAGCGCCATGAAACACAGATGGGTTTTCGGCCAGGAGCGCGAGACGAATGCACAGACCGCCGCCAGAACCACGACCGCGACAGGCTTTGCAAAATCGGGCTCGGACGCCAGCGAAAAGTAGGCGATCGCCCCAACGGCCAGGCAGACCGGCACCAGCAGGAAGGCGATGCCCCGGTTGAGTTCCAGCTCCGCCGCCTTGGCGACGCCGTGACGCAGGCGAGGCAAGGATATCGGGCCGATTTGCCGGCGCATGCGCACAATCCGGCGTGCAGCAGGAGATGGAGTTGGCGCTGGGCTATCCGCCTGCAGCGGCTGGGTTGCGGGCGCAGCCACGAGCGGCGATGGCAGCGGGATCGCAGGAGGCGTCGCAAACAGGGATCGCTCGCTGACGCCGACAATGGCGCCCTCGCCCCGATCCGAGCCCCGGCCTCGTCCAGTCATCGGGTCTGCCCCTTGCGCCCTCGACACCCTATGCTACATGAACGCGCGACGCGCGAAAGTCCGCGCACTCCGCACTCAGCTTCAGACGTTTTCCGAGAGTTCCATGCCCGACAAGGTCATCACCCGTTTTGCTCCCTCGCCGACCGGCTATCTGCATATCGGCGGCGCGCGCACGGCGCTGTTCAACTGGCTCTATGCCAGGCACACCGGCGGCATGATGCTGCTGCGCATTGAGGACACCGATCGCGAGCGTTCGACCGACGCGGCCACATCGGCCATTCTCGACGGCCTGACCTGGCTCGGCCTGTCGTGGGATGGCGATGCGGTCTCCCAATTCGAGCGCGCGCCGCGCCACCGGGAGGTGGCCGAGGAGCTGGTGCGCCTGGGCAAGGCCTATTACAGCTACGAGACTTCAGCCGAGCTCGAGGCGATGCGCGAGGCGGCACGCGCCAAGAGCCTGCCGCCACGCTATAACGGCCACTGGCGCGACCGCGCCCCGTCGGAGGCACCCGCCGGCGTCAAGGGTGCCATCCGCATCAAGGCACCGACCGAGGGCGAGACGGTGGTGCAGGACCGGGTCCAGGGCGAGGTGCGTTTCCCCAACAAGGATCTCGACGATTTCATCATCCTGCGTTCGGACGGCAACCCGACCTATATGCATGCCGTCGTCGTCGATGACCACGACATGGGCATCACCCATATCATCCGTGGCGACGATCACCTGACCAACGCCGCCCGCCAGACGGTGATCTACAACGCCATGGGCTGGGACGTGCCGTCGATGTCGCACATCCCGCTGATCCATGGCGCCGACGGCGCCAAGCTGTCGAAACGCCACGGCGCGCTGGGCGTCGAGGCCTACCGCGCCATGGGCTATCTGCCCGAGGCGCTGCTGAACTACCTCGCGCGCCTGGGCTGGAGCCATGGCGACGACGAGGTCATGTCAATCAAGGACATGATCTCCTGGTTCGATATCGGCGACGTCAACAAGGGCGCGGCGCGCTTCGACTTCGCCAAGCTCGAGGCGCTGAACGGCGTCCATATGCGCCGCATGGCCGACACCGAATTGTTCGACATTTTCATCGCCACCTTGCCCTATCTGGAGGGTGGCCCGGCGATGGCGGCGCGCCTCGACGAGAAGAACAAGGCGCAGTTGCTGGCAGCACTTCCGGGCCTGAAGGAGCGCGCCAAGACGCTGGTCGAGCTCGCCGACGGCGCCGGCTTCCTGTTTGCCGCGCGGCCGCTGCCGATCGACGACAAGGCGGCACTCCTGCTCAACGACGATGCCCGCAAGATCCTGCGCGGCGCTCACGAAGCCTTGAACGCCCTGTCCGGCGACTGGACAGCCGCCACGGCCGAGGCCGCGATCCGCGACTATGCGCTGGCTGGCGGCCACAAGCTCGGCGCCGTGGCCCAGCCGCTGCGGGCTGCCTTGACCGGCAAAAGCACATCGCCAGGTGTGTTCGACGTGCTGGCCGTGCTGGGGCGTGAGGAAAGCCTGGCGCGCATAGCGGATCAAATCGATTAGGAGCAAACTGGCCCAAGAAGATTGGCATTGAAAGGCGCGTTTCGCAGTGCAACATTAGGCTTGGCCCAATCTGGCACGCACCTCCTAAAATGCGGTGGCGAATACGCGCATTGCGGTGATTTCGACGTGTCGCTCTGCGGAATTTGCCTTTGCCGGCATGAGGAAACAAGAAGGAGTTTGCAATGACCGAAGCTGCGAAAAAACTGGATGTGGGCGGCCAGGAGGCCACTGCAACGCTGCAATTCGCCGGCAAGACTCACGAATTCAAGGTGCGAAGCGGCTCGGTCGGACCTGACGTCATCGACATCGCCTCGCTCTACAGCACCACCGGCGCCTTCACCTATGATCCCGGCTTCACCTCTACGGCAAGCTGCGAGTCGGAAATCACCTTCATCGATGGTGATGCCGGCATCCTCCTGCATCGGGGCTACCCGATCGACCAGTTGGCCGAACACGGCGACTTCCTCGAGGTCTGTTACCTCCTGCTCTACGGCGAACTGCCGACGAAGGCGCAGAAGGACGATTTCGATTATCGCGTGACGCGCCACACCATGGTGCACGAGCAGATGTCGCGCTTCTTCACCGGCTTCCGCCGCGACGCGCACCCGATGGCGGTGATGTGCGGCGTGGTTGGCGCGCTGTCGGCCTTCTATCACGACTCGACCGACATCTCCGACCCATACCAGCGCATGGTTGCGTCCATGCGCCTGATCGCCAAAATGCCGACGATCGCGGCCATGGCCTACAAGTACCACATCGGCCAGCCCTTTATTTATCCGAAGAACGAGCTGAATTTCGCCGCCAACTTCCTGCACATGTGCTTTGCCGTGCCGTGCGAGGAATACAAGATCAATCCGGTGCTGGCGCGCGCCATGGAGCGCATCTTCATCCTGCACGCCGATCATGAGCAGAACGCTTCGACCTCGACCGTTCGTCTCGCCGGCTCTTCGGGCGCCAACCCCTTCGCCTGCATTGCCGCCGGCATCGCTTGCCTGTGGGGCCCGGCCCATGGCGGCGCCAATGAAGCGGCGCTCAACATGCTGGGCGAGATCGGCCATGTCGATCACATCCCGGAATTCATCGCCCGCGCCAAGGACAAGAACGATCCGTTCCGGCTGATGGGCTTTGGCCATCGCGTCTACAAGAACTACGATCCGCGTGCCAAGATCATGCAGAAGACGGCGCATGAGGTTTTGGGTGAACTCGGCATCAAGGACGATCCGCTGCTCGACATCGCGATGGAACTGGAAAAGATCGCGCTGACCGATCCCTATTTCATCGAGAAGAAGCTCTATCCGAACGTCGATTTCTATTCCGGCATCACGCTGAAGGCGCTGGGCTTCCCCACCACCATGTTCACGGTGCTGTTCGCGGTCGCCCGCACGGTCGGCTGGATCGCGCAGTGGAAGGAAATGATCGAGGATCCGCGCCAGAAGATAGGCCGCCCGCGCCAGCTCTACACCGGCGCGCCGGAGCGCGACTACGTGCCGATCGCCAAGCGCTGAGCGGTGCCGGGCTGATGACCGAAAAAGGCGTCCGTCAGGGCGCCTTTTTTATATGGCGCAGGACCACGCCCGCGGCGATTTCACCGGACGGTTTGTCCGTTGCCATGCGCCGTGAGATCTCGGCAAACCCGTCTTTCTGCCAGGCGCGCATGCCACTGTCGGCCAACAGCGCTTCCAGCTGGCGCGCAAGATTGTTCGGTTTGACGTAGTCGTTGTAGAATTCCGGGATCAACGCGCGATCCGAGATCAGGTTGGGAAGCAGCGCCGACCAGACGGAAACGAGATACGGCGCGACGACGCGTGCGACCGGGTCGAGCCGATAGCAAGAGATCATCGGCACCCCGGACAATGCCAGTTCCAGGGACACCGTGCCGGACGCGATCAACGCGGCGTCGGCCTTGCCGAAGGCCTGCCATTTGCGCTCGGGCTCAAGGATAATCTCGGGTTTCTCGTCCCAGCGCGTGACCGCGGACCGCACGGCATCCGCGACATGTGGCACCGTCGGCAGCATCAGCCGGAGCCGATGCCCGCGAGCCCGCAACATCGACACGGTCTCGCCGAACGGCTCGAGCAGCCGCCGCACCTCGCCGCGCCGCGAGCCGGGCAGGACGAGCAGCGTCTTCACGCGGTCTGGTGATAGATCACGCGGCTGGCCTTGAGCCTTTGCCGCCGAGAGCACACCCGCGTCGTGGGTCAGACGGTGCCCGACATAGGTGCCGGGCGGACCACCCAGCCGATCGAGCTCCTTCACCTCAAACGGCAGGATGCACAGAATGTGGTCGACATAGGGCTTCATCGCCACCGCCCTGCCCGGCCGCCATGCCCAGACGCTCGGGCAGACATAGTGGACGATCGGGATCGACGGGTTGGCCGCGCGCACTTTTTTGGCGACGCGCAGCGAAAAATCGGGACTGTCGATGGTGACGAGGCAATCGGGCTTGGCGTCCGCAACCATCCCCGCCAGCTGGCCGATCCGCCGGATCAGGCGCGGCAGGTCACGCAGGACGGCGCTGAACCCCATCAGAGCGACCTCGCCGGCGTCGAACGGCGAAACCAGCCCAAGCGCCTGCAGGTGGCGGCCGCCGAGTCCAACGAGCTGCACCTCGCGCCCTGTCATCTGGCGGAGCGACCGGACGATGTCGGCGCCAAGGAGGTCGCCTGACTCCTCGCCCGCGACGATCGCGATCTTCAGAGCCCTGTCAGCCATGTCCGGACTCCGCTGCGGCCAGGCCGATGATGAACAGGCCAAGCTCATTGGCACGCGAGAGGGTTGCGGGGCCTTCGAGGATCAGGGAGCGTCCCGCTTCGACGGCAATGCCGGCAAGGCCGGCCGCATGCGCTGCTTCTACCGTCTGTGGTCCCATGGAAGGGAGATCCGCCCGCAACTCCTGGCCAGGCTTGGCGCATTTGACCAGAACGCCGCGCGTCTTGCCGGCGATACGGCCGTGGCCGCGCAGCAGCCTGGCGCGGTCCAGCAATCCGGCCGTGCCCTCGATGCCTTCAAGCGCAATGGTCCGGCCGCCGACCGCGATCGCCGCCTGGCCGATATCCAGCGCCCCAATGGCCTTTGCCGCCGCAAAACCCGCCTCGATGTCGCGCCAGTCCGATTTCAGAGGCTTAGCCCTGGTCAACACCCCTTCGGCGGCGACAAGGTTCGGCACGATCTCGTGGGCACCCACGACCTTAATCCCCCTGGCCTCGAGCCCGCGCGCCACCACCTTGAGCAGCCCGTCATCGCCACGCGCCAACGCCATGACAACAAGGGGCACCACGGCGAGCAGGCTGAGGCTTGGTCGCAGATGTGTCAGCCTTGGCCTGCGCTTTATCTCGCCCGCAAGTACGAGATGGGTAATCCGGTTGCGCTTGAGCAGCGGAACGAGCGATCCTATCGCCTCCAGGGCAAGGGTATCATGCTCGTACCGGCACAACTCCGCCAGGCGGTCAGCCTCACCGTCCATGAGCACGATGAAGGGCGCATGACCCTGTTCGACCAAACCGGCAGCGACTTCGACCGGAAGGCTGCCGCCGCCGGCGATGATGCCGACCTTGGCATCAGGCGGGAGATCAAGACCAGCCGCGGCTGTCTCAGCCTTCGTCATCGGTATCGTCGCCATCGCCGCCCTTGAGCGACGGCACCGCGTAGTGCCGCTTGCCGCGACTGGTGATGAAGTCGATGATCTTCATTGCGGTCGGCGACGAGGCGAACTCCGCCTTGGCGAACTCGATGTTCTCGCCGACGGTGCGGGAGCGGTCGAAGATCGTCTTGTAGGCCTTGCGCAGCAGATAGATTTCGGAACGCGGCAGACCGGCGCGCTTGAGGCCGATGATGTTCAAGCCGCGCAAGCTGGCGCGGTTACCGACCGCGATGGCGTAGGGAATGACATCACCAACAAAAGCCGAGCACCCGCCAAGAAAGGCGTTGTCGCCTACACGCACGAATTGATGAACGGCGCTAAGGCCGCCGATATAGACATTGTTGCCGATCTCGCAGTGGCCGCCCAATGTCGCCCCATTGGCGAAGGTGGCGTTGTTGCCGACGGCGCAATCATGGGCGATATGGGCGTAAGCGAGGAAATTGCCATTGTCGCCCACCGTCGTTTCGCCGCGGCTGGTGTCGGTGCCGACATGCATGGTCACGCCTTCGCGGATGGTGCAGTTGGCGCCGATGACGAGTGTGGTGCGGCCGCCCTTGTGCTTGGTGTTCTGCGGCGGTCCGCCCAGGATCGCCATCGGATAGACCTTGGTCGACGCTCCGACAGTGGTCGCGCCCATGACCGAGACATGGCTAACCAGTTCGACACCGTCACCGATCACAGCATCGGCGCTGACATGGCAGAACGGCCCAATGCGCACATCGTGGCCGATTTGGGCGCCTTCTTCCACGACGGAGGAAGGATGGATTGACGTGTTGATTTTCATAGGTACTCGATCGTCAGTCGCCGGTGACCATCATGGCTGAAATCTCGGCCTCGGCCGCCTTGGTACCTTCGACCAGGGCTTCGCAGGCGAATTTGAGCAGATTGCCGCGCTTCTTGATTTTCTTGACATGGATCTTCAACTGGTCGCCGGGAACGACCGGTTTGCGGAATTTGGCGTTGTCGATGGTCAGGAAATAGACCAGCGAGGGCTTCGACGCCCCGAGGCTGCGGATACAAATGGCGCCCGCCGTCTGCGCCATGGCCTCGACGATCAGCACACCCGGCATCACCGGCTGCTCCGGGAAATGACCCTGAAAATGCGGCTCGTTTATGGTCACGTTCTTGATGCCGATGGCGGAGTCGTCGCCATCGATGTCGACGATGCGGTCGATCATGAGGAAGGGGTAACGGTGCGGCAGGAGCTTCATAAGCCCCAATATGTCGACCGCTTCCAGCGTTGTCGCCGCCACCATGTCAGCCATTGTCCTTGCCCTGCTTGCGTGCCCTGGCCATCGTGCGCAACATGGCTATCTCTCGCATGGCTTCCGCCATCGGCTGCGCCGGATAGCCACCCCATATCTCGCCGGCGGGAACATTGCTCATAAATCCACTTCTGGCGGCAAGCTTGGCACCTGTACCAATCGTCAGATGATCCGCAAGCCCGACGCCGCCGCCCATGGTGACATTGTCCCCCACCACCACGGAACCGGAAATACCCGAAAGGCCGGCTACTATGCAATTGCGACCGATGCGGACGTTATGGGCGATCTGCACGAGATTGTCGATCTTGGTACCTTGCCCGATGATCGTATCGGACATGGCGCCGCGATCGACGGTGGAGTTGGAGCCGATCTCGACATCGTCCTGGATGATGACCCGCCCGATCTGTGGAACACGTTCGGGACCCTTGGCGCCGCCGACAAAGCCAAAGCCGTCCTGGCCGATCCTGGCGCCACCATGGATGATGACCCGATTGCCGATCAATGCGTACTGGATGCTGGCGCCCGGGCCGACATAGCCGTCACGGCCGATCTGGCAGGACTGTCCGATGACGGCGTTTGGCGCAATGACGGTGCCGCTGCCGATCGAGACACCCGGCCCGATGACCACGCCGGCCTCGATGACAGCGCCGGCTTCGACATGCGCTGTCGGATCGATGTGGGCATGGGGCGAAACACCGGTTTCACCGGTCATCGGCCCCGGCGTAGCGGCCGTGGGGAACAGCAGCCGACCGACCAGGGCGAATGCCTGTTGCGGCCGCGGGTGGATCAGGACAGCGACGCTAGCCGGCGCCTTGTTTGCGAATTCCGCCGGGCACAGGACAGCTGCCGCCCGCAACGACGGCATCAGCGCGGAATTGCGCCTGCCGTCGACGAAGACGAGCGCGTTGGCGCCACCTTCATTGGCTGGCGCCAACGCTTCGATCGAAACGTCGGATTGGCCGGAATCGACAAGCACCGAGCCAGTCAGATTCGCGACTTCGGCCGCCGTATACCGGCGTGATGGCGCGAAGAACACCGGATCGGTCATTCCAGAAGCTATATCCAGCTAGGTCGGAACATTTCCCCCGGATGCAAACCCGGGAGCATCGTTGGCCGCCGATCAGAAGCGGGTCGATATGCCGAAGTTGAATTCCTGCACGTCGTCCGTGGCTTCCTTCCTGACCGGGATCGCATAGTCGATACGGATCGGCCCGAACGGCGAGGCCCACATCAGGCCGATACCGACCGAGGCGCGAAGCTTCATGTCGAGAGAAGCCTGATCGACACTCGTGTTGATCTTACTACCATAGAGAGTTGCCGCGTCTGCGAACACAGCGCCGCGCAAACCGAAACTCTCGGGAATAACCGGCAATGGGAACTGCGCTTCTGCCGAGGCGTTGAAATAGGTCACACCCCCCAGATGGTCACCCGTATTCGGGTCCACGGGACCGATGCCATTAAACGCAAAGCCACGGATCATGCGGTCAGTACTCTGGAATTGGTCAAAGATACGCAGATTACCGTCATTGCCATAACTCTCGACATGACCGGCGCCGCCCGAAATCAGCCCGACCAGATCAAGCTGCTCGGAGAGCGTCTGATAGATGCTGCCGCGCCCGGTGATCTTTACGAACTTCGCGTCACCACCAAGACCGGCAAGTTCGACCGTCGTGTTGGCATAAATGCCTTCATGCGGGTTCTTCATGTCGTCAATCGTGTTGTAGACCAGTCCCAAGCTGACCGACGACTTGATCCAAGGACTTTGAGCGATGCCGTCCAGGATGGCCGGTGAGATGTTACAGGTACCGTCGGGATCTACGTCGCTGGTAGGGCCACAGCCATCGTCGACCTTATACTTCTCCTGCGAGATATTATACGCCAACTGGGTCGTGATGCTGTTGGTGATCGGCAGTCCGAAGCGGATCGTCGCGCCGGTGGTGTCGCTGTCGTAGTTGTTGTTGTATTCCCGCGTCGACTTGTAGATGTCGAAGCCGGCGGCGATGCGCCGTCCGAGGAAATAGGGCTCGGTGAAGGACAGGCTGTAGTCGCGCGAGTTCTTGCCGCCACCCGCGGACACTTTGATGAACTGGCCACGGCCGAGGAAGTTGCGCTCCGTGATCGATCCTTCGACGGACGGTCCGGCCGTGTCGCCACCGGTCGAATAGCCGGCACCAACCGAGAATTCACCCGTCGACTTCTCGACCACATCCACCACCAGCACGACCTGATCAGGGGCCGAGCCAGGCACGGTCGAAATGTCGACTTTGTCAAAGTAATTGAGGTCTTCCAGACGCTTCTTCGCGCGCTGGATGAGCACCTGGTTGAACGCGTCGCCTTCGCTGACATCGAATTCGCGGCGAATGACATAGTCACGCGTCCGATCGTTGCCGCGGATCTCGATGCGCTCGACATAGGCCTTGGTGCCCTGGTCGACCGTGTAGACCACCGAAATCGTATGGTTCTCGAAGTTGCGATCGCCACGCGGCGTCACCTGCGCGAATGCGTAGCCGGAACCGGCAACCTTCTCGGTCAAGGCAATGATCGAGTCTTCGACATTCTTGGCGTTGTAGACATCGCCCTTGTGTGTTTCCACCACCGATTCCAGCGACTTGGAGTCCACTTCCGGGATCGTGCTTTCGACGCTGATGTCGCCGAAAGTATAGCGCTCGCCTTCCTGGACGGTGATGGTGACCGTGTATTTGTTGGTCGCATTGTCGAGCTCGCCGACAGCGGACACGACCTGGAAATCAGCATAGCCGTGATTATAGTAGAAGCGGCGCAGCAGTTCCTGGTCGGCGCGCAGCTTGTCTTCATCATAGACGTCGTCGCGCAGGATGAACGAGACCCAGGATGAGCGCTTGGTGTTGATCACGTCCGACAGGCGGCGGCTGGAATAGGCGCTGTTGCCGACGAAATTGATTGCCGCGATCTGCGTGCGATCGCCTTCGGTGACGTGGAACACCACATTCACGCGGTTGTCGCCGAGCTCCATGATCTGCGCGGTCACGCCGGCATCGTCACGGCCGATGCGCCTGTAAGCGGCCTTGACCGCCTCGACGTCCGAATCGAGCGTAGCCTGGGAGAACGTGCCGCGCGGCTTCAGCTGAACCGCTGCCTGAAGCGCGTTGTCCTTGAGCTTCTTGTTGCCCTGGAACAGCACCTGGTTGACGACCTTGTATTCCGAAACCTTGACGACCAGGGTCGAGCCGACCTGGTTGATCTGGACATCGGAGAACAGGCCGGTGCCGAACAGCGCCTTGACCGCGCTATCGACATCGGAGCTGGAGAAGGCCTTGCCGGGCTTGATGGTGATGTAGTTGCGGATGGTATCGGCGTCGACACGCTGGTTGCCGCTCACCTCCACCCTGCTTACGACAGCGGCTTCGGCCGCCGATGTGGCAACGAACTGCACTGCGAGCGCACCGGGTACGACCAGAGCGGCGGACAGTGCCGCCGCTGACGCGGCGTTTAGAAACTTGGATGCTGCCTTCATCGGGCTTAATAACCTTTTCTCGTAGTCCCCACGGCGAGAAAACCGGACGTGCGGTCATTTCCCCTACCGTATTAACCGGATTTTCCCTACACGCAAGGCTTCTGGTTAATTTGTATTTACTTAACCCTGTTGCGTGGCTTTCGCGTCACTCATATCCCCGTGCATGGTAAACGGCGTCTCAACATCGGCCATGCCCAGGCCAAATTCCTTCATGATTTCAGCACCCAAAGAGATCGTTCCAGAACACGAACGCCATGAAGCACAGCACCAGAAGCAGACCGGCCCGATAGGCCATTTCCATCATCCGTTCCGACACCGGCCGGCGGATGACGGCCTCCACCCCGTAGAACAACAGATGGCCGCCGTCGAGGGGGGGAATCGGCAAAAGGTTTAGAATGCCTATCCCGACGGAGAGCAGCGCGACAAGCTGCACCAGCCACTCGAAACCGAGTTTGGCAGCCTTGCCGGCCATGCCGGCGATCTTGACCGGACCACCCAGCTGGCACTTGTCCTCGCGCCCGACGACGAAGCGCTGCAGAAACTGGCCCGTGCGCTCGATGACATGGCCCGTTTCCTCAACGGCCGCCGCAACGGCTCCCACCGGGGTGTATGTGATGAGACGAGGCTGGCCGAGTTCCTTGTTGTTGACGACGCCGATCACCGCAACCTTGATCTTGTTGCCGAGCGCGTCCTCCTGTTCCATCAGGTGCGGCGTCGCGGTCACCGTGACCTCCTTGCCGCCGCGCAGCATGACGAAGGTGATGGTGTCGCCGGCCCGGCCCGAGACCAGCCGCTGCACGTCTCCGAAGGTTTCGACCTTGCTGCCGTCGACGCTGACGAATCGGTCGCCAGGCAAAATGCCGGCTTTGGCCGCGGGACTCTCGGCGGTGACCTCGGCCACCATAGGCTCCGCCACATAACGCCCATAGGAGGCAAACAGCACGGAAAAGACGACGATCGTCAGCAGGAAGTTGAACAGCGGCCCGGCCACCACCGTTGCCGCGCGCTTCCAGATCGCCTGGGTGTGGAAGGCAACCTTGCGTTCCTCGTCGGTCAGCGTTTCGAGCTCGTCCGATGTCGGCTTGCTGGAGGTGGCGCTCATGTCGCCGACAAACTTCACATAACCGCCAAGCGGGATGGCGCAAAGCTTCCAGCGCGTGCCGCGCCTGTCGTTGAAGCCTATGAGCTCCGGGCCGAAGCCAATCGAGAAGGCCCTGACCCCGATGCCGCACCAGCGGCCGACGAGGTAGTGGCCCATCTCGTGAACGAACACCACCACGGTCAGTACGAAGAGAAACGGCACGAGCGTGCCGAGAAAGAGGCCTTCCGTGCTGAAAATCGCGTGAAGAATCTCGTTCAACTCAAGCCCTCAATTCTTCCGCGGTCGCTGCGTGACTGTGACATCAATACAGGCGAATCCAAGGCACGTCCGCGCCAGATCGTGGAATGACACCATTCAAATGGCAAACAGCCCCTGTGCCGGATGATCGGCGCCCGCCGAAATCCAACCGATGACGTATAGGGCAAGAGCGGCCGCGACAAGCCCGTCGACGCGATCCATGATGCCGCCATGGCCAGGAATGAGCACGCCCGAATCCTTGCGGCCGTGCCGCCGTTTGACCCAGGATTCGAACAGGTCGCCAGCCTGGGCGACAACGGACAGCACCAGCGCCACAAGGCCGAGCAACGCCAGGTTGCCGGCCCCGGCAATGGCTGCCAGCAAAAGTCCCGCGACGACGCCACCGACCGCCCCGCCGAACGCGCCGCTACGCGTCTTGCCTGGTGAAATCGACGGCGCCAGTTTGGGCCCGCCGACGGCGCGCCCGACGAAATAGGCGAAGATGTCCGTCGCCCAGACGACCGCGAACAGGAACAGGATGGCGACGAAGCCCGAATGGTCGCCGTCGCGCAGCAGGGCAAGTGACAGACCCGACACGCAGGCATAGGCAAGGCCGCCAGCGTCCCACCGGTCGATCCTGCGAATTCCCGCGGTGGTCGCCGTTATCGCAACCAGAATCACCACGAGCGGCAGCAGCCACAATGCGGGCAGGCCGGCAATCAAGGCACCGACGAAAATGACCATCAGCGCTTCCGGCAGGAAGCCAAGCCCGTCGGCCGCGGCGGGCCGCGACATGCGTGTCCATTCATAAAAGATCATTGCCGCCATGACGGCGCACAGCAGCCGGAAAGGCAGGCCGCCAAGCCAGGTCAGGCCAAGGGCCGCAATAGCGAGCACGACCGCCGAAATCACACGTAGCTGAAGATTGCTCATCCCGCGGCCGGTCGCGACGCGACGTCTTGCGGGTCCAGTCCGCCGAAGCGGCGCTCGCGGCCGGCATATTCGCGCAAGGCCTCGGCGAGGTGCTCGCGATTGAAGTCCGGCCAGTAGCACGGCAGGAAGACGAGTTCGCTGTAGGCGGCCTGCCATAAGAGGAAGTTGGACAGGCGCAGCTCGCCGCTGGTGCGGATGACCAGCTCCGGATCGGGAATGCCTTGCGTGTCGAGAGAGCCGGCAAAGCTTTCGGCGGTGATCGCCTCGCTGTCGATTTCACCGCGCGCCACCGCCTCGGCGAGCTTACGCGCCGTGCGCACGATCTCGTCGCGCCCGCCGTAATTGAAGGCGATCACCAGCGTCAGCGAGGTGTTGTGGATCGTCAGCGATTCGGCTTCCTCGAGCAGCCCCCTGATGTCCGCCTGCAGCCCTGCCCGGTCGCCGATGATCCTGACCCGCACGCCGCTCTGGTGCAGCTCGGCAAGGTCGCGACGGATGAACAGCTTCAACAGCCCCATAAGGTCGCTGACCTCGGACTTCGGCCGTGACCAGTTCTCCGACGAGAAAGCATAGACGGTCAGGAAGGAGATACCGAGACCGGGGGCGGCACGCACAGCCTTGCGCAGCGCCTCGACACCGGCGCGATGACCCGCGAGCCTCGGCATACCGCGCGCCTTGGCCCAGCGTCCATTTCCATCCATGATGATCGCGACATGCGCGGGCGTTGTCATGATCTCGCTTTCGGATCAGCCAAGGGCCAACCCTAAACCTGCATGATTTCAGCTTCCTTGTCGGAAAGCAGATGATCGATGGTGCTGATGGTCTCGTCGGTAAGTTTCTGGACCTGGTCGGAACGCTTGCGCTGATCGTCCTCGCTGATGTCGCCGTCCTTCTCCGCCTTCTTCAGGAAATCCATACCATCGCGACGCACATGGCGCGCGGCGACGCGCGCGTTCTCGGCATAGCCGTGCGAAATCTTGACCAGTTCCTTGCGGCGCTGTTCGTTGAGCTCCGGCAGCGGAATCCTCAGGTTGGTGCCGTCGACGATCGGGTTGAAGCCCAGATTGGATTCCCGGATCGCGCGGTCGACCGCGCCGACCATCGACTTGTCCCAGACCGAGACCGAGATCATGCGCGGCTCAGGCACGGTGACGTTGGCCACCTGATTGATCGGCATGGTGGTGCCATAGGCTTGCACCTGGATCGCGTCGAGCAGGTTGCTTGAGGCGCGACCGGTCCGCAGCGAGGCCAGATCATGCTTGAACGCCGCGATTGCCCCATCCATGCGCCGCTTGAGATCGTCGTACTCACCACTCATTCTAGTCTCCTCGCCCCGTCTGCCGCGGGTTCACTGCTTCGGGGCAAAGGCCCCGTGTTCGAGCCTGATTTCGAAACCCGGTTTCCCGGGATCAGGCCCGGATCACTCGTCCGCGACGACCGTACAGCGGCCGCCGCCCCTCAGGATATCGCCGAAACCACCTTTTTCGTGGATCGAATAGACGATTATCGGAATGTTGTTTTCGCGCGCAAGTGCAATCGCAGCCGTATCCATGATCGACAGGCCGCGATTTATGACTTCGGCATGGCTGATGCGCTCGAAACGTGTCGCGCTTGGGTCCTTTTTCGGGTCGGCCGAATAGACGCCGTCGACCTGCGTGCCCTTGAACAACGCGTCGGCGCCGATTTCGGCAGCACGGAGCGCTGCGGCCGAATCGGTGGTGAAGAACGGATTGCCGGTGCCGCCGGCGAAGATCACCACCTTGCCCTGGTTCATGTAGGCGGTCGCCTGGCGCTGCGAAAAGCTCTCGCAAAGCTCGGGCATGGCAATCGCGGACAGCACGACGGCCTCGACGCCGATCTTGTTCAGCGATGTGCGTAGCGCCAGCGAATTGATGACAGTGGCAAGCATGCCCATATGGTCGCCAGTAACGCGGTCCCCACCCTTGGAGGCAACGGCCACGCCGCGAAAGATATTGCCGCCGCCAATGACGACACCCACCTCTATGCCCAGCGCGCGCGCCTCGGCGATGTCGCCGGCGATGCGGTCCACGACCGAGACGTCGATGCCGAAATGCTGTTCGCCCATCAACGCTTCGCCCGAAGCTTTCAGCAGAACACGTCGGTAGAGGGGCTTCACCGTCATCTGGTTCCTCGAAAATCCCGGCGCGGCAAGCTCTGAAGGCGAAAAAGGCCTCCTGCTTCGCCCGGCGGTGCTGTCATGACGGGTTGACCGGATACACGAAGGGCGCGGCGATGTCACGCCGCGCCCTTGTGCAAAATTCCAGGCTTTTTGGATCAGTTGCTGCTGATGGCAACGGCCTCGCCTTCGACCACGACCGGCAATGCATAACCGGACGGCTTGTCGCCGGTCACGACACCGCCGGCGACACGGACCTGGATCTCGGGACCGAAATAGGAATGCGGGAACGGCGCCGGCGTGCCGCTCACCTTGTCCAGCCGCTGGCGAAGCGCGGGCGGTATCGAGAAATCGAGCGCGGCAAGATTGTCCTGCAACTGCGAAAGTCTCGTTGCCCCAAGGATGACGGTGGCGATTCCTGGCTGTGTCGCCACCCAGTTGAGCGCCACCTGAGCCATGCCGCGGCCGAGTTCGGCGGCGACTTTCTCCAACTCCGCCACAACAGCCCAGTTGTGATCCGTGAATTTCTGGAAGCCGGGATGGGTGGTGTTGCGGAAACCGTCGAGCCGGCCGGCATTGCCCGCTTGCGCCGGGCGGTATTTGCCGCTCAACAGCCCGCTGGCCAGCGGGCTCCAGACCATGATGCCGGCGCCATGACGTGTCCCGAACGGCACGAATTCATGCTCGATGGCACGTTCCGCCAGGGAGTATTCGAGCTGCAACGCCGAGATCGGCTCATAGCCGCGCAGTTCGGCGATCGCCTGAGCCCGCCCGGCATACCAGGCCGGCACGTCGGACAGGCCGATGTGACGTATCTTGCCTGCCCGAACCAGATCGTCGAGCGTACGCAGCACTTCCTCGGCCGGCGTCAGCCTGTCCCAGATATGCATGAGATAGAGATCGATGTAGTCGGTGCCCAGCCGCTTCAGCGAGGCGTCGACGGCACGCATGATATTCTTGCGGCCATTGCCGCCGGCGTTCGGATTGCCGGGGTTCGAGTTCATGGTGAATTTGGTGGCGATCACCGCCTTGTCGCGCAAGCCTCGCTCGGCCACGAATTCACCGAGCCAGGTCTCGGCGGTGCCCCCGGTATAAAGGTCGGCGGTGTCGAAGAAATTGCCGCCGGCCTCGACATAGGCGTCGAACATCGCGCGCGCCGTATCCCGGTCCGCGCCCCAGCCCCATTCCGTGCCGAAGGTCATCGTGCCCAGCGCCAGCCGGCTGACGCGCAGGCCGCTGTTGCCGAGTGTGTAGTAGCTCATCGTCATTGTCTTTTCCGATCCTGATCCGGTTGATGCGGGCGTCATTGGCCCGGGGTCGTCTTGACCCAGGGATTGCCGCGTTCATGCGTCATGCGGAAGGTGAAGCCATCGACCTTCCAGGCGGTGCCAGAACGCGTCAGGTGGTGCTCATAGGTGCCCCAGACTTCCCAGAGTGGATCGCCATTGCCCTCCATCCGGTTCCAGGCATAGCCGTTCGACAGAACAGTCGCCGTGTCCGCCTCGAGGACGACCTGGTGATTGGTGCGCAGGTGCAGGCTGGTCTTGCTGCCCTTGAGATTGCCGGCCCAAGCGCCGATCAGATCGTCGGAGGCAATGTTGGCCGCGGGCTGCCCGGACAGGCTGCTGAAGTCGGCGGTGACCCTATCCGCGAAATAGCTGCGCGCGCGTTTCCAGTCCTGCGCGTCGACGGCGCGGTCGATGGCATCGGCGATACGGATCACGGCGCGTTCATCGGCAAGTGCCTGCCAGCCGGTCGGTTCGGCACCACCGGCATCGACGGGCGCCAAGGCAAGGCCTGCGGCGAAGGTAACGTGTTTCAAGGCATTCATTTCGCTTCTCCTTTGGTGGATAGGTTTGCAAACGGACGGATGATCAGTCGGGAGGTCCGCCTTCAGCCTTTTGACAGCGCGTCGACAACGACCTGGAACCGGCGCGGGTCGAAATAGTCGTGATAGGCGCTGATCAGGCCATTCTCGAAATGGAAGACGGCAATGTTGCTGTTGGTGTATTCGGTGCCGCCCACGAGCACGGCGCGGTTCCGGTATTCGACCACCACGGCTTCGGAGTCCGCGGCGGGATAGATGGCCGTCAGTTGCGATTCGAAGGTTTCGAAATTGCTGAACAGTCCCCTGAAAGCGGCCACGATCGCTGCCTTGCCGTCGATGCTGTCGCCAAATCCCGCCGGCGGATAGAAGACTATGATGCGGCCATCCTCGGCCCAGAGTTCACTCCAACTGTCGATCTCCTTGCGGTGCATCAGGTCAAAGAAGTTGTGTACCGTCTGGAGGTTGCGGGCTTGTCTGGAATGAAGGTCGGACATCGGAGGCTCCTGTCTGATGCTTGCCGTTCGATGCCGTCTTCAATGCCCCGCTTTTGCCTCCTCGATAAGATTGCATGATCTGCATGGACCGTGCGATATGGTTCATGAATGGACCGAGACCTGCTCACCCACCTGCCTGTCATTGTAGCCGTTGCGCGGCGCGGCGGCTTCGCACTTGCCGCGGCGGAACTCGGGATGAGCCCGTCGGCGGTCAGCCACGCGGTGCGGCTCGTCGAGGAGCGTATCGGCCAGCCGCTGTTTGCGCGCACGACGCGCAGCGTTTCGCTCACTGAGGCCGGCAAGGCGCTGGTGGAAACGGCGGCCCCTGCCCTCCAGGATATTGCCGAGCGGATGGACCGCATCCGCAGCGACAAGGGCAGGCCGTCTGGCCTGCTCAGGATCAACGCCTCCAACATCGCGATTCCATTGGCGGTGACGCCGGTCGTCGCCGCGATGGCCGAGCGCTATCCCGACATTACGGTCGAGATTTTTGCCGATCAGGGATTGGTCGACATCGTCGGCGAAGGTTTCGACGCCGGCATCCGGCTCGGCGAGATGATCGCGCAGGACATGGTTGCCATCCGCCTGACGCAGCCCTTCAAAGTCGTCATCGTCGCCTCTCCCGCCTATATCGGGCGACGTGGCCGTCCGCGCCGCGTTGCCGATCTCGCGAACCACAATTGCATAGGGTACCGGCTTGTCCGCTCGGGGGCTCTCTATCGCTGGGATTTGACCGAGAATGGCAAGGACGTGGTCATGGAAACCAGCGGTACGACCATCGTGACGGATTCGCTCGCCGCCATTGATCTGGCGCTCGCTGGCGTCGGCCTCGCCTATATGTTCGAGCCGCTGGCCCGCGCGGATCTGGCAGCCGGGCGCCTGATGCAGGTTCTGCCGCAATCAGCGATCGAGGAACCCGGCCTTTTCCTCTACTTCCCGCGCCGCGCCGCGATGGCGCCGAAGCTCAGGGCGTTTGTCGATACCGCAAACGAAATCGGCCGGGCATCCCTGCGGACACCCGGCCGAAAAACACAGTCGGAATAAAGCGGTAGGACCCTTACTTCTTGACCGCCGCCGCGACTTCCGCGGCGAAATCGGACTCTTCCTTCTCGATGCCCTCGCCAAGTGCGAAGCGCAGGTAGGCCGTGATCTTGGCCGGCGCGCCGATTTCCTTTTCGGCATCCTTCAGCGCCTTCTCGACAGTGATGTCGGGGTTGAGCACGAAGGCCTGCTTCAAGAGCACGACTTCCTCATAGAACTTGCGCAGGCGACCCTCGACCATCTTTTCGATGATGGCTTCCGGCTTGCCTGACTGGCGCGCCTGGTCGGAGAAGATTGCCTTCTCACGCTCGACCGCTGCCGGGTCGATCTGCTCGGCGGTCAGCGCCATCGGGTTGGTGGCGGCGACATGCATGGCGACCTGGCGGCCAAAGGCATTGGCGGCATGCTCGTTGCCGGTAGTCTCGATCGCGACCAGCACGCCGAGCTTGCCAAGGCCATCGGCGACCGAATTGTGGACGTAGGTCGCAACCGCGCCATGCGGCACGGTCAGCTTGGCCGAGCGACGGAAGCCCAGGTTCTCGCCAATGGTGCCTACAGCGTCCTTGATGGTGTCGGTGACCGACTTGTCCGAACCCGGATACTTCGCGGCGGCCACAGCCTCTGTCGTGCCATAGGCAAGCGCCACCTTGGCGACGTTGGCGACGATTTCCTGGAAGGCGGCATTGCGGGCGACGAAATCAGTCTCGGAATTCACCTCGACGACGGCGGCTTCGCGCACGCCGTTGTCGACGCCGATCAGGCCTTCGGCGGCGGTGCGGCCGGCCTTCTTGTCGGCCTTGGAGATGCCCTTCTTGCGCAGCCAGTCAACGGCTTCTTCCATGTTGCCATTGGTCTCGTTCAACGCCGCCTTGCAGTCCATCATGCCCGCGCCGGTCAAGTCGCGGAGTTCTTTGACCTGTGCAGCCGAAATGCTCATTGTCGCCTCTTTGTTTAAATGCACCGACGCACCATCGTTATTTGATGGTGCGTCTGTTTAGCGTGCCAAAATATGAGAAAGATGAAGGCCGCAAACCGGCCTTCGACTATCAAGCCTCTGGGGCTTCCGACGCCGGAGCCGGATCGAGCGCCGGCTCGACCGGAGCTTCGACCGAAGCGCCGATATCCATGCCGAGCGCGCCCTGCTGACGGGCGATGCCGTCAATCGCGGCCTTGGCGATCAGGTCGCAATAAAGCTGGATGGCGCGGGCCGCGTCGTCATTGCCGGGGATCGGGAAATCGATCTTGTCCGGATCGCAGTTCGAATCGATGATGGCAACGACCGGGATGCCCAGGCGCTTGGCCTCGAGGATGGCGATCGCTTCCTTGTTGGTGTCGATCACGAACATCAGGTCGGGCGTCGAGCCCATGTCCTTGATACCGCCGAGCGCCTTGTCGAGCTTCTCGCGCTCGCGGTCGAGGTTCAGGCGTTCCTTCTTGGTCAGGCCTTGAGCCTCGCCGGCCAGCATCTCGTCGAGCTTGCGCAGGCGCTGGATCGAGTTCGAGATCGTCTTCCAGTTGGTCAGCATGCCGCCGAGCCAACGCGAATTGACGTAGTACTGGGCCGAACGCTGCGCGGCATCGGCGACGATGTCGGACGCCTGGCGCTTGGTGCCGACGAACAGCACGCGGCCGCCCTTGGCAACGGTGTCGGAAACCTGCTTCAGCGCCTGGTGCAGCAAAGGCACCGTCTGCGAGAGGTCGATGATGTGGATGTTGTTGCGGGCGCCGTAGATGTAGGGCGCCATCTTCGGGTTCCAGCGGTGGGTCTGGTGTCCGAAGTGAATGCCAGCTTCCAAAAGCTGGCGCATGCTGAAATCAGGCAGTGCCATTCTCATTTCCTTTCCGGTTAGCCTCCACGGACACAGGCATTTTTGGACGAAGTCCTCGAACGCCACCGGAGGTTTCAGCCGGATTTCTCCCGGGCAGACACCAAAGTCCGTGTGTGGAATGAGCGGGCATATAGAGGGGATGTGCCATAAACGCAAGCCGTGTGACGCTTTCCGCTCAGCGTGCGGCAATCAGCGCTCCGGTGCCGATCATGGCACTGCCGGCGAACCTGTTCATCAGCCGCATGCGCCCGGGCGTCCTGAACCAGCCCGAGGCCCGGCCCGCAAGTACCGCATAGACACCCATGGTGAGGATATTGACGCTGACGACGACGGCCACCACCAGCAGGCCATCGACAAACGTCAGCGTGTCGAGATCGAGGATCAGCGGCATGATCGAGGCATGAAACAGGATCGCCTTCGGGTTCCCCAGCGCAATGGACGCGCCAAGGAAGAAGAATCGCGACAATCTCGCCTGTGCCGTCTGCGGCCCGTTCGGTTGCGTGGCCGAGGCCCGCCACATCCTGATACCGAGAAAAATCAGGTAGGCGGCGCCTGCATATTTTAGCAGGAGGAATATCCATTCGAATGTCTGGGCCAGGGCTACCAGTCCGAGCAGTGCCAGAGTGACCAGCACGGCATCGCCGGCGGCGACCCCCACGCCGGCCATGAAGGCGCGAAGGAAACCACGCGACACGCCATTGGTGATGACCGTGAACATCGCTGGCCCCGGTGTGGCGGCGGCGAGTGTGACGGCTGCGCAATACGCGAAAAATGCCGTTGGTGTCATGACCGGGCCTTTCCGTTGGGTACCCGCACGCGCCTGAAGATCGCGACGATCTCCTCGCGGCTGCATTCGATGGCGCCGAGCCGCACCGCGCGGTCGCGCTCGAAACCGGTTATGTCATAGTGTGGCGCCGATGTCCTGGGCGGCCCCTGGTAGGACGAGCGCTTCACGCCAAGCCGGGATGCGAACCGATGCAGCTCTTCGGTGTCGTCGGCCATCAAATGGCACCAGCGATGGCCTGCCCACTTCCAGATCGCCGCATCGACATAGACCGCCATCGAGCCCGGCCAGTTCACTTGCGCATCGCTGCTACTTCGATACGGGACAAGGCTTTGTCTGGTCGAACAGCGACAGGTTGACCAGCTTGCCGGTCATGGAGAAGTCGCCATAGTCCATGACGAGATCACGGGTGATGCCGTTTTCGTGCAGCTTGAAGCTGATCCGGTATTCCGGCACTTCCTCGCCCTTCTGGGCACTGTCGTCGAAATAGGCGATGTCGACCGGCCAATATTTGTCGGTGGCAAGCTTCGCCAGTGCCGGCGCTTCCGGATCGGCCTTGTCTGCTTCGGTCTTCTTGCCGACGACAACGGTGGTCGTCATCACCTTGTTGGCGTCCTCCGACCCGTCGAACAGGTTGGTTTGATAGAAGTTTTCGCCTTTTTCGGCCTTGCCGATCAACTCGACCAGATGCTGGGTCGGAAACTGGGTGGCCGCGAGTTCAAGACTGTTCTTCTCCGGCTTGTCGATATCGACCTTCAGCCCCTTGGCATTCTTTGTCGCGACGCCCTTGACCTCCTTGTCGAGGTTCTGGTCGACGAAGGACTTCGTTACGAAAGAAAACACCTTGCCTTCCGCGTCCTCGAAGGTGGTGGTCTGCTGGTCGGTCAGCTTCGTGTTGTCGCTGGTCGCGATCTGGGTGACGAAACGGAATTTCACCGTGTAGCCTTCGCAGGCCGAGCCGTTGAACTCGTAGACCATACGGCCAGTGATACCGGTGATGCCGGATCGATCATCCGCCTTCTTGAGGGTGAGATCGTAGACGGCGCGATGCGCCTGCAGCGCCGGTACGGCGAAAGCGGAGCCCACAGGGAACAGCGCCGACAACAGAACGGCGTGGAATGCAAGGCGCGCTGCGCGCATGAGGTACTCCAATCGTCGCGGCTGATGGCAGGGCCGCAGGGAAAGATGGTCCAGCTTAAAAAAAGTCGTGGCGGAAGCGAGGCAAAAATAGCAATTTCGGCCCGGCCAGCGCGGCACCTTCCAGCAATAGGGAAAAGCAATGAGTGAAACAATCGAAAAGCGGCTAAGTGATCTCGGCGTGACGCTTCCTGTTGCCGCCGCGCCCGCCGCCAACTACGTGCCCTATTGCAGGACCGGCAACCTGCTGTTCACGGCGGGACAATTGCCGCTCAAGGACGGCAAGCTGCAGGCGAGCGGCCTGCTCGGCCGCGACGTCGACACGGCAAGCGGCAAGGACGCCGCGAAATACTGCGCCATCAACATCCTGGCGCAAGCCAAGGCGGCACTTGGCGACCTCGAGAAGATCCGCCGTCTGGTGAAGATCACCGTCTTCGTGGCGTCGGCCCCCGACTTCGTCGAACAGCATCTGGTCGCCAACGGCGCCTCCGATTTCCTGGTTGCCGCGCTTGGCGAAAGCGGCAAGCATGCACGCTCCGCCGTCGGCACCGCCTCCCTGCCGCTTAATGCCGCGGTGGAAATCGAAGCGATTTTTGAAGTCGAATGAGTGAAGGTGCGGACATGATCAACCTCTCCTGGCTGACTGCCCGGCCGGTTGCCCATCGCGGCTTTCACGACATGAACAAGTCGCGCTGGGAAAACACGCTTTCCGCCTTCGCCGCAGCGGCCGAACGCGGCTACGCGATCGAATGCGACGTGCATCTGTCGTCGGATGGCGTTCCCATCGTCATCCATGATGACGATCTGCAACGGCTGACAGGGCAGGACGGTTTCGTCTGGCAACGCAGCGCGGCCGAACTTGGCGCGCTCAAGGTCGGCGGCACGGCGGATCACGTGCCGACGCTGCAGGAAACGCTCGACCTCGTCGACGGCCGCGTGCCCATGGTCGTCGAGCTGAAAGGAACTCCCGGTCGCGATGAGGGCCTGGTGGCGCGCGTCGGCAAGATGCTGAAGCGCTACAAGGGCAAGGCGGCGATCATGTCGTTCGATCACTGGCTGATCCGCGATTTCCCCAGGCACGCGCCCGGCATTCCGGCTGGATTGACCGCCTATGGCAAGGACGCCAAGTTGATCGAAGCACATTTTTCCATGCTGGCGCACGAACTCTCCTTTACCTCTTATGCCGCCGGCGATCTGCCGAACCCGTTTGTCAGCTTCGTGCGCGAAAAGCTCAAAATGCCTGTCATCACCTGGACGGTGCATGACCAGCCGGCGGTCGACCTGACCTTTAGATATGCCGACCAGATGACGTTCGAAGGTTTCGAGCCCGACCTGGTCAAAGTCGCCTGAGCAGGGGTGCCCGAAACGTGACTTGTAGCGGCCCGAATGGAGCTTAAATAAGCCTCATGGATCAGGGCGACGACTGCGAGGGGCAAACGGCGAATGCGGACTATTCGATCCGCATCGCTGCGGGCATAGGCGCCTTTACCTGCGATGAATGGAACGGCTTTGCCGGGACCACGCGCGGCGACGCGGCCGGATATAACCCGCTCGTTTCATTCGCTTTTTTGAGCGCTCTGGAGGATTCGGGCTGCGCCGTGCGGCGCACTGGCTGGCAAGGCCATCACCTGCGGCTGGAAACCGCGCAAGGCAGGCTGCTCGGCGCTGTTCCCTGCTATCTCAAGTCGCACAGCCAGGGCGAATATGTGTTCGATCACGGCTGGTCGGATGCCTTCGAGCGCGCCGGCGGCCGTTACTATCCAAAATTGCAAAGTGCCGTGCCGTTCACGCCGGTCACCGGCCCTCGCCTGCTGGTCGGCAAGGGCGAGGATCAGGACGCGGTTAAGGCCGGGCTTGCCGCCGGGCTCAAAATGGTGACCGACAAGCTCGGCATATCCTCGGCGCATGTCACCTTCGCGCAGGAAAGCGACGTCGCGATGCTGGAGGCCGCGGGCTTCCTGCATCGCACCGATCAGCAATTCCATTTCTTCAACGAAGGCTTTTCCACCTATGACGACTTCCTCGCCACGCTTGCCTCGCGCAAGCGCAAGGCGATGAAGAAGGAGCGGCGCGAAGCGCTTGCCGACGGCATCTCGATCGACTGGCTGACCGGCAAGGACCTGACCGAAAAGGCCTGGGACGACTTCTTCGCCTTCTATATGGACACCGGCAGCCGCAAATGGGGCCGCCCCTACCTGAACCGCCAGTTCTTCTCGCTGATCGGCGAACGCATGGCGGACGACATCCTGCTGGTGATGGCCAGGCGCAACGGGCGCTACATCGCCGGCGCCATCAACTTCATCGGCTCCGACGCGCTCTATGGCCGCAACTGGGGCTGCATCGAGGATCATCCCTACCTGCATTTCGAGGTCTGCTATCACCAGGCCATCGACTTCGCCATCGAACGCAAGTTGAAGGTGGTCGAAGCAGGCGCGCAAGGCGAGCACAAGCTGGCGCGCGGCTACCGACCGGTGACCATGCATTCGGCGCACTACATTGCCCACCCCGGCCTGCGCAAAGCGGTCGCCGATTATCTCGGCCGCGAGCGGCGCGAGGTGGAGCGGATGGGCGAATATCTGGAAGAACATACCCCGTTCCGCAAAGATCTCGAGGAATAGCGACCGGGCTGCCTGGGCAGTGTCGACTTCGCCCGATCGTCTTGCCGAGTTTCGACGGCTTCGCTACACGAAAGACACAATCCGGAGCGTTCACGATGGCCCAAACCGCCTACGACACCGACAACATCTTCGCGAAGATCCTGCGCGGCGAAATACCCTCGCACCGCATCTATGAGGACGAAGCGGTCGTGGCCTTCATGGATGTGATGCCGCAGGGGCCGGGGCATACACTGGTGATGCCGAAGGTGCCGTCGCGCAACCTGCTCGACGCCGATCCGTCAACGTTCGGCCCGCTTTTCACGGTGGTCCAGAAAGTGGCGCGGGCCGTCCGCAAAGCATTTGACGCCGACGGCGTTACCGTCATGCAGTTCAATGAACCTGCTTCGGGGCAGACCGTCTATCATCTTCACGTGCATGTCATCCCGCGCTTCGACGGCATCCCGCTGAAGCCCCACAGCGGCCAGATGGAGAATCCGGAAGTGCTGGCGCGGAACGCAGACAAGATCCGTGCCGCGCTGGGAAGCTGATTCCGCGCATCATTTCGCGAAGAGAATCGGCCGCTCGCGTGAGCCGTTCGATCGCGCTCGGGCGGGGGCGTTGCATCAGTCCTTAGGCAGAAGCTTCCCCGAGGGCCCCGGCGATGCTCGACTTCCTGAACGCGCCATCTCGTCGTCCCAATGAAAAAAGCCCCGTTGTGAACTGACCCCCGAAGGTTGTGTCCAACTTTCGGGGGTCAGTTCATTGCCGGGGCTCTCTTCAACTTTTGTCAGGCTCAGTTCTTTCTGGGCAGTTGCGGCACAAGGCTGCGCTTGCCGCCGTCCTTGCCCTTGGGCTCGGGCTTCTGCGCCACGACCTTCTTTGCCGCAGGCTTCCTGGCCACGGCCTTGGATGGCTTCGGCGCGTCTTCCGGCTCTTCCTTCTTCGGCTTCACCGGCGCCTCGTCGGCGAGCGATTCGAGCTTGAGGCCGGTCTCGCCGGTTTCCTTCTTCTCGACGGTGACGCGCACCGTGCCGCCCTTCTTCAGCTTGCCGAACAGCACTTCGTCGGCCAGCGGCTTCTTGATGTGCTCCTGGATGACGCGGCCGAGCGGACGCGCGCCCATGCGTTCGTCATAGCCCTTGTCGGCGAGCCAGGCGATCGCGTCCGGCGACAGGTCGAAGGTGACGCCACGCTCGGAAAGCTGGGCTTCCAGCTGCATGACGAACTTCTGCACCACCTGATGGATGACCGGCACCGGCAGCGAGCCGAACGGAATGATCGCATCGAGACGGTTGCGGAATTCCGGCGTGAACAGCCGGTTGATCGCTTCGACATCGTCGCCTTCGCGCTTGGTCGACCCGAAACCGATCGCCGCGCGCTGCGCATCGGATGCGCCCGCATTGGTGGTCATGATCAGGATGACATTGCGGAAGTCGATCTGCTTGCCGTTGTGGTCGGTCAGCTTGCCGTGGTCCATCACCTGCAACAGGATGTTGAACAGGTCAGGATGCGCCTTTTCGACCTCGTCGAGCAGCAGCACGCAGTGCGGATGCTGGTCGACACCGTCGGTCAAAAGGCCGCCCTGGTCGAAACCGACATAGCCGGGAGGCGCGCCGATCAGCCGCGAAACGGTGTGGCGTTCCATATATTCCGACATGTCGAAACGGATCAGTTCGACGCCGAGCGAGGCGGCCAACTGCTTGGCGACTTCGGTCTTACCGACGCCGGTCGGACCTGAGAACAGGTAGGAGCCGATCGGCTTCTCCGGTTCGCGCAGGCCGGCACGCGCCAGCTTGATCGCCGAGGTCAGCGCGGTGATGGCGGTGTCCTGGCCGTAGACGACGCGCTTGAGCTCGATGTCCAGGCCCTGCAGCACCTTCTCGTCATCGGCCGAAACCGTTTTCGGCGGGATGCGCGCCATGGTGGCGATCGTCGCTTCGATCTCCTTGATACCGATCGTCTTCTTGCGCTTGGCTTCGGGCACCAGCATCTGCGAGGCGCCGGTCTCGTCGATCACGTCGATCGCCTTGTCCGGCAGCTTGCGGTCGTTGATGTAGCGCGCCGACAGCTCAACCGAGGCCTTGATCGCCTCGTTGGTGAACTTCACCTTGTGGAATTCCTCATAATAGGGCTTCAGGCCCTTCATGATCTCGATGGCATCCTCGATGGTCGGCTCGTTGACGTCGATCTTCTGGAAGCGCCGCACCAGCGCGCGGTCCTTCTCGAAGAACTGGCGGAACTCCTTGTAGGTGGTCGAACCGATGCAGCGGATCGCACCCGACGACAGAGCCGGCTTCAACAGGTTCGACGCATCCATGGCGCCGCCTGACGTGGCACCCGCACCGATCACGGTGTGGATCTCGTCGATGAACAGCACCGCGCCCGGATAGTCCTCGAGCTCCTTGACGACCTGCTTCAGCCGTTCCTCGAAATCACCGCGATAGCGCGTGCCGGCCAAAAGCGTGCCCATGTCGAGCGCGAATATGGTGGCATTGTGCAGCACTTCCGGCACGTCGCCCTCGACGATGCGCTTGGCCAGGCCTTCGGCGATCGCCGTCTTGCCGACGCCGGGGTCACCAACATAGAGCGGGTTGTTCTTGGAGCGGCGGCACAGCACCTGGATGGTGCGGTTGATCTCGCTCTCGCGGCCGATCAGCGGATCGATCTTGCCGGCCTTGGCCTTGTTGTTGAGATTGACGCAATAGGCGGTCAGCGCGTCCTGCTGCTGCTTCTTCTTGCCGCCTTCCTCCTGGGGCTCGGCACCGTTCTGGCCGCCCTGCTCGTCATCGGCGCCGCGCGGGGTGCGGCTCTCGGACGCGCCCGGACGCTTGGCGATGCCATGCGAGATGTAGTTGACCGCGTCGTAGCGGGTCATCTGCTGTTCCTGCAGGAAATAAGCGGCATGGCTTTCGCGCTCGGCGAAGATGGCGACGAGCACGTTGGCACCCGACACTTCCTCGCGGCCAGATGACTGCACATGGATCACCGCGCGCTGGATGACGCGCTGGAAACCGGCGGTCGGTTTGGAATCCTCATCGTAGCCGGTGACCAGATTGTCGAGCTCGGTGTCGATGTAGGTCAGAACGGTATGCTTCAGCTCGTCGAGATCGACGTTGCAGGCGCGCATGACGGCGGCCGCCTCGGTGTCGTCGATGAGCGCGAGCAGCAGGTGTTCAAGGGTTGCATATTCATGGTGCCGCTCGTTGGCGAGCGTCAGCGCTTGATGAAGCGCCTTTTCCAGGCCTTGGGAGAAAGCCGGCATGTTACCTCACTTCTTCTCCATCACGCATTGCAGCGGATGCTGATTCTGTCGGGCGAAATCCATGACCTGAGACACTTTGGTCTCGGCCACCTCGAATGTATAGACCCCGCACTCGCCCACTCCATGATTGTGAACATGAAGCATGATGCGTGTGGCAGCTTCGCGGTCCTTCTGGAAAAAACGCTCCAGCACGTGAACCACGAACTCCATCGGAGTGTAGTCGTCGTTGAGGATGAGGACCCGGTAAAGGCTGGGCTTCTTGGTCTTGGTTTTGGTGCGCGTGATGACGGCCGTCCCGCGGCCGGCCTCATTGCCGTCGCCGCCGCCGTTTTGCATCCGCGCCACTCGTCTCGTGGCAGTCAAACCGATCGTCACGTATTCCTGCCTCTTCGAATCCTCATGCGAGTTTCACATGTAGGTGTTCGATGGACGATTTTAAGCCCTTCTGGTTAGCTGACAATATGGCTAGGTGACCAACTTGGCGGAATTTCGCGATCGTGAAGCGTTGACATGAAAAAACCCGGCCGCGTTTCCACGACCGGGTTTTGTCCCGCGCCCAAAGGGCCAGATCTGGAATTCTCGGGCGAAAATTATTTCGCCTTGGCAACGATCGATTCGAACGGCTTGTAGGCTTCCTTGGCGAGTTCGGCATAGAGGTCGCCAATCTTGGTGGCCTCGGCAACGAACGCCTCGTAGGACTGCTTGGCATAGTCGGATTGAATCTCGATCGCCTTGTCCAGCGACTTGGCCGAGAACAGCTTCTCGACCGCGGCGCTGCCGGCTTCGAGGCTCTTCTTGGTGTATTCGCCGGCCTCGGTGGCGATCGCCTGCGCGCCCTTGGACAAAGAGGCGAAACTCTTCAATCCGGTGTCAGTGAACTCCTTGCCGTATTTGCTGAAGTCCTCATAGGTCTGGGTCATTTCGTACTCTCCCTGGACGGTTGACGCGCCCTGCCCCGAGCGCCGTTGTGCAATGCATAATATATATTGTGCGACGCACAAAAGTCAAGAATTCAGGGGCTCGCGGCCGCGCTGGCGGCGGCAATGGCTAAAATTCAAATAAAGGAAGGCTCAAACCGCCAGAAAATGGTGAACGCGGCGGTTACCATAAACGGATTGGTAACGCTGCCCCGCTAGCTTGGCCGGAAGTGAGGCAGGATCCCTTTGCCGCCTCCAACGCAACGAGAAATTCAAAGGAACTACCAGTGCGTCAGGCGTTGTCGGGCATCGTTTCCAAATCCGCGTCCCCTCTCAAAACGATCATGATCCTCGCCATGGCGATGACATTCGTCGTCGCGGGTGCCGCCTCGTCGTTCGCGGCAAAATCGGCAGCCATCGTCGTCGACGCCAAGACCGGCAAGGTGCTCTACTCGGCCAATGCCGATGGTCGGCGCTATCCCGCCTCGCTGACCAAGATGATGACGCTCTATCTGACCTTCGAAGCGATGGCGAAGGGCAAGATCAGCAGAAACTCTCCAGTCGTGTTTTCGGCCCATGCATCCGCCGAGGCTCCGACCAAACTCGGCGTGAAGCCGGGCGGATCGGTCGCGGTCGAGACCGCGATCCTGTCGATAGTCACGAAGTCGGCCAACGACTCGGCGACCGCGCTCGGCGAAATGCTCGGCGGCAACGAAACCAACTTCGCCCGCATGATGACGGCCAAGGCGCGGCAGCTCGGCATGAACGGCACCGTCTTCCGCAACGCCAATGGCCTGCCCGACCCGGGGCAATTCACCACCGCGCGCGACATGGCCACGCTCGGCATCGCGCTCCGGGAACATTTTCCCCAGTACTACGGCTATTTCGCGCAGCGCTCCTTTCTCTACGGTCGCCAGCGCATCAATGGGCACAACCGCCTGCTCGGACGCATCAAGGGCGTCGACGGCATCAAGACCGGCTATACCCGCGCCTCCGGCTTCAATCTCGTCTCCTCCGTTAATGACGGCAACCGCCGCCTTGTCGCCGTTGTCATGGGTGGCACGTCGGGCGGCAGCCGCGACAACCAGATGGCTAGTCTGATCAACGCCTATTTGCCGAGGGCATCGACCCGCGGTGGCGGCGATCTGGTCGCGAAGGCGGACAGCAATCCCATCAGCGCACTTGCGAAGGTTCTCCTGCCCAAGCATGACGCGCCGACTCCGGACGAAAAGCCGGTGGCCGTGGCGGAAGCCGATACGGCCGTCGCGGACGACGCGACCGTTGCCCAGGGCGACAGCGAGGACGAGGATACAGCCGAGGCAGAGACACCCAAGCTGGTTGTCCCGGCAAAGAAGGTGAAGACGGTCATCGTCTCCGCCCCCAAGGTCGCCACCGCACAGGTCGTGGCTGCCTATGCAGAGCCCGCCCCGGCCGTTGATCCGGTCAACACGGCGTCGGTTCCGTCAGGCTGGGCCATCCAGGTCGCTTCCTCGCCGAAGCAGTCCGAAGCCCAGGCTTTCCTCGACAACACAACCAAGCAGGCTCGCAAGGTGCTGGCCGACGCTTCCGGCTTCACCGTCGCTTTCGACAAGGACGGCGTCACCTACTACCGCGCCCGTTTCGGCGGCTTTGGGTCGAAGGATGCCGCGTGGAAGGCCTGCACCGCTTTGAAGAAGAAGAAAATCGAGTGCTACGCCGTCCAGCAATAGGACCGCGTGAAAGATATCTCCCGGAAAAATTTTGCGTCGAAGGAGACTAGTTGTGATTGGAGAGCAAGACATCCTTGGCTTCGTTAATCCGCGCCGCCAGGAAAGACGTGCCGCCGATATCGGGGTGCAGGCGCTGCATCAGGCGGCGGTGCGCCTTGCGGACATCCGCCGCGGCGGCCCCCGCTTCAAGACCAAGGACCTTGTAGGCCTCCTCCTTAGTCATGGCGCCCGGACTTGGCGCAACACCCAGCCCTTCGCCACCGTTCGTCTCAGCGTGTTTGCGCCAGACGGGAAATCTGCCGTCAAGATACGTCTCTAGCAACTGCCGGCTCTCCGGATCGCCGGAGAGCTCGCGGTAGAGGTGCTGCAATTCCGCAAGGGTCATCGAGCCGAGCATCTTGCCATCGTGGCGGCCGGCCAGAACCAGCCCTTCAAGCCCGCCCGTATTCTGATCGAGTTCCATCTCGAGTGCCGCTGTCCGCACGGTTGAGCGTTTTGCAGCAACCGGCCTGGCATTTGGCCGGCGCGTACGCGTGGCGCCGTACCAGGCGATCGCCACGAACAGGATGATGCCGCCGACAGCTTGACGCCCGACCAGGAGCACGGCGCCGCCGACCAGCGCCAGCAGGATCGGCCCCAAGGTTTTCATCCCGCTTGCGAGTTGCGCCGGATCCGCGCGGAGAAAGGCCGTAGCTACCCCCAGGAGCACCAGCAACAACGCGACCACAACGATAATTGCGCCTAACATTTCCCATCGCCCCGCAGGTATCCTGTCCGCCTGGACAGCCGCGTGATGTTCTTCAACACTTTTTCTGCGCCAGAATCATGGCCTTTACCCGGGCTGGAAGAGGACCATCGTGCGAACTGGTTCCGCAACGCCGCGGCCTGTGTCGACTTCGACGGTTCTTCATCGCGCATGGATTTGAAGATGTGGCGTTGTCCCCTCGCTTGCAAGTCCAGCACGAGGCAAGATTGAGGGCCAGAAAATGTCTAAAGCGCGTCGCGTCGAAACGGACCTATGCGACGCGCTACAGAGGCTTTGTCTTTATGCATGTCGTTCTCCCAAAACCGAGGTCACTTTTGGGCGACATGCGTTAGAGCAAGCCGAGTTCGGCCAGCTCGCGCCTGAGTTTCGGCGGCATCTCGACCAATCCCGCCTTGCCCTTGCCGAGATCGGCCGGAGCGTCCGCTGGCTTCAGATAGCGCCAGCCCTGGAAGGCGCGGCGCGGCTGCCAGTCGGTGCGCACCACCTCGGGATCGAGCATCAAATGGCAGCGGCCGATGCCCTCGTCATCGATGAACGGCCGTATCTCCGTGATCAATTGGCGGCATTGCACGCTGCCCTTGATCACCCAATAGAGTGAGCCGCCATCGGTGACCTCGTCGCCACGTGTCGGCACCATGCGGGTCGTGTGCCAGTGTTCGGCTGGTTCCCCGGCACGGCGGCGCTCGTCAAGACGGAAGGCGATCCACTCTTCGAGATCCTCGACACTGTCGCAGCCGACGCAAAGCTTTAGGAGATTGAGAGCCATTCGCTAAGGTTAGTCCGGGGCGCCGAGACGTCAACGGCCTGACGGACTTCTCCACAGTGCCGGTTTGGGCCAGTCCTCAACACTCCACGACGTTGACCGCCAGCCCGCCAAGGCTGGTTTCCTTGTACTTTTCGTTCATATCGAGGCCGGTCTGGCGCATGGTCTCGATCGCGGCATCGAGCGGCACGAAATGCACGCCGTCGCCTTTGATGGCCAGTGACGCGGCCGTCACCGCCTTGACGGCACCCAGCGCGTTGCGCTCGATACATGGCACCTGGACCAGCCCGCCGACCGGGTCGCAGGTCATGCCGAGATGATGTTCGAGCGCGATCTCGGCGGCATTCTCGACCTGTTCGGGCGTGCCGCCCATGACGGCGCACAGGCCGGCGGCCGCCATCGCCGAGGCTGAGCCCACCTCGCCCTGGCAGCCGACTTCGGCGCCGGAGATCGACGCATTGGACTTGATGATGCCGCCGACAGCCGCTGCCGTCAGCAGGAAGTCGCGGATGCTCGGCTGGTCGGCCTCGGGATGGAAATGCAGCCAGTAGCGCAGCACCGCCGGCAGCGTGCCGGCCGCTCCGTTGGTCGGCGCGGTGACGACACGCCCGCCGGCCGCATTTTCCTCGTTGACGGCCATCGCATAGATCGACAGCCAGTCATTGGCGAGCAGCGGATTCGGCCGGTTCTGCTGCCACTGCTCCTGCAGCTTGTCATGCAGTTGCCTGGCACGCCGCCGCACCTTCAGCCCACCCGGCATGATGCCGTCCTGCGACAGGCCACGGTCGATGCAGCCCTTCATCGCGTCCCAGATAGCGTCGAGACCGGCGTCGAGCGTCTCGCGCGACATCTGCGTTTCCTCATTGGCGCGCTTCATGTCGGCGATGGAAAGGCCGCTCTTGGCCGCCATCTTCAGCATCTCGACCGCGTTCTTGAAGGGATACGGCACCTTCTTGCCCTCGGTCGTCACCGAGCCTTTTGCCTTCATCCGCTGCAGCTCTTCTTCGGAAACCACGAAGCCACCGCCGATCGAATAGTAGATGCGCTTGAGCAGCAACCGGCCGCCGGCGTCGTAGGCGTAGAACGCCATGCCGTTGGCGTGACCGGTGAGCGGCGTCTTGCGGTCGAGCACCAGATCGGTGGCCGGGTCGAAATGGTAGGATGGGTGGCCGGGCGGTGAAATCAGCTTGTCGGCGGTGATGCGGCTGATGATGCCGTCGGCCTGGTCGGGGTCGACCGTTTGCGGCGTCTGGCCGGCAAGGCCGAGAATGACGGCACGGTCGCTGCCATGGCCGATGCCGGTATAGGCGAGCGAGCCATGCAGGCTGGCGCCGATGCGGTCGACCTTGGCGCCGGCCGGCCGCGGCCAGTCGTCGCCCGCGACCTCGTCGAGGAAACGGCGCGCAGCCGTCATCGGCCCCATCGTGTGCGAGCTCGAGGGGCCGATGCCGATCTTGAACAGGTCGAAAACCGAAAGGAACACGCTGTCTCCTGGATCACGTCGAGGACTACATATAGGAATTCCCGAGATGTTTCCGCTCTTTTGACAATCGCGGCGCAGCACCTGCCGACCTTGTTTGCTCCGGCAGCGACATTGATTGCCCGACGCTGCATGCGGCGATCGAAGCAATCAAGATGTGATAAATTCACCCTATGGGCGATTCCTCCTATCTTTCGACGGCCGATCTCGCGGCGCTGGGCTTTTTCCTCCTCGCATGGGTGCTGCACACGCTTGCTTCCGACGGCAAGCTGGTTAGCCGCATGTCGCTGACGACTGCCATGAATGCGCAACGCGAGGCCTGGATGCGCACCATGGCCGAGCGTGAGATCCGCATCGTCGATACCGCCATCATGAGCGGCCTGCAGCAGGGAACCGCCTTCTTCGCCTCCAGTTCACTGATCGCGCTCGGCGGCTGTTTCGCCCTGCTTGGTGCGTCCGACCGGGTGCTTGAGGTGCTGAGCACCCTGCCCTTAAGCGGCGCGCCGTCGCGCTCGGCCTTTCAGATCAAGGTGCTGGGACTGGTGCTGATCCTGGCTTTTTCCTTCTTCAAATTCGGCTGGGCCTACAGGCTGTTCAATTACTGCTCGATCCTGATCGGCGCGGTGCCGATCCCGCATGGCGAAGCCTCGCGCAATCCCGTCACGCAAACGGCTGTGTGGCGCGCGACGCAAATGAATATGCTGGCCGGCAAGCATTTCAATTCGGGCTTACGCGGCGTGTTCTTCTCGATCGGCTATCTCGGCTGGTTCGTCGATCCGGTGGTGTTCGTGCTGTCGACGCTTCTGCTGCTGGCCGTCCTGATACGGCGCCAGTTCTTCTCGGCGGCGCGGCGCGCCGTGATCGGTCAGCCGCCCGGCGCCGGAAACGGCTGATCGATACGCCCGGAAAGCCAATAGGCGAAAAGTCCGATCCACTCGCGGATGGCCATGGTCGTGTTCTGCACTGAATCGGCCGCATTGTCGCGAAACAGCCCGATGCCTTCCCGACCGGAGGTGCGATAGTCGACCGGCCAGGGAACGGTTGAAAAACCGGCCTTGTCGAACAGCGCCTTGGAGCGTGGCATGTGAAAGGCTGATGTCACCAGCAACCATGTCTCGCCCGGTTTGGGTTTGACCAGTTCGTGGCTGAAGACCGCATTCTCGTAGGTGTTGCGGGATTTGTCTTCGAGGATCAGCCGATCGGCCGGGACACCCAGCGCCTCGAGCAGGCGCGGCGCGGTGTCGGCATCACCTTCGCCGTCGAAGAACAGTGAGCCGTTTCCTCCGGAGACGACCACCTTTGCCTGCGGGAAACGCCGGGCGAGGATTGCGGTCTCGACCATGCGATCGCCGCTGCTGTTCAACTCATAGCCGCCACGCGCGAGGTTGATGGCGCCTTCGAAGCCGCCGCCGAGCACGACGATGCCGTCCACCTTCTCCGGTAGCGGCGGCTTGGGAAAGCGTTCCTCCAGCGGATTGAGCATCATGGCGCCGAGCGACGTCCAGGCCGACAGCGCAAGGATCAGAAACGCCAGCACGCTGCCGGTGACGGCAAGTCGCCGCCGGCCGATCGTCCCGGCGATCAGCCCCGCCAAAAGCAGGAAGATCGTCAGGTTGAGTGGCTGGATGAAGAACCAGAAGATCTTGGAAAGATAATAGAACATCGCTCACTCATTACAGCGCCGCAACGACGCTGCAATGCTTTAGTTTGCGTATGATTCTGTCCGAAATCGATCCGGGGGCGTGCGTCAGGCGAGCGATACCCTTACCACCACTTCTCCGGCTGGAATGAGCCGGCCGCCTGCTCGATGACGGCGGCGGTCTGGAATAATGTCTCTTCCTCGAACGGCCTGCCGATCAGTTGCAGGCCGAGCGGCAATCCCTTGGGATCGAGGCCGGCAGGCACGGCAATGCCCGGCAGACCGGCCATGTTCACGGTGACCGTGAAAATGTCGTTGAGATACATCTTGACCGGATCGGCGGCCATGTCCTCGTCTGCAATGCCGAAGGCGGCGGACGGTGTAGCCGGTGTCAGGATGACATCGACGCCGGCGGCGAAGACGTTTTCGAAATCGCGCTTGATCAGATTGCGCACCTTCTGAGCCTGCAGATAGTAGGCGTCGTAGTAGCCGGCCGACAGCACATAGGTACCGATCATGATGCGGCGCTTGACCTCGCGGCCGAAGCCGGCGGCGCGGGTCTTCTCGTACATCTCGACGATGTCCTTGCCCGGCACGCGCAAGCCGTAGCGGACGCCGTCATAGCGGGCGAGGTTGGAAGAAGCCTCGGCGGGCGCCACGATGTAATAGGCGGGAAGCGCATACTTGGTGTGCGGCAGGGAGATGTCGACGATCTCGGCACCGGCATCCCTGAGCCAGGCAATACCCTTCTGCCACAGCGCCTCGATCTCCTCCGGCATGCCGTCGACGCGGTATTCCTTGGGAATGCCGACCTTCATGCCCTTGATCGGCTTGCCGATCGCAGCCTCATAGTCCGGCACCGGCCTGTCGACGGACGTCGTGTCCTTCGGATCGACCGAGGCCATCGACTTGAGCAAGATCGCGGCATCGCGCACGTCGCGGGCGATCGGCCCGGCCTGGTCGAGCGACGAGGCAAAGGCGACGATGCCCCAGCGCGAGCAGCGGCCATAGGTCGGCTTGATGCCGACCGTGCCGGTGAAGGCGGCCGGCTGGCGGATCGAACCGCCGGTGTCGGTCGCCGTCGCACCGGCGCACAGGAAGGCCGATACAGCGGTCGCCGAACCGCCGGAAGAGCCGCCCGGCACCAGTTGCGCATTGTCGAGGCTGCGCTGGGTTTTCGTGCCACCGGCCGAAACGAAGCCGCCATCACCCTGATGTGTCGTCGGCATCACCACCGTATCGAGGCGCGAACGCCGCCACGGGTTGATGACCGGGCCGTAGTAGGAGGTCTCGTTGGACGAGCCCATGGCGAATTCGTCCATGTTGAGCTTGCCCAGCATGACCGCGCCGTCGGCCCACAGATTGGATGTGACAGTCGATTCATAGCGCGGCTTGAAGCCGTCGAGCACATGGCTGCAAGCCTGGGTATGGACGCCTTCGGTGCCAAACAGGTCCTTGATCCCGAGCGGAATGCCTTCCAGCGCACCGCCCTCGCCCTTGAGCAGCCTGGCGTCCGACGTCTTGGCCATGTCGCGCGCCTTATCGCCGGTCACCGCGACGTAAGCATTGAGCGCCGGATTGGCGCGATCGATCGCCAAGAGATAAGCCTCGGTGATCTCGGTCGCGGTGATCTCCTTGGCGCGCAGCTTGGCGCGGGCCTGCGAAATCGTCAGATGGGTCAGGTCGCTCATCAAAGGCTCTTTTCGTAAAACACCGACCACTCGGAATCGGGATAATCCAGCACCGGGCCGCAGCGCGAGAAGCCGGCACGTTCATAGACGGTCCAGGCGGCGGGGTGGCGATCGCCGGTCTCCAGCACCAGCCGCTTCAGCCCTTCATCGCGCGCCAAGGCTTCAACGCGTTCCAAAATACTGGTACCGATCCGCTGGCCGCGATGCGACGGCCTGATATACATGCGCTTGACCTCGCCAATGGCGTCATGCCGCTTCAGGGCGCCACACCCAATGGCGGTGCCGTTGTCGCGGGCGATGAAAACCGTTGTGTCCTGGCCCGCCATCTGCTCGACCGTCAGATGGTAGCAATGCTCCGGCGGCGTCAATTCGAGCAAGGTTTCGTTGAGTTCCCTGACCAGGCCGCGCACGTCATCCTGCAGCGGCGTCTCGATGGCGATCTCGATTGCCATTGGCGCCTTACTCCACGACCTTCGGCACGAGGAAGAAATTCTCGTCGGTCGCCGGTGCATTGGCGACGATGTCGGCCGCCTTGTTGCCGTCGGTGACGACATCACCGCGCTTCTTCATCTCCATCGGCGTTACCGAGGTCATTGGTTCGACGCCGGAAACATCGACCTCGTTCAACTGCTCGACGAAGCCCAGTATGGCGTTCAACTCGCCGGTCATGCGCTCGGCATCTTCCTCGCTCACTGCGATGCGGGCGAGATGCGCGACGCGCTTCACTGTCTTGACATCAACGGACATGTATTCGCCTCGGGAAAAACCAGTCCGCGCTATAGCGGCGCGGCGCGCGGCGCGCAACATGCGCCGGCCGACAATCGGGCAAACAGCTTCATGGCAGGGCAACGCCCTCGCACAGATAATAGCTGCCGCTGTTACCGCTCGCCTCGCTTTCATCGTCGATGGGCCGGACCGAGACGAGATCGAGCTGCGTCGGGCTGATCCGCGTTACCGACAGGACATCGGGAAAGACATAGCCCGGTTCCTGGCAGATCGCCGTCACCGCCCAGCTCGGCGAGCGCGTCGCCTCGCTGACCTGCACGAACTCGCAATTGTATTCCACGCCTTGCAGGCCATTCTTAGAAAGCACGATGTTGCCGGCATCGACAAGCGTCTGCAGCGTGTCCTTTTTGGCCTGCGCGCAAAGCTCCTCGGATTGGAGATAAATGCCTTCGATGAAATCATCCGCGGCGAGCGCGGGTGACGCCGCGACAAACATCGACACGCAAAGAGATCGCCCCAACACCATGGATTTGTTCCACTTTGGTTGTTTCTAGATGGTAATCGTTTCCCCGATCTTCGGCAATGCGACCTTGACGCCGGATCCTTCCATGCCGGCTTCGAACTTCTCAGGCGTCGGATCGATCATCGGAAACGTGCCGAAATGGCAAGGGATAACCGTGTCGAACTTGAAGAAGCGGCGGCAGGCAAGGGCCGCCACCGCGCCGCCCATGGTGAAGCGGTCGCCGATCGGAACTATACCGATCTTCGGCCCGTGCAGCTCGTTGATCAGCGCCATGTCGGAAAAGATGTCGGTATCGCCCATGTGGTAGAGCGTCTTGTCTTCCGGGAAATGCAGAACCAGCCCACCCGGATTGCCGAGATAGACGTTCTTGCCACCCTCTTCGCCAAACGAGGAAGAGTGCAGCGCCTGGACGAAGGTGGTGGTGAAGCCGCCGCAATCGACCGTGCCGCCGATATTGCCGGGATTGATCTTCTTGTCGCTGACGCCCTTGCCGACCAGGTACATGCAGATCTCGAAATTGGCGACCAGTTGGGCGCCGCTCTTGCCGAGCACTTCCAGCGCGCCGCTGATGTGGTCGCTATGCCCGTGTGTCAAAAGAACATGCGTGATCCCTTCGGCCGGCCCTTCCCAATCGTTTGTCCAGGATGGGTTGCCGATCAGATAAGGGTCGATCAGGATTTTCGCGGCACCGGTTTCGATGCGGAAGGCCGAGTGGCCGTACCAGGTCAGTTTCATGAATGCATTTCCTCGATTTTTGCCGAGCCAGACGATAGAACGCCGATAGCCCAGATATCAAAGTGTATAGTGTCCGCCGCGCATCCGAAAAGACGCGTGGCGCTGAAAAGACGAGGGAAAGCCGTTGGCTGTCATCACGATTGAGCAATTGCCGGCACGGCTCGCCCATGGCAAGACCCTGGCGGGGCTCGATCTCGGCGACAAGACGATCGGCGTCGCGGTTTCCGACCGGGGTTTCTCCTTCGCTCATCCCCGCCCGGTCATCCTCAGAAAGAAATTCTCGCTCGATGCCGCCGTCCTTTTGGCGTTGCTGGAGAAGGAGAATGTCGGTGCGGTGGCGATCGGACTGCCGATCAACATGGACGGGTCGGAAGGCCCGCGCGCACAGAAATCGCGCGCCTTCGTGCGCAACATGGCGCAGCTGAGTGACCTGCCCTTCGTGTTCTGGGATGAGCGGTTGTCGACGGTCGCGGCCGAACGGACGCTGATCGAAATGGACTTCTCGCGCGCCAAACGCGCCGGCAAGATCGATTCGGCGGCAGCCGCCTTTATTCTGCAGGGAGTTTTGGACCGGCTTCAGTCGCTCGATGCAGCCGATCGAAGGGAACCTGAACCACCCACCTCTGCCTGATCCAGCCGATGATCTCACCGCGGCGGCGAAACGCCCACAGCGCCATAAGCAGAAAACCGTCGAAGATGCAGGTCTTGGCCACCATACCGGGGATGATCGCTGGATCGATACCGAGTATCTGCCCATAGAGCTGGAAGAAGAAGTCGTGCATCTGCCGGCTGAGCATGACGTAGCCGAAATTCATGTCGTTGGCCGACAGATAGAACCAGCCCCAGAACAGCGCCATCGGGCCCGCCCACAATGCGAAGATGTAGCGCATCAGCGACGTCCCTTGCCGTTCGAGCCGGTCCGGCCCGATATCAGGGAAAGGAGTGAATTATGCGCCGCGGCCTTCGCCATGCTGTGCGCCGTGGCGTGGAATTCGTCCTCATCCGACGCAGCTACCGAACGCCGTTCGGCGAGCATCGCGACATAGGAAGCCAGAAGTGCGGCCAGTTGCACGGCCACCACCATGAACAGACCGTTGATGCCTTGGGCCGCGCCGCCGATCAGGATCATCGACATCACGCCGGAAGCTGAAATGAAGGCGATGCGAATGACGCTGTCGGCGCCCGGGCTGGACGCGTCGTTGATCAGCGTATCGACAAAGGCCCAGAAGAACAGCACCGCCACGACCAGCAACGCGGTCGCCAGCGGAGCGACCACGACGATATTCTCCAGATTGATCAATCGGGCGCTCTCGACGGCCACCCCGAGTACCCCAAGAGCCGCCGCCACACCTCGATTTCCATCGATACAGATCAGCGCGAGCAGGCCGAAAACGATCGCCCAGTGCACCGACAGAAAGGAGGCCAATACGTGTCGCATCGTGATTCCTGCTTCGACAGGAATGACAGTGGGCTTTGCGGTCCGCCGCCGCAATGGAAACCATTTGTTAAGGTTAACGGCGACGGCCGGGCCGGTGAAGATTGCGGCAACGCCCTCGGATGATGAGTGGCATCGCCGTCAATTCACCGGCGGATAGAGCGTATCGATGATCATGCGCGCATCGTGGCGCGAATCAAGCATACCGTAGGTGTTGCGCCATTGGCCCGCGAGCCGCGTCTCGACGAAAGCGTCGGCGATCCGCCCTGCCCCCAGCCGGCGCAACTCGGCCGCCGCCGCCGACAGCGCAAGCTGTTCCGTCAGCAGCCGGGCCGAGCCCTCGTCGGTCGAAGCGACCTGCATGGCCGCCTTCAGAACACCGACCGTGCCGCGTCCCCCGGCACCGAGGTCGCGGTCGATGCCGCCCAGCACCTCTTCGAAAAGGCTCGGGGCGCGGCCAAGCACGCGCAGCACATCGAGCGCCATGACATTGCCCGATCCTTCCCAGATCGCGTTGACAGGTGCTTCGCGGTAATAGCGGGCGAGCGGAGCTTCCTCGACATAGCCATTGCCGCCAAGGCACTCCATCGCCTCATAAAGCAGCGGCGGTGCGATCTTGCAGACCCAGTATTTGACGACCGGTGTCATGGCGCGGGCGAACGCTGCCTCGCCGCGATCGCTCGCCGCCTCGTCGAAGGAACGCGCCAACCGGAACGAGAGCGCGGTCGCCGCGGCGACATCGAGCGCCATGTCGGCCAGCACCCGCTGCATAAGCGGTTGCTCGATCAGGTTGGTCCCGAACACCTGGCGATGACGAGCATGATGGATCGCTTCGGCCAGCCCCGCCCGCATGATCGCCGAAGACGCCACCGCGCAGTCGAGCCGGGTCAGCGTCACCATGTCCATGATCGTCTTGACGCCGGCGCCGGGCTCGCCGACCATCTCGCCGATGGCGTTGACGAACTCGACCTCGGAAGACGCGTTGGAGCGGTTGCCGAGCTTGTCCTTCAGCCGCTGGAAGCGAAAGCCATTGCCCGACCCGTCGCCGAGCACGCGCGGCACCAGGAAGCACGACAACCCCTCCGGCGCCTGCGCCAGCACCAGGAAGGCATCCGACATCGGCGCCGACATGAACCATTTGTGTCCCGTCAGTCGGTAGAACCCACTTCCGACGCGTTCCGCCCTGGTCACATTGGCCCGCACATCCGTGCCGCCCTGCTTCTCGGTCATGCCCATGCCGAGCGTCAGGCCGGTCTTCTCGACCGGCGGCTTCTGGCTCTGGTCGTATTTGCGCGTCGTTACGCGCGGCGCCCATTCGCGAAACAGTTTTGGACTGGCCATCAGCGCCGCCAGCGAGGCGCTGGTCATGGTGATGGGGCAGAGGTGTCCGGTCTCGAGCTCGGCGGTCAGGTAGAAACGGGCGGCCCGCACCTGATGGCGGCGGCCAATCTCGGCGTCGCCATTTTCCCAGACTGAAGAGTGCAGGCCGTTGGCCACCGAACGGCGCATCAAGGCGTGGTAGGCGGGATGGAATTCGACCAGGTCGATGCGCCGTCCCTGGCGATCGTGGGTCCTGAGTTTCGGTGTCTCGACATTGGCGAGGCGCGCCAATTCCTGGGCTTCTTGCGTGAGCACGAAACGGCCAATCCCATCGAGATCCTTGCGCACCGGATCCGAAAAGCGTTCGGCAAGCTGGATCAGCAACGGATCGCCTCGCCAGGCGTTGCCGCCGGTCAGCGGCGGCGGCTGGTTCATCACGTCGTCGGTCACGCCCAATCCTTCTAGAAAGGCCCTGTCGTCGGAAAGCCTCGAATCCGAGGCCATCGGCTAGATATAGCCCAAGCGTTGCCGCGCGCGCGACGAAAATACCGGGGAGAACGGCGTCAATCCAAAGCGGGTGCTTGCGGGCGCGAAATCCGCACCCTATAGCAGCCCCTTGAGATGACCGACGCTTCGTCCCTGCCATTCTATCCTCACCGCCATCTTCTGGGCATCAGCGATCTTTCGCCCGCCGATATCGAGTTGTTGCTCGACAGGGCGGATCGGGCGGTCGCGATCTCGCGGCAGTCCGAGAAAAAGACCTCGACGCTGCGCGGCCGCACCCAGATCAACCTCTTCTACGAAGCCTCGACCCGCACGCAGTCGTCCTTCGAACTGGCCGGAAAACGGCTCGGCGCCGACGTCATGAACATGTCGGTGGCGAGCTCTTCCGTGAAAAAGGGCGAAACGCTCATCGACACCGCGATGACACTGAACGCCATGCGGCCCGATATATTGATCATCCGCCATCAGTCGGCGGGCGCGGCGGCCCTTCTGGCGCAGAAGGTCGGCTGCTCGGTGGTCAATGCCGGTGATGGCGCGCATGAACACCCGACACAGGCGCTGCTCGACGCGCTCACCATCCGCCGCGCCAAGGGTCCGCTGTCGAAGCTGATCGTGGCGATCTGCGGCGACATCCTGCATTCGCGCGTGGCGCGCTCCAACATCATGCTGCTCAACGCACTCGGCGCACAGGTCCGCGTGGTGGCGCCCTCGACGCTGTTGCCCTCGGGCATCGACAGGATGGGCGTCATCGTCTGCCGCTCGATGGCGGAAGGCCTCAAGGACGCGGATGTGGTGATAATGTTGCGCTTGCAGCGCGAGCGCATGGAGGGCGCCTTCGTGCCGTCGGTGCGCGAATATTTCCGCTATTTCGGCCTGGATGCCGAGAAGCTGAAGGCAGCCAAGGACGACGCGCTGGTCATGCATCCCGGCCCGATGAACCGAGGTGTCGAGATCGCCTCCGAAATCGCCGACGGCCCGCAAAGCGTCATCCACGAGCAGGTGGAAATGGGTGTCGCCGTGCGCATGGCGGTGATGGAAGCGCTGCTCGATCCCCGCCGTAATCAAGAGGGCCGCAATCAAGGGGGCCGCGGCGCATGAGCATCACGGTCTTTGAACGTGCCCGCATCGTCGACCCTTCGCGCGGCATCGACGAAGTCGGCTCGGTCATAATCGATGGCAAGAAAATCGTTGCCGCTGGCAAGGCAGCGCTGAACCAGGGCGTCCCCGACGGCGCCACGGCAATCGACTGCGCAGGCAAGGCGATCATGCCAGGTTTGATCGATGGCCGCGTCTTCATCGGAGAGCCGGGCGGCGAGCATCGCGAAACCATCGCTTCGGCGAGTGTCGCCGCTGCCGCGGGCGGGGTGACGTCGATCGTCATGATGCCCGATACCGACCCGGTGATCGACAATGTGGCCCTGGTCGAATTCGTGCTGCGCACCGCCAAGGATACGGCCGTCGTCAACATCTTTCCGGCCGCCGCCATCACCAAGGGCCTTCACGGGCGCGAGATGACGGAGTTCGGCCTGCTGCGCGAGGCGGGTGCGGTCGCCTTCACCGATGGGCGGCATACGATATCGAGCGCGCTGGTGATGCGCCGCGCGCTGACATACGCGCGCGATTTCGGCGCCACCATCGTTCATGAAACGCAGGATGCCGATCTTGGGTCATCGGGCGTCATGAATGAAGGCCTTTATGCCAGTTGGCTTGGCCTGTCCGGCATTCCGCGTGAGGCCGAATCCATCCCGCTCGAGCGTGACCTTGCGCTGGCGCGGCTGACGCGCGGTTCGTACCATGCGGCAAAGATATCGACGGCAATGGCGGCAAGCGCCGTGGCGCGGGCGAAAGCTGACGGCGCGGCCGTGACATCGGGCGTATCGATCCACAATCTGTCGCTCAATGAAAACGACGTCGGCGAGTACCGCACCTTCTTCCGCCTGACGCCGCCGCTGCGCGCCGAGGAAGACCGGCTGGCTGTGATCGAGGCGGTGAAGGACGGAACGATCGATGTCATCGTCTCTTCGCATGATCCGCAGGATGTCGACACCAAGCGGCTGCCCTTCGCCGATGCAGCAGCCGGTGCCATCGGCCTCGAAACCCTGCTTGGGGCGGCCTTGCGGCTCTACCACAATGGCGACGTGCCTTTGCTCAGGCTGATCGAAACCTTGTCCACCGCGCCGGCGAGGCTGTTTGGATTGCCCGGCGGCACACTGAAGCCGGGCGCGGTAGCCGATCTCGCGCTCGTCGATCTGGATGAACCCTGGATCGTCAGTGAAAGCGGCATCCGCTCGCGCTCGAAAAACACATGCTTCGAAGGCGCACGACTGCAAGGCAAGGTCTTGCAAACGCTGGTGGCGGGCCGCACAGTATTTCCTGCCTGAGCCGGCGGTAACCATGCCACATCGAGCATGGTTGTGGACAATGCGGGGGAAACAATGACTTACGGCCTGATCCTGGCGTTGGTGTTCGGTTATCTGCTGGGCTCAATTCCGTTTGGCCTGCTGCTCACCCGCGCGGCCGGCCTTGGTGACGTACGCAAGATCGGCTCCGGCAATATCGGCGCCACCAATGTGCTGCGCACCGGCAACAAGGGGCTTGCCGCCGCGACCTTGCTGCTCGACGCGCTGAAAGGCACGTCCGCCGTGCTGATAGCAGGCCATTTCGCGCCTGAGACGGCGGTCTGGGCTGGCTTTGGCGCCTTTCTGGGCCACCTGTTCCCGGCATGGCTGGGGTTTAAAGGGGGCAAGGGCGTCGCGACCTATCTCGGTGTGCTGGTCGGCCTTGCCTGGCAGGTGGCGCTGATCTTCGCCATTGTCTGGCTGGTGATGGCTTTTCTGTTCCGCTTCTCCTCGCTGGCAGCGCTGGCTGCGGCCGTCGTCGTTCCGGTCGCCCTGTATTTCATGAGCACACCGCGGATTGCAGCGCTGTTCGTGGTGATGAGCATCATTGTCTTCATCAAACACCGGGAAAACATTTCGCGGCTGATTGCCGGCACCGAAGGCAAGATCGGAGCCAAGGGGTGAGCGAACCGGCCGCCGGGCCGCGTCTCACCGATCGCCAGCGGCTAAGCTGGCTGCGGCTGATCCGCACCCAGAATGTCGGCCCGGCCTCCTTTCGCGACCTGATCAACCGCTTCGGTTCGGCCGAGGTCGCGTTGGAAATGCTGCCGGAACTGATGATTTCCGGTGGCGCCAACCGGATCGTGCGCATCCCTTCCGTTGCCGAAACCGAGGCCGAGATGGAGGCCGCGCGGCGGATCGGTGCACGCTTTGTCGGCATCGGCGAGGCAGACTATCCGCCGCTGCTGCGCAGCATGGACAATCCGCCGCCGTTGCTGGCGGTCAAGGGTAACGCCGCGGTGTTCCGGTTGCCGGGGGTCGCGATTGTCGGCGCCCGCAACGCGTCGCTTGCCGGCATCAAGATGGCGCGCATGCTGGCAGCCGATCTCGCAAGAGAGGGCTACGGCATCATCTCCGGCCTGGCGCGCGGCATCGACACGGCGGCACATCAGGGCAGTCTCTTGACCGGTACGGTCGGAGTGCTCGCCGGTGGCCTCGACCTGCCCTACCCGCCCGAAAATGCCGGCCTGTGCGATGACATTGCCGAGCGCGGCGCCATTATCTCGGAAATGCCGTTCGGCTGGCAACCGCGTGCCCAGGATTTCCCGCGCCGCAACCGCCTTGTCGCAGGGGCTGCCCTTGGACTGGTGGTGGTCGAGGCAGCGCAGCGCTCAGGCTCGCTGATCAGCGCCAGGCTTGCCGGCGAGATGGGCCGACTGGTCTTTGCCGTGCCCGGCTCCCCGCTCGATCCGCGCGCAGCCGGTACCAACGGCCTGCTCAAGGACGGCGCCACCCTGGTCACCGAAGCTTCGGACGTCTCCAGGGCGATCCTTCCGCTGACCGGCATGCGAGCGCCTGAGGTGCCGCCGTTTGAAGACCCGCCCGATTTTTCGGCAACACCGCCACCGGGCGAGAGCGACCGCGCCAAGGTGATCGAGGCACTGGGACCGACACCGGTGCCGGTCGACGAAATCATCCGCCACACCGGCCTGCACCCGGCCCAGGTCTTCATGGTGCTGCTGGAACTCGACCTCGCCGGCCGCCTCGAGCGCCACGCAGGTGGCAATGTTTCGTTGGTTTTCGGGGAAGGCTGACCGCCGTCAGTGACGGTTGGTCTTTTTATCCCCGGTCTCGGCGTAATCCTGCGTGTTGGTGTCAAAGAGATCTTTTTGGACAAACTGGCGCCAGACCTCGTCCGCGTCCTGCGGGCGCGACGGATCGAAACCCGGCTCGCTCTCGTGCTCGTTCGGGAGCGACCGCCGGCGTAGCCAAGCAGGCATGATCTCCAGGATGAGACTGGTGAATTGGGTCATCACCGACTCCTTCGATTCGAGGGATGGACCAGACCGGTCGATCCATCCAAGTTGCGCTGGCTCACCGCACCCAGCCAAGCCAAAGCCTCGCCAACACCGGCAAGCACATGGCGCGCCGCTGTCGGTCCGCTCGGTTTGATGCGAATCGAAATGCCGTCCATCTCATTCACGGCCTCAAAACCATTCTCGTCGGATGTGTCGTCGCCCAGAAACACCGGCCGCCTCCCCTCGAAAGCCGGCAGATCCAAAAAGCGCCTGATTGCCGCTCCCTTCGCCGCCTCCAACGGCATCAATTCAACGCCGGCATTGCCAGCCAGCACCCGATACCCCACGGGCAACCTGTCCAGCGCCTGCTCGACCAGTTGCGTCGCGCGCTGCAACAATTGCGGTGCCGCGCGTGTGTGGATTGCCAGGATCGGACCCTTGCGCTCGATATAGACGTCCGCACTGCCCAGCTCCGCTTCGATTTCCTCGGCAAGCGCCGCAATGTCGGCCGGCTCTCCCGCCGCCTCGACCGGACCATCACGCGTGAGCCTGTGTTCAAGACCGTAAAGCCCGGCGGCGCGCAATCTGAGGGGCTGGAACAGATGATCGACCGCAGCGATCGACCGTCCCGTGATGAACGCCAGAGCTCCGTCCAATTGCAATTCGAGCCCCGCCAGCAGCGTCCGCAGCTCATCGCCGACAACCACCGCATCTGGATGCGCGGCATGTTCGAGAAGCGTGCCATCGATATCGAGGAAAAGGCACCACGCACCCTGCGGGACGTTGGGTTCGGTCAAGTTTGACAATGTCGACATCACAGCGCTGCCACGCGCTTGCGGTCGAGCAGCGATATCACATTGCCAGAAGAACCGGGGCCAGAAGAACCGGGGCCACGAGAACCGGGGCCAGGAGAACCGGGGGCGCCGTTGACGGCACGATCGACCGCATCGCGCTTGCGCAGGCGCGCCGCATCGAACAGCATGCTGCCCGCCCATCGATAGACATTGTTTTCGCGTACGACCTCGCGCATTCGTCGCATGCGCTGACTTTGCTCTTCCGGTGACATGGTCAAGGCTTGCAGCAGGGCGTCGCCCATCATCGCCGCATCATAGGGATTGACGATCAACGCCTCCAGCAGCTCCTTCGACGCGCCGGCAAACATGCTGAGCAGCAGCACGCCCTGTTCATCCTCGCGCGCCGCGACAAACTCCTTTGCAACCAGGTTCATGCCGTCGTGAAGGCTGGTGACCATGCAGACGTCGGCGGCCCGGTAAATCTCGTAGACCTGTGTTTGCGAGTGATGTTCGGTCACCAGCACCACCGGGGCATAGCCTTCACGACCATGGCGCTGGTTGATATCTTCGGCATGGCGCAGACATTCCTCGTACAATTGTTGATAGGCAGGCAAGGTGCCGCGGCTTGGCGCGGCGACCTGCAGGAACGCCACCTTGCCGATCCATTCCGGATGCAGTGTGAGCAGCTCATCGAGCGCGTTGAGGCGGTCCAGGATGCCTTTGGTATAGTCGAGGCGTTCGACGCCCACGCACAGCCTGACGTGTTCGGCAAAGCCGAATTTATCGCGGATAAGCCGGCGACATTCTGCAACGGCGGGCAGTTTGCTCAGACGCGGCGGCTCCCATTCGATTGAAATCGGATAGGCGTGAACCAGGCTGATCTGACCGCCATAGGAGATGGCGGAATCCTCACGCTCGATCCTGCTCTCCAGGAAGCGGTCGACACTATCGATGAAGTTGTTGCAATGGAACTGGGTGTGAAAGCCGACGATTGAACTGCCCAGCAATCCTTCGAGAATTTTCTCGCGCCATGGGCAGATGCTGAACACCTCTGAATTCGGCCACGGAATGTGCCAGAAGGTGATGATGATCGCTTCCGGCAGGCGCTCCCGGATCATCCGCGGCAACAGCGCGAAATGGTAGTCCTGGACCAGCACGATGGGCCGCTCGTTACGTGCCTCCGCGACGACGGTATCGGCGAATTTACGGTTGACCGCCTCATAGGCCTCCCAATCGGAGGCGCGGAATATCGGCCGGGTGAAGGCTATGTGGCACAGCGGCCAGAGCCCTTCATTGGCAAAGCCCAGGTAATAGCCTTGCAGTTCTTCCTCGCTCAGCCAGACGCGGCGCAACGTATAGGAAGGATTTTCAGGCGGCACCTCGACGCGGTCATTTTCGTCGACGACAAGCGGATCGGCCGAACCGCCACCATAGGCGATCCATGTGCCGGCGCAGGCGCGCGTAATCGGCTCCAGCGCGGAGACCAATCCGCTGGCGGGCACGACCAGTTGGATTTCGTCGCCGTTGCGGTTGTGGATGTAGGGTTCGCGGTTTGAAACCACGATCACCTGCGCATCGGGAAGTTCCTTCGCCAAAATGTGACGCAACGTTTCCGGCGACCACTGGACGAGCGCGGCGGTCGCGGATTGCCCGTTCTTCTCGAATTCCGGCAACGGACCGCGAATGGGTTCTGCTTCAGACCTGGCGAGCTTCGCGCTTCTGGCCCGATTTCCTCGCGATATTACCACCACAAGCGCGACGCATGAGATACCGACAATTGCGAGAATGAAGAGCCACATTGCAGCCGAAGGGACGACCAGATACCAACTGTTGTCGGGCATTTCGAATTGACTACCTTTCAATGGGACGCGGCAAATCCACCGACAGGATCTCCGGCATCCATGACGTGGTGATCCAACGCTCCGCACTCATGATGGTTCCGATTTTTCAACTCCTGACCACCAGAGGCACCAGTCCCTCATGCGCATCAGCAAGGAAGGCGCCGACACGATCTCCCACGCGCTGGAACGTCAGATCCACCGCCACATGTCCTACCGAGAGATGGCGAATGACGAGATTGTCGATACCGATCGGCAAGCGCGGCTGGGTCACGTGAATTTCGTTCGTCCGACCGTCAATCTGAAGGCCCAGGCAGGCCTGCATGAGCATGAAGGCGGAGCCTGCGGACCAGGCCTGCGGCAGGCAAGCCACCGGATAGGCAATCGGCGCTTCGCCGGCCGCGCGCGTGAACCCGCAAAACAGTTCGGGCAGCCGCATGTTGAAGTGAACCGCGGATTCGAAGGTCCCACTCATCAACCGCACCACGTTGTCGCGGATGCCGTAGCGCGCCAGTCCGGCGGCGCAGATCGCGGTGTCGTGCGGCCAGATGGAGCCGTTGTGATAGGACATCGGGTTGAAGAAGATAGCGTCGTCCGCCAGCGTTCTCAGCCCCCAGCCGGAATGGAACGAAGCCGATAGCAGTTGGTCGGCGACAATGCGTGCGCGATCCGGATTGGGAAGGCCGACATAGAGCAGGTGGCCTGCATTGGACGTGCGCACCTTGCAGGGTTGGCCATCGCCATCGATCGCCAGCGCGTAATAGCCAAGGTCTTCGATCCAGAAATGGCGCTCGACGTGTTGGCGAATCGCATCGGCGCGCAGTTCCCAATTTTCCGACCGCTCCTCTTCGCCGCGCAGCCGTGCAAGCTTTGCCAATCCCTGGAACGCCGCAAAGACGTAACCCTGGACCTCGACCAGCGCGATCGGCCCTTTCGGAATGCGGCCATCGGCATGGAAGACGGAATCGAAACTGTCCTTCCATCCCTGGTTGGCAAGACCGGATTCCGCGGCGCGCTGGTAGGTAAGGAACCCGGTCGAACGGCTCGCCGTCTCGATCCACTCGGCGGCGGCGCACAGCGATGGCCACAGGCTATCGATGAATTCCGTGTCTCCCGTGCGGTCCGCATAGGCGCAGGCGAGGTGGATGTAGAGCGGCGTCGTGTCGACGCCGCCATAATAGCGGCCGAACGGCAACTCACTCAGCGCCACCATCTCGCCCTTGCGGGTCTCGTGCATGATCTTGCCGGGCTCGGAATCGCTGAAGGGTGAGGTTTCGGTCGCCTGGTGCTGGGCGAGAAACGCAAGCACGCCACGTGCCAAGCCGGGATTTAGCCAAAGCATCTGCAGAGCTGAAATCACGCCGTCCCGGCCGAAGGCGGTGGAGAACCACGGAATGCCGGCATAGGGGTAAGGCCCGGTCGCCAGTTCCGTCGTGAGCAACGCCACATCGGCGCGGGCGCGCTCCATCCAGTCATTGAAGACGCGGCCCGAACTGTGGAGCGTCGCCCCATGCCGGCGCTTGGCGCGCATGCCGAAACGGGCGCGGGCGGCGGCGGCCCGGAACCGATCGCTTTGCGGGCGGGCGTCTGTCTTGCTCCCCACCTCCACGTAAAGCGTCTGGCGGCTGCGCTTGGTGACTGCAATGAAGAAATCCGCCCGCTCGGAGGTCAGTTGATCGGGCGGCTGTGAAAACGAGATCGCCGATGTCCGCTCCACTTCGTCCAGGCCTTCGTAGCGAAGCACGACCGAACTCTGGTCGATCTCGGCCGTATGCGCGGTGCCGCGCTTGGAACGGGTCGAGCCCCGGACTTCGAACATGTCGCGAAAATCGACGCCAAAGCGCAGCGACACCAGGACCGTCGAATGCTCCCGGCTATAGTTGGAGAGCGTGATGCGTTCATACAGCCTTTCCTCCCACAGAAGCCTGACCCGCTCGATATGGATCGCGCCCTGCGGAATCTGGCGGCCCGCGGCACTCTCGATCGGCAGATTGGTCAGGTTGCTGGTGAACAGGACGTTGTCCTGACTAAGCGATGCGCCAAGCAACGACAGCGACCGCCCGCCAACGGTCAGGCGAAATTCGGAGAGCATGCGCGTGTCGTCACGGAAGAACCCGTCGCCGGCGCCGCGTATGTCGCCATAGGCATCGGCGACGGCAAAGCAATCGCTATGCTTGAGGGCGTAAAGCCGATGCGGTTCCCTGGGGGCGGTTTCGTCCAGGGAAGCCAGTGCTATTGCAGGGTCGAGCTTGCGCTCGTCGAGTTGGGTAATGGTCAAGAAGATTGTCCCGTGCTGATTTCTGGACGGGTGAAGGTTTTACGAGGCTCTGCTCTGCTCGTGGCGGTCGCTCAGCCGCGAATAGGCCGCGACATAATCCCTGGCCATTCTGACGGCGGAAAACCGCCTTTCGAAGGCCGTTCTTATTCGTCGCCTGTCGAGCTGCAGGAGAGCCGGCATCGAGGCGACGGCATCTTCGATGCTTTCGACGACAAAGCCGGTGGCGCCATGATCGATGATCTCGGGCATGGCGCCGCAACTCCAGGCCATGACCGGGGTTCCGCAGGCCATGGCTTCGATCACCGCAAGCCCGAAGGGTTCGGGCCAATCGATGGGAAACAGCAAAGCGGCCGCATTGCCCAGAAACCTGCTCTTCTGATCCTCGCCGATCTCGCCGACATACTCGACCTGGTCGCCATCGATCAGCGGCTGCACGACTTCCTCGAAATAGGCGCGGTCGCCATCGCCGACCTTGGCGGCGAGCTTCAGTTTCAGGCCGGTGCGGCGGGCGATCTCGATCGCCCGGTCCGGCCGCTTGTCACGCGACATTCTGCCGAGAAATGCAAGATAGGTCCCATCGGAGCCTGCCTCGAAATCGGGCTCGTAAAGCTCGAGCGGCAGCCCATGATGGATTGTAGCCAGCCAATTCGCGGATGCGAACCGCGCCCGCTGGCTGCGGGATATGGAAATCATGGGAAACCGAGGAAACCGCTCATAGGCTTGCGCGAGGTCCGCGTAATCCAGCCTGCCATGCGGGGTCGTCACCGTGCGTTGCGGCATATCGCGGAAAAACGGAAAATGCAGGAAATGGCTGAGATGGAAATGAACGACGTCAAACTCGTCGGCCCGGTTCCTCACCTCGTCGAGCATCGACAGATGCGCGGCGATCTCGGACTTCAGCGGGCGGGGATCGAGACGAAGCGCCCTTTCGCGGCATGGCACCAGTTTGGCGGAGGTCTTTGTGTCGCCGCTGGCGAACAATGTCACCTCGTGGCCGAGATCGACGAGAGCTTCGGTAAGGTATGAGATGATACGCTCGGTACCCCCGTAGAGCCTTGGTGGCACCGATTCGTAAAGTGGTGCGACATGCGCAATCTTCATGTCCCGGCGTCCCTCAATGAGCTGGTCATAGAGCCAAAATGCATCAGGGCCGGGATCGTTCCTGATTCTTTGGAAGATGCATGGAATGATTGATCCCTCCCCTGTGTGACTCGACCAGCCGCCCTATTTCCTGTCGGTAATGCCGACCTTGCGCTTACGGCAGCCGAAGGAGGTCCAGATGCAGGAACCCAGGGATATCGCAGCCCGGCGTCTGAGCATGATCGTCGAACAATATGTCGAGGCCAGAAAACGGCACTTTGGCTTTGTGTCGACGGACCAGGCCGCCCGAGTGATCCGCAGAACCCTGAAACCCGATCCTTCGGAGCCAGCGGTCTCCGATCGCCACCTCGACGACATGGTCGCCGCCCTCGCCGTGAAGAACGGCCTGGCGGTCATCTTCGACCGGGGCGTGCGGGGACCGGCCGACGGCGCCGAGGCCGACTTGAACAGAAAGGAACCGATCATGCGAGCACCGACGGAGACTCCGGATGTCGCCGGCGCGGTGGACGCTATCCTGAGCGATCGCACCGTCCAGCTTTCGATGAGCGCGGTGATCTCGTTGCTGCGCGAACGGACCGGCACCAAGCGATCCGACGCGGATCTGGAAGGACTGATTGCCAAGAAAGCCGCCGTAATGGAGGTGCATCTGTCACCAGGCGTCTGAGCGGTTGTTGCGCCCCGCACGGATTCACGGGCAAACCAAAAGCGCTGGCATGTCATTCGACAATGGTGAGCGCGATGGGATTCGAACCAATGACCTACTGATTAAAAGTTCGTGATAAATTAGAAGATTTCAAAGCCTTACAAAATCGCCACCGCTTTTTCCGCACGATCCTTGCGGACTGCTACCGCTCCGTGCGCGTCGGTCGCGGCTGCAATGTGGTCAGCACCTGATCGAGCCGTCGGTTGATTTCGCGGGTGCCCTCGCGGCCTTCCTCGCGCAGTTCCTTGACGTTCGTTTCCATGCGCGTCATGTGGCCGTCGTGGTCGACGACGCGGCGCACATATTCGTCGCGCACGCGGTTGATGCGCTCGTGCGGCGCGTCACCTTTGCGGGCTCCTGTAGCCGGCGGCGCCCGTCGCGACCACGGAGGTACTGGCGCGGCGGGTTCGCTCGCTCCTTAGTGCCGATTTTGGTCGCCTAGTTTAGAGCTTTCTAATATAAATCCCTTCTCGCGTGCCAAGTTCACACGCAGCCAAGAGGGAGGAAGAAATGAAGTTCAAACATTGTCTTCTGATCGTAGCTATCGGGGCGCTGTGCCTAGGACCAGCCAATGCCCAGTCGGCCAAAGACGCCATTGAAGCCAGCAATGCCGAGTTCATGAAATCCCTTAACAGCAAGGATGCCGCGGGTGTGGCATCGCACTACGCTGAGGATGCGAGAGTATTGCCGCCGAATGGGATGCGAGCCGACGGGCGGGAGAACATTCGCAAATTTTGGCAGGGCATAATCGATTATGGCGTTTCCGACCTCAAACTTACAACTGTTGAGGTGGTAGAGAGCGGAGATTTCGCGTTTGAGCAAGGCGCCTTTACATACAAGATGCCCGGCAAAGACTCCAAGACCGTGGACGGCGCCGGCAAGTCTATAGTGGTCTGGAAGAAGGCGCAGGACGGCAACTGGCTGCTCTATCGCGATATCTGGAACGACGATCCTGCGAAATAGGCATTGCTCCGAACTCTGGGTGTACCCCGCCCGCCCGTCGCCGAGCACGGATGTACTGCCGGCGGCGGGAAACCTATAACCCATGTAGATTGCTGGACGAACATTAGCGGTGCCTAATGCTTTTTGGATCCTGTCACTGGTTGTCCGGTGCGACGCGCCAACCGCGACGTGTCGCGAATTCTGCGCATGGCGGCATAGAACAGTCGGAGAACGGCCGTGTGGATAAATCTATCCGCACGGCCCGTTTTATCCGCACAGGTTGCGGCTCTGTTCCAGAGGCCGAATTGCCAAGTTGTTGATGTTTTTTCACGTGAAATTGTGGTGAGCGCGATGGGATTCGAACCCATGACCTACTGATTAAAAGTCAGTTGCTCTACCGGCTGAGCTACGCGCTCCCGCGGGCTCGAAAAGGCCGCCCTCGAAATTGCGCGGAACATAGGGAGAGTGCCGCGACCGGTCAACCGGAAAAGATGGGTTCCAAACCCGCTCTTTGCCCTAAATCGCTGGCCCCTGCTTGTTCCCCCGGGTTCTGGCGAGCAGCCAGGCAGTTTCGATCCCAGTCCGGCGGGGGCCGCCAGCATGGGGAACAAATCCGACGCGCTATCGTTTTTTGCCAATGGGACGCCCGACAAACGCTTGAGGAGAATACCAATGAATAGAATCGCAACGGGCCTGCTTGCCGCCACCCTGTCGGCCACATTCGTCGCGGCGGAGGTGGTGCCGGTCAACGCCCAGCCGGCCTACGTGCCATTATCCCAGGCGGCAACGCCGGATGTGCAGACAGTGCAGTACCGGGAGTGGAGGAGAAACCGCTCCTTCGACCGCAATTTCTCACGCAATCGCAGCTTTAGCCGCAACGGTGACATGTATTGGAATGGTCATCGCGGCTATCGTGAATATCGCCGCGGCTATCGCCGTCACGGCGACTACTGGTTCCCGCTCGCGGCCTTCGCGACTGGCGCCTTGATCACCGGCGCGATCGCCAACAACCGCGTCTATGAAGGCAATGCCCATGTGCAGTGGTGCTACGATCATTATCGGAGCTACCGCGCCTCGGACAACACCTTCCAGCCGAACAACGGTCCTCGTCGGGAGTGCCGTTCGCCTTACTGATGCGTGCGTAAGTATGAGTGACCTGCAAATGTGAGTGAAAGGCCTGCGGCAGAAACGGCGCGGGCCTTCCCTTATGCGCTCAGTGTCCTGCGCACGGCATCACGCCAGCCTGCTAGTTTCGCAGCACGACTGGAAGCGTCCATCTCCGGTTGAAAGCGTCGCTCAAGCGCCCAGCTTTTCGCAAACTCCCTCGCCGCGGGCCACACGCCCGCCTTCGAGCCGGCGAGCCAGGCGGCCCCCAGCGCGGTCGTCTCGAGAATGGTCGGCCGATCGACCGGTGCATCGAGAATGTCGGCCAGGCGCTGCATGGTCCAGTCCGAAGCCACCATGCCGCCATCGACCCTGAGCACGGTCTTTGCCTTGGCGCCCTTCCAATCCTTGTGCATGGCATCAAGCAGGTCGCGGGTCTGGTAGGCAACGGATTCCAAAGCCGCTCGGGCGAACTCGGCCGGACCGGAATTCCGGGTCAGCCCGAAGATGGCGCCCCGCGCCCCGGCATCCCAGTGCGGCGCGCCGAGCCCGACAAAGGCCGGCACCAGATAGACGTTCTGCGTCGGATCGGCCTCCGCCGCGAGCTTGCCGCTCTGCTCGGCCTTGCCGATGACCTTGATGCCGTCGCGCAGCCACTGCACGGCAGCTCCAGCGATGAAGATCGAGCCTTCCAGCGCATAAGTGGTCTTGCCGTTCAACCGGTAGGCGATGGTCGTCAAGAGGCGGTTCTTGGAGCGCACCAGATCGCTGCCGGTGTTGAGCAGCGCAAAACAGCCTGTGCCATAGGTGGATTTCATCATACCCGGCTCGAAACAGGCCTGGCCGATCGTGGCGGCATGCTGGTCGCCGGCAACGCCGAGGATTTTTATCCCGGCGCCAAACAGGTTTTTCTCTGTGATTCCATAATCATCGGCGCAATCCTTGACCTCCGGCAGCATCGCGGCCGGGATGCGCAGGATGGAAAGCAGTTCGTCGTCCCAGGCATTCTTCTCGATATTATAGACCAGCGTGCGCGAGGCGTTGGTGGCATCGGAGGCGTGCACCTTGCCGCCGGTCAGCCGCCAGATCAAAAAACTGTCGATGGTGCCGGCCAGCAATTCGCCCTTCTCCGCGCGTTTTCTCGCGCCCTTCACCTTGTCCAGCATCCAGGCGATCTTGGTGCCCGAGAAATAGGGGTCGAGCAGTAGCCCTGTCTTGCGTGTAAATTTCTTCTCCAGCCCCTGCTTCTTCAGCTTCTGGCACAGCGGTGCTGTGCGGCGGTCTTGCCAGACGATGGCATTGTGGATCGGTTTGCCGGTCGCCTTGTCCCAGATGACGACTGTCTCGCGCTGATTGGTGATGCCGATCGCCGCCACATCGGAAGCCTCGCGGCCAGCGGCCTTCAGTGCAGCCTTCACGGTGGTCATGACGCTCGCCCAGATCTCTTCGGGATCGTGCTCGACCCAGCCGGAGGCCGGATAGTGCTGGGCGAATTCCTTCTGCCCGCTGCCCACGACCTTCATCTGGCCGTCGAACAGGATCGCCCGGGTCGATGTCGTCCCCTGGTCGATTGCCAGCACAAAACCGCTCATTCCCACATCCTCCGCCTTGATACGAACAGGGGAGACGGCAATGTGCCGCCTCCCCAATTTTCACACGGGCGCGAACGCCCGCCTGGAACAGTCCTATTTCTGCCAGCTCTTCACCAGTTCGTCGTAGTTGATGGTGACCGGCTTTTCCTTCTCGTTCTCGATCTTGAGCTGAGGCGCGAGATTGCCTTTCTTGACCGCGTCGGCATTCCAGTAGGCGAGGTCATGCTCTTCGGCCATCTTCGGGCCGATATCGCCCTGGACGCCCGACTTCTCGATGCGGGTCATGACCTTTTCCTGCTCGCCGCAGAGCGAGTCCATCGCTTCCTGCGCGGTCTTGGCACCCGACGACGCATCGCCGATCGCCTGCCACCAGAGCTGTGCCAGCTTCGGATAGTCAGGCACGTTGGTGCCGGTCGGCGACCACTGCACGCGAGCCGGCGAGCGATAGAACTCGATCAAGCCGCCGAGCTTCGGCGCGCGCTCGGTGAAGCTCTTGTCGTGGATCGTGCTCTCGCGAATGAAGGTCAGGCCGACATGGCTCTTCTTCACGTCCACGGTCTTCGAGGTGACGAACTGCGCATAGAGCCAGGCGGCCTTGGCGCGGTCTGTCGGCGTCGACTTCATCAGCGTCCAGGAACCGACGTCCTGATAGCCGAGCTTCATGCCGTCCTTCCAATAGACGCCATGCGGCGACGGCGCCATGCGCCACTTCGGCGTGCCGTCGTCGTTCAACACTGCCTTGGCGCCGGCGTCGACCATCGAAGCGGTGAAGGCGGTGTACCAGAATATCTGCTGGGCAACCGCGCCCTGCGCCGGGACCGGTCCGGACTCGGAGAAAGTCATGCCCTGGGCTTCAGCCGGTGCATAGGCCTTCAGCCAGTCGAGATATTTCTGGATCGAGTAAACGGCGGCCGGCCCATTGGTGTCGCCGCCGCGTGCCGTGCAGGAGCCGACCGGACGAGAGTTTTCGTCGACCTTGATGCCCCATTCGTCGACCGGCAGGCCGTTCGGCAGGCCCTTGTCGCCATTGCCGGCCATCGACAGCCAGGCGTCGGTGAACCGCCAGCCGAGCGACGGATCCTTCTTGCCGTAGTCCATGTGGCCATAGACTTTCTTGCCGTCGATCTCGCGACCGGTGAAGAACGCGGCGATGTCCTCATAGGCCGACCAGTTGACCGGCACGCCGAGGTCGTAGCCGTATTTGGCCTTGAAGTCGGCCTTGTTCTTCTCGTCGTTGAACCAGTCGTAACGGAACCAGTAGAGGTTGGCGAACTGCTGGTCGGGCAGCTGATAGAGCTTCTTGTCCGGAGCTGTCGTGAACGAGGTGCCGATGAAGTCCTTCAGGTCGAGGTTCGGGTTGGTGACATCCTTGCCGTCGCCCGCCATCCAATCGGTCAGGTTGCGCACCTGCTGGTAGCGCCAGTGGGTGCCGATCAGGTCGCTGTCGTTGACCCAGCCGTCATAAAGATTCTGGCCGGTCTGCATCTGGGTCTGAATCTTCTCGACGACGTCGCCTTCCTGGATGACGTCATGCGTGATCTTGATGCCGGTGATGGCGGTGAAGGCAGGCGCCAGCACCTGCGATTCATACTGATGCGTGGCGATGGTTTCGGAGACGACCTTGATGTCCATGCCGGCGAACGGCTTGGCTGCGTCGATAAACCACTGCATTTCGGCTTCCTGGTCGGCGCGCGAAAGCGTCGAGAGCGGACCTATCTCCTTGTCCAGAAAGGCTTTTGCCTCGTCCATCCCGGCGTAGGCATTGCCCACGCCGAGCAATAGGACAAGGGCAGTCGTTGATGTTAAAAATTGCCGTCGCATGTGTTTCCTCCACTGTTTCAGGTTTCAAGTGCGATCTGGAGCGGCCGCCGGCACGCGGTCGCTCCAACAGTTTCCCCCTCTATACGTAGCGGAACACGCCGACGGCGTAGACCACGGAGAGAGCGAGAGCCCACCACAGATTGGGTCCGACAAGACCCAGCCAAGCGAGATGGATAAAGGCGCTGCCGAGCAGCGACAGGAAAAGACGGTCGCCGCGCGTCGTCTCGAAGCGCAGGATGCCGTTGCGTGGATTGCCGCCTGGCGAGGCGTATTCCCACACTGCCATGCCGCACAGCAGCAGAAGAATGGTCGCGAAGAAGGCCGCCGTCGGCCATGTCCACGCCATCCAGGAGAGGTCGAGATTCATTTGTCACACCCTCCCCAGGGCAAAGCCCTTGGCGATATAGTTGCGCACGAACCAGATGACGAGCGCGCCGGGGATCAGCGTCAGCACGCCGGCGGCGGCGAGCAGGCCCCAATCCATGCCGGCTGCGGAAACCGTGCGGGTCATGGTGGCGGCGATCGGCTTGGCATCGGTCGTCGTCAGCGTGCGGGCGATCAGCAGTTCCACCCATGAGAACATGAAGCAGAAAAAGCAGGCGACGCCGATGCCGCTGGCGATCAGTGGCATGAAGATTTTCACGAAGAACCGAGGAAAGGAATAACCGTCGATATAGGCTGTCTCGTCGATTTCCTTCGGCACGCCCGACATGAAACCTTCCAGGATCCACACCGCCAGCGGCACGTTGAACAGGCAGTGCGCCAGCGCCACCGCTATGTGCGTGTCGATGAGGCCGAAGGCCGAATAGAGCTGGAAGAACGGCAGCGCGAACACGGCCGGCGGCGCCATGCGGTTGGTCAGCAGCCAGAAGAACAGATGCTTGTCGCCAAGGAAGCGATAGCGCGAGAAAGCGTAAGCCGCCGGCAGAGCCACCGACACCGAAATCACCATGTTCATGACGACATAGGTGATCGAGTTGATGTAGCCGGAATACCAGGCCTTCTGCGTGAAGATGGTGACGTAGTTGGCGATCGTCGGTGCATGCGGGTAAAGCGTCAGCGAGTTGACGATCTCGGCATTGGTCTTGAAGCTCATGTTGATGAGCCAGTAGATCGGCAGCAGCAGAACGATGATGTAGAGCGTTGGCACGATCCACCAGCGCGACTCCTCGCCGCGCCGGCGCATCCGCCTGTCGAGTTCGCCCTGTGACAGCGAACTGGCGAGCCCCCCTTCCGCGGCGGCGGTCCGGCTCATTGCATTGCGCTCGGTGCGTTCGTTGGCGCCAGCCATATCAGCGCTCCGCGTCGTAGTTGGTCATCACGGTGTAGAATACCCATGACAACAACAGGATGATGAGGAAGTAGACCAGCGACATTGCCGCCGCCGGACCAAGGTCGAACTGGCCGAGTGCCGTCTTGACGAGGTCGATCGACAGGAACGTCGTCGAGTTGCCCGGACCGCCGCCGGTGACGACGAAGGGTTCGGTGTAGATCATGAAGCTGTCCATGAACCGCAGCAGCACGGCGATCAGAAGCACGCGCTGCATCTTCGGCAACTGAATGTAACGAAAGACCGCCCAGCGCGACGCGCCGTCGATCTTGGCCGCCTGGTAGAAAGCGTCGGGGATCGAGACCAGGCCGGCATAGCAGAGCAGCACGACAAGGCTCGTCCAGTGCCAGACGTCCATGATGATGATCGTCACCCAGGCGTCGAATGGATCCTGCACATAATTGTAGTCGATGCCGATCGCGTTGAGGTAATAGCCCATCAGGCCGATATCGCTGCGCCCGAACACCTGCCAGATGGTGCCGACCACGTTCCACGGTATCAGCAGCGGCAGCGACATCAGCACCAGGCAGACCGGCACGCCCCAGCCCTTTTTCGGCATGTTGAGCGCGATGAAGATGCCGAGCGGCACTTCGATGGCCAGGATGATGAAGGAAAAGATCAGGTTGCGAACCATCGCTTCCCAGAAGCGGCTGGACGAGAGAAGTTCCGCGAACCATTCGGTGCCTGCCCAGGTGAAGACATTGTTGCCGAACGTGTCCTGCACCGAATAGTTGACGACCGTCATCAGCGGGATGACCGCGGTGAAGGCCACCAGCACCAGCACCGGCAGCACCAGGAACCAGGCCTTGTTGTTCCAGGTCTTTTCCATCTACGCCCCCATCTCGACGCGCCAGGAATCGGCATAGATGTTGATGCCGGCCGGGTCGAACCGCACCTTTGGTTCGGCGGGTACGGTTTCGTCCTCGCCGATGACCGCCGCGATGTCGCGGCCTTCCAGCTTGGCGCGCACCACCTTGTGGCGGCCGACATCCTCGACCTTAGTGATTGAAACGGCCATTCCATCGCGGCCGAGCCGCACATATTCCGGGCGGATACCAAGCTCGACCGCGCCGCTGCCCGCCTTCGGTACTCCAGGCAATTCGATCCGCTGCGAGCCGAGCGTCGCCGTCCTGCCTTCGATTGCCACCGGCACGACATTCATGCCTGGCGAGCCGATGAAATAGCCAACAAAAGTGTGACGCGGCCGCTCGAACAGTTCCGCCGGCGTGCCGATCTGCACGATGCCGCCGTCATACATGACCACCACCTGGTCGGCGAAGGTCAGCGCCTCGGTCTGGTCGTGCGTGACATAGACCATCGTGTAACCGAAGCGGCGGTGGAGCTGTTTCAACTGCGAGCGCAGCACCCATTTCATGTGCGGATCGATGACGGTCAGCGGTTCGTCGAACAGGATGGCGTTGACGTCCGAGCGCACCAGCCCACGGCCGAGCGAGATCTTCTGCTTCTGATCGGCGGTCAGGCCCCTTGCCTTCTTTTTCGCCCACGAGGCCAGGTCGATCATGTCGAGCGTCTCGCGCACCTTGCGGTCGACATCTGGTTCCGGCACACCGCGATTGCGCAGCGGGAAGGCCAGGTTGTCGTAGACGGTCATGGTGTCGTAGATGACCGGGAACTGGAACACCTGCGCGATGTTGCGCTCCTGCGTCGACAGTGTGGTCACGTCCCTGCCATTGAACAGCAACTGGCCGTGCGAGGGGTGAAGCAGCCCCGATATGATGTTGAGCAGCGTGGTCTTGCCGCAGCCGGACGGCCCAAGCAGCGCATAGGCACCACCATCCTCGAAAATGTGGTGCACTTCGCGTAGCGCGAAATCGGCATCCGTGCGCGGGTTCGGCAGATAGGAATGCCTGACATGGTTGACGTCGATGCGCGCCATATCGCCCTCCTAAGCCGCCAGCTTCGGCGCGGTCACGGCCTGGCCGTGCTCGTCGAAGACCATGATGTGACGCGGGTCGATGAACACCTCGACCACCGCGTCCGTCTCGAAATCCCTGATGCCGTGGGTCAACATCACCCAGCGGGCATCGGCAAAGTCGAGATGGATGAAGCTCTCGGACCCGGTGATTTCGGTGATGGTGACCTTTGCCCGCACCGGCACCGCGGAGACATTGGGCCGATCGAGCGAAAGATGGTGCGGCTGGAAGCCGATCGTATAGTTCGTATCGGCGATGCCGACGAGTTCCGCCGGCACCGGCAGCTTGACGCCGCCCTCGAGCAGAAAATCCGCCCCCTTTTTGGCCAGCACGATGGTGTTGAGCGGCGGATCGGCGAAGGTCCTGGCCGTCACCAGATCGACCGGTTTGCGGAACACGTCGATGGTCGGCCCAAACTGGGTGATGCGGCCTTCCGACAGCGTTGCCGTGTTGCCGCCGAGCAGCAGTGCCTCATGCGGCTCGGTGGTGGCATATACGAAGATGGTGCCGGCGGCGGCAAATATCCTTGGCAGTTCCGCCCGCAATTCCTCGCGCAGCTTGTAGTCGAGATTGGCAAGCGGTTCGTCGAGCAGCACCAGGCTGGCATTCTTGACGATGGCACGCGCCAGCGCCGTGCGCTGCTGCTGGCCGCCCGACAGGCTGAGCGGCGTGCGGTCGAGATAGGGGGTCAGCTTGAGGAGAGCCGCCGCTTCGCGCACCTGACTGTCGATCTTGCGCTGCTCGACGCCGGCCACCCTGAGCGGCGAGGCGATATTGTCATAGACGGTCATCGCCGGATAGTTGATGAACTGCTGGTAGACCATGGCGATCTTGCGCTTCTGCACCGGCGTGCCGGTAACATTCTGGCCGTCGAACCAGACCGAGCCGGAAGTCGGCACATCGAGCCCGGCCATCAGCCGCATCAAGCTGGTCTTGCCGGAAAGCGTGGGCCCGAGCAAAACGTTGAGCGAGCCGTGCTGAAGCGTCAGCGACACATCGCGGATGTGCTCGACCGCACCCACCGTCTTGGTGACGTTCCTCAGTTCCAGCATGACGCCTCCTCCCAGGCTTTCCGCATCAGCTCAAAACCTTCTTCATTCAGCAGCCGCGACATGCCGTCGGCTTATGCCGCGCATAAACTCATCGAGCGATGCCACCTGCTCGCGGCCGAGATGCAGTCCGCGCTTGGTCCTGCGCCACAGTACATCTTCAGCTGTGATAGCCCATTCGTTTTCAACGAGGTAACGTATCTCGGCCTCGTAGAGATCGGCACCGAAATTGCGGCCCAGATCAGCATTCGATTTGGCCAGGCCCAGAAGAACCTGCGCTCGCGTGCCGTAAAGCCGGGTCAGCCGGCGGGCCAGGCGTGCGTCGAGGAACGGATAGGCCGATTTCAGCTTGTTCACCTGCGCATCGAAACCGGTGGCGGGAAAATCGCCGCCTGGCAGCGGCGCATCTGATGTCCACGGCTTGCCGCGCTTGCCGAGAAACCCTTCGATCTTCTCCAGCATCGATTCCGACAACCGGCGATAGGTGGTGATCTTGCCGCCAAACGCGTTGACCAGCGGCGCGGCACCCTCGCCGCCATCGGCCTTCAGCACATAGTCGCGTGTCGCTTCCTGCGCCTTGGAGGCGCCGTCATCATAGAGCGGACGCACGGCCGAATAGGTCCAGACGATGTCCGAGCGCCTGACCGGAACCGCGAAATACTCGCTGGCCGCGGCACAGAGATAATCGGTCTCTGTGTCGCTGATCTTCACATCATGCGGATCGCCGGGATAATCCTGATCGGTGGTGCCGATCAGCGTGAACTCGTCCTCGTAGGGAATGGCGAAGATGATGCGGCCATCCTTGTTCTGGAAGAAATAGGCGCGCGGATCGTCGAACTTCTTGGCGATGACGATGTGGCTGCCCTGCACGAGGCGAACATTGTGAACGTCATTCTGCCCGACGACGCCCGACAGCACGTGGTCGACCCAAGGACCCGCCGCATTGACCAGCAACCGGGCCTTGACCTCTTCGGTCTCGCCGGTCTGCAGGTTCTCGATCTTTATCGTCCAGATGCCGCCCTCGCGGCGGGCTCCAACCACTTTCGTGCGGGTCCGGATCGTTGCGCCCCGGTCAGCGGCGTCACGTGCATTCAGCGCCACCAGCCGCGCATCGTTGACCCAGCCGTCGGAATATTCGAAAGCCTTTTTGAACAAGGGTTTCAAAGGCTTGCCGGCCGGGTCGCTCGTCATGTCGAGCGTCCTGGTCGCCGGCAGCAATTTGCGCCCGCCAATGTGGTCGTAAAGGAAAAGGCCAAGCCGGATCAGCCAGGCGGGGCGCAGGCCCTTGGCATAGGGCAGCACGAAGCGCATCGGCCAGATGATGTGCGGCGCGTTCTTCCACAGAACCTCGCGCTCCATGAGTGCCTCGCGCACCAGGCGGAATTCGTAGAATTCGAGATAGCGCAGCCCGCCATGGATCAGCTTGGTCGAGCCGGACGAGGTTCCGCTGGCGAGATCGTTCATCTCGGCGAGAAAGACCGAAAACCCGCGCCCAACGGCATCACGGGCGATGCCGCAACCGTTGATGCCGCCGCCTATGACGAAAATGTCCCGGACTGAAGATGTGTCCACTTAGCTCCTCCACGATTTCGCATTGCACCATTTTGGGTCTTTTGCGAAACCGTTGCGGAATTATTTCGAACTCATAACGAATGTCAAACGAAATATCACACACCTGCGAGAAGACCGTGAATCATCTCAGCCAAGCGATGTCTCGATCAGCTGAACCTCGGCCTCCTGGCAGATCTTGCGTACCGAAGCGATATCGCAGCGATCGGTGATGAAGGTGTTGACTTGCGACAGGTGACCGATGCGCACAGGTGCCGTGCGTTCGAATTTGGTCTGGTCGGATACAAGGATGACATGCCTGGCATTGGCGATAATCGCTTGCGCGACCTTCACCTCGCGAAAATCGAAATCGAGCAAGGCGCCATCATGATCGATGGCCGAGGCGCCGATGACAGCATAATCGACCTTGAACTGCCTGATAAAATCGACCGCCGCCTCGCCGACGACACCTCCGTCCGAGCCGCGCACCACCCCGCCCGCAATCACCACCTCGATCGAAGGGTATATGCGCATCCTATTGGCAACATTGATGTTATTGGTGATGACCATCAGGCCGTCGTGATCGAGCAGCGCCTTGCTGACCGCCTCCGTCGTGGTGCCGATGTTGATGAACAGCGAGGCGTTGTCGGGGATCAACCTGGCCGCCGCGCGGCCAATCGCTTCCTTCTCGTCGGCCGCGATCTTGCGCCTGGCTTCATACTCCATGTTCTCGATACCAGACGGGAACAAGGCGCCGCCATGGATGCGCGAAAGCAGCCGCTGGTCGCACAAATCGTTGAGGTCCTTGCGGATGGTCTGCGGCGTCACGTTGAAATGCGTGGCCAGATCATCGACCAGCACGCGACCATGATCCTTGGCCATCTGGATGATTTCGGCATGGCGTGGCGATAGATACATGGGCGACCTCCCGTTTTCGTTTTTCTTGCTTATAATGGAAAACGAAACCGATGAAAAGGCGCAAGCCGGCTAACGAAATCCGATGATTGTACGGGTGAACCTCGGCGCGACCTTGATCCAGCCTTTTCAGGCCATGGCACGTGCGATTTCGGTGATGACGGTGAAAGCGGCGTCGACGTCCTCTGCCGTGGCATCGAACTGACCGACCTGGAAGCGGATCGCCACCCTCCCATCGACTTTCGTTTGCGTCAGGTAGATGCGGCCATCGTCGTTGATCGCATTGACCAGCCGCAGATTGTGCTCGTCGGCATCGGCGCCCGATGCAGGCTTGTGCCGGAACGAAAACAGCGACAGCATCGGCTCGCTGACGATTTCGAAATCCGCCTCCCTTGCCAGACGCAGCGCAAGGCCTTCGCTCCAGGCGACATGGTTGCGGATCATGGTTCGCAGGTTTTCCAGTCCATGGGCGCGCAGCAGAAACCAAAGCTTCAGCGCCCGGAAGCGCCGACCAAGCGGCACCGACCATTCGGAGTAGTTGATGATGCCGTCGCGGCCATGTGTCTTGAGGAATTCGGGCTTGATGGCCAGCGTGCGAACGAGGTCCTCGGGCTGCCGGATGAATTGCATCGAGCAATCGAACTGCGCGCCCAGCCATTTGTGCGGGTTGAAGACGATGGAATCAGCCAACTCGGCGCCGGCCCAGAAATGGCGAAATTCCGGGCAGATCATCGCCGATCCGGCCCAAGCGGCATCGACATGCAGGTAGAGCCCGTGCCGCCTGGCAATCTCCGCAACCGTTGCAATATCGTCCGTGCCGCCGGTGCTGGTGCCGCCGACGCTGGCGATGATACCGGCGGGCAGCATGCCGGCCTCGCGGTCGGCGACGATTGCCGCTTCGAGTGCGGCCGCTTCCATGGCGCGAAAACGGCCGGCGACCGGAATGCGCACGAGATTGTCCTCGCCTATCCCTGACACCCAGATCGCCCGATCGATCGAAGTGTGCACCTGGTCGGAGGAATAGATGCGCAACCGCCCCTGCCCAGCCAATCCTTTTTTGTTGCCTTGCCAGTCCAGCGCCCGCTCGCGCATGGTCAACACCGCGTTGAGTGTCGCCGACGAGGCCGAATCCTGGATAACGCCGGAGAAACCCTCCGGCAGGCCGAGCGCCTGGCGCATCCAGTCGACGGTCCGCGTTTCAAGCTCGGTCGCCGCCGGCGACGTCTGCCAAAGCATGCATTGCGCGGCCATCGCCGACACCAGGTATTCAGCCACCAACGAGACGGGCGCCGCGTTGGCCGGAAAATAGGCGAAGAAGCGCGGGTGCTGCCAATGCGTCATCCCCGGCACGATCTTCTCTTCGAAGTCGGCGAAAATCCTGTCCATCGGCTCCGCGTCTTCGGGCGGCGACGCCTCGATGCTCCTGAAAATGTCGCCCGGCTCGACCAGTGGCCGCACCGGTCGCTCACGCAGATTGTTGCGATAATCGGCGCCCCAATCAGCGGCACGTTGCGACCATTGCCGGAATTCATCATTGTTCATCTTGTCCTCCCGACATGATCTTTCGCCGCTGGCGATGCGCCGGCTTTCGCGAACGGCGAGGTATGTGGACTAGCCAGGAAAGTCCGGCAGGCTGGCGAACGCCGTCTTCAGGGCATTCGACCATCCGTCGGAGATCGTGCGGTAATACTGGTCGTCCTGGGCGATCCGCTTTTTCAGACCAACCTGAAAGGCGCCCTGTTCCAGGAAAAGCAGGTCGAGCGGCAAGCCGACCGACAGGTTCGACTTCAGCGTCGAATCGAACGACACCAGCAGCAGTTTCACCGTCTCGGCGAGGCTCATCGTCTTTTCGTAAGCGCGGATGATGATCGGCTTGCCGTATTTGGTTTCCCCGATCTGAAAGAACGGCGTGTCGTCAGTCGATTCGATGAAATTGCCTTCGGGATAGATCATGAACAGGCGCGGCGGGCTGCCCTTGATCTGCCCACCGAGGATGAAGGAGGCATTGAAATAGGAATCGGCTTTCTCGCCCGCTGGTGACGATTGCGCGATCACTTCCTTGACCGTGTCGCCGACCAGCCGCACCGTCTGGTACATGGATGGCGTTTCGAGCAGCTTCTCGTGGCGGTCGGTCACCGCCTTGGTGCGTTCGTCGAGCAGGCTGACCACGGCCTGCGTCGTCGCCAGATTGCCGGCCGACATCAAAACGATGACGCGCTCGCCCGGCTGCTCCCAGACGTGCATCTTCTTGAAGGTCGAGATAGAATCCATCCCGGCATTGGTGCGCGTGTCCGACATGAACACGAGCCCGCGATCGATCTTGAGGCCGACGCAATAGGTCATGGAATCTCTTGAGGCAGTAATCCCTGGGGGATTACTGCTCTACCGTGACGGTGACCGCAAGCAGTTCTTCCGCCTGTCCCAGTCGAATTCCCGACACCGGCGAAGCGTCACGGTAATCGCGGCCGGTGGCCACCTTCACATAGCGTTCGTCGGGAGAAATACCATTGGCGGGATCGAAGGCAACCCAGCCGAGGCCCGCGACATGGGCTTCGGCCCAGGCGTGGCTCGCCGCCTGCTCCACCGCCGCATCCATCATCAGATAGCCGCTGACATAGCGGGCCGGAAATCCCATGGCGCGTGCGGCGGCGGCAAAGATGTGGCTATGATCCTGGCAAACCCCGGTCTTCAGCATCAAGGCCTCTTCGGCCGGAGTCGTCGCATTGGTGGTTCCCGGCGTGTAGGCGACGCGCTCGCCGATGGCGGCCATCAGCCGGTGCAGCCTGTCAAGGTCGGTGCCCTTGCCGAGCGCCTCGGCAAGATCACGAATGCCGCCGCCTATGGTGGTCAAAGCGGTCTCCTGCGCGAACAACCAGAGTGGCGCGAAGCCTTGATGAGGCCCGCTAACACCTGATGTATCGCGCGTCACCACCTCGCCCAACGCTTCGACTGTGATGAAGTCGTGATCACCCTCGACGCTCAACAGCCTGCTATCGTTGCCGTAATGGTCGGTAAATCGCACTTCCTCGCGCGCGCCCTCGACCTTCAGCGCCCAGGACAGCACGGTCTGGGTCGGCCCGCTCATGGGAAGCAGCCGTAGCCTCTGGAGCAAATACTGCACCGGTGCATCGTAGCGGTATTCTGTCCGGTGCGTGATTTTCAGCCGCATGGCCATCTTCCGTTCGAGTGCATGATCCCTAGCGAAAGCCGGTACCCACCTTTCGCTGCCGCGGTCCTTCGGTTCGGGATCATGTTTCAATAAAACCTATAGTCTTGCGCGATCTCGTCGCCGAGCCTGGTGTTGTCGCGGATGAACCCGGCCAGGAACTCGTGCAGGCCGGCGTCGAATATATCCTTGATCGACCCTGCCCTCAGCATCGCCTGCGTTTTTTCCGCCGTTGCGTGACACGCGTGGCGCTCGCCATAGTCGTCGGAGAGAAATTTCAGATGCTCTGCCAGGAAGCGGTAGCAAAAGGTCAGCGACCGCGGCATGCGGACATTGAGGATCAGGTAGTCCGCGATGTTGGTCGGCTTGTAGTCGGCGTCATAGACCCAGCGGTAGGAGCGATGCGCCGACACCGAGCGCAGGATCGATTCCCACTGATAGTTGTCGAGCGTCGAGCCGACCCAGGAGATCGACGGCAAAAGCACGTAGTATTTCACGTCGAGGATGCGCGCGGTGTTGTCGGCGCGCTCGACGTAGGTGCCGAGCTGCGAAAAGTCGAAAATCTCGTTGCGCAGCATGGTGCCGTAGAACGAGCCGCGGATCAGTGCGGTCTCGCGCTTGATCGCGTCGAGCACGGTGGGCAGGTCGCGCTCGTCGATTGGCCTCGCCAGCATCCGTTTCAGCGCCATCCAGGCTTCGTTGATGCTCTCCCACGTCTCGCGCGTCAGCGCGGTGCGCACCATGCGCGCATTGTTGCGGGCCGTTTCGATCGACGACATCGTGCTCGATGGGTTCGACGTGTCGCGCAAAAGGAAGTCGGAGACATTGGCCGCGGTATAGTCCGGGTATTTCTGCTTGAAGGCGACATCGGAGCCGGCGCTGAGCAGCACGGAGTTCCACTCCTCCGAGGCGCTCTGGGTGCGAGTGAGCGCCATGCGCAGCCCGGCGTCGACCAGCCGCGCCATGTTTTCGGCCCGCTCGATATAGCGGTTCATCCAATAAAGTCCGTTCGCGGTACGGCCGAGAAGCATGTCAATGTGCTCCGATGAGCGAATAGCGAGTAGCGAATAGCGAATAGGGGAAAATTAGCTTCATGTTTTTTGCTGCAGGCTCCTGATCATAGAATGCAGCATCTTCCCGATCTCGTCGGCTTGTTTGAGCAAACGCGCAACCTCGACTTCGAACATCAAACCTATTTTTCCTGACACGATTAGGTGCGTTTCCAACTCTTTGAGGGATCCCTGAGCGATACGAAGAAACTGAATGAATGAGCCGGTATTTTCTCGCCCATGTCCTTCGGCAATATTCGCGGCAATCGATACGGACGACCGGCGCATTTGTGAGGTCATTCCGTAGACTTCACTGTTTGGAAAGGCCTTCGTTGCCGAATAGCAATCTACCGCCAAGTCAACGGCCGCTTTCCAAACAATCAGGTCTCTGTAAGAATTTATCGTCGTCTCGCCCCCCTTTTCTCTACCCCTACTCGCTATTCGCTACTCCCTATTCGCTCATTAATCATCCAGCACCCACGTATCCTTCGTCCCGCCGCCCTGCGACGAATTCACCACCAGCGAGCCTTCCTTCAGCGCAACGCGCGTCAGCCCCCCGGGCACGATCTGGATGCGATCGGACACCAGGACATAAGGCCGCAAGTCGACGTGGCGCGGCGCGAGGCCCTTTTCAGTCAGGATCGGACAGGTCGAGAGGGCGAGCGTCGGCTGGGCGATGTAGTTAGACGGTTTGGCCTGCAGCTTCTTGGCAAAATCCTGACATTCCTTCTTGGTCGCGGCCGGTCCGACCAGCATGCCGTAGCCACCCGAACCATGCACTTCCTTGATCACCAACTCGTGGATATGCTCGAGCACATATTTCAGGCTGTCCGGCTCCGAACAGCGCCAGGTCGGGATGTTGCCGAGGATTGCCTTGCGGCCGGTGTAGAATTCGACAATCTCGGGCATGTAGGAATAGATCGCCTTGTCGTCGGCGATGCCGGTTCCCGGTGCGTTGGCGATGGTGATGTTCCCGGCGCGGTATACATCCATGATGCCGGGGATGCCGAGAGCTGAATCCGGCCTGAAGGTCAGCGGGTCCAGGAAAGAATCGTCGACGCGGCGGTAAAGAACGTCGATCTGCTTGTAGCCTTCGGTCGTGCGCATCGCGACATGGCCATCGACGACGCGCAAATCCTGCCCCTCCACCAGCTGCACACCCATCTGGTCGGCAAGGAAGGCGTGTTCGAAATAGGCGGAATTGAAACTGCCGGGCGTCAGCACCGCGATGGTCGGCGCACCCTTGGTGTTCTGCGGCCGCACCGCCGCCAGCGACTGCCGCAGAAGCTGCGGATAATTCTCCACCGGCCGCACCTTGATCTTCTGGAACAGCTCGGGGAACAGCTGCATCATCGTTTCGCGGTTCTCCAGCATGTAGGAGACACCGGACGGCGTGCGCGCATTGTCCTCCAGCACATAGAACTCGTCCTCGCTGATACGCACGATGTCGACGCCGATGATGTGGGTATAGACCCCGGCCGGCGGCCGCACGCCGATCATTTCCGGCAGGAATGCCTCGTTCCTGGCGATCAGGTCCCTGGGAACACGGCCGGCGCGAAGGATTTCCTGGCGATGGTAGATGTCGTCGAGGAAGGCGTTCAGCGCCTGTACGCGCTGCTCGATGCCTTGCGTCAGGCGACGCCACTCATTGCCTGAAATGATGCGGGGAACGATATCGAACGGGATCAGCCGCTCGGATGCTTCCTGCTCGCCATAAACGGCAAACGTGATGCCGGTCTTGCGGAAGACGCGTTCGGCGTCCTGCATCTTTTCGGTAAGTCTGGCTGGATCCTGCTCCTTCAGCCAGCGATCGTAAGCCGAATACGGTCGTCTAAGTCCGGAAATCTCCGGAAGCATTTCATCGAACGCTGCCAATCGCATACTCCCCTGTGACGCCATTTCACTGGCGTCGTTGGAGAAAATCAAGCGCAATCGGTGATTTGGGAGTTCCGGACGATCAGTATGTTGCGGCTGCCTAAAATTGAGGCAGCTGAAATATGAGCTTGATCAGGCTCTGCCTCATGCCCGGGCAAATGCCCCGCGCTGCTAGAAGGCGCGGAAGGTGACGACGGTGAACGTGTCCTTGATGCCGGGAAGAATCTGCACCTTCTCGTTGACGAAATGACCGACATCTTCCTCATCGTCGACATAGAATTTGGCGAGCAGATCGTAATTGCCGGCGGTGGAGTAGATTTCCGAGGCGATCTCGGCGTCGGCAAGCGCGCTGGCAACCTCATAGGATTTGCCCAGCTCGCATTTGATCTGCACGAAAAACGCCTTCATGGCTTCGTCCCGCTAACTTCCAGGTCCAGCGGCCCTTCTGGCAGACTGGAGGCGGCCTTTCAAGCGTTGGAATGCGCACTTAGCCGGCGCCTGCCTTGGCCGCGGCCTCGCGCAGCATGCTCTCTCCCTCGGGGTCCACCATGAGCGCCCCGCCTTAGAGGAAGCTTACGCGTAGGAATTCGCCAAGCCGGGACGAATATTGCCGCCCGCTGAAACCGTGAAGCGCCGTCACCCGTATGTTAGGATGCCTCCCGCAACAGCTTTTCTGCAGGCGGCGTTTCGGGAACGGTGGAGACAGGCCATGCGTCGCGCCATTTTTGCATTCACGTTCGTTTCGCTCATGCTGGCTTCCCAGGCGCTTGCCGGCGACGCCGAGATCAAGGCTGGTCAGGCCGTCATCGACGGTCAATTGAAGGCCCTCATCGCCAATGACGGCGCCAAGGCCTATAGCTTCGCCGCCCCGAACGTGAAGCAGGTCTTCCCGACCGTCGATGCCTTCATGAACATGGTGACCAACGGCTACCCACCGGTGCGCCAGCCACAGTCCTATTCCTTCGGCAAGGTCGAGGAGACCGGCCCGGGTTTGATCATCCAGCAAGTGCTGATCGTCGGCCCCGACGGCAAGGACTACGAGGCGGTCTACACGCTGCAGCAACAGCCCGACGGCACGTTCCAGATCACCGGCTGCAGCCTGCGCGCGTCGAATTCGCTGAGCACCTGAACGCTGCGGCGTCGGTGCGCTACAACGCCGGGATGTCGCCTCTCGCCCAGCCTTCGCTGATCTCGGCGCCGCGAGCCTCGAAGCTGCCCGCCTCGATCGCGGCCCGGATGTCCTGCATCAGCTTCTGGTAGTAGGAAAGGTTGTTCCAGGTCAGCAGCATCGCCCCGAGCGCCTCCTGCGAGCGCACCAGATGGTGCAGATAGGCGCGCGAATAGTCGCGCGCCGCGGGGCAATCGCTCTCGTCGTCGAGCGGGCGCGGATCGTCGGCGTGGCGGGCGTTGCGCAGATTGACCTTGCCGCGCCTGGTATAGGCAAGACCATGCCGGCCAGCCCTCGTCGGCATCACGCAGTCGAACATGTCGATGCCGCGCGCCACAGATTTCAGGATATCGTCCGGCGTTCCCACGCCCATGAGATAGCGCGGCTTGTTGTCGGGCAGTTCCGGGCACGTGATGTCTAGCATGTCGAGCATCACCGTCTGCGGCTCGCCGACAGCCAGGCCGCCGACGGCATAGCCCTTCAGGTTCATCGCGCTCAGCGCCTGTGCCGAGCGCACCCTGAGCGCCGCGTTGTCACCACCCTGCACGATGCCGAACATCGCCTTGCCCGGCTGGTCGCCGAACGCCGTCTTGCAGCGCTCCGCCCAGCGCAGCGACAATTCCATGGCGCGCTCGATCTCTTTCATCGAGGCGGGCAGCGCCGTGCATTCGTCGAGCTGCATCTGGATGTCGGAATCGAGCAATCCTTGAATTTCTATGGAGCGCTCCGGTGACATTTCATAAGCCGCGCCATCGATGTGCGAACGGAAGGTGACGCCTTTCTCGGTCAGCTTCCTCAGCTTCGACAGCGACATCACCTGGAATCCGCCGCTGTCGGTCAGGATCGGCTGCGGCCAGCGGGCGAATTCGTGCAGACCGCCGAGCCGCGCCACGCGCTCGGCCCCGGGCCGCAGCATCAGGTGATAGGTGTTGCCAAGGATGATGTCGGCGCCGACGCCGCGCACCTGGTCCATGTACATGGCCTTGACCGTGCCACCGGTGCCGACCGGCATGAAGGCCGGTGTGCGGATTTCGCCGCGCGGCATGTCGATCAAGCCGCGCCGCGCCTTGCCATCGGTCGCCAGCACCTTGAAGGTGAACGTCTCAGCCATTGAATTCCTTGTCGTGGACCGGCGCATCCGGCGCCTGCCTGTCGAGCGATTGGCGATATCGGATGCAGCCGCGCATGAATTTGGGCCAGGGGGGCACAGCGATCGACGGCTCGGTCTTCTCAGGCAGCAGGTCCCACAGATCGGGGTGATGCCAGCACAGCTCGTGGCCTGTGGTGTCGCGGTGTGCGCGAATGCCGGCGCGCAGCTTTTTCACTTCCGCGATCAGGCTTTCGCGATCGAGGGTTTGCAGATCATCGTCCATCGCTCATCTCCGCTCGGTAAAGCAGGCTTGCGTCGCCATAGGAATAGAACCTGTAGCGGTTCGTTATGGCATGCGCATAGGCGGCACGCATCGTGTCGAGGCCGCTGAAGGCCGAAACCAGCATGAACAGCGTCGAACGCGGCAGATGGAAATTGGTCATCAGCATGTCGGCGGTGCGAAAGCGGTAGCCGGGCGTGATGAAGATGTCGGTCGGGCCTGACCATGGCGCCAGCGTGCCGTCTTCACGCGCCGCACTCTCGAGCAGGCGCAGCGAAGTCGTACCCACGGCAATGATGCGCCCGCCCCTTGCTTTCGCGGCATTGAGCGCCTCGGCGGTCGCCGGGCTGACGGAGCCGATCTCGGCATGCATCTTGTGGTCGGCGGTGTCATCAGCCTTCACCGGCAGGAACGTACCGGCGCCCACATGTAAGGTGACGAAGCGGCGCTCGATGCCCTTGGCGTCCAGCGCCGCAAAAAGCTCCGGCGTGAAATGCAGGCCAGCGGTAGGCGCGGCAACGGCACCTTCTTCCCGGGCATAGATGGTCTGGTAGTCGGCACGGTCGCGCTCGTCGTCATCGCGCTTCGAGGCGATGTAGGGCGGCAGCGGAATGTGGCCGACCGCGTGCAGCGCCTCGTCGAGGAAGGGACCGGATAGATCAAAGCCGAGCAGCGCTTCGCCGCCCTCGCCCTTCTCGATCACCGTGGCATCGAGCTGGCCGAGGAAACAGGAATTGCCGTCATGGCCGAAATGGATGCGGTCGCCGACGGCGATGCGCTTTCCCGGCCGCATGAACGCCAGCCAACGGTCTGGAGCCATGCGCATGTGCAGCGTGGCCTCGACCTGCGCCACCGCCTCACCGCGCCGCCTGATGCCTTTCAGCTGCGCTGGAATGACCTTGGTGTCGTTGAAAACCAGCACGTCGCCGGTGCGGAGCAAGGACGGCAGATCGCCAACCGTGCGGTCCTCCAGCCCCTTGCCCGGCTCGATGACGAGCATTTTGGCGCTGTCGCGCGGCTCTGCCGGGCGAAGCGCGATGCGCTCCTCCGGCAGGTCGAAATCAAAGAGGTCGACGCGCATCAGTACAGCCGAACGAGCAGCGCTCCGGCCAGCAGAAGCACGGCGCCGGCGATCCGGCCGAGCGAGATTTCGCGCACAGCGACACCAAGGAAGCCGACGCGGTCGATGAGCATGCCGGCGATCAACTGACCGGCCACCAGGAACGCCATCAGGGCGGCCGCACCAATGCGCGGCGTCAGGATAGTTGAAAGCGTGACGTAGAAGCCGCCGAGCATGCCGCCGACTACGAACAACCAGGGTGCCGGCGCCTTCCAGTCGAGCGAAATCTCTTGCAGCTTCACCACCGTGACGGAGATGATGCCGAGTACGATCGCGCCCGACAGGAACGAAAACGCGGCGGCCGCGACCGGGAGACCCAGGCCGCGCGCAAGCTGCGAATTGATCGGCGCCTGAATGGCAATGAAGGCGCCGGACAGGATGCCGAGAAGCGACCAGACGACGCCCATCATTGTCGTTTCGCCTTACTTGACGTCGGCCGCGACCTTCAGCGACACGATCTTGTCGGGATCCTGCACCGGCTCGCCGCGCTTGATCTTATCGACATTGTCCATGCCTTCGATGACCTGGCCCCAGACCGTGTACTGGCGGTTGAGGAACGCGGCATCGTCGAAGCAGATGAAGAACTGCGAGTTGGCCGAGTTCGGGTTCTGCGAACGGGCCATCGAGCAGGTGCCGCGGCCGTGGTTCGCGTTGGAGAATTCAGCCTTCAGGTCGGGCTTTTCAGAGCCGCCCATGCCGGCGCGCGATGGCGCAAACGAAGGCTTGCTCGAATTGCCGAACTTGACGTCGCCGGTCTGCGCCATGAAGCCTTCGATGACGCGATGGAAGACGACGCCGTCATAGGCGCCTTCGCGGGCCAGTTCCTTGATGCGGGCGACATGGCCGGGAGCCAAATCGGGAAACAGTTCGATGACGACCTTGCCCTTGGTCGTTTCCATGATGAGCGCGTTCTCGCGGTCCTTGATCTCGGCCATGTCAGATATCCTTTTGAAAAATTGAATTATTTGTCGGCGGCGATGCGCACTTTGATCATGCGGTCGGGATCGGTGACCGTGCCATTGTCCGCCTCGTCGCCCTTCTTGATCTTGTCCACCAGTTCCATGCCGCTGACGACATTGCCGACGATTGTGTACTGGCCATCGAGCGGCGGTGCCGGTGCGAACATGATGAAGAACTGCGAATTGGCGGAATTCGGATCCTGCGAACGGGCCATGCCGACCACGCCACGCTTGTAATGCTCGGTCTGCGAGAATTCGGCCGGCAGGTCGGGCAGGTCCGAGCCGCCGGTGCCGACGGCCTGGGCATTGAAACCCTTATTCATGTTGCCGAACTTGACGTCGCCGGTCTGCGCCATGAAGCCGTCGATGACACGATGAAAAGCAACATTGTCATAGGCATGATCGCGCACCAGCTTCTTGATCTGCGCGACATGCTTGGGCGCCAGGTCGGGGCGCAGGGCGACAGTCACGTCGCCATCTTTCAGGGTGATGATCATGGTGTTTTCCGGATCGGCGGCATGGGCGGAAACGGACGCGGTCAAGAGACCGGCGAGCACAACAAAGAATGAGGCGAGCCTTTTGAGCTGCATGAGGATTTTCTCCGGGCTTATTTCGCGAATTTCGCGGTGAGCGCACCGGCCACGGCCGCCGGCACGAAGGGGCGGATGTCGCCACCCATCGAGGCTATCTGGCGCACAAGTGTGGCGGTAATGGTGCGCACCGATGGGCTGGCGGGCAGGAAAACCGTCTGCAACTCAGGCGCCATGGTTTCGTTCATGCCGGCCATCTGCATTTCGTAATCGAGATCGGTGCCGTCGCGCAGACCGCGGATCATGATCGAGGCGCCTTCTCTTCTGGCGGCATCGATCACCAGCCCATCGAAAGCGACCACTTTGATGCGGGCGCCGTCGCGGCCGAATTCGGCTTTCGTGGCGGCTTCGATCAACAGCACCCGCTCTTCGAAGGAAAACAGCGGCTTCTTGCCCGGATGAATGCCGATCGCGGCATAAACGGTGTCGGCAACCGCCAGCGACGCTTTCAGCACATCGAGATGGCCGTTGGTCAGCGGGTCGAAGGAGCCGGCATAAAGGGCGATGCGTTCTGTCATGCGGGAGCTTCTAGCGAGCCTCTCTCACAAAGGCAAATCCGATTGGCAGGTGGCCCGTGAACCTTTTCCGGCACATGAACGACAGATGAATACGCTGATCACGCGGCCTTCACGCAGCGTTCACTAGGTTCCACCCTTAATAAGATGAAACCAAAGTCCCATATATCCGTTTGTAAGGCGCAGGAGAACACGCACATGCTGATCTACATGCTCGCCACCGCGATGACCGTCGCCATGCTGATCGCCACAGTATTCGGGCTGCATCAGGAGGCACAGCGCATCCGCGTCAAGGCAACCACCAAGCGCTTCGAAGGCTTTGGCTCGCGCAAGCCGTATCGTCACTACTAAGTCAGTCCCGACTTGCTGCCACGCCGGCCATCGGCCGGCGTAAGTCAAGCCTGCTCCAGGGACTATTCGGCGCTATCCGGACCGCTGTCAGTCGCCGAATCCGACTCCACGCCACCCTCGACGGCCTCTTCCGTTTCCTCGTCCGATTGCGGCTCCGAAATCCGCTCGACCGAAACCACCTTTTCACCTTCAGCCGTGTTGAAGATGGTCACGCCCTTGGTGGCGCGGCTGGCGAAACGGATGCCGTTGACGGGCACCCGAATGACGGTGCCGCCGTCCGACACCAGCATGATCTGATCGTCGTTGCCGACCGGGAAGGTTGCCACCAACTGGCCGATTTCGGCTGTTTTCGAGACGTCGGTGGCGCGGATGCCCTTGCCGCCACGACCGGTCAGGCGGAAATCGTAGGACGACGAACGCTTGCCGTAACCATATTCGGTCACCGTCAGCACGTACTGCTCGTGCGCCTTGAGGAATTCGTAGCGATCGTCTGGAAGCTCGGTCTCCTCGCCGATCTCCTCATTGGTGAGCGCGATCTCTTCTTCCTCTCCAGCCGTCTCGGCGGCAAGCCGCCGCTCCGACGCCGCCCGCTTGAGGTAAGCGGCGCGTTCCGCCGGTGAAGCATTGACATGCTCTATCACCGACATGGAGATGATGCGGTCGGTCCCGGCCATGGTTATGCCGCGCACGCCGACGGAGTTCCGGCTCTGGAAGACGCGCACGTCGCCGACCGAGAAACGAATGCACTGACCCGAATTCGCCGTCAGAAGCACGTCGTCATTGTCGGTGCAGGTCTCGACGCCGAGGATTTCGTCGCCCTCCTCCTCCAGCTTCATGGCGATCTTGCCGTTGCGGTTGACCTGTACGAAGTCGGACAGTTTGTTGCGGCGCACGGTGCCGCGCGTGGTGGCGAACATCACGTCGAGTTCGCCCCAGCTCGTCTCGTCCTCGGGCAGCGGCATGATCGTGGTGATGCGCTCGCCCTGCTCCAGCGGCAGCATATTGATCAGTGCCTTGCCGCGTGACTGCGGGTTGCCGATCGGCAGGCGCCAGACCTTTTCCTTGTAGACTATGCCCCGCGAGGAGAAGAACAGCACCGGCGTGTGGGTGTTGGCGACGAACAGCCGGGTGACGAAATCCTCTTCCTTGGTCGACATGCCGGAGCGGCCCTTGCCGCCGCGGCGCTGCGCCCGGTACAGCGAAAGCGGCACGCGCTTGATATAGCCGGAATGGCTCACCGTCACGACCATGTCCTCGCGCTGGATCAGGTCCTCGTCTTCCATGTCCGCGCCGCCGTCGGTGAGCTCGGTGCGGCGCGGCGTGCCGAACTCGTCGCGCACTGCGGCGAGTTCGTCCTTGACGATCTGCTGGATACGCGCGCGAGACGACAGGATGTCGAGGTAGTCCTTGATCTCGTCGCCGATCGTGTTCAACTCATCGGCGATTTCGTCGCGGCCGAGCGCGGTCAGGCGCTGCAGGCGCAGTTCGAGGATGGCGCGCGCCTGTTCCTCGGACAGATTGTAGGTGCCGTCCTCGTTGATGCGGTGGCGCGGATCGTCGATCAGAAGGATCAGCGATTCAACGTCACCCGAAGGCCAGCGCCGCTCCATCAACTGCTCGCGCGCCGTCTGCGGATCCGGCGCGGTGCGTATAAGCTTGATCACTTCATCGATGTTGGCAACGGCGATGGCCAGACCAACCAGCACATGGGCGCGGTCGCGCGCCTTGCGGAGCAGGAACTTTGTCCGCCGGCTGATCACCTCCTCGCGGAAGGTGACGAAGGCCGTCAGCATGTCGGTCAGGTTCAGCAGCTCCGGCTTGCCGCCGTTTAGCGCCACCATATTGGCGCCGAAAGACGTCTGCAGCGGCGTGAACCGGTAGAGCTGGTTGAGAACAACGTCGGCAACGGCGTCGCGCTTGAGCTCGATGACGACGCGATAACCCTGACGGTCGCTTTCGTCGCGGATGTCGGAAATACCCTCGACGCGCTTGTCGCGCACCAGTTCGGCCATCTTCTCGATCATCGAGGCCTTGTTCACCTGGTAGGGAACCTCGGTGATGATGATCGATTCGCGGTCGTTGCCGCGCTGTTCGATGTTGACCTTGCCGCGCATGACGATGGAGCCGCGGCCGGTGGAATAGGCGCTGTAGATGCCGGAGCGGCCAAGCACGATGCCGCCGGTCGGGAAATCGGGGCCTGGAATGATCTCCATCAGCGCCGGCAGGTCGATCGCCGGATTGTCGATGACGGCGATGGCGGCGTTGCAGACTTCACCGAGATTGTGCGGTGGGATGTTGGTGGCCATGCCGACGGCAATGCCGCCCGAGCCGTTGACCAGCAGATTGGGAAAGCGCGCCGGCAGAACCTTCGGCTCGGTGTCCGAAGCATCATAAGTGTCCTGGAAATCGACGGTGTCCTTGTCGATATCCTCCAGAAGCTCGTGCGCGACCTTGGTCAGGCGCGATTCGGTATAGCGCATCGCCGCCGGCGGATCGCCATCGATCGAGCCGAAATTGCCTTGCCCGTCGATCAGCGGCACGCGCAGCGACCAATCCTGCGCCATGCGCACCAAGGCGTCATAGATCGAGGCATCGCCATGCGGATGGTATTTACCCATCACGTCGGCGACCGGACGCGCCGACTTCACATATTTGCGGTTCCAGTGGTAGCCGCTCTCATGCGCAGCATAGAGAATGCGGCGGTGCACCGGCTTCAGGCCATCGCGCACATCGGGCAACGCACGGCTGACGATCACGCTCATGGCGTAAGAGAGGTAAGAACTCTGCATCTCCTCGATGATGGAGATGGGTTCGATGCCGGTGGGCCCGCCGTCGGCGCCGCGCGGTGTCTTTTGGTCGGTCAAATCGTATCACAATCTAATCAGGAATCACTGCCCGCTTATATAGGAAGCACGGCCGAAACTCCAACGTTCACGGCACTTTTCCAGTGTCATTTTCGGTGGTAATTTCAAAAGGATACCGCTAATTGCGACGATATGGCCATTATGCTTTTCGCCGCCACCAAGGCAAAAGCCGGCAATGGACCAACTCCCCAAGCAAAAGCCGCGATGACCATGAATTGGAGCCTATGGCTGCCTTTCCGGGCGCTGAGCGGCTGGCAGGCCCGGGATCTCAATGGTGACCTGATCGCGGGCGTGACACTGGCCGCGATCGCTATTCCCGAACAGATGGCGACAGCCAGGCTCGGCGGTTTTGCTCCTGAGCTCGGCTTTTTCGCCTTTGTCGCCGGTTCGGTGGCGTTTGCCCTGTTCGGCGCCAATCGCCACCTTTCGGCGGGCGCGGATTCGACGATCACGCCACTGTTTGCCGGCGGCCTCGCCATGCTGGCCGCATCCGGTTCGCCGCACTATCTGGCGCTGGCCGCCATGCTGGCGCTGATGGTCGGGCTGATTGTGACGTTGAGCGGCATCCTTCGCCTTGGCTGGGTTGCCGATCTTTTGTCGGTTCCGGTCACCACAGGATTTCTGGCCGGCATCGCCGTCCATATTGTCGTTTCACAGATGCCCGGACTGCTCGGCCTGCCGTCCGAGAGCGGTGAAACCTTACGACGTATCGGCGAGATTGCCGGCAGTCTCCATCTCACCAATCCCTGGAGCCTCGGGCTCGGCCTTGGCGTGTTCGCGATCGTCCTTGGCGCCGACCACATCAGCCCCCGCATTCCCGGCGCCTTGATTGGCATGGTGCTCGCCACACTGGCGGTCGCCGTCTTCGGCCTCAAGGATCATGGCGTCGAGGTGCTTGGCGCCCTGCCCAATGGACTGCCACACGCCGGCCTGCCGCTTGCCGGTCTTGACGATGTGCAAGCGCTCGTTCCGCTGGCATTGCTGATCGCCATCGTCGTCATGGTGCAGACGGCCGCCACCTCCCGTTCCTTCCCCCCGCAGGGCGGCGCGCCCGACGTCAATCGCGATTTCGTCGGTGTCGGCGCCGGCAGCATCGCGTCCAGCCTGTTCGGCGCCTTCGCCGTCAACGCCAGCCCACCACGCACGGCGATCGTCTCCGAGTCGGGCGGCCGCTCGCAATTCTCGAGCCTCATTGCCGCGGCGATCGTCCTGGCCCTTGGCGCCTTTGGCGGCGGTCTGCTCGCCGATGTTCCACAGGCTGCCCTCGCCGGGGTCCTGATGTTCGTCGCCCAGCACATTCTGCGCTGGAAGGTGTTCGCCAGCGTCTACCGGCAGGCGCCGGTCGAATTCGCATTGATCCTCATCACCATGGCGGCCATCGTCGTGCTGCCCATCGAAACTGGCGTGGCGGTCGGCATCGGCCTCTCGCTGCTGCATGGAATCTGGAGCGCGACCCGGACGCTGCCGATCGAACTGGAACAAGTGCCTGGAACCTCCGTCTGGTGGCCGCCGGCCAAGCCGAGCACTGGCGAACAACTCCCCGGCGTGCTGGTCGCGGCGTTCCAGGCGCCATTGTCCTTCGTCAACGCCGACCGTTTCAAACGCGGCTTTTGCGATCTGGTCGACGCCGGCAAGGGCGATGTGAAACTCGTCGTGCTGGAGGCCAGTAACATTGTCGAGATCGACTACACCGCCGCCCAGGCATTGATCGAAACCATCACCCATTGCCGCAATGCGGGCGCAATATTCGCCATTGCTCGGATGGAGTCGGTGCGTGCCCAGGCAGCCCTTGCGCGGTTCGGCATCATTGATCTCGTCGGCCCGCAGCGGATCTTTCATAGTGTCGATGCCGCCATCAGGGCTCTGCATTCCGGCCAGCCGGAAAACCAGGAGAGTGCGCCATGATCGTCCTGAGAGAACCGCTGGTGACCCCGGTTCCGGTCAAGGAACTGCGGCCAACGCAAATTACCGTCGGGATGCGCGAGGTGGACCTCAAACGCCAGCTGATCCGCTCTCAGAGCGCCGCCAAGACAGGCGCTTTTCTGGGCAAGCACATGATCCCGGTCGTGTTGGGCCCTAAAAAGCGCAACTACGTCACCGATCACCATCATCTTGCCCGCGCCCTGATCGAGGAAGGTGTCGAGGATGTGCTCGTGACGGTGATCAGCGACCTGTCGGCGCTGGACAAGGACGCGTTCCTTTTCATGCTCGACAACCGCGGCTGGATGCATCCGTTCGATGAAAACGGCCAGCGCCGCGACTATGCCGCCCTGCCAAAGACCGTCGGCGAACTCGTCGACGACCCCTACCGAAGCATGGCGGGCGAACTGCGGCGGCTGGGCGGTTACGCCAAGGACACCACCCCGTTCAGCGAATTCCTGTGGGCGGATTTCCTGCGCCGGCGCATCGACAAGGGCGCGGTGGCGAAAAATTTTGACAAGGCGATGAAGGACGCGCTCGTGCTGGCCAAGGGCAAGGACGCCGACTATCTGCCCGGCTGGTGCGGGCCGATCATGGACTGATGCCGGGGGGTGTGACGCGACTTTTCAGCCGCGGCCCGCGCGCCTGGCGCGATAGCGGCCCGGCGTCTCGCCCATGACACGCCGAAACCGGCGATTGAACGTCGACAGATCGTTGAAGCCTGCCTCGAGAGCAATTGCCGAGATGGCATCGTTGGACGTGCGCAATCGCACCGCCGCGCGATGCAACCGGGTCCTGAGCAGGTACTGATAGGGCGTCATGCCGGCGACCTGCCGGAAGGTGCGAAGGAAATGATAGGGACTGGTCGCGGTCTCATCCGCCAACCCCGGAAGCGAGATCGGCCCGTCGGCATCCAGTTCGATCCGCCGAACCGCCTCGGCAACCCTTTTCTGGTCGCGGCGGCTTGGATCGCACCCGCCATTCGTGTCGCCGGAGAGCGTTGCCACGGCGGCACCCGCGACGCGCAGGGCGAGTTCCTCGAATGCGTCCGTGTCGGCCAGGTCGCGCGCGGCTTCCGCCTCGGCCAGCAGCGGCGCCAAAGCCTGTAACGGCGGCAGGCGTGGCGCCGCGAAGCTGAGCGTCCTGGCGCCCGGCACGTCGGCCACAATCCGGTCCATATAGGCCGACCCGAAATGGAAGGAGAGGCACCGGTCGCCATTGCCATGCTCGTGCCCGCATTCGTAGCATGTGCCGGAATTGCCGAGCAGGAGGCTGCCTGGCGCGAGCACTGCCGTGCCTTGCTGCGCGCGGTAGCGGAACGAGCCGCTGGTGACGGCCGCAACGCAGAAATCCCGATGCGCTTCCTCGAATGGCCGATCGCCGGCGCTGGCCGTGCAGATTACATCCGCCACGTGCCAACCGGGTCCGGATGCAAGGGTATCCGCGGTCGCCGTCATCGCCAAAATATAGCAATTTTTCCCAAGCCCAGAACCCTGCCAGCACTTATTCTTGGCAGTCTCCTGACAAGAAGAGGCCGCTGCCATGATCGACCAATCCTCATTTGCCGAAGCCTTGCACAGTCCCGGACCGATGGAAGGGCTTGCCGAAAAACTGAACCTTTACGGCCGCTTCGTGGGTGCCTGGACGTTTGACGCCTCGCGCCATCTCGAGGACGGCACGGTGCTGACCGGACGTGGCGAGGTGCATTTCGGCTGGGTTCTGGAAGGCCGCGCCATCCAGGATGTCTGGATCCTGCCCGCGCGTGACGCCGGCCCCTCGCCGTCGCTCGGCAAATGGACGTTCTACGGCACGACATTGCGCCTCTACGATCCCACGGAGGACTCTTGGCACATTTTCTGGAGCGACCCGCGCAACCAGTATTTCAGCCGCCAGCTCGGCCGCGCCGACGGCGACACCATCGTGCAGGTCGGCGCCGATGACACCGGCTCCTCCGTGCGCTGGAGCTTTTCGCGGATCACGGAGAATTCCTTCCGATGGCTTGGCGAGCGCTCGCACGACAAGGGTGCGACATGGCGGCAGGAAGTCGAGTTCCTGGCACGGCGAACGACGACAAGATGAGGCTGTAATACATTGTAAGAATGGAGGAAAACATGTTCGATCATGTCTCGATCGGTGTCCGCGACGCCCAATGTGCCAGATGCGGAAAGGGCCTCGTGACTATGGCGATTTCTTCGTTTCTCACTGCTCTCGTATCCGAAGCTCCCACAGCCGAGCGAGCGAAAGACATGGACCTCTATGGATGGCTGATCGGAAGCTGGGAAATGGACACGGTCCGCCACCTTGACGACGGCACGATCCAGAAATGGACCGGAGAATGCCATTTCGGCTGGGTGCTCGAAGGCCGCGCGATTCAGGACATCTGGATCAGGCCCAGGCGCCCTGCGCGGCCCACTATGTATGGCACGACTTTGCGCATCTTCGATCCTGGGATCGGTTGCTGGCACATCATCTGGAATGATCCGCTCAACCAAGATTACTCGCGCCAGATCGGGCGGGCCGAGGGTAAGGACATTGTCCAGATCGGCGAGGACTCGCGCGGTCTGCAAACTCGATGGCGCTTCACCGAGATCACCGCCAACAGCTTCCATTGGATCGGCGAGGAAAGACCTTCCGAGAGCGACCCTTGGCAAATCACCTATGAACATTTAGCCCACCGGACAAAGCGCGTCGCCTGAATCCGTTTCGACGTGCGCCATACCGCATCGAAGTCTCCGGCCCCCTGACAGTTCCCACCGACCGGGCTTTGCTCTACCAATGCGGGTACGGGCGTGGCCCGGTGGGAGGGTCAGCGATGCCGAGTTTCGACAGCCTGTTCAATGCCTTCGTCACCATTCTCGTGACCATCGATCCGCCTGGGCTGGCGCCGCTGTTCCTCGCCGTCACACGCGGCATGAACCGCGATGAGCGCAGCCAAGTTTCCGTCCGCGCCTCGATCATCGGTTTTCTGGTGATGGCGTTGTTTGCGCTGGCCGGCGCCTCTATCCTGTCGGTGTTCGGCATCACCTTGCCGGCGTTCCGCGTCGCCGGCGGGTTCCTGCTGTTCTTCATCGCCTTCGAAATGGTCTTCGAGCGCCGGCAGGATCGCAAGGAGAAGATCGGCGACGTCGCCATCACCAAGGACATGATCCACAACATCGCCGCCTTCCCGCTGGCGATCCCACTGATTGCCGGGCCTGGCGCGATTTCAGCGACGGTGCTGCTCTCCGGCTCGTTTCAGGGTTTTGCCGCGCAGGCGGCCCTGGTCGGCATCATTTTCGTCTGCCTCGTCATAACCTATCTGGTGTTCGTGCTGTCGGAACGCATCGACCGCATCCTCGGCCAGACCGGCCGCTCGATCCTGACCCGCCTGCTCGGCGTCATCCTGGCGGCGCTGGCGGTACAGTTCGTTGCCGATGGTATCAAGGCGCTGATGGCCGGCTGAGCGGTATAACACTCATCCTACTTCGCCGCCGTATCGACGATCTCGAAGTCATGCGTAAGCGTGGCCGTCTTGGCCATCATGGCGGAAGCCGAGCAGTATTTGTCGATGGAAAGATCGATCGCGCGCTTGACCTTGTCGCGCGACAGCGCCCGGCCCTTGACGATGAAATGCATATGGATGCGAGTGAACACCTTCGGGTCAGTCTCGGCCCGGTCGGCGTCGAGTTCGACCACGCAGTCCTCGACCGCCTCGCGGCCTTTTTCGAGGATATGGACGACATCATAGGCCGAGCAGCCGCCGGTGCCGATCAGCACCAGCTCCATCGGGCTCGGTCCCGGCGTCTTGCCTTCCGGGCTGGACGCCGTGCCCAGCACGACCTTGTGGCCGCTGCCGGATTCGCCGACAAAGGTGCGTTCCTCGACCCATTTAACCCGTGCCTTCATCGCTCCGTCCTTTCAGTCGTTGATCGCGCCGACTGTCGGCTCAAAATCAACAATGCAAAACCCCGAAAGTCCGTGCAGGACCCTCGGGGCATCTCAAGCAACAAGCATTCGCCGTTTGGTATGGCTTCCGATCAGAACGGGATCTCGTCGTCCAGCTCGCGCGACGAGCCACCGCCACCGCCCCCTTTGGAACCGCCACCGCCGCCACGGCTAAAACCTTCGTTCGGGCTCGACTGGCCGAAATCCGAGCCACGGCTGCTGCCGCCACCGCTGTAGCCGCCGACCTGACCGCCCTCACCCTGGCCGCGCGCATCGAGCATCTGCAGTTCGCCACGGAATTTCTGCAGCACGACTTCAGTCGTGTATTTGTCGGCACCGGTCTGGTCCTGCCATTTGCGCGTCTGCAACTGGCCCTCGACATAGACCTTCATGCCCTTCTTCAGATATTGCTCGGCCACCTTGGCGATGCCCTCATTGAAGATGACGACATTATGCCACTCCGTCTTTTCCTTGCGCTCGCCGGAATTCTTGTCGCGCCAGCTTTCCGAGGTGGCGATGCGGATGTTGACGACCGGCTCACCCGAATTCAGGCGGCGGATTTCAGGGTCCGCGCCGAGATTGCCGACCAGAATGACCTTATTGACGCTACCCGCCATGATATTTCTCCGCGCTCATCCGAAACAAATTTTTGTCGCAGCACCTTACAGGCTACCGACGTCTGCCGCCTGCCAAGGCTGGCTTTTCCCACAAGGTTTTTGTTCCCTTTTCGTTCCTATATGCACTGCCGCTGATTGTCAAGGAATGGCAGCAATGCCCGAACGAAACATATGGGTCTCAAAACAGCGCTTGCCAAATCGATAAGTATCGACTTATGCTTTTGTCATGATCGAAGCAGAGATTTTCCGCGCCCTGGCCGACCCGACGCGCCGCGCCGTCTTCGAGCGTCTCGCCACCAGCGAGATGAGCGTGTCGGAACTGCGCAGCGGCCTGACGGTATCGCAGCCGGCCGTCTCCCAGCATCTGGCGGTGTTGCGCGGCGCTGGCCTGGTGGTGGAGCGGCGGGCCGGCCGCAACGCTTACTATCGCGCCGATCCGCAGGGGCTTGCCCCGCTGCTCTCCTGGATTGAACGCTATCGGACGTTCTGGCCGGAACGCATCGAAAAACTGAAGGCCGTTTTGAAGGACATGGACCAATGAAAAACGGTGGATCAATGAAAGACGCAAATCACCTCGAGGTCGCTCCAGATGCGCTCGAATTCGAATACGACCTTGCCGAGCCGCCGGAAAAGGTTTGGCGGGCGCTGACCGTTCCCGAATTGCTCGCCGCCTGGATGATGCCGAACGACATCAGGCCGCGGACCGGCAGCCGCTTTGCCTTCGCCGGGCCTGAGGCGCCGATCGAATGCGAGATCCTCGACGCCGAGCCCGAGCGCCTGCTGCGCTATTCCTGGCGGGAGCAGTCCGACGATGCGGCGCACCCGCTCGACAGCACCGTCACCTTCACACTCGCCCGTACCATTTCCGGCGGCACGCATCTGCGCATCGTCCATGACGGCTTTGCCCGCAAGGCGATGCCCGCTGTTGCGATGGCGGGGACCGGCTGCCGGCTTTCGCTGCGCGGGGCCGGAACGCCTATCGCCGCGAACACACCACGCCTTCTGCTGCCGCGCGCGGCCTGAACACGGAAAATCGGAGAACAGAAATGAGTGGTGTTGCCAGCCTTGTGCCGATGGTGATCGAGCAATCGAGCCGCGGCGAACGTGCCTTCGACATTTTTTCGCGGCTGCTGCGCGAGCGCATCGTCTTCATCAACGGCGAGATCAACGACGACGTCTCGGCGCTGGTCTGCGCGCAGCTTTTGTCGCTGGAATCGGACAATCCCGAGAAGGAGATCTCGCTCTACATCAACTCGCCTGGTGGCATGGTGACCAGCGGCTTCGCCATCTACGACACGATGCAATATATCAGCTGCCCGGTCTCGACCGTGTGCATGGGCTTTGCCGCATCGATGGGATCGTTCCTGCTGATGGCAGGCACGGCCGGGCGCCGCATCGCGCTGCCGAACGCCACCATCCTGCTGCATCAGCCGCTGGGCGGCTTCCAGGGCCAGGCTTCCGACATCCAGCGGCACGCCGAACGCATCGCCAGACGAAACGCCATATGACCGAACTCTACGCCCAGCATTGTGGCCGCAGCTATGAGGAGGTCGAACGCACGCTCGACCGCGACCATTTCATGACGGCCCGCGAAGCCCAGGCATGGGGCATTGTCGACCATGTCTTCGACACCCGCAAAAAGGCGGCGTGAGGAAAAGCCCAGATCAAATCCTGCTAGGTGTCGAAGATTTGAATACCGGTCTGGTTCCGGTGGCGGCAGGTCCCTATAAAAGGGGAATGATTGACACTCATCGATCCAGAACATCGCACCGTGTCAAAGCCGCCATGGTGCTCGCAATCGTCGGCCTTGCGTCCAGTTCGGCACTTGCCGACGATGTTTCGTCGTCAGCGCAAAAAAGCGCCCTGCCCGGCGTAGCTGGCGACTATCGCATCGCCAAGCCGGCCCCGGTGCCCGAACCCGACGACGCCTTCCCCAGCAGCGGCAACGGGCAGTTCAAGATCGGCAATACGGATGTCAGGATTTCCGGCAGCATCACGGTCGATGTCGGAGTTGGCGGGATCAAGCCGCCCAAGTAGGCAGGGGTCGGGGCCTGCGAACTCAAGTCCTCGCCCAAAAAACAGCCCCGCCGTGCCTTGGGCAAACGGACGGGGCTTTTTTTGGATTTTTAATCCATGCTTGCCGGGAGTGTACTGCCGGCGTTCGATTTCGGATGCTTCGCGGCATTCAGCCGACGATCCGACCAATAGTCTCTGATTTTGACGGATACGGCAGGTCACGGTTTGTCGGGTGGCGCAAACGCCTGCCTCTGGCACTTATGCCTGCCGCGGCTCCAGTGACAACTGAAGCCCTGGGGGACTATCCGGTGGCGTCATGCTCCGCTCCTGTGTCCGTTGCGACATCGTCGTGGCGAAGCGCAAATCGCAAATGCCTGCGGCGTCTCGCAGGCCGCCTTGGCGCGGCGAGGCCATCGAAAGACGGCCGGCTTCGCTGACTTGCGAAGACTGCTCCCGTGAGTTGGCCGCGTCAACCATCAATAGCCGGTTACGGAAAAATGTGATCACCGGGAGGTTACGTCCAGGTCAGTTTCCGCACAGTTTTGTCAGGAGCATGTTCGGCCTTTGTTCTTTCCGCTTGCCCCTTCGCGCGAAAGACGGTTAAACGACTTCTGTCGGGAGTTGTGGCGTCTCTCGACGTGGCGGCAAAAAGACCTACATAGGGGATGGCTGGGAAAACCCGCCAATCCCACGAATTCCAGATCTGAGGCGGCGACCGGCGATGGCCGACCATAAATTCCTTTCCATTCGCGGGGCGCGCGAACACAATCTGAAGAACGTCGATCTCGACCTGCCGCGTGACAGCCTGATCGTCATGACCGGCCTGTCGGGCTCCGGCAAATCGTCGCTGGCCTTCGACACCATCTATGCCGAAGGCCAGCGCCGCTATGTCGAGAGCCTCTCGGCCTATGCACGGCAATTCCTCGAAATGATGCAGAAGCCCGACGTCGACCAGATCGACGGCCTGTCGCCGGCCATTTCCATCGAGCAGAAGACCACGTCGAAGAACCCGCGCTCGACGGTCGGCACCGTCACCGAAATCTACGACTATATGCGGCTTCTGTTTGCCCGTGTCGGCGTACCCTATTCACCGACCACCGGCCTGCCGATCGAGAGCCAGACGGTCAGCCAGATGGTCGACCGGGTACTGGCGGCCGAGGAAGGCACGCGCCTGTTCCTGCTGGCGCCCATCGTGCGCGGCCGCAAGGGCGAGTACCGCAAGGAACTGCTGGAGTTGCAGAAGAAAGGGTTCCAGCGCGTCAAGGTCGACGGCGTCTTCTACGAAATCGCCGACGTTCCAGCGCTGGACAAGAAATACAAGCACGACATCGATGTTGTCGTCGACCGCATCGTCGTGCGCGGCGACCTTGCCACGCGTCTCGCCGACTCCATCGAGACGGCGCTGAAGCTGGCCGAAGGGCTGGCGGTGGCCGAGTTCGCCGACAAGCCGCTCGACGCCAGCCAGACCGGCGAGGATTCGGTCAACAAGTCGAAGAACGAGACGCATGAGCGCATCCTGTTCTCGGAAAAGTTCGCTTGCCCGGTGTCCGGCTTCACCATTCCGGAAATCGAGCCCAGGCTGTTCTCCTTCAACAACCCGTTCGGCGCCTGCCCGACCTGTGACGGTCTCGGCAGCCAGCGCGCCATCGACCCCAACCTCGTGGTGCCCGACGAGAACGTATCGCTGCGCGACGGCGCCGTCAGCCCGTGGGCGAAATCGACCTCGCCCTATTACTCGCAGACGCTCGAGGCACTGGGCAAGGCGTACGACTTCAAGCTCGGCGACAAGTTCAAGGATCTTTCCGCGCTAGCCCAGGAGGCGATCCTGCGCGGCACCGGCGAGCGCGAGATCACCTTCCAGTATGATGACGGCCTGCGTTCCTACAAGACCACCAAGACCTTCGAAGGCGTCATCCCCAATCTCGAGCGGCGTTGGAAAGAGACCGAATCCGCCTGGATGCGCGAAGAAATCGAGCGCTTCATGTCGGCGACGCCCTGCCCGGTCTGCAAGGGCTACCGGCTGAAGCCCGAAGCGCTGGCGGTGAAGATTGCCGGCAAGCATATTGGCGAGGTCACGGAACAGTCGATCCGCAACGCTGACAAGTGGTTCACCGACCTGCCGGCGCAGCTCAACGACAAGCAGAACGAGATCGCTGTCCGCGTCTTGAAGGAAATCCGCGAACGCCTGCGCTTCCTCAACGATGTCGGGCTCGATTATCTCACTTTGTCGCGCAATTCCGGCACGCTGTCGGGCGGCGAAAGCCAACGCATCCGGCTGGCCTCGCAGATCGGCTCTGGGCTGACCGGCGTGCTCTACGTGCTGGACGAGCCGTCGATCGGCCTGCACCAGCGCGACAACACGCGCCTGCTCGACACGCTCAAGCATCTGCGCGACATCGGCAACACGGTGATCGTCGTCGAGCATGACGAGGACGCCATCCTGCATGCCGACTATGTCGTCGATATGGGCCCCGCCGCTGGCATCCATGGCGGCGAGATCATCGCCCAGGGCACGCCGCAGCAGGTGATGGCCAACCCCAATTCGATCACCGGCAAATATCTGTCGGGCGCACTTGAAGTGGCAACGCCTGGCGTGCGCCGCGAAGCCAAGAAGAACCGGCGGCTGAAGATCGTCGGCGCGCGCGGCAACAATCTGAAGAATGTCACCGCCGAGATCCCGCTCGGCACCTTCACCGCCGTCACCGGCGTGTCGGGTGGCGGCAAGTCGACCTTCCTGATCGAGACGCTGTTCAAGGCGGCCTCGCGTCGTATCATGGGCTCGCGCGAGCATCCGGCCGAGCATGACCGCATCGAGGGGCTGGAATTCCTCGACAAGGTCATCGACATAGACCAGTCGCCGATTGGGCGGACCCCGCGTTCGAACCCCGCCACCTACACCGGCGCCTTCACGCCGATCCGTGACTGGTTCGCGGGTCTTCCCGAAGCGAAGGCGCGCGGCTATCAGCCGGGCCGTTTCTCCTTCAACGTAAAGGGCGGCCGCTGCGAGGCCTGCCAGGGCGACGGCGTCATCAAGATCGAGATGCACTTTTTGCCCGACGTCTACGTCACCTGCGACGTCTGCCACGGCAAGCGCTACAACAGAGAGACGCTCGACGTCCTGTTCAAGGGCAAGTCGATCGCCGACGTGCTCGACATGACCGTCGAGGAAGGCGTCGACTTCTTCGCCGCCGTGCCTGGCGTGCGCGACAAGCTGGAGACGCTGAAGCAGGTCGGGCTGGGCTACATCCACATCGGCCAGCAGGCGACGACGCTGTCCGGCGGCGAGGCGCAGCGCATCAAGCTGGCCAAGGAACTGTCGCGCAAGGCAACCGGCAAGACGCTCTACATCCTCGATGAGCCGACCACCGGCCTGCACTTCCACGACGTCGCCAAATTGTTGGAAGTGCTGCACGAACTGGTCGACCAAGGCAACACCGTGGTCGTCATTGAGCACAATCTCGAAGTGATAAAAACCGCCGACTGGGTGCTCGACCTCGGGCCCGAAGGCGGTGATGGCGGCGGCGAACTGGTCGCCTCGGGCACTCCGGAAGCCATCGTGCGCGAGAAGCGCAGCTACACCGGCCAGTTCCTCAAGGAGCTTCTGGAGCGGCGCCCTGGAGGCAAGCGCGAAGCGGCGGAGTGATGACAGAGGATGGTCTCATCACGGTCCAGAGCCGCTTTGGCGTGACCGAAACCATCGACCGCCTGGCTGAGGTGGTCAAGCGCGCGGGACTGCTTGTGTTCGCGCGCATCGATCACCAGGCCGGCGCGCGCGATGTCGGCACCGCGCTGCGGCCGACGGAGCTTCTGATTTTCGGCAACCCGAAGGGCGGCACACCGCTGATGCAGGACCAACAGCTTGCCGGCATCGACCTGCCGGTGAAGGCGCTGGCCTGGGAGGACGAGCATGGCAAGGTCTGGCTTTCCTACAATGACGCCCATTGGATCGCCGAACGCCACGATCTCCGTGACGCCAGTCGCGATGCCGTCGCCGCAATTGCCGCCGGCATGGAAAAGGTGATAGCGGCCGCTGCCGGAATGGATCAATCATGAGGCTCGCTGGCCCAGAAGATCTCGCCGCGATCGTGGCGCTGACGCAAGCGGCCTATGCTCCCTACAACGCCATACTCGACGCGCCACCGATCCCCGTTACCGAGGATTATGCGCCGCGTATCGAGCGCGGCGAGGTCTGGCTACTTGAGAGCAGCAATGATCCCGCCGGGCTTATTGTCCTTGAACGACACGAAGACCACGCCATGATCTTCAGCGTCGCCGTCTCCCCTGCTTTTCAGGGCAAAAAACTCGGCATGGCACTGCTCAATCACGCGGATGAACAGGCGCGTCTGTGGGGTTTGCCGGAGGTGCGGCTCTACACCAACGCCAAGATGGAACGGAACATCGCGCTCTACGCCGCCTATGGCTACCGTGAAACGGGTCGCCGGCCCAATCCCTATCGGCCAGGGTGGATACTGGTCGACATGGCCAAACCCATCGACAGGCCCACCGCGGTCTGATCGCTTTTAGAAATCCGGGAGGACGACAATGAGCACATCGGGAACAATCCGCGCCGGCATGGGTGGCTGGACCTTCGAGCCCTGGGACACGTCCTTCTATCCCGAAAAGCTGTCGAAGGCGAAGCAACTGCAATATGCCGCCCGGCAGGTGCCGAGCATCGAGGTCAACGGCACCTATTATTCGAGCTTCAAGGAGCCGACCTTCGTCAAATGGGCCAACGAGGCGCCGGACGGTTTCGTCTATTCGCTTAAAGGCAACCGGTTCGTCACCAATAGGCGCGTTCTCGGCGAAGCCGGTGAATCGATGATGCGTTTCCTGGCTTCCGGCGTTGCCGCGCTCGGCGACAAGCTCGGGCCGATCCTGTGGCAGTTCGCGCCGACGAAGAAGTTCGATCCGGACGATTTCGAAGCATTTCTGAAGCTGCTGCCGGAAAAGCAGGACGGCGTCGCGCTGCGCCACGCGCTCGAAGTCCGCAACGACAGCTTCATCGTGCCGGAATTCGCCGCGCTCGCGCGCAAATACAAGGCAGCGATCGTCTATGCCGACCATGCCAAATATCCTGACATCGCCGATATCACCGGCGACTTCGTCTACGCCCGGCTGCAGACCGGCAGCGACGACAATCCCGATTGCTACACGCCGAAGGGCCTCGACGAATGGGCAGCGCGGGCAAAGATTTGGGCGGAAGGCAAGCAGCCGGCCGATCTGCGGCGCGCCGACCCTGCCACCGACGCCCCGGTCCAGCCGCGCGACGTGTTCGTCTACTTTATCACCGAGGGCAAGGTGCGTGCGCCGTTCGGGGCGATGGCGCTGATGAGGCGTGTGGCCGACTAAAATAGCAAGCTTGCACCGCGGCCATGTCTTTTGTCGAGGCTTCGAGGTAGGGTGTTGCTGCGTGTTCGGAACCCGCGGGGCATCTTGACCGTTTTGCCTATCTAGCCGAGAGCCTGCTTCCATGGCGCCCGGGGCGTTGGGCAAAAGCGAGGAGAGATGGCTATCATCCTTATCGGAGCGTTGCTGACCATAGCCGGCCTTGTGTACATGGCGGGCGCAGCCATCAGGCGCGGCCAGTTGAGCGGCGGCTCGGCGCCTGCGGGCTCGACAGGTCCGACGCTTGAGCCACCCCGGCGTGGCCTTCGTTTCCTAGGCCTCTCGCAAGATTGGCCGGGCCTGCTGATGATGGGGGTCGGCATCCTCATGCTGTTGTCGGTGGCAATTCTCTGACACGGAGAAATCCTGGCATTCTCGGCCCGTCGTAACCTTATTGACACTTCCTTGCCGCATGAATGCGCCGACGCCAGGCTGCAGAGCTGGAACCGCCGCCGGCAGGGAAAGAGGGGCATGTCGCTCGACTACACTTCGCTTCTGCTGGCCGTCGGGTTCTCCGCTGCCTGCCTCAGCCTGACATTGTTCGGCATGTGGCTGACCGCCCGCTCGGAAAAATTCCTGCTGACATGGGCGATCAGCCTGGTGTTCGTGGTCGGCGATATTTTCATCTATGACGCCTATATCGACATGCCCGGGCGTCTGCTCGGCATCGCCACTTCAGCGTTCCTGCTGATCGGCTTTTCGGCCATGCTGGGTGCTGCCTATCAGTTCCGAACCGGCGGCTCGCCGTTGCCGCGGGCGCTGTGGGGTTGCGTTTCGTTGGCGATTGCGTTGCCTCCCATGGCTTTGGGCTATGATGGCCTCGGCTTCATGTTCGAGAACATGTTCGCCGCCTTGCTGCTGTTCGCCACGGCATTCGAATATTGGCGAGGCCGCGATGAGGCACCCGCCCTGACGATCGGCATCACCGCGCTCTATTCGGCCACGGCCACATCCTTCGCGCTCTGCGCCATGGTTCTTGCCTGGGATGGCAAACTGGTTCTGGGACACGCACCAAGCAACTGGGCCGAGGAACTCAGCCTCATCGTGGTTATCGCCAGCATGACAGGTATCGGCGCGCTTTCGCTTGCCCTTAACCAGGGGCGCCTGGCGAGGTACCACCACCGCAACGCCCTGACGGATCCCTTGACCGGCCTGCTCAACCGGCGCGCTCTGTTCGACATGCACGGCGACGTCCCGGTCGGTGCCTTTACCGCGGTGGTCGTCTTCGACCTCGACAACTTCAAGGCCATCAACGACGAATTCGGTCACGCGGCGGGCGATGAGGTGCTGAGGGTGTTCGCCAGGGAACTCGCCGGCAATCTTCGCCAGACCGACGTCGCCGCGCGCATGGGCGGCGAAGAATTCGCACTGGTTCTGAAACGCACTCTGCCGGAAACGGTCGAGCAATCGGCAGAGCGAATCCGAGCCGTATTCGCGACGCGGCTGATAGAAACCGAAAGCGGTTTGCTCACCTGCACGGTCAGCGCCGGGTTTGCCTTTGGCAGCAAGGAAGGGCTCAGCTTCGACAAGGTGCTCAACGCCGCCGACAAGGCGCTCTACGATGCCAAGCGCGGAGGCCGCAACCGCGTGACCGCCTCTCCCTTCCGACGCGTGAGCTGATCACGCGTATCATGGAGAGGCTGTGATTGTTGGATGGCGAAGGCTGCCCTTAGGCCGCCATGACGATTTCATTGAAGGCATCGAGGTCGACATAGAAGACCTTGGTGATCTCCTCGATCAGATCGTCGTAATCGCAGCCTTGTGACCTCAAGATGTTGATGGCGGCGATGATATCGACGCGTTCGGTAAGCCGCCGCTTCTGGTAGTCCTCGACGTAACGTTCCATGGCTGTCCCTTAGCCTGTGTGCCCAAACGGGTTTGAACGACAATCAGATCGGGAAGCTAGGAAGCCTTGCTTGCGTGGAACTTGCAGAACCTTCGCCGCGCCTCGATCTGCGATACCAGACTGATACGGAAGCGGCCGACTCACAAAGCCTAGAAAAGACTAGCATGCGATATTGCGTGTGCCAGAGACGCAGATGATGGACGGAAGAAATATTGGACTTGCCAAGGACTTCAAATCTTCAAATGAAGTTCAGCGCCGATTCTAGACCGTAAGGAATTTGCGAACATCAGCCCGGTCCAAATCTTCCGCTGGGCCGGTGTGGACGATCTGGCCGCGGTCCATGATGTTGACCTCGTCGGCGAGTTCTCGGCAGAAGTCCAGATACTGTTCGACCAGAAGCACCGCGATGCCGGCCTGGTCGCGCAGGTAGCGTATGGCGCGGCCGATATCCTTGATAACAGAGGGCTGGATGCCTTCGGTCGGCTCGTCGAGCACTAGCAGCTTCGGCCGCATCACCAGCGCCCTGCCGATGGCCAACTGCTGCTGTTGACCGCCGGAAAGATCGCCGCCACGACGGCCAAGCATCTGCTTCAGCACCGGAAACAGTTCGAAGACGTGCGCCGGCACGTTGCGGTCGGCGCGCCTCAAGGGCGCGAAACCGGATTCGAGATTTTCCCGCACGCTGAGCAGCGGAAAGATCTCCCTGCCCTGCGGCACGAATGCGATGCCCGACCGGGCGCGGTCATACGCCGCGCTCCGGTCGAGCGCCTTCCCCTCGAAGGCAACGCTTCCGCTCGTCAGCCGGTGATGGCCGACGATCGATCTCATTAAACTTGTCTTGCCGACGCCGTTGCGGCCCAGCACGCAGGTGATCTTGCCCGCACCCGCCTTCAGCGACACGCCGCGCAGCGCCTGGGCGGCGCCGTAATGGAGCGTGGCATTGGAAACCTCGAGCATGTCAGCGCCTTCTCCAGAACCGAAGAAACGACATGTCGAAGTGATGGAATTGCACCCGCCAGACCATGTTCATCTCCCCAGATAGACTTCGACGACGCGCTCATCGGCCGAGACGAAATCGAGCGTCCCTTCGGAGAGCACCGAGCCTTCATGCAGGCAGGTGACCTTCACGCCGAGCTCGCGCACGAAATGCATGTCGTGCTCGACGACAATGACCGAGTGGTCGCGGGCGATATCCCTGAGCAGCCGTGCGGTTTCCTCGGTTTCCGCATCGGTCATGCCGGCGACCGGCTCGTCGACCAGAAGCAGTTTCGGGTCTTGCGCCAGCAGCATGCCGATCTCGAGCCACTGCTTCTGGCCGTGGCTGAGATTGGCGGCGAGCTCGCGGCGCTTGTCGCCTAACCGAATGATGCCAAGGATGTCATCGATCTGCCGCGCCTCGGCGGCCGATTGGCGGTGGAACAGCGCCGGGAAGATCGAACGCGGCCCCTTCAGCGCCAGCATCAGGTTTTCTTCGATCGTGTGGCTTTCGAAGACGGTCGGCTTCTGGAATTTGCGGCCGATGCCCATCATGGCGATCTCGGCTTCGTCATGCCTGGTGAGGTCCACCTGGCCGTCGAAGAACACTTCGCCTTCATCCGGCCTCGTCTTGCCGGTGACGATGTCCATCATCGTCGTCTTTCCGGCGCCGTTGGGGCCGATGATGGCGCGCATCTCGCCCTTGTCGAGCACCAGCGACAGATTGTTGATGGCGCGAAAGCCGTCGAAGGACACCGAGACGCCGTCGAGATAGAGGATGGTGTTGGATTTGCTCATGGTCGCTTACTCCGCCGCCTGCGGTTCGGGGTCGGACCAGGACCATTCGCCCGGATTTCGCGCTGGCGAGCGAGCGGGCTTCGACGTCGCGGACGCGATCCCAACCTCGGTGCCGGCTTCTTCAGCGAGGGAAGCCGCGCGCAACGCCCTGGCATTGCCGCGCCAACTGTCCCACATGCCGATGATGCCCTTGGGCAAGAGCAAGGTGACGGCGACGAACAGGCCGCCGAGCGCGAACAGCCAGAATTCCGGCAGCACGCCGGTGAACCAGGATTTCCCGGCATTGACCAGCAGCGCGCCGATGATCGGCCCGACAATTGTGCCGCGCCCGCCGACGGCCGCCCAGATTACGACCTCGATCGAATTGGACGGCTCGAACTCGCCGGGATTGATGATGCCTACCTGCGGCACATAGAGCGCGCCGGCAATGCCGGCCATGACGGCCGAGACGGTGAAGGCAAACAGTTTTACGTTCTCCGCCCGCCAGCCGAGGAAGCGCGTGCGGCTTTCAGCGTCGCGCACGGCCATCAGGAGCTTGCCGTATTTGGAGCCGACGATCGCCCAGGTGATGAAGACGGCGAGTGCGAGCATGATGGCGCTGGCCGCGAACAGTGCCGAACGGGTCGCATCGGCTTGCACGTTGAAGCCGAGAATATCCTTGAAATCGGTCAGGCCGTTGTTGCCGCCGAAACCCATATCATTGCGGAAGAAGGCGAGCAGCAGCGCATAGGTCATCGCCTGGGTGATGATCGAGAGGTAGACACCGGTGACACGGCTTCGGAAGGCGAACCAACCGAAGATGAAGGCAAGCAGACCGGGCACTGCCAGGACCATGAGGCCGGCGAACCAGAATTGGTCGAAGCCAGTCCAGAACCAGGGCAGCTCCTTGTAGTTCAGGAACACCATGAAATCGGGCAGGATCGGATTGCCGTAGACGCCGCGCGAGCCGATTTGACGCATCAGATACATCCCCATCGCATAGCCGCCGAGCGCGAAGAAGGCGCCATGGCCGAGCGAAAGGATGCCGCAATAGCCCCAGACCAGGTCGAGCGAGAGCGCCAGCAGCGCGTAGCAGAGATATTTGCCGGTCAGCGCTACGATGTAGGACGGCACGTAGAAGGCGCTGGTCGGCGAAACAGCCAGATTGAGCAGCGGCACGATAACGGCCACCGCCAGCAGGACGAAAATGGTGATGGCGATGCGGCGGTCGGCACCCGCGGCGAAGAAGCGTCCTGACATCATGCTTCCACCGCCCTGCCCTTGAGCGCGAACAGGCCGCGCGGGCGCTTCTGGATGAACAGGATGATCAGCACCAGCACGACAATCTTGCCGAGCACGGCGCCGGCATAAGGCTCGAGAACCTTGTTGACGATGCCGAGCGAAAAGGCGCCGACCAGCGTGCCCCAGAGATTGCCGACACCGCCGAAGACGACGACCATGAAGCTGTCGATGATGTAGCCGCGGCCGAGATTGGGCGAGACATTGTCGATCTGGCTGAGCGCGACGCCGGCAATGCCGGCAATTCCCGATCCTAGCGCGAAAGTCAAAGCGTCTACCCACGGCGTCCTGATTCCCATCGACGCGGCCATGCGCCGGTTGGCGGTGACGGCGCGCATCTGCAGGCCCCAGGGCGTGCGCTTCATCACGTAGAGCAACATGCCGAACACCGTGAGCGCGAACACCAGAATCCACAGACGGTTCCAGGTGATGGCCAGTTGCCCGATGTCGAAGGAGCCGGACATCCAGGACGGATTGCCGACCTCCTGGTTGGTCGGCCCGAAGATCGAGCGCACCGCCTGCTGCAGGATAAGCGAGACGCCCCAGGTCGCCAGCAGCGTCTCCAGCGGCCGGCCGTAGAGGAAGCGGATCACCCCGCGCTCGATGATGAGACCGACGAACGCCGCGACCAGGAAGGCAAGCGGCAGCGCGATCACCAGCGACCAGTCGAACAATCCGGGAAAGGATGTCCGGATCACCTGCTGGACGACGAAGGTCGTGTAGGCGCCAAGCATCACCATCTCGCCATGCGCCATGTTGATGACACCCATGACTCCGAAGGTGATGGCAAGCCCGATCGCCGCCAGCAGCAGGACCGAACCCAGCGAAATCCCGTACCAGATGTTCTGGCCGGCATCCCACAAGGCCAGCGTCGAATTGATGCTGGCGATCGCCGCCGTCGCCGCGTCCCTGATCGCGCCCGACGCACTGGCTTCGACCGAGGTGAGCAGCGAAACCGCATCGCGGTCACCACGCGTTCCGATCAAGGCGACCGCGGCGAGTTTGTCGGCCTCAGGCCTATCGGAGACAAGCACCGAGGCCGCACGAGCCTGTTCGAGCAGGGCCTTGACGCCGGCCACGGTCTCTTTGGCCATCGCCGTGTCGAGTGGCTCTATGTTCGAGGCATCGGGTGTTTTGAACATTGTGTCGGCCGCGGCCAGTCGTGCGGCCGGGTCCTTGGCGCCAAGCGTCAACGTGCCCAGCGCGTCGCGGATGACGCGTCGCAGCGTGTTGTTGACCTTGATCTTGGTGACGTCGTCCTTGGCAGCCTCGCCTGATGCTTCGCTGCCGAGCGGGTCGAAAAGCTGGACGCCTTCGCCGGCTTCCTTGCCGACGAAAACCAGGGAATCGGCCTTGCGGATATAGAGGTTGCCGTCGGCGAGTGCCGAGAGCGGCCTTTCGACCGTTGGATCGTCTGTGGCGGTTAGTTCATGCACCACTGCTCCGATGTCCGAAAAACCCTTGGCAGTAGCGAACTTGGCGATGGTGGCGCGCAGATCGGCTTCGCCTGCCCCCGACGACGACAGCGTCGCCAGCAGGAACAACAGTGTCAGGCCAATCGTGCGGATCAAGGTCATCGGCTTCTGTGGACCCTTGGAGGCTTGAAATTGGGCGTCCGGACTGTGGAGGAAACTGCCCGGACGCGAGCGGTCTTGGGGATGGGCCTGAAGGCCCAGCCCGGTAGACCTGGGAGGATCAGTTTGTGCCCTTGCCGCCGCACTTGCCCGTGGCAACGTTGAAGTTGCCGCAGGACAGAGGCTTGCGCCAATCGGAGATCAGGTCCTTGGAGTCCGGCAGGTAGTCCGACCACTCGTCGCCCATCACCAGGCCCGGTGTGCGCGAAACCGTTTCGAACTGGCCGTCGGCCTGGATTTCGCCGATCAGCACCGGCTTGGTGATGTGGTGGTTCGGCATCATCGTCGCATAGCCGCCGGTCAGGTTGGGCACCGAAACGCCGACCATGGCGTCGATCACCTTGTCCGGATCGGTGGTGCCGGCCTTCTCGACCGCCTTCACCCACATGTTGAAGCCGATATAATGGGCTTCCATCGGGTCGTTGGTGGTGCGCTTGTCGTTCTTGATGAACTTGTGCCAGTCGGCGATGAACTTCTTGTTCTCGGGCGTATCGATGCTCTCGAAGTAGTTCCAGGCGGCGAGATGGCCGACCAGGGGTGCGGTGTCGAGACCGGCCAGCTCTTCCTCGCCGACCGAGAAGGCCATGACCGGGATGTCCTCGGCCTTGATGCCCTGGTTACCGAGCTCCTTGTAGAATGGCACGTTGGCGTCGCCATTGACGGTCGAGACAACCGCCGTCTTCTTACCGGCCGAGCCGAACTTCTTGATCGCCGAAACCTCGGTCTGCCAGTCGGCGAAGCCGAACGGCGTATAGTTGACCATGATGTCCTCGGCAGCGACGCCCTTCGACTTCAGGTAGGCTTCGAGGATCTTGTTGGTGGTGCGTGGATAGACGTAGTCGGTTCCTTCGAGCACCCAGCGCTTCACCGAGCCGCCATCCTCGCTCATCAGGTAGTCGACAGCTGGAATCGCCTGCTGGTTCGGCGCGGCACCCGTGTAGAACACGTTGCGCTCGCTCTCCTCGCCCTCATACTGGACGGGATAGAACAGGATGTTGTCCAGTTCCGAGAACACTGGCAGCACCGATTTGCGCGACACCGAGGTCCAGCAGCCAAACACCGCCGCGACCTTGTCCTTCGAGATGAGCTCGCGCGCCTTTTCGGCGAACAGGGGCCAGTTGGATGCCGGATCGACCACGACAGCTTCGAGCTTCTTGCCGAGCAGGCCGCCCTTGGCGTTCTGCTCGTCGATGAGCATCAGCATGGCGTCCTTCAGCGTCGTTTCCGAGATTGCCATCGTGCCCGACAGCGAATGGAGAATGCCGACCTTGATCGTGTCGTCGGCAGCCCTGGCCGGAGCGGCCATCAGACCGGCGGCAACCACGCTCGCCGAGAACATTTTTATTATTGTCGAGAAATTACCCCACATTACGGAAGACTCCCAAGCTGGTTGATTGCACCGCGACAATGCAATGCAACCCCCATGCCAACCGCTGACGGTATGCCGAAAATAGGAAAATATCACAACATTATCAGATGGTTGTTATATTAGAATGAACAGATAGAAGAGAACCGGTTAAAAATTGATTGAGGGAAAATTGCGCAGTGTAGAGCGCGTTTGCCTAATTTTAGCCCATTTTCTCCAAATGCCTATATTTTGGCCGTAGCACACGCGTCGTGGGCAACAAATGTTGCGGCGCGGCGCAAAAATAGGGCAAGCTTGTCGTTCAAGCGGACGGCATCATGACATCAGGCATCTCACGCATATTCATCGGCATATTGTCTCTGGCGGCGGCAACCGGAGCGGCGCGGGCCGACTTCAGCGATGGCAAGATGCCCGATGGCACCTATCACTGCGAAGTCTACCTGCTCGGCCTGTTCCTCAATCTCGGCGACATCACCATCAAGGGAAATGTCTACACGGGTCCTGTCACCTTCGGTGCCGCCAAACAGGCTTACAATTACCAGATGGACGCAAACGGTGTGATCACGTGGCTGGGCCCGCTGGGCGGCTACACCACTGGCGGCAACGCGCTCTCGATGACCCAGGCAACGCTCGACGGCCAGAGCCCGCCCTCCTTCGACATCATCATGAAGCAGCCCGATGGCGCCTTCACAGCCTCGACCTGCACCCGGGGAGGCAACCAGTAGGCCCTCGCCGCCATTGGGGCCCCAGCGGTCTGCACGTCTTCGCGGCCACCGGCCATCCATGGCGGAGGTGCTGAAGCGCGAGGCCGCCTAGCGCCCTTGCGTGGCAATTTCGAGCGCCAGGCGGCTCATGTCGGTGAAAAGCTCCTGGCGTTCGGAATGGTCGGCCTGTTCGCCTGTGACAAGATTGTCGACGACGGTCAGCAGCGACAATGCCCTCGCGCCGAAATGCGCCGAGATGCGATAGAGAGCGCTGGTTTCCATGTCTACGGCAAGCGCTCCGAGCGCCTTTGCATCGGCATAGCGGGCGGGCGCTTCAGGATGGTAGAAAATGTCGGTGCAGGCTGTCAGGCCGGCGTGGTGGTCGATGCCGAGTTCGGTTGCCTTGGCCAATGCGCAGGCGAGCAGCGCTGGGTCCGGGCCGGCATCAGCTTCGTAAAGACCAAAGACCCTACCGCTCTCGGCGTCTTCAGGCCGTGCCGATTGCGAGATCACAAGGCTGCGCAGCTTTGCCTCGGCGCTCAGGGTACCGCAGGTACCGGTACGGATCAGTGTTCGGGCACCATAATAGTCAAGCAATTCATGCGCATAGATCAGGAACGACGAAACACCGATACCCGTCGCCTGAATGCTGACGGGCTTGCCGCGAAACAGGCCGGTAAAACCAAGCGCGCCGCGTCGATGATTGACGCAGCGCGGCGCGTCCAGGAAAGTCTGCGCCATCCACTCCGCGCGCTGCGGGTCGCCCGGCAACAAAACCGTGTCGGCGTAGTCGCCCTTGCCTGCCTCGATGTGTGGCGTCAACAGCTGCTCCCCCAAGCCCGCCTGCCATATTGTCAATAATCATGGCGTTGTTACGGCGTTGCGCAAGGGCGCGGCATCAGAAATACCTAGGATTCAAGCATATCCTTCACGATCGTGGCCAGTTGCTTGAGCGAGAACGGCTTTGGCAGGAAGCCGAAATGCGCCTCCGCCGGCAGGTTCCTGGCGAATGCGTCCTCGGCATAGCCGGAGACGAAGACGAACTTGATGTCCGGCTGGCGTTTGCGCAATTCACCGAGCAGCGTCGGCCCGTCCATTTCCGGCATCACCACGTCGGAAACGACGATGTCGACCTTGCCGCCGAGCGCTTCGAACACTTCCAGCGCCTCGACGCCCGAGGACGCCTCGTGAACGGTGTAGCCGCGCGAGGTCAGTGCCCGCATGCCACCCATGCGCACCGCGTCCTCGTCCTCGACCAGCAGCACCGTGGCCGACCCGGACAGGTCCTTGGCATTGTCGACCGGTTTGGCCGGTGCCGTGGCCGGCGCTTCGCCGGGTTCGGCTGCGTTTTTCGCTTCAGCGATGTGACGTGGCAGGAAGATGCGGAAAGTCGACCCCTTGCCGAGTTCGGAATCACAGAAAATGAAGCCGCCGGTCTGCTTGATGATGCCGTAGACCATGGACAGGCCAAGGCCCGTGCCCTTGCCGACCTCCTTGGTGGTGAAGAACGGCTCGAAGATCTTCTTCAGCACGTCGGGCGCGATGCCGCTGCCGGTATCCTGGACTTCGACCACCACATAGTCGGCCGCGGTGAGTTCGCGATAGGCAAAGGTCTTGCACTCCTCGGCGGTCACGTTGCGGGTGCGCACCGTGAGATCGCCGCCGGCCGGCATCGCGTCGCGCGCGTTGACCGCCAGGTTAACCACCACTTGCTCGAACTGGCCGATATCGACCTTGACCGGCCACAGGTCGCGGCCGTGGTCGACCTTGAGCTTGATGTCGTTGCCGACCAGCCGGGCAAGCAGCATCCTGAGATCGGCGAGTACGTCGGTGAGGTTCAGCACTTCCGGCCGCAGCGTCTGCTTGCGCGAGAAGGCCAGCAACTGTCTCACCAGGGAGGCCGCGCGATTGGCGTTCTGCTTGATGTTCATGATGTCCGGGAAGGACGGATCCGACGGCCGGTGATTGGTCAACAGCAGGTCCGACGCCATGATGATGGCGGTCAGCACATTGTTGAAGTCGTGTGCGATGCCACCGGCGAGCTGGCCGACGGCCTGCATCTTCTGGCTTTGCGCCATCTGCCCTTCGAGCGCCTTCTGCTCGGTCGTCTCGACGGCGTAGACGATGGCCGATTCCTCGGCTCCTTCGCCGCCGGTGCCGTCGGCGACGGCGTTGACGTAGAAACGGATGTGCCGCTCTTCATTGCCGGGCAGCACGGTGTCGATCGGTTCGATGTCGGCCTGTCGCTGCCGGGCTTTCTCGAACGCGGCGGCGAAGGCCGGCCGGTCGCGGTCATGGATCACCGTGTCGAGCCGCACGCGGCGATCCACGGCATCACGGTCGACGACCGAGGAAAACAACGACAGGAATGGTGCGTTGGTGCGCAGGATGCGCCCGCTGGCATCGACACCGGCGATCGCCATCGGTGTCGAATTGAAGAAGCGGGTGAAGCGCACTTCCGAAGCGCGCAGATCGGCCGAGGCATCCTCGCCTTGCGTGCGGTTGAGCACGATGGTGCGTGTCGGGCCGCCGACGCCCTCCCGGCTGGCCGAAACGCGATGCATGAAGCGTACCGGCAGCGCCTCGCCGGTCATCGTCGTCAAGTCGAGATCGATGACCGCATTGCGCGTCGTGCCGGGATCCGCCTTGACGGAGCGCACCAGCGCCATGCCGTCGCCGGCAACGATATCTGGCAAGGTGACGGCGCCGGGCGTGAAGCTGGCAAGGTCGATGCCCAGCCATCCGGCGAGCGTGGCGTTGATGTAGGTGACGCGGCCGTCCTGGTCGGCCGAAAAGAAACCGGCCGGTGCGTGATCGAGGTGATCGATGGCCTTCTGCAGATCGAGGAAGAAACGCTCCTGCTCGGCCCGCTCCTGCGAAATATCGGCGAGCTGCCAGGCCAGCATCGGCAGCCGCTGGCCCGGAACGCTGAACGTGCGGGCGCGTGCCCGGTACCAGCGGGCGCCCGGTTCAGCGCCGGGCCGGATCGATTGCGCGAGCCGGAACTCGCCGTCGCCCGGCTGCCCGTCACGCAGGCCGGACGCCAGCCGGTAGATGGTCACCGAGGCTTCGGGGATATCGGAGAGCAATCCTTCGACCGTCTTCAGGTCTGCGGCCGAGGAGGCCCCGGTCATATCGGCATAGGCCCGGTTGGCGTAGACGACGCGGCCCTTGGTGTCCGTGACCAGCAGGCCCTGTGACATCGAGTCGACGAAAGCCTTGGACAGTTCGTCGCCCGTCGAACGCGGTGTGATCTGCACGAAGCCGATCGCGGTCGCGAACAGGAAGCCGACGCCGATCATCGCCAGCACGCCGAGCATGCCGAGCAGGAAGGGATCGCCGAGGCGCTCGCGGAAAAGGCCGAAGACGATGGCCGCTCCCGTCAGAACGACGATGAAGATGATAAGCCGGGTGACCGCGCCCGGACGCGTATTCTGGTCGACGATCGGTACCGGATAGAAATCGCCGCGCGCTTCCTTGGCCATATGCCCCCTGCTCGTGAAATCCGAGTTTCCGACACCCGCCCCTAATGCATGTCGCCCAAAAGTGACTTCGGTTTCGGGAAAACGACATGCATGAAAAACAAGGGCCTAAAGCGCGTCGCATGAATCCGCTTCAGCGCGACGCGCATTAGCCGGTTGAATCACATTCTCCTAGTCCGGAAAAGGCCCGGGCGGCAAATGTCAGATAAAAATGATGCCGGCCGGCCTTCCCTGTGTTTCAAGCTGTTCACGATGCGTGAAAGGCAACTTGCGGTGGCCAGTCGCAACGGTCTAGTGTCGCGTCACTTTCCAAAACCGATCAGGGGAAACCAATGCAGTGGCTGGATAGCGTGGCGGGTCCCGGTTATGCGGCGGCACTCCTGTGGACCTTCGCGGCGCTGATCCTGCTGGTCATCGTTCTCATCATCGTCAGGCTCGTGCGCAACCTGACCTTCGGTACGTTTGTCGCGGGGGGCCGCAACCGCAAGACGCGGCTCGCTGTCATGGACGCCACCGCCGTCGACAGCCATCGCCGACTGGTGCTGGTGCGACGCGACGACATCGAACATCTGCTCCTGATCGGCGGCCCGACCGACGTTGTTGTCGAACGCGACATCCGCCTCGCCGCGCCGCGTCGTCCTGCGTTGACCGGAGATGGCGGCCTGCAGCCTGTCCCGGCGGCCGCGAAGCCGCGGCCGCCGCAGCCCGCTCCCGCGCCTCCCAGACAAGCACCCGCTCCGCAGCCGGCGGCAGGACCTGCCCGCCAGCGCCTGGCAGCGCCGCCACCGGCCCCGGCCCCGGCTCCTGCACCGAAACCAGCGGCGCAACCCTATCAGTCGACCAATGTCACGCCGCTGCCTGCCTATGGCTCCGCCAACGCCAATGCTGTCAGGCAGGCGCCACCGCCGCCGCCGAGGCAGGACAGCATCGACGATACGCTGATGAAGGAACTCGAAGTTTCGCTGGACCAGCCCCAGTCCGGCGGGCCGGCCGACAAACCGGCAGCCAAGGCACCGCCGTCGCTCGACGATGAAATGACCAGGCTTTTGGGCGAACTCTCGAGCCAGAAGAGATGATTTGCGCCCGGGCCGCCTGCCAATGAATTGAACCAGTCGACGTTCAAGCGCGCTTGGCCAGTTGAAGTGCGCGCCGACATCGAACAAAAATGGCCGGAGAACCGGCCATTTTGGCAATCAATGCATAGGCGATCCATCAGTCGTCGCGATAGACTTTTTCACGGCGCTCATGCCGCTCCTGCGCTTCGATCGACAAGGTAGCGATCGGGCGCGCGTCGAGCCGCTTCAACGCGATCGGCTCACCGGTCTCCTCGCAATAGCCATAAGTGCCTTCGTCGATGCGCTGCAGCGCCGAATCGATCTTTGAGATGAGCTTCCGCTGACGGTCGCGGGCCCTGAGCTCGATGGCGCGGTCGGTTTCCGAAGAGGCGCGGTCGGCGAGGTCGGGATGGTTGGCGTTTTCCTGCTGCAGGATTTCGAGTGTTTCGCGCGCTTCGCGCAAGATATCATTTTTCCAAGTGACGAGCTTTAGGCGGAAGTAGGATTTCTGCCGTTCGTTCATGAACGGCTCGTCTTCGGAGGGTACGTAATCGGCGGTAACGATGTCGTTCATTCGACTCACCCAAACAGCCCCAATTTTGGCGCCTATATATTCGCCGCCAGACGCCTGCACAAGCGCAATCAGCCACCGACTCACGCAAATGTTAAAGTGTGTCTCCGGCCTTCGCCGGAGCGGGATAAATCTGTTTTGATGGCGAAAGTACGACGATCCTCGCCGATCGCCCCGCAGGTGATTCGCCGCGCTGAAGAACGCGCACCATTGTGCGCGAAGCTTTTCTCGTGGCTAATCGCGGCAGGACTTCGGCTTTTCGGGCGTCATTGGAGGTTGTGTGAGCAGGCTTTATCTGTTGCGACACGCCAAGGCCGGCTGGGCCTTGCCAGGCATGCGTGATTTCGATCGTCCACTCGACGCATCCGGCCGCGCCGATGCCGAAAAGATGGGGACCGCGATGCGATCCCGCTCCTATGTTCCGGACCTGACGCTGTGCTCCAACGCCAAACGCGCCAGGGAAACGCTCGAGGGACTGGCTGGCCAGACCGACACAGGCAAGGTGCTGTTTTTCGACACGCTCTACAGCGAGGACGCGGCCGGCTATCTCCGGCTCGTCCGGGATCATGGCGGACCCGGGTCATTGCTGGTCATAGGCCACAACCCGATGACTGAGGATCTCGCCATGGCGGTTTCGGGCGATGGTGGCGAGACGGAGCGGGCAATGCTCAATCATGGCTTTCCGACCTCGGGTCTCGCCGTCGTCCGTTTCCCCGGCAATCTGGCGAAAGCGGCCCAGGGAGCGGGATATCTCGAAGCGTTCCTGACACCTGCCGATCTCTGATGCCAATTTCCAACACCATTTCAAAGCCTGGTTCCAGCGCCTATATCGGACGGACGCAAGTCCGAGAGAGCACATTTTGGCATCATCGCTGACGACCTTCACCGACGAGGCAAGAATTGCCCTCGACACATTTTCGGGACGCGCCACCGGACTTTTTTCTCCATCGCTGCGTCTGGGTGTCACGGGCCTCTCCCGCGCGGGCAAGACCGTCTTCATCTCGGCCTTCGTCCACAATCTGATCCACGGCGGACGCCTGCCGCTCTTCGAGGCGCAGAAATCGGGGCGTATCGCGCGCGCCTTCCTCGAACAGCAGCCCGACGATGCCGTGCCGCGTTTTCAGTACGAGGACCACATCGCCGCTCTGGTCAACGATCGCGTCTGGCCGGACTCGACCCGCGCCATTTCGGAACTGCGGCTGACGATCGAATATGAATCGGCCTCCGGCTGGAACCGCATGTTTTCGTCGGGCAAACTGTCGGTCGACATTGTCGATTACCCCGGCGAATGGCTGCTCGACCTGCCGCTGCTCGGCAAATCCTTCGCCGATTTTTCGCGCGAAGCCCTCGAAATGGCCACGCTGCCGGTGCGCGAGGACCTTTCGCGGGCCTGGCGAGCGATCTCGGCGGAAATCGACCCGAATGCCGACGCCGACGAAATGACGGCACGCCGGCTGGCTGAAAGCTTCGCCGCCTATCTCAAGGCATGCAAGCTCGACGAGCGGGCGCTTTCGACCTTGCCGCCCGGCCGTTTCCTGATGCCTGGCGATCTCGAAGGCTCACCCGCGCTGACCTTCGCGCCGCTGGCAGGCCTCGGCGACAGGCGCGCGCGCAACGGCTCGCTGCACGCCATGATGGAACGGCGCTACGAGGCCTACAAGACGCATGTCGTCAAACCGTTCTTCCGCGAGCATATCACGCGTCTGGACCGCCAGATCGTGCTCATCGACGCCATGCAGGCGCTGAACGCCGGGCCTGGTGCCATGGCCGACCTGGAGCGCGCCGTCACCGAGATCCTGAGCTGTTTCCGTCCTGGCCGGGGCAGCTTCCTCACCGACCTTTTTTCCCGGCGTATCGACCGCATCCTGGTCGCAGCGACCAAGGCCGATCATCTGCACCACGAAAGTCACGACCGGCTGCAGGCGATCGTGCGGCGCCTGGCTGACCGCGCCGTGGCGCGGGCGAATTTCACCGGCGCCGATGTCGACGTGGTCGCCATCGCGGCGGTGCGCGCGACCCGCGAAGGCACCGTAAAGCAGAGCCGCGAGACATTGCCTGTTATTATCGGCACGCCGATCGCCGGCGAGAAGATCAATGGCGAAACATTCGATGGAAAGACGGAAACAGCTATATTTCCTGGTGATTTACCGGAAAACATTGATGCTGTTTTCGACCTTTCGGGGTCGGACCACAGGCAGGACTCCACGGACCCGGCAATCCGCTTCGTCCGGTTCCGTCCGCCGAAACTCGAACGCACAGCCGAAGGTGTCACGCTGTCGCTGCCGCATATCAGGCTCGACCGCGCCTTGCAGTTCCTGATCGGAGACCATCTGGCATGACCGCGCCCCGCAAACCGGCGGCATTCCGTATCGAGCCGGAAGCCGCGCCGAAACAAGACGCGCCACAAGCGCGCCAGGCCGAACCGCCGCGCAAACCGCGTCCGATGAAGGCCGATGTGGCGCTGGTCATCCCGGCGGAGGTCGACGTTTTCGACGAACCGGACATTATTGCCGCCGAGCCACCGCCGGCGGTCGCCCCCAGAAAGCGCTCGGTTCTCGGCAGCATCTTTTTCGGCGCCTTCGGCGTGCTGGTTTCGCTGGCTGTCGGCCTGTGGACCGACCAGTTGATACGCGATCTCTTCGCCCGCGCCGAATGGCTGGGCTGGCTGGCCGCCGGCATGGCGGCGATTGCGCTGCTGGCGCTTCTGGTGATCCTGATTCGCGAATTCCTGGCGATCGCCCGCCTCGCCGAGGTCGAAAAGCTGCAGAAGCGCGCGCTCGATGCCATCGCGCGCGACGATCCGAAGGCGGCACGCGCGGTGGTGGATGAACTGTCGGCCTTTGTCGCGGCCAAACCCGAGACCGCGGCCGGCCGGCGCGCGCTGGCCGAATTGCGCGGCGAGATCATTGACGGCGCCAATCTGGTGCGCCTGGCGGAAGCGGAAATCCTCGGTCCCCTCGATGTCAGGGCAAAGGTGATGATTCTCGAGGCCGCCAAGCGGGTCTCGCTGGTGACGGCGGTGAGCCCGCGCGCGCTCGTCGACGTCGCCTATGTCGTCTTCGAGGCCGGGCGCCTCATCCGCCGGCTGTCGGAACTCTATGGCGGACGGCCCGGAACGTTGGGTTTCTTCCACCTGGCGCGCAGCGTGCTGGCGCATCTGGCGGTCACCGGCTCGATTGCCGTCGGCGACAGCTTTGTCCAACAGATCGTCGGCCACGGCCTGGCGGCGCGCCTCTCGGCAAAGCTCGGCGAGGGCGTCGTCAACGGCATGATGACGGCGCGCATCGGCATCGCGGCGATGGAGACGGCGCGCCCCCTGCCCTTCAGCACCGCCAAGCGCCCGGGACTGGGCGATTTTCTTGCCGCCCTGACATCGTTCGCGACCAAGAAAGACGCCGAAACAGCCGGCTCCGGCAAATAGCGTCCAGCTCTTTGGGACGCTGCTCGGATTACGGCTTCGAAGGCTCCCGGTGACGAAGCATTAACCAATCTTCTTCATGGTCAAACCGGTTTCAAACAGTCTCGTTGTTGCCGGGTGTCGTCGATGAAAAGCGTAATTCTGTCCAGCATCCTGCCCCTGGCGGCGGCGATCACAGCGGTCGCCGGTATTGCCTCCGGGGCCTGCGCCGGAGAGCCGGACAAGCAGTTTTTCCAGTCGGCCGAAGGCAAGTGGATCGGCCCCGGCGAAATCGTCGCCGGCAAGTACAAGGGCACGAAATTCAACTGCAGCTTCACCGGCGCCACCCCCGACGGCAAGACGGGCATGACGCTTGACGGCGGTTGCCGGGTCGGCATGTTCACCCAGCCGATGTCGGCCAAGATCGAGCGCAAGGGCCGCGACTACAAGGGTTCCTTCATGGGTGGCGCGGCCGGCGCCGGCCTCGATATCATCGGCGGCAATGTCGTCGACGCCCGCAAGGTCGTCTTCACCATCAACCGCAACCAACTGCGCGGCGTCATGCAGGCACGCATTCCCGACGACAATTCGATGACGGTGACGATCGCCGTGCGCGTTCAGGACCAGTTGGTGCCGGTCATCGGCATGAGTCTTAAGCGGGTCGATGCCGTCGAAGTCGGCTCCATCGCGCCGAACTGAGCGACGAAAATCGCTTCACACTTTCCTGGAATTGCTCGAATACACCCCAAAAAACCAAAGAGGCGGCAGCCCATCGCCACCGCCTCCTTTGAAACAGTCGGGCGTCAGCCCTTGATCGCGGCGGTCACCTCGTCATACGCCTTGCAGGCGTCGGCCAGGGTCGTGGAGCCCTGATATTTGGTCGTCACCGCCTGGACCTTGGCGGTCAGGTTAGCCGCCTTGGAGGGATCCTTGGTGATCGCCTCCTGCAGCGCGGCGGCCATGTCCTGCGCCTTCTTGGTCGCCATCTCGGTCGTGCACTCCGGAGCCTTCGAACAGGCGGAACCGGCAAGCACCGCCAGCCCGACGGCAACGAGCAAAAACTTCTTCATGTCAGTCATCTCCTCAAAAGGGTGGGACATGATCGCCGCTCACCCCCAATGGCCGAAGCCGAGCGTGCTTAGCCTTCGATTGTGGCAACAAGCAACGCGTTACCGACGTCAACTTGTGTAACGCGCCTGCAACATTGCCAACGGCCGGATTCAGGCTACCGTGTCGGTGGCGGCGAAGTTCAGCTGCGCGGTTGTAGCAGCGCCAAGACGGCCGTCGATGCGGCAAGGATGGCAGTCGCAGTCAAAGGCGCTGTCGGGCCATAAGTGTCCACAACATAACCGCCGACAACCGCGCCGATGGTGATGGCGACCTGAAAGGACGCGACCATCAGGCTGCCCGCTGCTTCCAGCGCGTCCGGCGCCGCGCGAGACAGATTTGTCGGCAGCACCACCGGCGCCATGCCGAAGGCGAAGCCCCATAGCGTGGCGAAGCCAAAGGCAACGCCGATGTGCACGCCCCAAAGCACCAATGCCAGCGCCGCGAACGCCATCAATGCGGCCGTAACCACGAGAGCCACGTGGATATTGGCGTCGGCCATGCGGCCACCGGCAATATTGCCGATCACAGCCGCGATGCCAAATCCGAGCAACGCCAGGGCAATTGGCCCGGTCGCAAGGAGCGTCACGTGTTCGAGAAACGGACGTACATACACCGAGCCGGCAAAATGCCCCATCATCAGCAAAAGGATAGCAAGCATACCGAGTTGAATGCCACGCCGCCGTGTCAGCCGAAGGACGTCTGCAAGACTATTGCTTGCCGTTGCAGGCAAGGTCGGCAGGCTGAGTAACTGCAGCAACATGGCAAGCAAGGCCAACCCCGCCGTCATGGCCATGGCGCTGCGCCAACCCAGCCAGTCGCTGATCAACGCGCCCATCGACGGTGCGGCGATTGTTGCGAGCGAGACGCCGAGGGTGACGATAGCCATGCCCCGCCCCGTCGCATTGGCGCCAACCAGCCTCGCCACGACGGCTACCGAAAGTGCCCAGAAAGCGCTGAGAGCGATCCCCAGCCCGGCCCGGCCCAACAATAACAGCCAGAAATTGGGCGCTAGCGCCGCAAGAATGTTGGAACCGACCGCCAAGGCCATGAGGCCGACAAGCACCGTCTTGCGGTTCAATCGGCCGATGAGGACATTGCTCAATATGGCCGTCACCGCGCCGACGGAAGCGGTGGCGGTGACCACCTGCCCGGCCGTCCCCTCGCTGATGCCGAGATCGCGCGCCATCGGCGTCAACAGACCTGCCGGGAGGAATTCGGCGGACACCAGCGCAAAGCTGGTGGCCGCCAACGAAAGGACCGCGAACCATGTGGTTGCGCTCCACGTGGCCGGCGCGGCGGCATCAAGGTCAATCGCCGCGTCTTCAAGTTGTAATGTTGTGTCAGTCACGGAAGGATCTCCAAAGTTTGGAGATCTTCATAAACGAGTCTTTTCGGATGATATGTATCTCAAAATCCGAAATTCATGCCTATTCGTCCGGGAATTGTGCGACGCACAACGCCCGGTGAGACATTGGTGATGCGCTTGAAGGCGCGAGCGAAGGATGCCTCGGAATCATAGCCCAAGCGGGTAGCAACCTCGGCCACCGACAAGCCGTTTTGCCCCAACAACTCGCGGGCAAGCTGCATGCGCAGACGGGCGAGATAGCGTGCCGCGCCTTCTCCCAATACCGCACTGAAGCGCTTCGCGAAAATCGAGCGCGATTGGCCTGCCAGGCTGGCGAGGCTTTCGAGCGTCCAGTTATGGCCGGGGTCTCTGTGCATGGCTGCCAGAGCGCGGCCAATATGGGGATCGCGGATGGCCGCGAGCCAACCGGTGGTCGAAGCGCCCGTGCAATTGACCCAGCAGCGAATGAGCCGGGCCGTCAGCAAGTCCGCCATCCGAGACAAGATGGTGGCGCTGCCCATCTGCGGTTGCGCGGCTTCGGCAGTCATAGCCGCCAGCAAAGGACCAACGACCGGGTCATTGCCGGCCACGTCGCAACCCTTGATGATAGGCGGCATCAACGTAATCAATGGGTTTAGCGCACAGGCACCCAAGGCCATGGAGCCGCAGAAAAGGGTGCTTGTCGCGCCCGTTCCTTCCCGCACCACTTCGCAGACGTTGCCCCCCAACTTGGTCACCTGGCAACCCTCGAGCGAGTCGCCCACGACGTCCGGCGCACTCGCCAGCCGATGGGCGATACCTTGTGGCAGCAACACCAGATCGCCATCGCGCAACTCCTGCCAGCCTTGCGCTTCGGTATGAATCCAGCATGGACCCTGACCAACAAAGTGAAAACGCAGCAGCGACTGTTGCGGAAATTCTATGCTCCAAGGATGTCGGAGTTCGCAGCGGCCATAATTGACTCCACTCAAGCGAAAGTCCTGTAGAACTTCGCTGAGCGCATCCATCGGGATGTGAGGCGGAGAACCCGGCCGGGACGAATAGTGAAGCATCGGGCGTATATAGACACCAATCGTCCGACAGGCAAGCGGAGACCGTTGTTCCACCAGGGGAATCGCTTCAACGGCACCCTACCCGTCCTGGCAGGCTCCCCGCCCTTGCCTCCCGCTCCAACTGCATGCAAGGAGTGATCGGACACAGGGACAAGAGGCATGGCAGCGGAAGCATCAGGCAGCGATCTCATTCAGGTGGTGGCTCTGCTGGCGGCGGGTGTGGTGGCCGTCCCGATCTTCAAGCGCATGGGTCTCGGTTCGATTCTCGGTTACCTGGCCGCCGGCGTGGTGATCGGCCCATTCGGCATCGGTGTCTTTTCTGAATCGGGAGCCATCCTCCATGTCGCCGAACTCGGCGTCGTCATGTTCCTGTTCATCATCGGCCTGGAAATGCAGCCGTCGCGGCTCTGGGGCCTGCGCCGCGAGATCTTTGGGCTTGGCGCGCTTCAAGTCGGGGTATGCGCCGTGCTGCTGACCGGTGTCGGCATGGCCGGAGGGTTTCCGATCGCGCAATCCTTCGTCGCCGGCGCCGGTTTCGTGCTGACCTCGACGGCCATCGTCATGCAGCTTCTGGAGGAACGCGGCGAAATCGCCTCGCCCAAGGGCCAACGCATCGTTTCCATCCTGCTGCTGGAGGATCTGGCGATCGTGCCTCTGCTCGCCCTGATCGCTTTCCTGGCGCCCGGCGGTGCCGGTACCAGCCTGTCGGAGCGGCTGACCGAGGTCGGCATCGGCCTCGCCGCGATCGTGGGACTGGTGGTGGCGGGACGCTACCTGCTCAACCCCTTCTTCCGCATCCTGGCGGATGCCCGTGCGCGCGAAGTGATGACGGCCGCGGCTCTTCTGGTCGTACTCGGGTCGGCGCTCGCCATGCAGCTCAGCGGCCTGTCGATGGCGATGGGCGCGTTCCTGGCCGGCGTGCTGCTCTCGGAATCGACCTTCCGCCATCAACTCGAAGCCGACATCGAACCGTTCCGCGGCATCCTGCTCGGCCTGTTCTTCCTTGCGGTCGGCATGTCGCTCGATCTGCATGTGGTGGCCGCGAACTGGAAGCTGATCGCCATTTATGTCGTCGCCTACATGGTGATGAAGGCTTTCGGCATCTACATCGTCGCCCGCATCCTGAAATCAGGCCACCGCGAGGCGCTGGAACGCGCGGTCTTCATGACGCAAGGCGGTGAATTCGCTTTCGTGCTCTATTCCGCGGCCGCCGCCGTCGGCATCATCGATGGCCAGGCAAACGCGACGCTGACGGCGATCGTCATCATCTCCATGGTGCTGACGCCGCTGGCGATCATTGCCTTGCGCTATTTCACGCCGCGCGACGAGCAGTCGCTGGACGGCGTCGAAGTCGCCGACGGCCTGACCGGCAGCGTGCTGGTCATCGGCTTCGGCCGCTTCGGCCAAATCGCCAGCCAACCCCTGCTCTTGCGCGGCATCGACGTCTCGATCATCGACAACGATGTCGAGATGATCCAGGCGGCCGCCGATTTCGGCTTCAAGGTCTATTATGGCGACGGCACGCGGCTGGACATCCTGCACGCGGCCGGGGCCGGCCGCGCGCGGGCCGTGCTCATCTGTGTCGACAAGCCCGACGCCGCCATCCGGATCGCCGAACTCGTCAAGGCGGAGTTCCCCTTGCTTACGGTGCTGGCACGTGCGTTCGACCGCGGCACGGCACTGCAGCTCATCCGCGCCGGCGTCGACTATCAGCTGCGCGAAACCTTCGAATCGGCGCTCGTCTTTGGTGGCTCGACCCTAGAGGCGCTGGGCGTCGATCCCGAAGACGTCGCCGAAACGATCGAGGACGTCAGGCGCCGCGACACGGGCCGGTTCGAGACCCAGCTCGCCGAAGGCATCCGCTCGGGACAGCGTTTCCTGAAAGGCAATATCGGCACGCCGATCCCGGCCCCGCTTTCCACGCCCCGCCGTCCCGGCCAGGCGCTCAACGAGGAAACGGCCGGCGTCCTGCATAAATCCGAACCGGCGAACTGAATTGGGGAATCAGGCAATGGAACTGGACAGCAGAGCCCTGTCGGTCACCAAATTCTGGCGCGACGCCGGCGAGGATGCGTGGTTCGGGAAGAACAACGCTTTCGATGCCGATTTCCGCGACGGCTTCCTCGATCTCCATTACGCTGCCGCGCGCCGTGAATACGACGACTGGTCAGGATGTGCCGACGGCTCGCTGGCGCTGATGATCCTGCTCGATCAGTTTCCGCGCAATTGCTTTCGCGGCACCGGCCACATGTTCGCGACCGACCCGTTGGCGAAACACTTCGCGCAAAAGGCGATCGCTGCCGGCCATGATATCGTGCTGGAGCCGGAAGTCCGCGTGTTCCTTTATTTGCCGTTCGAACATTCGGAAAACCTTGCCGACCAGGAACTGTCCGTCGAACTTCACACCGCCAGGGCCGAGTTCAATCTGAAATACGCGCTGGAACATCGTGACATCATCCAGCGCTTCGGCCGTTTCCCGCACCGCAACAGAATGCTCGGCCGCGAGACGACGGCTGAGGAAAAAGCGTTCCTGGATGACGGTGGTTTCTCCGGCTGATTTCTGCGGTCTAGCGCAGCCACCAGTCGCGGCCGGATGGCAGCCGCTCGATGCCGGCCGCGTCGACCGCGCCCAAGCGATCGACAACGCGTTTGCCGTCTACGGTAAGGTCCGGCGCGATCTCGGCCAGCGGCGCCAGCACGAAGGCGCGCTCCAGCATGCGCGGGTGCGGCACTTCAAGGCCCGTTTCATGGATGATGCGGTCGCCGAACACCAGGATGTCGATGTCGATCAGGCGCGGCCCCCACCTCTCTTCACGCACGCGTTTGAGCTTTCGCTCGGCATCAAGGCAGAGGTCGAGCAATGTCCGCGGCGACAGCCGAGTCGACAGTTCGGCGGCCGCGTTGAGGAAATCCGGCTGGTCGAGCTTGCCCCAGGGCGGCGTCCGGTAGAGCGAAGAAACGGCAGCCACGTCAGTATCGGAATCGGCGTCGAGCAGGCGTAACGCGGCCCCCATCGACTTGGCCGGATCGCCGAGATTGCCGCCGAGGCTCAGATAGACGGTATTACTCGGGCCAGACAACGGTCACCTCGACGTAATCGAGCACGCCAGGCACCGGGGCATTCGGCTTGCGAACGGTAACCTCGGCTTTGCGGATCTGGGGAAAGCGCCCGGCGAGAGCCTTTGCGACCTCCAGGGCCAAAGCCTCGATCAGGAAACGCCTGTGTCCAGTGATGATTTCCTCAATGACGGCGAAGGCGACGCCGTAATTGACGGTTTCCCCGATGGCGTCATCGACGAGCGCGCGGCCGGGCTCGACAGTGAGCGAGGCATCGACATAGAAGCGCTGACCGAGCGCTTCTTCCTCATCCAGCACGCCGTGCCGGGCAAAGAAGGCGCAATTCTTCATGCGGATGACATACATGGCTCAGCGTTCCGATCCGGTTTCCCGCGCCAGCATAGCATCCACCACGGCCAGCGCGTCCACGTTGATTGCGACATCATGGACGCGAAACAGATGCGCGCCCTTGAGCCGGAGAATGACGCTGGTCGCCGCCGTCCCGGCTGCCCGGTCGGCTGCGTCGCGGCCGGTGACGGTGCCGATGAAGCGCTTCCGCGACGTACCGGCCATCAGTGGGAAGCCGAGTGCATCAAGCTCGGAAAACCGTGCCATCAGGTCGAGGTTTTCCTCCGCCGTCTCCTTGGCGAAACCAAAGCCGGGGTCGAGCACGATCTGGTCGTCTGCGACACCTTGCCCGCGCCCGATCTCCAGCGATTTCCCCAGGAACGCCAGCTGGTCCGCGATCACGTCGGGAAGCTTCTCGCGATCCCGGCCGGTATGCATGATGACGAGCCCGGCGCCGGTTTCGGCCGCCACTCGCGCAATGTCGGGCTCGCGCTGCAGACCCCAGACATCATTGACGATGTGCGCGCCGGCGGCCACGGCGAGCCGCGCTGTCTCCGCACGATAGGTATCCACCGAGATCAGCACGTCGCCCGCACGCGCCAGCGCCTCGATCACCGGCAGGATACGGGCCTGCTCCTCGGTGGCCGAGATCGCGGCGGCGCCCGGCCGGGTGGATTCTCCGCCGACATCGATGATTGCGGCGCCTTCCCCGATCATGCGGCGCGCCTGGACCAGCGCGCTTTCGGGAGCATCAAACAGGCCGCCATCGGAGAAGCTGTCGGGCGTGATATTGAGGATGCCGACCACCACGGCCTTGCCGCCAAGCTCGAGATGGCGCTCATGCGCCAGCTGCCATCGCCCCGCCGTCATTGCGCATCAACCATGGGCTCATCAACCAAGAGGTCATCAACGATGTGTGATCCGCATCGGACCAGTTCCGTTGCGCCGGCAAAGGCCGTAAAGCAAGGTGACCGAAGAGGCAACATGATGACACGATCCCTGCTCTGCGCACTGCTGCTTACCGCCGCCGTTCCGGCGGATGCGGCCAATCTGGTGAAGACATACAGCTATTTCGCCATCGGCGGCAGAACGCTGGAGGATATCGAGCAGCAACTCGCCAAACACGGGCCGCAGGTCAAAAGCACGGGATCGCGCCACCCTGGCGCCACCCAGATGGCTTTCACGACACGCATCAGCTACGCCAGCCAGTCCGGCTCCTGCCGGATCGCCGACGCGGTCGTGACCGTCAAGGTCAAGGTGATCCTCCCCGAATGGCGCCGGCCGCGCAAAGCCGATGCCGACGTGCGGCTGTTCTGGGATACATTGTCGGCCGACATCAAGCGCCATGAAGACCGCCATGTCGAGATCGCCAAGAACCACGGCCGTGCACTCGAAGACGCGTTGAAGGCAACCTATCCGCAGAAGGACTGCGATGCGGCAAAGGCCAAGGCCGCCGAGATCACGGCGGTTCAGCTAGCCAGACACGATCAGGATCAGGTGCGGTTTGACCTTGTCGAAGGCGCCAATTTCGAAAGCCGCATCCTGCGGCTGATGCGCTACAGGATGGAGCGCATCGGAAGTGGCCGATTGCCGCCGCCGACCTGAATTTCCTCACCGCTTCCGTTGGCCTGGATGCAAGCCAACCGGGCGGAAGCGTAGTGCCAGTCTCGATTTTTTTTCGAGCACTAGTCGAAATAGGCCTATACGGAACGACATATCCAGGGTTGCTACAGCCACAAGCTGGAAGCACGAGCATCACAACCGATCGCGCCGCGGACGCACCAGACAGACCCGATGCGGCAGCGCAAAGCGCATGGACGAGAAGTATGGACCAGGCTGTCGACAAGCAGGCCGTGGCGGCGGCAAGCGCGCCGCTGAGCGAAAGCGAAAAGAACGCCATTATCGGCGGCGTCCTCCTGTCGATGCTGCTGGCAGCCCTCGACCAGACCATCGTCGCGCCCGCCATGCCGACCATCGGGCGCTCACTCGGCCATGCCGAATATCTGCCATGGATCGTCACCGGCTACCTGTTGACCGCGACCGCCGTGGCACCGCTCTACGGCAAGATTTCCGACGTCCATGGACGGCGGCCGACCGTCTATGCGGCAATCCTCATCTTTCTCGCCGGATCGCTGGTCAGCGCAATGGCCCCCAACATGTTCGTCCTTATCCTGGGGCGCGCGATCCAGGGGGCCGGTGGCGGCGGCCTTTTCGCGTTGACGCAGACCGTGGTCGGAGACCTTGTCCCGCCGCGCGAGCGGGCACGCTATGCGGCGTGGTTTTCCGGCACGTGGGCCGTTGCCAGCGTCGCCGGGCCGCTGCTGGGCGGCACTTTTGCTGAACATCTGCACTGGTCCCTCATCTTCTGGATCAACATCCCGCTGGGCATTGTTGCGATGGCGATCATCAACAAGCCGCTCAAGAAGCTGCCGATCGCGGCCAAGAATCACAGCATCGATGGTCTCGGCGCATTGCTGCTCATCGTCGCCACGGCGCTGTTGCTGCTGGCGCTGAACTGGGGCGGCAGCGCCTACCCCTGGTTTTCGCCGGAAGTCATTGGCGTCCTGGCGTGCTCCGCGCTTTTCTGGGGCGCCTTTGCCCTGCGGCTGACGCGGGCGGCCGAACCGCTCATTTCGCTCGAGGTGCTGGGCAACCCGATCGTCCTGGCCGGCACTCTGTCGATGTTCCTGCTCCAGGCCTCCAGCGTCGGCCTTGCCGTCTATCTGCCCGTCTATCTGCAATCGATACTTGGCCTGACGGCGAGCGAGTCGGGCATTGCAATGCTTGGCCTACTGCTTGGAACCGTGGGCGGCGCCGCTTCCAGCGGCCGCCTGATACCGCGCTTCACCCACTACAAGCGCATCGCCATGGTCGGCGTCATCTTCGCCACCCTATGCATGGGCCTGCTGGCCTTTGTCGCCGGCCATGCATCGCTGCTTGTCGTCGAGGTCCTGACCATCTGTATCGGGCTGGGAACCGGGACGACATTTCCGGTAACCACCGTCTCCGTGCAGAACGCCGTCGACCGAATGCATCTTGGCGTAGCGACTGGGGTGCTTACCTTTCTACGTTCGCTGGGCAGTGCATTGGGGGTCGCGATGCTCGGCGCCGTCGCTCTGGGCTTCGGATTGCCGCTGGCCGGTGAAGGCGTTGAGGTGGCGGGACATGTCGTATCGGCCGAACCCTTCGCGATGATCTTCCTCGTCGCGGCCGGCACTCTGGGACTGGGCCTCATCGCGCTGACCCTGATGCCCGAGAAAGAACTTCGAGGCCACGTCGACGATCCGGCGCCGATCCTGGCGGAATAATTAGCCCGAGACGCCGAGCTTCTTCTGCAGGCTGGTCGACGAAGTCGTATACTGGAACACGATGCGTTCGCCGGGGCTGATGACGCGCTTGGCGGCCTGCGCCATCAGCGCCACCTCGTGGAAACCCGACAGGATCAGCTTCAGCTTGCCCGGATACGAGTTGATGTCGCCCACCGCGAAAATGCCGGGCACCGATGTCTGGAACTTCTCGGTGTCGACCGGGATCAGGTTCTCGTGGAGATTGAGCCCCCATTCCGCGATCGGACCGAGCTTCATGGTCAGTCCGAAGAACGGCAACATGCGCGTACAAGGCACCTCGATGTCGCCATCCGGGCCGCCCTTGATCGTGGCCGATGCCAGCTGGCCATCGGCCCCGGTGAGCCCGGCCACCTGGCCGACCCTGAATTCCAGCTGCTTCATCTCCTGCATGGCGTACATCTTGTTGACGCTGTCGGGCGCCGCGCGAAACTCTGGCCGCCGATGAACGAGCGTCACGCTCTTTGCCACCGGCTGCAGGTTCAGCGTCCAGTCAAGCGCCGAATCGCCGCCGCCCACGATGACCAGGTCATGGCCGCGAAAATCCTCCATCCGGCGGACCGAATAGAAGACGCTCGCGCCTTCAAAGGCTTCGATGCCGGGAATTGGCGGGCGCTTCGGCTGGAATGAGCCGCCGCCGGCGGCAATCACCACCACCTTGGCCTCGAACACCTCGTTCTCGTCCGTGGTCACGCGAAAGCCGGCGTCGTCCAACTTTTCGAGACTGGAGACCATGCGGTTGTAGGTGAAGTCGGGCTTGAACGGCGCAACCTGCTCGAGCAGCTTGTCAACGAGCCCTTGCGCCGAGATCGAGGGCCAGCCGGGAATGTCGTAGATCGGCTTTTCCGGATAGAGTTCCGCGCATTGGCCGCCGGGCTTGTCGAGAATGTCGATCAGATGGCACTTCAGGTCCAACAGGCCGAGCTCGAACACGGCGAACAGGCCGACCGGCCCGGCCCCGACAATGAGGACGTCTGTGCTGATGATGCCGGTCATGATGCGCCTCGCTGCGAAAGTCCAGGCGAGACTGCATGACCGTTGGCCCGCTGCCAAGCGTCAGCGGGAAAAATCGCCGATGCTGGATTTCAGCCCTGACGTTCGGGAACCCGCACGATCAGGCCGTCGAGAGCGTCGCGCACCTTGATCTGGCACGACAGGCGCGAGTTCGGCTGGACCTCATAGGCGAAGTCCAGCATGTCTTCTTCCATCGTCTCGGGCTCGCCGACTTCGGCCGTCCATGCCTCGTCGACATAGACATGGCAGGTCGCACAGGCGCAGGCGCCGCCGCACTCCGCCTCGATGCCCGGCACGGCGTTGCGGATGGCGTTTTCCATGACCGTCGAACCGTTTTCGGCATCCACGTCGAAATGTGTGCCGTCATGGGCGATGAAGGTCAGCTTGGTCATTTGTCACCTGAAGGGAGTTTCGCCCGGGACGAAGGGAGGTTCGCCCGGGACGAAAGGGAATTTCGCCCGAGATAATCACTCCGGCAAACAAGTCAACTGCCGCGCGAAAGCGGCGCTCCGTGACGTTTTTGTCGCAAACCGGAATCAGCGACTGATGGCGGCTATGAAGTCGCGCACTTCATCGATCAGCCCGCCGAGCCGCTTGAGGGTCTGGACGTCCTCCGGCCGGTGCTCGATATCGGTGGCGCAGTCGGCGATGGCAAAGGCGCCCACGCCGCGGGCCGACCCTTTCAAGCCGTGAGCCAGCAGAAGCCGGTCCTTGATGTCGGCATCGACTATTTTGTCGCGCACCGATAATGCCTGCTGTACAAATAGCGCCAGCACCTCTTGCTCGAGGGCGCGGTCGCCCATCGTTTGCCGGGCAAGGTGTGCCAAATCGACCGGCCGGGACTGCCTCGTTCCCGATACGTCGCCCCCCGGCATTGAGAAGGCAATGCCGCTTTCGCCACGCATGAACTCGAACTCCATTTTCTTCGGCCGCCAGAAAACTAGGCGATTCCAGTGGACAACGGGTTAATGAATGGCCGGGAAAAATGTTGCGAAAGCGGCGCCCAAATCACGGTTGCGTTAACCTTATATTTAAAGTTTTACGTATCCCGCGGAATGCATGTTTTCTTTACCCCCCTGTGTCATTACGATACGAGGGTCCATTTTCAGCCTCCTGCGCGGGGGTAAGACAAACAGAATTATAAGCCCCCGCGGCAGCTAGTACAGGGTAGCGAAGGCATGGCGAAGAAACCAACGACGACCAGAAATCTCGACAGCGACGTAGCCAGGGAACTCGAAAAAGCACTCGATCTCGACTTGAGCGGCGATGCCGACAGCGGCGACCTCGATATCGCGGCTTCGATGGAAGATCTGGAAGCGCAGATATCCCAGGCCGCCGACGAGCTGGCACGCGAGGGACGCAATCAGCAGCCGGCGGCGCCCGTCGTCAATCAGGCTCAGGGCGCCAAGCCCGCGCCAATGGCCAAGCCGGCCGAACTTCGCCCGGTGGAGACGCGCAATGGTGGCCAGCCCGCCGGCTTCGCCCCAGCCAACGATGATCGCCAGAAAGATTACAAGACCCTTCTGCACAGCCTGAACAGGCGCGCCTCCAACACCATCTACTGGGTCATCGCCTTTGTCTCGCTCGCCTGGATCGCCGGCGCCGGCGGACTGGCCAACCTGCTTTTTGGACCGAGCATCTGGCGGATACGCACGCTGGACCAGTTCTTTGCCCGCCCCGAACTGATCGGCCTCGCCGTCGCGGCAATCGTGCCCGTCATCCTGTTCTGGGCCTTCGCGGCGATGATTCGCCGCGCCCAGGACATGCGCATCGCCGCGCAATCGATGACGGAAGTGGCCTTCCGTCTGACCGAGCCGGAAAACATGGCTCAGGATCGCGTCATGATGATCGGCCAGGCCGTCCGCCGCGAGGTGGCCGCAATGGGCGAAGGCATCGAACGCACCCTTGCCCGTGCCGTCGAACTGGAAACGCTGGTCCACAGCGAGGTCAACCAGATCGAGCGCTCCTATTCGGAAAACGAAACCCGGATCAGGTCGCTGGTCGACGGACTGGGCAGCGAACGCGAAGCGGTGGTCACCCATGCCGAACGCGTCCGCGCCTCGATCTCCGGCGCGCACGAGACGTTGCGCGATGAAATCGGCGCGGCAAGCGACATCATCCGCGACAGCATCCTCAATGCGTCGACCAAACTGTCGATGACGATCACCAATTCCGGCGACACGCTGATCGACCGCATCAACGAAAGCTCGATGTCGATCTTCGACTCCGTGGAGGGCCGCCTCGACAACATCACCGACCGGCTTTCGACCTCCGGTGAGGCTTTCGCCAGTCTGCTTGACACCCGTATCGCCAAGCTGACGGACACCACGGACGGCTTGACCCGTTCCTTGACCGACCTGCTCGACGACCGCACCACCGGCATGGTGTCGCTGCTCGGCGGCGCCGCACGCACCCTCAATTCCGAGTTCGAAGCCAGCCTCAACGGCATCGAGCGCACCTTGGCCGAACGCGGCCAGGCGCTGATCAGCGAGTTCCAGACCCGCGCAGAAGCGCTGGATACCGGCACCCAGAAGCTCAATGCCGCGCTTGAGGCCCGTGCCCGCCAGATCAACGAAACGCTGGTCGAGCGTGCGCGTGAAATCGCCCACACCTTCGCCGAGAGCAAGGACACGCTGTCGGCCATGATCGATCAGGGCAAGACCCAGATCGGCGCCGATATGGCCGACATCGTCACCTCGACCTCATCCATGCTCGAAGCGCGCGCCAGCGATTTCGCCGGCCGCATGGAGGCAGCCCGCCACGTCGTGTCGCGCTCCTTCGACGCCGACATCCAGCGGCTTGCCGATGCGCGCGTCGGTATCGAGGAAGCCGTCGAAAACCACAGCCGCAAGCTCTCCGAGAGCCGCGAGCGCATGGCGGCCGCCATGCAGGCGGACCTGGAGAAATTCGCCGAGGGCCGCGCCGGCATCGATGCCGCCGTGACCAACCAGGTGCAGAAGCTGGCTGAAGGCCGCGGCCTGATAGCGCGTGCGCTCGAAGAAGACCTGCGCAAGGTCAACGAATCGCGCGCCGCAATCGATGCGTCGCTCGGCAGTCATCTCGAACGATTGGAAGAAGGCCGCAACCGGCTCTCTCTGGCTCTCAACGAAGACTCTGGTAAATTGGTGCAAGCTCGCACGATCATTGATGAAATGGTCGCCGGACATGTCGGAAAGCTGGCCGAAGGCCGCAACATCCTGTCGCGCGCCCTGGAAGCTGATCTCGGCAAACTGTCCGACAGCCGCGCCGACATAGACGGCCTTGTCGCCGGCCAGGTCGAGAAGATCGCCGAGGGCCGCGCGGTACTCGCCAAGGCGCTGGAAAACGATATTGCCGGCATCAAGAACCTCATCGAGGCGCATTCGGCAAAACTGGCCGAAGACCGCTCGCAGCTCGGCCGTTCGCTCGAAAGCGACCTTTCGGGCATACGCGGCCTGATCGACAGCCATTCCGGGCGCCTGGCGGAAGACCGCGGCCTGCTGTCGCAAACGCTTGAAGCCGACCTCGCCAAGCTGGCCGAAAGCCGCTCCAGCATCGACGGGCTGGTCGCCGGCCAGGTCGAGAAGCTGGCCGAGGGCCGCGACATCCTCAAGCGTGCGCTGGAATCCGACCTCAACACGATCAAGAGCGTCATATCGAGCCAGTCGGACAAACTGGCCGAGGATCGCGGACAGCTCTCGCGCGTTCTGGAAGCCGATCTGCAGAATGTGAACAGCGTTATCGCCGATCACATGAACAGGCTGGTTCAGGATCGCTCGACCTTGTCGAAAGCGCTGGAGGACGATCTCGCCAAGCTGGCCGAAAGCCGCTCCAGCATCGACGGGCTGGTCGCCGGCCAGGTCGAGAAGCTGGCCGAAGGTCGCGACATCCTGCGCCGCGCATTGGAGGCCGACCTCAACACGGTCAGAAACACCGTTGCCGACCAGTCCCAGAAACTGGTCGACGATCGCTCCCAGTTCGCCCGTGCACTGGAGGCCGATCTCGAAACCGTCAACAGCCTTGTCAACAGCCATTCGGACCGGCTTGCCCAGGAGCGTTCGACACTGTCGAAGGCGCTTGAGGCCGACCTGCTGACCGTTAGCGGGCACGTCAACAATCACGCGGAACGGCTTGTCGAGGAGCGTTCGACCTTGTCGAAGGCGCTGGAGGACGATCTCGCCAAGCTGGCCGAGAGCCGATCCAGCATCGACGGTCTGGTCGCCGGCCAGGTCGAGAAGCTCGCTGAAGGCCGCGATGTCCTCAAGCGCGCGCTGGAGGCCGACCTTGCCAAGCTGGCCGAGAGCCGATCCAGCATCGACGGTCTGGTCGCCGGCCAGGTCGAGAAGCTCGCCGAGGGCCGCGACATTCTCAAGCGCGCTCTCGAAGCCGACCTGCAGAGGCTGGCCGAAAGCCGCGGCGATGTCGACGACATCATCGCTGGACATGTCGGCAAGTTGTCCGAAGGCCGCAATATGCTCAGCCGCGCGCTGGAAGACGATCTTGGCAAGCTCGCCGAGACCCGCAGGGACGTCGATCGCTCGCTGTCCGGCCACATCGACCAGATCGCGGCCAGGAGCACGGACATTTCCGCCGCGATTGCTGCCGATGTCGACAAGATCGAGCAGGCGTTCAGCCGCCAGACCGGCATCATCGAGGAACGCGCCGGCACCATGGAGCGCGCGCTGTCGACTGGTGTCGATAACGTCCGCAGCGTGCTCGAGAAGAGCGCGGTCTTCGTCGCCGGCGCCTTGCGCGAAAAGGTCCTCGAAGTCACCAGCACGCTGCACGAGCAGGCCGGTGCCGCCTTCAGTGACGCCGATCGCAAGATCGCCGAGCGCGCCGAACAGACGTCCGCCGCCCTGCTGGCACGGGCCGAAGACATCGCCCGCACCTTCGAGGAGGCCGACCGTCGCCTGCACGCCCGTGCGGAAGATACGTCGAACGCCTTGCTCGCCCGCGCCGACGACACCTCCAGCTCGCTGCTGGCCCGCGCCCATGAAACCGCCGACCAGCTCGCCGCCCGCGCTGGCGAGATCGCCGGGACCTTCGACATGGCGGACCAGAAGCTCGCCGCCCGTGCCCAGGAGACCGCCGATCAGCTGGCCGCCCGCGCAAGCGAGATTGCCGGCACATTCGACGCGGCCGACCAGAAGCTCGTCGCCCGGGCCGTGGAGACGGCGCAGTCGCTGGCCGCCCGCGCCGGCGACATCCTGCGCAACTTCGAAAGCGCCGACCAGCGGCTCGGCATGCGCATCGGCGAATCCGCCGAGGCGCTCGCCGCCCGCGCGTCGGACCTCGGCCGCATCTTCGACGCCGCCGACCAGCATTTGGTCTCGCGCATCGCCGAGGGTTCGGGCGCGCTGTCCAGCCGGGCATCCGAAATCGCCCGCATCTTCGACGACGCCGACCAGCGCCTGGTTTCGCGCATCGCCGACAGCACCTCGACGATCGGCGAGCATGCGCAGACCATCGTCGGCGCCTTCGCAAGCACCGAACAGCGGGTCGCCGATCGCGCGCGCCAGACCGGCCAGGAACTTGCCGTGCATGCCCGCGAAATCGAGCAGGCGCTTGCCGGTGCCGACGAGCGTCTCGCGTCGAGCGCGGCGGCCGCCGCCGCCCGTGTCGAAGAGCAGATCGCCGGCGTCGAAAACCGGCTCGCCAACACTGCCGAGACGATGGGCCAGAGGCTCAACGAGCAGGTATCGACCGCCGAGGCGCAACTCGTATCGCGTGCCAACGTGATCGCGGAGACCTTCACCGCGGTCGGCCAGCATATCGGCCAGAGCACCAACGACGCCGCCAAGACGATCGGTGCCAACACCCGCGAGCTCAACACCATGCTCGCGGCGCGGTCCGCCGAGATGTCGAAGATCCTCGACGAAACCGCGCGGCCTTTGGTCGAGCGCTTCGCCCAAGGCGGCTCGGAACTGCAAAAGAGCATGGAGGAGGTCACCGAACGCGCGACCGAGAAGCTGCGTAGCGAGAATGCGACCCTGGTCAATGCGCTCGCCAACCGTACCGCCGAAACCTTGTCGGCGGTCGAAGGCGCCCGTTCTTCGCTGTCCGACAGTGTCGCCGATCTCATCGGCCGCATGACCAAATCCAGCTCGCAGCTCGGTCAGCTGATCGAGCAGGCCGCGGTCAATCTCGGCGAGGTCGACCAACGCCTGACCGGCAGCACGCAAAGCTTCGCTGCGACCACCGAAAAGGCGGCACAGACCTTTGCCAGCTCGGCGCGTCTGGTCGATTCGAACACGACAAGACTGACGGAACTGTCGTCGTCGACCTTGCGCGAAGTCGCCTCGATCGCCACCAAGTTCGACGAACACAGCCGTCTGCTCGCCGGCGCTTCCGACCTCCTGAGCTCGGCCCAGAGCAACCTCGAACACACGCTGGAAAGACAGTCGTCGCTCGAGGATCTCGCCGTCGGCCTGGTCAAGAAGTCGGAAGATCTCGAAAGGGTCATGCGTTCTTTCGAAAACCTCGTGGGCCAGACGCTGCAGAACGCCGAAGGCAAGACGCTGGAATCGGCCGACAAGATCCGCAACGCCATCACCGATGTCGTCGAGTCGGCAACCAAGCGCTTCGCCGATGCGACCGAGGAAATGCGGCGCACGGCGGGCTCGATCAAGAGCGAACTCGACCTCACCCGCGCCGAGCTCAAGAAAGGCGTCATCGAGATGCCGGAAGAGGCCAAGGAATCGACCTCGGCCATCCGCCGCGCCGTTTCCGAGCAGATCAACGCCTTGAAGGAGCTTTCGGATATCGTTGCGAAATCCGGTCGTGGTGGCGACTCCTCGGAACCACGCCCTTTGCGCGCGCCGCAGGCACCAGCCCCACGCGCCGCCGAGCCGCCCCGTCGTGCCCCGGCACAGCCGCAGGCGGATCTGCGCCCGCCACAGGCACCGCTGGGTGGCGCGGGACTGCGTGGCACGCTCGATCTGGAGCGTCCGGCGGAGGCGGCACCGCGCCCGCGTGCCGCCGACGCCACTGCCCGCGCGCCGCAAGGCGGTTGGGTGCGCGATCTGCTGACCGCCGCGTCGAACGATGCCGAGCTCAGGCCGGCGGCCCCCCAGGCGCCCGCGGAAGCACCGCGCCCGGCCCCGGCCCAGCGTTCGCCGCTGCATGTCGTGGAATCGCTGAACTCGCTGTCCGTCGATATCGCCCGGGCTATCGACCACGATGCCTCGATCGAGCTATGGAACCGCTATCGGCGTGGCGAGCGTGACGTGTTCACGCGCAGGCTTTACACGCTGAAAGGCCAGCAGACGTTCGACGAAATCCGCCGCAAATACCAGGCGGAGGCCGAATTCCGCGCCGCCGTCGACCGCTATTGCGACGATTTCGAGAAGCTGCTCAAGGATGTCTCGCGCAACGACCGCGACAACATCATGGCGCAGACCTATCTCACGTCGGACACCGGCAAGGTCTACACCATGCTGGCCCATGCCAGCGGCCGCCTGCACTAAGCGGTCGACAAGCCGAAACGAAAAAGGCGGGGAACTCTCGCCTTTTTCCTTGAAGGGACTGACGTCGCCATGCGGAAGACGCATCCGGGTTTTATCTCGTTTTCCGGAACCGGATCCTGAGTTGTGAAGACGGCAATCATCTTCGACTGCGAGTTTCTCTGCCTTGAGGGCTCGCAACGCAGATTCTGGTGCGCGGCCGATGACCCCGATCCGGTCATTGCCCAGATCGGCGCGGCAAGGCTCGGCCTCGAAGGCGACTTCCCCGTGCTGGGCACGCACAACGCCTATATCAGGCCGATCGACCGATTTGGCGAGAGATACGGGCTCGATCCGTTCTTCACCCGACTGACCGGCATCACAGAAGAAATCATCGAGGCCGAGGGCGTTGCGCTGGAAGATGCCCTTGCAGGCGTCGATCGTTTCTCAGATGGGGCTCGGTTCTGGTCCTGGGGCAAGGACGAACTGAACATGATCGCCATCAGTTGCTACGTCGCGGGCATCAAGCCGCCCATCCCGGCCACCCGGTTCGATAACGCCGTCAAGCTGCTGATCGCGGCCGGCATGCCGATCGAGGATTTGGCAAGGACGCCGAGCAACAAGCTTGCGGATTACTACGGCGTCGAACACCCGCCATTGCAGGGGCACGACGCGCTGGACGACGCGCTGTCCGTGACCTACACCCTGCAGCACCTGATGAAGACTGGAAAGCTGCGGCCGGACGCCTTCGAACATCGGTAGCCCGAAAGAGCTCGGTTGGATCCCTACGCCGGGCGTTCAGATCACCGAATCGGTCCAGCGGACGATCTGCTTGGCCGCATCGCCGAAGGCTGCGTCGAGAGCGCGGACATAGGCGGGGTTGCCGCTGCCCGATACGGGCGCGGATGCGGTGAAGCTCTTGGAAGCCTTCACTTCGCCGTTGCGATCGTTGAGCAAGCGCACGAACAGGTCGACCTCGGCATGTTCGCCGCCATCGACGCGCACCTCGAAGGACCGAACCTCGACGATCACCTGATAGTCGATCGCCAGCCCCTCGCCCGGTTTTCCCACCCCGGCAAAGCTGCCCGAGCGCTGGAACGTCTCGGCCAACCGCGCCTGCACGACCAGCGGCAGGCGGTCAGCCCATTGCGCACCCTTCAGATATTGGATCGAGCGGTCGGAGGGTTTGATGACGATGTTCTGGCTGTCCAGCGCCTTCAGCGCAGAGGGCTGGGCGATCAGAATCTGCCGGCGGCTATGGCCATGCACGTCGACCATTGGCGCCGACAGTTCGAACGTGTCGAGCGGTGCCGGCTTGCCGCCCAGCACCGCACAACCGGCAACCGTCAGGACAAGCAGCGCCGCGGCTGATTTCAACCCGCCCGTTCCAAGCCTACTCAACGTCACGCGTGATCCCCGTTGTCCCCGGATCGTAAGATCAACCCGCATTCACGAGCTATGTTCTTGCTGCGGGCCGGCGCCGAAGTCAACGCCGCGCCCTGCCGTCGAACTGCCGAACCTCGCCTTCGCCACCCGAAAGGATGCGCTGCGGATTGCGGCTGAGATCCGTCACCGCCTCCTCGATGCGGTTGATCGAGCGACGGCTGTCCTGCACCAGCGCCTCGACATTCTGCAGCCCCTGGCCGGAGAAGCGCGCCAGATTGTCGGTAATGACCCCAAGGCGGGCGTTCAGTGTATCGGCGACCTGCTTGAAGGATTTCAGCGTATCCCTTGCGTCGGCCATCACGCCGTCGGCCTGGCCCGAGCCGAGCAGCTTGTCGACCTTGGCGAGGATACCGTCGACCCGCACCGAGGCGTCGTTAAGCCGTTGCGCCAGGTGCCTGGCGCTCTTGATTGTCTGGTCGATGTCGTCAGCCCGATTGGCTATCTTGCCGGTCACCTCCGCGATGTCGGCCGCCGCCTTGTTGGCGCTGTCGCTGGCCTTCTGGATGTTGGCCAGCGCTTGGCGCACTTGTGCCGGGTCGATGCCGTCGAGCACGCCATCGACCTTGGCCAACGTGCCTTGCGTCTGCTTGGCGAAGTCGTTGACCGATCCCACCGCCGTATCGACGTTCTTGATCACGCCGTCGAGCTGCCGCGAGGTTTCCTTGAGGTTGCCTGTCACCGTATCGACGTTGGAAACGATGCTCTTGATCTTGTCCTTATCGACGGCATTGAGCAGGCCTTCCGCCGCCTTCAGCGTGCCGTCGAGCTTTCCTGAAACGCCTTTCAGCTCGTCGGACAGCGCGCTGACGGCGGACAGGAATTTGTCGATGCCCTCGGAATTCCTGGCCAGTGCATCGGAAAATGTCTGCACGTTGTGCACGGTCTGCGTCAGCGGCCCGCGAACATCCTTGGTGAAGCCTTCCAGCTCCGTCAGCACCTTGTCGGCGCGGGTGAAGATGTTCTGCGCCGTCTGCAGCAGGTTGGTCACGGCCGAAGGGTTGGCGACGATCTCGGCGACCTTGCCTTCCTTTTCGGCCTGGTCGAGCAGCTTCACTTCCTTGGGGTCGGCGCCCTTGAGCTCGATATTGGCCTGCCCGGTGAGGCCGGCGAGGCCGATATCGGCCTGCGTCGACTTGGTGATCGGCGTCATCCGGTCGATCTCGGTGTCGGCGATGGCGACAGTTGGATTGTCGACGTCGATATAGACGCGCTTGACGTCGCCAACCTTGACGCCGTTGAACAGCACGAAGCTGCCGCGGCCGAGACCGGAAGCCGAGCCCGGAATGCGCACCCGCAGCAGCGTCGTCTCGCCCCTGTCGCCGATCGCGGCCGTCCAATAGACGAAGCCGAAAGCCGCCAGGATCGCAACCAGCGTGAAAATGCCGACAATGACGTAGTTGGCTCTGGTTTCCATTGCTTCACTTATGGCTATGCACGTGCGGCAAGATCAAGTTGCCGGGCGCGTTTTCCGCGGAAATAGGATTTCACCCACGGTTCCTCGCTCTTCAGCATGTCGTCGATACTGCCTTCGACCAGCACCTTTTTCTTGCCGAGCACCGCCACGTGGTCGCATGCGGTAAACAGCGTGTCGAGATCGTGGGTCACCATGTAAACGGTCAGATCCATGGTGTCGCGCAGCTTGACGACGAGCTCGTCGAACTCGGCCGCGCTGATCGGATCGAGGCCCGACGTCGGCTCGTCGAGAAAGACGATGTCCGGATCAAGCGCCAGCGCCCTGGCAAGCGCGGCACGCTTGATCATGCCGCCGGAGAGCTCGGAGGGAAATTTCTGCGCCGCGTCCGGCGGCAGGCCGACCAGCTCGATCTTCAGCAGCGCCAGCTCGTCCATCAGCTTCCTGGGCAGGTCGAGATATTCGCGCATCGGCACCTGCACGTTCTCCATCACGGTCAGCGCCGAAAACAGCGCACCATGCTGGAACAGCACGCCAAGACGCATGTCGATGCGTAGCCGCTCGATATCGCTCGCCTTGTCGACGTCGACGCCGAACAGTTTGATTGTTCCCGACTGCTTGGGCATCAGCCCGAGAATGGTGCGCAACAGCACGGACTTGCCGGCGCCCGACGCTCCGACGAACCCCAGTATCTCGCCGCGCGTGATGTCGAGCGACAGCTTGTCGAGGATCAGCTTGTCGTCAATGGCAACGGTGACGTCGTGCACCGAGAGGACGATTTCACTGTCGTCCTCGCCCTTCACCTCTATCCCGTTGCCCTTCGCCATCTTGTCAGAACTCGATCGCTGCGTAGAACATGGCGAAAAGCCCGTCGAGGATGATGACGACGAAGATCGACTTCACCACCGAAGCGGTCACGTGCTGGCCGAGCGATTCGGCACTGCCGCCGACCTTCATGCCCTCGACGGAGGCGATCGTGCCGATGATCATGGCCATGAAAGGCGCCTTGATCAGCCCGGCGAAAATCGTGCTGAGATCGATTGCGACACGCAACCGGTCGATGAAGGCAGCGGGTGGGATATCGGAGTAAAGCCAGGCAGCGACAATGCCGCCGCCGAGTGCGGCGAAATTGGCGATGATCGTCAGGCAGGGCAAGGCGATCACCAGCGCCACAAGGCGCGGAAAGACGAGGACGCCGATCGGATTGAGGCCGATGACCTTCAGCGCGTCGACCTCCTCGCGCATCTTCATCGAGCCGATTTCGGCGGTGATCGCGCTGCCGGAGCGGCCGGCGATCATGATTGCCGTCATCAGCACGCCGAGTTCGCGCAGGATCAGCACGCCGACGAGATCGACGACGAAGATATCGGCGCCGAAATAGCTGAGCTGATAAGCCCCCTGCTGGGCAACGATGGCGCCGACGATCGCCGACATCAGCACCACCACGGGGATTGCGCCGACGCCCATGCGATCGATCTGGTTGAAGATGGCCGCCGGATTGACGGCATGGCCGCGGCCGAGCTTCATCTGCGCGCCGCGGATGGTGGCGCCCAATATATTCATCGAAGCGAGGAAATCGTCGCGCATCTCGTAGACGCGCCGGCCAACCGCCTCCAGTGCCCGAATGACAATGTTGGGCGGCCGCGCCGGTCCGGATTCGGGTTCGCGCCGGACAGCTTCGCCGACCGCGTCGAGCAGGATGGAGGCGATCTCGCTTTGGCCTTGCAGCCGGACCTCGACGTTCTTCTTCTCGAAGGCGCTGACCAGCCGGTCAATCAGCCAGGCGCCGGCGGTATCGATCTTCTCGATTTTTGAAAGATCAAGCGCCAGGGTCTTGAAACCGCTTCGTTTCTCGATTTTGCGCATGTCGGCGTCGATCAGCGCCACGGTGCGTGTCGTCCAGATTCCGGAGAATGCGCAGCCGAGAACGCCATCTTCCTCGCCGACCGCCACGCGCGGGTCGTGGTCCCCCCCCGAGGCGGTCGTGCCGCTTGCGTCGCGCTTGCCTATGGTCAACATGGCGTCCTGTTTAGCCTGATGGGTCCGACCTTGTCGATTTGCCGACAACCCTTCTCGCATAGCCGGAGCAGAAAAATATGGCGCGTGTCATTTCGGTCGAGGCCGAGCGGTTTCCGATCGCCGGAACCTTCACCATTTCGCGCGGCTCCAAGACCGAGGCCGAGGTCATCACCTGCACGATCAGCCAGGGCGGTCATAGCGGGCGCGGCGAATGTGTTCCTTATAAGCGCTATGGCGAGACCATGGAGGGTGTTCGCGATGCGATCGAGGCGATGCGCGACCGGATCGCCGGCGGGATGGACCGCACCGCCCTGCTCGACGCAATGCCGGCGGGGGCGGGGCGTAACGCCATAGACTGTGCCCTTTGGGACCTTGAAGCCAAGATCAGCGGCAATCCGGTGGCGAACGCAATCTGGCCGGCCCCGTTGCATCAGCTCGAAACCGCCTACACGCTGTCGCTCGGCGAACCGGAAGCGATGGCGGCACAGGCTCGCGCCAATGCCGGCAGGCCGCTGCTCAAGGTCAAGATCGGCGGGGACAACGACATCGCCCGCATCCGGGCGGTGAGACAGGCAGCACCCAAGAGCCGACTGATCCTTGATGCCAATGAAGGTTGGACCGACGACAACATTGTCGCGAACTTCGCCTTTGCCGCCGAACAGGACATCGCCCTGATCGAACAGCCGCTGCCGGCGGGCCGGGACGGCATCCTGCGCCACATCGCGCATCCGGTGCCGGTCTGCGCCGACGAAAGCGTTCATGAAGCGGGGAATCTCGAAGCGCTTGTCGGTCTCTACGACGCCGTCAACATCAAGCTAGACAAGTCCGGCGGGCTGACGGCGGCGCTCACCTTGCGCGACCGCGCCCGTGAACTGGGCTTTGGCGTCATGGTCGGCTGCATGGTCGGCACGTCGCTGGCAATGGCGCCGGCTGTGCTGCTCGCGCAAGGAGCCGATTTCGTCGACCTTGACGGGCCGCTGCTGCTTGCCCGGGACCGTGTGCCGGGTCTCGTTTACCAGGGATCGCTCGTCTCACCGCCGGACCGGGCGCTGTGGGGCTGAGCGCGCGGCTAGCCCGATCAGCACGAGGCCAATGATCGCGATCGGAATCATCGCAAGGAACCCGTCGACGCCCAGACGGTCATAGAGCGGACCGGACGCAAGCGTGACGGCGGCCATGAAGAAACCGTTGAAGAAATAGGCGATGCCTTGCGCGGCACCCGTGCGCTCTTCGGAAACGGTCTCGGCGATCATCTTCTGCAGGCCGATCAGCACCATCGCGACAGACACCGAATGCAGCGACTGCACGGCGAAGAAGCCGCCGACGCCAAGGCCGAGCGGCCACACCAGTGGAAAGACGATCCAACGCACGATCGAACCGATGCCGGCAATGAGCATTACCCGGACGACGGATACGGAGGCGAAAATGCGATTGAACAACAAAAACATGCAGACTTCGGAGATGACGCCCCAAGCCCACAGCAGGCCGACGACGGAATCGCTGATGCCGATCGATTTCCAGTAGATCGAGACGAAGCCGTAAAGGAAGGCATGGCTGGCGGTGATGATGCCGACGCCAAGCGTGAAATAGAGGAAATAAGCATTAAATAGCCCCGGCGCCGCGTGCTGGATTTCCGCCGCCGACAGTGGCGAAGCTTTGCGCGGCCGCCCCATGCGCGGCGCCAGCAGGCCTGCGGCGAGTGCCGCGCCAAGGGCAAGGAATATGATCACCGGAACGGCTTGAGGGCCGCTGGCCGCCAGAATGAAGCCGCCCGCGACATTGGCCAGGAGATAGCAGACCGACCCCCATTTACGCATGCTCGCATAATTGGAACCGAAGCGGCGCACGCCCGAAAGCGCGAGCGAATCGGCGATCGGCGAATGCGGCGTCCAGACAATGGTCAGCAACAACGACACCGCCAGCACCGTCGCGTAGGTCGGTGTCAGGAAGTACCCCGCGGAGAGCAGCAGCGAGGCCGCGACCAGTACGACATAGACGTCGGCGCGGTCCCTGGCTCGATCGGCAAGTGTCGTCAGCAGCGGCGTCGTCAGCACGCGCAGGAACATCGGCGCTGCCAGGATGACGGCGATCTGTTCGGCGTGAAATCCCTTGGCCTGCAACCAAAGTGGGAAATAGGGCAAATGGGTGCCAAGCGATATGAACAGCGTGCCGAAGATCAGGCTCATGCGCAGCTCAAAACGGCTCGGCTTCACGAGTTGTTCGGGCGAAAGCGGCGGCAGCAGCATGAATCGATCCAATGACGCTGCGCCCAACGACCGGCGAGCAGCGAGAACCGATCCTTAACATGAGGAAAAACCGGGCGAAACCGGCTGGACCAGCCGATTAACACCAGAAAGTGCAGGTCCGGCTTCCGCCTCAGGCGGCCTGCACCACCCTGTCCTCGATGAGCATCGGGATGAAGGGTTCGTCAGGCGCTTCAGGCAGGATATGCGCCCAGGTCAGGATTTCCATGCGGCCGTCGAAATGCTCGACCACGGCGGTGCAACTCTCCACCCAGTCACCGGTGTTGATATACTGCACGTCGCCACAGCTTTCGATGGCGGCATGGTGGATGTGCCCGCAGATGACGCCGTCGACATGCGAGCGTCGCGCTTCCTCGCTGAGCACCGTCTGGAACGAGCCGATGAAGTTCACCGCCTTCTTGACCTTGACCTTGGCCCAGGACGAAAACGACCAGTAAGGCAGGCCGAGCAGTTGGCGCAACCGCGTGATCACCCGGTTAACCTGCATGGCGGCGTCATAGGCATGGTCGCCGAGATAGGCGAGCCAACGCTGGTTGTGGACGACGGTATCGAACTGGTCGCCATGGATGACCAGCAGCCGCCGGCCATCGGCGGTTTCGTGGATGGCGCGGTCGGCAACGACGATGCCGCCGAAATGCACGCCCTGGAACTGGCGGGCGAATTCGTCGTGATTGCCGGCGATATAGGTGATCGAGGCGCCCTTGCGCGCCTTACGCAGCAGTTTCTGCACGACGTCATTGTGGCTTTGCGGCCAGTGCCAGCTGCGCCTCAGGCGCCAGCCGTCGACGATATCGCCGACCAGATAGATGATGTCGGCATCGTGGTAGCGAAGGAAATCGATCAGGAAATCGGCCTTCGCCGCCTTCGACCCGAGATGGACGTCGGAAATGAACATGCTGCGGAAAGTGCGGGGCTCTTGGCCTGGCATCGCGGATTCACCCTTGCTTTCGAGCAGCCTATGCCCCGATTCATGCAACAACCGTATGACGGTTGCGATTGGTCCAGCGCTGGCGCTAGCCTGCCGGGCAAATCAAGGAGAAAATCATCATGGATCTCGGTATCCGCGGAAAGAAGGCCATCATCTGCGCTTCGAGCAAGGGGCTTGGTCGTGGCTGCGCCATGGCGCTGGCCGAGGCAGGCTGCGACATCGTCGTCAATGGGCGCAATGCGGAGCTGGTCGCCAAAACCGCCGCGGAGCTGCGCCAGCGCCATGGCGTGACGGTGACGGAGGTCGTCGGCGACGTTTCGAAGCCGGAGGTACAGAAAGCGTTGCTCGCCGCCTGTCCGGAACCCGACATCCTCGTCAACAACAATGGCGGGCCGCCGCTTCGCGATTTCCGCGAACTCGATCGTGGAAAGATCCTCGAAGGCGTTACCCAGAACATGGTGACACCGATCGAACTGGTGCAGGCGGTCATCGACGGCATGGCGGCGCGCGGCTTCGGGCGCATCGTCAACATCACCTCGCTGTCGGTCTATGTCCCCATCCCCGGCCTTGACTTGTCATCTGGTGCGCGCGCCGGCCTGACGTCGTTTCTCGCCGGCGTGGCGCGCACAGTGATCGAGCGCAACGTGACTATCAACAGCCTGCTGCCGGGCAAGCTCGATACCGACCGGCTGCGCGGCCCGCATGAGGCCGGCACGCCAGAGGATCCCAAGGCAGCCGCGGCGCGCAAGACCCGCATCAGTGCCGACGTACCGGCCAAGCGGCTCGGCACTCCGGAGGAATTCGGCCAGATCTGCGCCTTCCTGTGCTCTGTCCACGCCGGCTATCTGACCGGGCAGAACATACCCGTCGACGGCGGTCTCTACGTCAGCGCCTTTTGACCCGCGAAGCAGGGCAACCTGATTTCGCATGAAACAACCGTAACCAACTGATAATTATTTGATTTTGCCGCGCCGGCATTTAAAGCTGCCGGCGCGTCAATTAGCGTCGCGAAAAATCTTGGCCTCATGCTAAAAGGACTCCCGAAGCAGGTTTGGAGGAGCGGCCGCATGGAAGGCGAGAACAAGAAAACGGCACGTTCGGACCTCGACGAAGCCGCCCTCTACTTCCATAAGCACCCGACGCCGGGAAAGCTCGAGATCCAGGCCACCAAGCCACTCGGCAACCAGCGCGACCTGGCGCTCGCTTATTCGCCCGGCGTCGCCGCCCCTTGCCTGGAGATTCGCGACGATCCGGCGACTGCCGCCGACTACACCGCGCGCGCCAACCTAGTCGGCGTCGTGTCGAACGGCTCGGCCGTGCTCGGCCTCGGCAATATCGGGCCGCTGGCCTCCAAGCCGGTGATGGAGGGCAAGGCGGTCCTGTTCAAGAAGTTCGCCGGCATCGACGTCTTCGACATCGAGATCGACGCGCCGGAAATCGAGCGCATGGTCGAAACCGTCGCCGCGCTGGAACCGACTTTTGGTGGCATCAACCTCGAGGACATCAAGGCGCCGGAGTGTTTTGAAGTCGAAGAACGCCTGAAAGCTCGCATGAGCATACCGGTGTTCCATGACGACCAGCACGGCACCGCCATCATCGTCGCCGCCGCCGTGCTCAATGGGCTGGAATTCGCCGGCAAGACCATTTCGGACATCAAGGTCGTCACTTCCGGCGCAGGTGCCGCCGCCCTTGCCTGCCTCAATCTGCTCGTTTCGCTCGGCGTGCGCGTCGAGAACATCTGGGTCACCGACCGTTTCGGCGTCGCCTACAAGGGTCGTGTCGACGAGATGGACCGCTGGAAAGACCCTTATGTAAAAGACACCGAGGCGCGCACGCTCGCCGACGTCATAGCGGGCGCCGATGTCTTTCTCGGCCTCTCGGCCGCCGGTGTGCTGAAGCCGGAGCTGCTGCAACACATGGCGCCGAAGCCGTTGATCCTGGCGCTTGCCAATCCCAATCCGGAGATCATGCCGGAAGTGGCGCGCGCGGCGCGTCCGGACGCCATGATCTGCACGGGCCGGTCCGATTTTCCCAATCAGGTCAACAACGTGCTTTGCTTCCCCTATATCTTCAGGGGAGCGCTCGACTGCGGCGCCAGCGCCATCAATGAGGAGATGAAGATGGCGGCGGTGCGGGCGATCGCCGCCCTTGCCCGCGAAGAACCTTCCGATGTCGCCGCGCGCGCCTATTCGGGCGAAACGCCGATCTTCGGACCCGAATTCCTGATCCCCTCGCCCTTCGACCCGCGCCTCATCCTGCGCATCGCGCCGGCCGTCGCCAAGGCAGCTTGCGACACCGGTGTGGCGACACGGCCGATCACGGACTTCGCCGCCTATATCGACAAGCTCAATCGCTTCGTCTTCCGCTCCGGTCTGGTGATGAAGCCGGTGTTCTCCTCCGCCAAGTCCTCGAGCGCCAAACGCGTCATCTACGCCGACGGCGAGGACGAGCGTGTCCTGCGTGCCGCCCAGGTTGTGCTTGAGGAAGGTATCGCCGAGCCGATCCTGATCGGCCGCCCGCACGTCATCGAGGTCAGGCTGAAGCGTTATGGCCTGCGCATCAAGCCCGGTGTCGATTTCGGCCTGATCAACCCGGAGGACGATCCGCGCTACCGCCACTATGTCGACCTCCTGATCGAACTCGCCGGCCGCCGCGGCGTGACGACGGAGGCCGCGCGTACCATGGTGCGCACCGACAACACGGTGATCGCCGCGTTGGCGCTGAAGCGCGGCGACGCCGACGCCATGGTCTGTGGCCTCGAAGGCCGTTTCGAGCGGCATCTGCGCAACGTGACGCTGATCATTGGGCCGCGCACCGGCATCAAGGACCGGGACCTGTCGACCCTTTCCATGCTGATCTCGCAGCGAGGCATCATCTTCCTCACCGACACTCACGTCTCCGTCGACCCCACGGCCGACGAAATCGCCGAGATGACCGTGCTGGCGGCGGAAGAAATCCAGCGTTTCGGCATCGAGCCGAAGGCGGCACTGCTGTCGCATTCGGATTTCGGCTCGCGTGATTCGCCGAGCGCGCTGAAGATGCGTCAGGCCGCGGCCATTCTGGCGCGCATCGCGCCGGAGCTGCAGTGCGACGGCGAAATGCATGCCGATTCCGCTTTGTCGGAGCATCTGCGCCAGCGCGTCTATCCGCATTCGCGTCTGAAGGGCGAAGCCAATCTCCTGGTGTTCCCGAACCTCGATTCGGCCAACATCACGCTGACGGCGCTGCGGGCCATGATGGATGCCCTGCATGTCGGCCCCATCCTTCTCGGCACCGACAAGCCGGCGCACATATTGACGCCCTCGGTGACCTCGCGCGGCGTCGTCAACATGACGGCGCTGGCGGTGGTCGAAGCCGCGCACAAGGCGCAGGCGATCGCCAATCTGGACTGACTTCCGAAATGGACGATTAACCGCGAACGGGTTAGCCTTGGCGACCAGAGGCAAGCGGGATCGAGGCGGATGGCAAGCGGAGGTTTGAAGCAGGCGCATGCTGCCGTGCTGCTTGGCCTTCTGCTGTCCGGCGCAGCGGTCGGCGAGCCGCAGGCCGCTTCACGGGTCTGCCGTCAACTGGAGGCCGACCTCGCCGCGGCCTCACGCGGCGGTGGCGGCGGCCCGGCACTGGTCCGGAAATACGAGGCCGCGATCGAAAGGCAGCGCGAACAGATCTCGAAGGCTCGCGGCCAGGCGAACAATGCCGGCTGTGGGTTCTCGCTGTTTTCGCGCAACATCAACCAGTGTGCCGGGCTGAACGCCACCATCGACCGCATGAACGCCAATCTCGACAGTCTGCAGGCCAAGCGTGCCCAACTGGCCGGCGGCGGCGGTTCACGCCGCGACCGGGGCCGTATCCTGGCGGCGCTCGATGCCAATGACTGCCGTGACGATGCGGTGGCACCCCGCCGCGCGCCTCCGCAGGAAGCCAATCGTGAAGACGGGGCCAATGCCAACCTCTTCGATCAGCTTTTCGGCGGCGGCAACCGGCAGATCGATACGTTGGACCAGCCTGACGATTCCGGCGAGGAACGCGACGTCAGCCGCGTCCTCAACCAGCCCGGCATTCCGGACGTTGCGAGCAGCGGCGGCGAATTCCACACCAGTTGCGTCCGCACCTGCGATGGCTATTTCTTCCCCATGTCGAACGCCGCCTCGGCCGGCGATTTCGAGCGCGACCAGAAGAATTGCGAATCGGCCTGCCCCGGCACCGAGATGCAGGTCTTCTATTCGCGCGGCATGGACGACGATTCGGCATCGATGACGTCATCGGTCACCGGCAGGCCCTATGGCGAATTGCCAACCGCCTATCTCTACAAACAGCCCAACATGTCGCGGCCGCCCGCTTGCGGCTGCAATGCCGCGCAGAATTTCCAGATCATTGGCGGCAACCCGCCAAGTCAGCAACAATCACAGCCCGAACCGGATGCGGCGCCGACTATTCCGGCCTCGAAGCCTGATCCGGGTGCCGACCCCGAGACCCTGGCCAATAGAGACGGCGGACTCGACCGTGAAGCCATCAAGCGCCTTTCGGCCAAGCCGGTGGCATCGCCGGTTTCGGCCCTGCCTCCGGAACAGCGCAAGGTCAGGGTCGTCGGGCCATCGTTCCTTCCCGACCCATCAGCGGCAATAGATCTGCAAGCTCCGGCCCCGAAGGCAGTCCAGTAAGGGCAAGCCTGAGCGGCATGAACAGCGCCTTGCCCTTGCGGCCGGTCGCTTCCCTGATCTTGCCGGTCCAATCCTTCCAGACCGTCCCGTTCCACGGTTCCTCAGGCAGGAGATCGAGTGCCTGATGCAGAAAATCGCGGTCGTCATCGGAAAACTCGGGCTTCTCCTGCGGCCCTTCGCGCAGGACACGCCACCAGGCAACCGCATCGGCCAACCGGTCGATATTGCCGCGCACCGCCAGCCAGAACGGTTCGGCGTGTTCGCCTGAAATACCCAGCACCATCAGCCGGTCCCGCGCCTCGTCGAACGGCATACGCTGCAGCAGCACCCGGTTGAGCACGAACAGTTCGGCCGGATCGAACTTGGACGACGATTTCGAGGTCGCGGCCGGGTCGAAATGGCCGGCAAGTTCGGCCAGGTCATGCGCGGCCGCGACATTCTCCGACGTGCCGACCAGCACGGCCAGCGAAGCGACGGCCATCGGCTCGATGCCGTCTTCGCGCAGGCTCTCGATGGAAAGTGCGCCGGTGCGCTTCGACAGCCCCTCGCCCGAGACGGTGGTCAGGAGATTGTGGTGGCCGAAGACCGGCGGCTCGGCACCCAGCGCCTTGAACAGGGCAATCTGCACGCCGGTGTTCGTGACATGATCGTCGCCGCGGATGACGTGGCTGACGCCCATCTCGATGTCGTCGACAACGGAGGGCAGCGTGTAGAGATAGGTGCCGTCCTCACGCACCAGCACCGGATCGGACAACGAAGCCAGATCCACCGTCTCCTCGCCACGCACCAGATCGTCCCAGTGGATCTCGGTGCGCTCCGGCTGCCGCGGATCGCTGGAGAAATTGGGCAGCAGGAAACGCCAATGGGGCCGGCGCCCGTCGGCCTGATATTCGACCACCTGCTCTGTCGTCAGCGCCAATGCCTCGCGGCCATAGACCGGCGGCAGGCCTCGCGTGCGGCGCACCTTGCGCCTGAGGTCGAGTTCTTCCGGCGTTTCGTAGCAGGCGTAGAGAACACCCGCCGCCTTCAGCCGCTCGACCGCAGCGTCATAGACTTCGAAGCGCCGCGACTGATAATCGGTGACATCCGGGAAGATGCCAAGCCAATGCAGGTCATAAAGGATGGCGTCGGCGAATTCCTGCTTCGAGCGGGCGATGTCGGTGTCGTCGAAGCGCTGGATGAAGCGGCCCTTGTTGTTGAGGGCAAACAGCCAGTTGAACAGAGCGGTGCGCGCATTGCCGATATGGATGCGGCCGGTCGGTGACGGGGCGAAACGAACGGTAACTGTCATGAGCGGGGCGTACCGGATGCCTTTGTGATTGACAAGATGCGCCCCCGCGCCGTGCCGCAGACATAGAACATGGCGGCTGGAATGAAAAGACCGGGCCGGGCACGCCTCAAGCGGCGGATGGCGGCGGCCAGCCTGGCGGCACCGCCATGAGAGGGTGCAGCCAACCGGCGGAGTCGACGAAGAGGTCGTTGAAGACGATCAGCGGCCGAAGTCGTCGGAACTGAGGCGGGTCCAGCGGTCGCCCATCAACCCGCCGATAGCGATGTCGCCGGAGCGGACCGCTTCCGTGACCTCGGGGATTCGCGAGCGGACCATCGTCCCCCCGGCATAACGGAAGAAGAGATTCCTGTAGCCGAAGAGGTGAGGCATGAACCTGCTCTGGGTCTGTCCGGTGATGCCCACGCAGCCCATATCCCGCGCAGCCGCGACAAGGCCATCCAGCGTCGCGCCCCAGTGGTGTCCGGAAGCTTGGATCTGCAACAGGATCGCCATGTCGCCGGCTTGACCGTAGAAGGCGTAGCAACCGAGCATTTTGCCTGTCGCGTCGTAAGTCCCGCCGAAATGAAGGGGGCCGTTGGCCCGCTTCTCAGTCGCCAGTGCGAGCAGCCGGGGCAGTTCGCCATCCCTCCAACTCGGTCGAAGGGCGTAATCGGACAGGAGGGTCGGCAGCCGCTCGGCAAATTGCGCGGCATTGATCGGCTCGGCATGGACCCGTTGCGACGATGAATGCTGGACGGGCGGTTCGAACCTTCGTTTCGCGAGAACGTCGAATGCTCTCGCGCAGGGATCGAGTGCCAGGCGAGGCAGGCGGGGCCATTTGCGGTGCAATGCGGCGGCGGCCATCGCGGCCGGCCGGAAAACATAGGTCCATCCCAGACAATGGACCGGCAGGAGCTGGTATTTCATCGGACGCGCGAAGGCCAGAGACACCCGGTTGGCCGAATCGGTCAGCTGCAGATCGAATTCGCCTTGATGCAAGGCACGCAGCAATTGCGGTCCGGCCGAGCCGTGATCGGCGCCGGGGTCGGCCATGAACGGACCGATGATCGCCGCATTCAATGCCGCTCCGTTGAGCTCGTAACGGGCTTTCAGGACGCCAAGGAACCCACCTAGATCGCCCTGCGGGTTGATCTGGACAAGAGCGTTGCTCTCGCCGGACTGGCCGGCAGGGTCAAGATAGATCTTCCCCATATACTCCGCCGTTTCCGCGATCGCGCGATCGAGGCGGTGACGCCGACGCCGGCGAAACTTCGTCAGGAAGAGTGCGGCGACGCGCTCGAGATCTTCGGCGGCAAGCGGCCGAACCGAGCCGTGCTGGGATTCCAGCACCGATGGCGCAGCCACCTTTTCCACACCGGTAGTTTCGGAATCAAGACGCATTGTGAGACCGCTTAGATTGCTTCTTTGGTATACAACAACCAAAAGTAGAGAAACGAATTTCGGTCGGTAACGTAAACAGACGTCGCAAATCGATGTCTGGAAAAGGGCTTCACTGGCGGGTTCGCTCAGCCAGCATACGCCAAGTGAGAGGCACTCCGGATGGCCTCCGGCCAAAGCCGGAGGTCATCTCAGGTCAATCGACGAGGCCCTTGGTCAGCTCCAGCGCCTGGCGCTCGAACAGGCGGCGGTAGATGCCGCCCTTCAGGCGGATCAACTCGTCATGCGAGCCTTCCTCGACGATCTTGCCGCGATCGAAGACCAGCAGCCTGTCGAGTGCCCTCACCGTCGAAAGCCGATGCGCGATGACCAGCGTCGTGCGGCCGACCATCAGCCGTTCCATCGCCTGCTGGATCAGCGCCTCGGATTCCGAATCGAGGCTCGACGTCGCCTCGTCCAGGATCAGGATGCGCGCATCGGCCAGGAAAGCGCGGGCGATCGCCACGCGCTGGCGCTCGCCGCCCGACAGTTTCACGCCACGCTCGCCGACCAGCGTGCCATAGCCCTTCGGCAGGTTGGCGATGAAGTCGTGCGCGCTCGCCAGCCTGGCGGCATGCTCGATCTCCTCCTGGCTGGCGCTTGGCCTGCTATAGGCGATGTTTTCGGCCAGCGAACGGTGGAACAGGATCGGTTCCTGCTGGACGATGGCGATCTGGCCGCGCAGCGACGCCTGGGCGACCTGTGAGATATCCTGGCCATCGATCACGATCTTTCCCGCGCTAACGTCATAGAGCCGCTGGATGAGCTTGACGAATGTCGTCTTGCCCGAACCCGAGTGACCGACGAGCCCGACACGTTCGCCTGGCGCGATATCGACCGAAAAGTCGCGGTAGAGCGGCGACCGGTGATTGCCGTAGTGGAAGGTGACATTATCGAAGGCAATGTGACCCTGCGTGATGGCAATCGGTCCGGCGCCGGGCCGATCTTCGATACCCAGCGGTTCCGACTGGAAATCGACCAGTTCCTCCATGTCGTTGATCGAACGCTGCAAATTGCGGATATGCGTGCCGATATCGCGCAAATAGCCTTGCAGCACGAAGAACGAGGTCAGCACAAAGGCGACATCGCCGGCGCTCGCCTGCCCCCACGACCATAGCATCAGCGCCAGGCCGATCACCGCGGCGCGCATGACCAGCAGCAGCGCCCCTTGCGTGGTGCCGTTGATGGTGCCGCGCACCCAGGTGCGCCGTGTGCGGGCGCGCCATTTGGCAACCACCCTGGCGAGGCGGCGCTCCTCGCGCTCCTCGGCGCCAAAGCCCTTGACCACGGCGTTGCAGCTCACCGCGTCGGCCAGCGAACCACCGAGACGCGTGTCCCAGGTGTTGGCGAGCCTTGCCGCCGGCGCGACATAGCCGAGCGACAGCATCGCCGTCACCATGATGAACAGCACCGAGCCGGCTGCGACGACCACGCCCATCAGCGGCCAGAACCAGCCGAGCAGCAGCGTCGAGCCGGCGAGCATGATCACCGACGGCAACAGCGCGATCAGGATGGTGTCGTTGAGCAGGTCGAGTGCCCACATGCCGCGCGTCACCTTGCGCACGGTCGAGCCGGCAAAACTGTTGGCATGCCAATCGGTCGAAAAGCGCTGAACGCGATGGAAGGCATCGGCCGCGATGTCGGCCATCATCTTGAGTGTCAACTCGACGATGCCCATGAAAGCAAGGTTGCGCAGCACGACCCCGGTGAGCGCCAGCGCCATCAGAATCAAGAATGCCGTCATCGCTGCATTCCAGGCAATGGCGTCCGCGCCGGCGCTGCTGGCGACGGCGTCGACCAGCCGGCCGGAATAGAGCGGTGTCAGCACGTCGGCCAGCGTCGACAGCAGGAAACCGCCCATGATCAGCGAAAGCCGCCAGGGCTGACGCGGCCAATGGATGAGTGTGAAACCAAGAACGCTGCGAAAGGCGCTGGCGCGCAAATCGATCTTGAAACGAGCCATGATGTCATTCGGGCGCAAACGAGCCCGATCCCAGTAAGGTCGAAAATTGAAAAACCGCGCCGGGCGAATGGCCCTTGAATGCGGAGGTTCGGCTATGGTTGGTCGCCTGCCCTTGGGCGGCGACCGGCAGCGGCAAATGCCTTTGCTGCGTCCGGTGTGGTTCCGATACTTCGGAACACCGGCGCAGACCTAGGCCTCGCTGCCTCGCATAACGATGTCAAATCTGGGCATTCGGTCCTCCCTGAAGGGAATCGCGGAGACGCCGTTATACGGACGCTTGGATCGTTCGCCAAGGCAAGCCATGGCCAAAAGCACTTCTGGTCCAGCCGATGAGGCGATTTTGCAACAGTCGGACCTGTGCCTATCGTGGCCGCATGGTTTTCACCCGGCAGGCCATCAACGGGTCGGAGGTCGCTCGGAAATCGATCCGCGACAGTCGCCATGCTTGCACTCTCGCCCGCGGCATCGCGCACTCTCGCTCAGCAAGCGAAAAGACGCCTATCCACGATCCCTGAAACGGTTGGTGATGGGATAGCGGCGGTCGCGGCCAAAATTCTTCCTGGTGATCTTCACACCCGGTGCCGCCTGCCGGCGCTTGTATTCGGCGATGTAGAGCAGATGTTCGATGCGCGTCACCGTCGCCCGGTCGTGGCCACGCGCGACGATGTCGTCGACGCCCATCTCGTTCTCGACCAGACATTCCAGAATATCGTCCAGCACCGGATAGGGCGGCAGCGAATCCTGGTCTGTCTGGTTCTCGCGCAATTCGGCCGACGGCGCCTTGTCGATGATGTTCTTCGGGATCACCTCGCCCGAAGGCCCGAGCGCGCCCGGCGGCACATGACTGTTGCGCCAGCGCGACAGCGCATAGACCTGCATCTTGTAAAGGTCCTTGATCGGATTGAAGCCGCCGTTCATGTCGCCATAGAGCGTGGCGTAGCCGACCGACATCTCGCTCTTGTTGCCCGTGGTCACAACCATCGAGCCGAATTTGTTGGAGATCGCCATCAGGATCGTGCCGCGCGCGCGGCTCTGCAAATTCTCCTCGGTGATGCCTTCCTTGGTGCCTTCGAACAACTGCGTCAGCGTGTGCAAAAATCCTTCGACCGGCTCGAAGATCGGCACGATGTCATAGCGGCAGCCGAGCGCACGGGCGCAGTCCTCGGCATCCTTGAGCGAGTCCTTCGAGGTGTAGCGATAAGGCATCATGACGGCACGCAGCCGCTCCTCGCCGAGCGCATCGACCGCAAGGGCGGCACAGATCGCCGAATCGATACCGCCGGACAGGCCGAGCACGACATTCTTGAAGCCGTTCTTGTTGACGTAGTCGCGCAGGCCGAGCATGCAGGCGCGGTAGTCGGCCTCCTCCTTGTCCGGGATTTTCGACATCGGTCCTTGCGAACAGACCCAGCCGTTGTCCGTGCGTTTCCAGATGGTGACGTCGACCGCGTCCTCGAACTGGCTCATCTGGAAGGCGAGCGTCTTGTCGGCCCCGATGGCGAAGGAGGCGCCGTCGAAGATCAGCTCGTCCTGGCCGCCGAGCTGGTTGGCATAAATCATCGGCAATCCGCATTCGATGACCTGCTTGATGACGACCTGGTGGCGAACGTCGATCTTGGCGCGATAGTAGGGCGAACCGTTCGGCACCAGCAGGATTTCCGCGCCGCTTTCGGCCAGCGTCTCGCAGATGCCGACCTCGCCCCAGATGTCCTCGCAGATCGGTATGCCTATGCGCACGCCGCGGAAGTTGACCGGTCCCTGGATCTCGGGCCCTGCCTGGAAGACGCGCTTCTCGTCGAACTCGCCGTAATTCGGCAGGTCGAGCTTGTAGCGTTCGGCGATGATCTTGCCGCCATCGGCGAAGACGATGGAATTATGCGTGCCGCTCTTGCGCTTCAGCGGCGTGCCGATGATGACGCCCGGACCGCCGTCGGCGGTATCGGCGGCAAAGTCCTCGGCGGCGCGCTCGCATGCCCTGAGGAAGGCCGGCTTCAGCACCAGATCCTCCGGCGGATAGCCAGCAAGGAAAAGCTCGGTATAGAGCACGAGATCGGCGCCCTGGCGGGCGGCATCCGCCCTCGCCTCGCGCGCCTTGGCGAGGTTGCCGGCGACGTCACCGACGGTCGGGTTGAGCTGAGCGATGGCGATACGCAGTATGTCGAGCTTCTTGGTCATGCTGCTGACTTAGCGCGGCGGAATTCACCTCGCAATGGCGTTCGTTTGGACCAATTCAGACCGTCAATCATCGCCCATATAGTCGCGCAACGATTGCGGAGAGTGGTTTTCGCCGATCGACATCGCCAGGATGCGCGAGATGTGCCGGCGCGGCAGGCCTGTCTCGTCAGCCCATCGGTTGATCTGGATCTGGACCTTGTCGAGGTCCTTCTTCGATGTCGGATTTTCGGCGATGTCGAGGCCCGCGTCGCGAAGTGCGGCTGCCATGTCGGCCGAAATGACGAAAGCATCCCAGCCCAGCCAGCGCAGGAAATACTGGCCGGTGTTGCCGCCGAGCCGGCTGCCATGCTTGCCCAGATATGCCATCAGCCCGATCTGGTCGTCGGCGGGCCACTCGGCGAGAAAATTGCCGAAGCCGCCATGTTCCCTGGACACGCGTTCGACGAAGGCGGCGTTGTCGCGAACGGATTTGATCTTCTGCGGATTGCGCACGATGCGTTGATCCGAAGCCAGGTCGTGCCAGAAATCGTCAGGCTGGAACAACAGCCGCTTGGGCTCGAAGCGCAGGAACGCCTCTTCGAATCCAGGCCATTTCTGCTCGATGACCCGCCAGACGAACCCGGCGGCGAAGACGCGCTCGGCCATCGTCGAGAGGATACGGTCATCGGTGATGTCGGCCACCACCGCATTGTCGGGCATCGGTCCCAACAGGGAGGTCAGTTCCGCCTCACCGCCCTTGCGATTTGCCGCGCGAGCACGAATTTTCTTGAAGTCGGCCATCGGTCCCCCTCGTTTCGCCTCAATCTAGCACTTCCCGCCCGGGCCGGCAGCCTCTACCTCTAGCGCAGCAAAGCGCTTGGAGACGACCATGAACAGGACGATCGACGATCTGGCGAACCGCTGGCTGAGGCGAAAGCCGGATGGGCTGAGCCAGCTGGAGAGCCGGGTGCTGCAAAGCACCATCGAGCGTACCACCATCACCAGGGACACCAACAAGGCCGTGGCCTTCCACCAGACCTTTGGCGACCGCCTTGCCGATACGATAGCCCGCATCGGTGGCTCCTGGTCGTTCATCCTGACCTTCGTCGCCTTCCTGATCGTGTGGACATCAGGCAATGTCTGGCTGTTGTCGCGCGATGCGTTCGATCCCTACCCCTTCATCTTCCTCAACCTGGTGCTGTCGATGGTCGCCGCCCTGCAGGCGCCGGTGATCATGATGGCGCAGAACCGCCAGACCGAGCGCGACCGCATCGATGCCGCCCATGACTACGAGGTCAATCTGAAGGCCGAGATCGAGATCATGGCGCTGCATGAGAAACTGGACCAACTGCGCCACAGCGAAATCATCGGCATGCGCGACGAGATCGTGAGGCTGGCGGAAATGGTCAAGCGGATCGATGAAAGACTGTCACCGCAGTCGGCGTCATGACCGAGGCGATCCACCATTTCATCGAACAATACGGGTTGCTGGCGGTTTTTCTCGGCTGCGTGGCCGAAGGCGAAAGTGCCGCGATCCTGGGTGGCTTCTTCGCTCACCAGCATGTTTTCGTACTGTGGCATGCCTTTGTCGCGGCAGCGCTGGGTGCCTTCGCCGGCGACACCTTCTTCTTCACCCTCGGCAGGAGTTTCGCCGACAATCGCCATGTCGTCAGGCTGCGCCGGCGGCCCGGCTTTCGCCGCGCCTACCGCCTGCTCAACACCCATCCCAACATCTTCGTGCTGTCGAACCGCTACGTCTACGGCATGCGCCTGGTCGGCGGCGTTGCGGCCGGCCTTTCGACCATAGCGGCGCCGCGCTTCGTTATCCTCAACGCCATCTCATCGGTGATCTGGGCGGTGCTGTTCAGCACGATCGGTTATGTCTTCGGGTTGGGGGCCGAACAATTGATTGGCCAGGCGCTGATGCGCCACGAGCGGCTGTTCGTCGGGCTTGGCATCGGCCTTGCCGTGGCCGTGCTTGCCTGGCTTGTCGCCCGCCACATCGCCAAGCGGGAGCGCGCCAAGGAGTTTTGACCGGGCTAGTCGATGCCGAGCCCCTGATCACCCCGATCGAGAATGAGCGGGATGATCAGATCCTCCTCATCGGCGAGATGCCGGGTCAGCATCGCTATCAGTCGGCTGTTTTCGTCGGCATAAGCATCGGCGGCGAAGCGCTGCTTGTCCTCACTCTCCTGAAGTGTACGGATGAAGGCATTCGCTGCCTCGGCGTTGCGCTCCAGTCCTTCGTGGATCGTGTGGTGATCGGCATCGAGAATGTCGAAGCCACGTTTCAGACGGGGCTCCGCCTTGGTGAATGCCGGGAAATACTGGTAATCCTCGACATTGTAATGGCCGTCGAGATGCCTGAGAAAATGGTTGAGGCGCGGTGCGAACCAGCGCGCGAAATCGGGAGCCGCCAGTGCGCCTTCGCGATAGTCGTCAATGCCGCCGGTGAGCATGCCGCCGAGCTCGCGGAACATGTCGTGCCGCTGCAGCCACATATTGGCCATGCCGTGAATATTGGCGTGAGCCTGCCAGTTCTCGCGCGGATACTTTTCGGCCAGCCAGCGCAGGTCTTCCGGCAGGCCCAAGCGTTCGAGAAGCGAGGAATTCGTGAGCTCTGCCATGACGGTCTCCTTTGGTGACTGTCATATAGGGATCAAAGTCTCAGATCGGCACCCCAATTATACGTTCGATGAGAGCGATGCCCCAGACGCCGCCAGCAATCACTACCGAAATCAGCACCGCCAGCGAGCCGCAATCCTTGGCGAGCTGGATGTCGATGTGGAATTCACGAGAAATTGCGTCGCACGCCGCCTCGATGCCGGTGTTCAGCACTTCGACCATGATCAAGAGGAGCACCGCGCCGATCAGCAGCGCGTAACCGCGCCACGACACTGAAACGAACCACCCGGCCGGCAAGGCCAGCACCAGCAGCATCAATTCCTGCTGGAAAGCCTTCTCGCTGACCGCAAGCTTGCGAAATGCCCGCACCGAATTGATAAAAGCATCGATCAACCGCTGCATACCCAGGTCCCTCTCGGAATCACCGGCCCGGGATAAAGCAATGCCCCGATCAATGGAATAAGGCTGATCGTCCAAATTTCATTCAGCGACCGGTATGGATGGTGTCGACTTTTCAAACTGAGGCAGCCCGTCGTCTATCGAATAATAGTCGCCCTTGTCGCCGACGAAGATATGACATTCGCCCTTGAGCGCTGTCGGCTTGTCGAACGATCCCGCCATGACCGAAATATAGTCCTTATCCATTGTCTTCCAGAACAGCAGCGACCCGCATGTCTTGCAGAAGCCGCGCCTGGCGAAAGCGGACGCTTCATACCAGGTGATGCTTTCGGGGCCTTCGATCACGATGTCTGTATCGGCAACATTGGTCGCGGCATAGAAATGCCCGCTCTGTTTGCGGCATTGCGAACAATGGCAGTAGACAACGCCACGCAGCGTCCCACTTGTCCGGAAGCGGACCGCTCCGCACAGACATGATCCCTGGTGCTTGTCGCTCATTTCGGCACTCCTCGAAGAAACTTCGTCCAGCATCACCGTCAGGATTCCAGCTTCGCGGTGGTTACGCGCAAGCAAATACGACATCGATTGGCGTGACGAATTCGAAATTCAGTTTCATTTGCAGCAGTTCAAATTCAAAACGTCAAACAGGCTGCTATCCGGGGATGGCGGCGCAAAACTTTACGCGCGTACAGCCACAGGTAGAGAAAACCTGTGGAAGTCGTGCGAATTAAGGAAACTTTAGCGCCGACGCAACTATGATCTCACAAGCGAAGGGTGCGGATGGGGCCGCGCCTCTTCGCAAGATGTTCTGGAGCATTGGGTAGCGCTCCCCAGGTCGGCGATCAATGGACCCGCGAATTCTGCGTCGGGATCCGAGGGGAAGAGTGAATCAGACATGCAGCCGGCAGCAGCCTCGACCGAACGAAGCACCGATATCGCAACCACCGTTGTCGCGACCATGCGCCAGCTTGGCGTCCTCGGCCTGCCACGCAACTACGAGATTTTCTATGAGGCCTTGAGCGGCACCAATCGCGAGCTCAGCCTCGCCGTCGTGTCGTTGAGCAACCGGCCGACGCAGGACGAACTCGACCAGATCGGGCGCACCTTCTTCGCCCATAACCATGGTCCCGGAATCGTCGAGCATGCCAGAGACGTCATCGCCCGAGAACTCGAGGAGGTCGCGTCGCTCCTGCGCAGCGAGCGCAGCCACATCGAAAAATACGGCAGGATCCTCGATGAGACATCAAGCGGCCTGAGCAACCGCAGCCTTCTCTCCCAGGATCTTCTGCAAAAGATCGCCAACGCAATGACCATCGCGACCAATTCGACGATCGATCACGGCCGGCAGATCGCCTCGACGCTCAGCGACAAGACGGCAGAACTCGAAAGCGTCAAGTCGAAGCTCGAGGAATACAAGCGGCTGGCCGACACGGATCCGTTGACCAAGATCTGGAACCGCCGCGCCTTCGACAAGGAAATCACCAGGATCTACAACAGCAACAAGGGTATCCTGTTCAATGCCCTGGTCCTCGTCGACATCGATCGGTTCAAGGACATCAACGATCGCTACGGCCATCCTGTCGGCGACAAGATCATCCAGATCATCGCCGAGATTTTCCAGACCAGCATTCGCGGCGACATGTTCGTTGCCCGCACCGGCGGCGAGGAGTTCGCGCTGATCATCGAGGGCGCCAGCGAGGACGCAACCTACGAGATCGCGGAACGCATTCGCGCCCTGATCGAGCAGACGCCGTTCACCAGCAGCCAGACCGGCATGAATTACGGCACGGTGACGGTATCGATGGGTATCTGCATGGCGTCCGAGGCCGAAGGCCCCGAGGACCTCTACACCAAGGCGGATCGGGCGCTCTATCGCTCGAAAGTCAGTGGCCGCAACCGCGTTACCAGGCATTCGGCCATGGCAGGGCGCGCCGGCAAGAGCTGGCTGCTCTACAAGCAAGACTGAAGCTTTTGCGGCTGCACCGGCACGGTCGGAGGCAAAAGATGAAAATGGAAAAGGCGCCGGGGTTCCCAGGCGCCTTTGCCTTATCGATCCAATTGGCCAGGCTCAGCCGTTCGCGACCTGCTTGTGCTGCACGGATGGCTCTTCTTCAACAGGTCCGAGACCAGGAACGCCAGTTCGATTGCCTGGTCGGCATTGAGGCGCGGATCGCAATGGGTGTGGTAGCGGTCCTGCAATTCCTCGGCCGTGATGGCGCGCGCGCCACCGGTGCATTCGGTGACATTCTTGCCGGTCATCTCGACATGGATGCCGCCTGGATGCGTGCCTTCGGCGCGGTGCACCTCGAAGAAGGTCTGCACCTCCTTCAGGATGCGGTCGAAGGGCCGCGTCTTGTAGCCGGCCGCTTCGATCGTGTTGCCGTGCATCGGGTCCGACGACCAGACCACGCTGCGGCCTTCCTTCTGCACCGCGCGCACCAGCTTCGGCAGATGGTCGGCAACCTTGTCGGAACCGAAGCGGGCGATCAGCGTCAATCGCCCCGGCTCATTCTCGGGGTTCAACAGATCGATCAGTTCCAGCAGGCCGTCCGGCGTCAGCGACGGACCGCATTTCAGGCCGAGCGGGTTCTTGATGCCGCGGCAATATTCGACGTGCGCGTGATCGGGTTGGCGCGTACGGTCGCCGATCCAGATCATATGGCCCGACGTGGCGTACCAGTCGCCGGAGGTCGAATCCACACGGGTCAGCGCCTCCTCGTAGCCGAGCAGCAGCGCCTCGTGGCTGGTGTAGAAGTCGGTTTCGCGCAGCGCGAAATTGGTTTCCGACGTAATGCCGACGGCGCGCATGAAATCCATGGTCTCGGTGATGCGGTTGGCAAGCGATTCGTATTTCTCGCCCTGCGGGCTGTCGGAGACGAAGCCGAGCATCCAGCGATGCACATTCTCCAGGTTGGCATAGCCGCCCTGCGCGAAGGCACGCAGAAGATTGAGCGTCGCCGCCGACTGACGATAAGCCATTTCCTGGCGGGCGGGATCGGGAATGCGTGATTTCGCGTCGAATTCGATGCCATTGATGATGTCGCCGCGATAGCTCGGCAGCGTCACCTCGCCCTTGGTCTCGTTGTCGGACGAGCGCGGCTTGGCGAACTGGCCGGCGACGCGGCCAACCTTCACCACTGGCTGCGCACCGGCGAAGGTCAGCACGACCGACATCTGCAGGAAGACGCGGAAGAAGTCGCGGATGTTGTCCGCGCCATGTTCGGCAAAACTCTCGGCGCAGTCGCCGCCCTGGAGCAGGAAGGCTTCACCGGCGGCAACAGTCGCCAGCTGCTTCTTCAGCTTGCGCGCCTCGCCGGCGAAGACCAGCGGCGGAAAGGTGGCGAGTTGGGCTTCCGTGTTCTTCAGCGCGGCAAGGTCCGGATAAGCGGGAACCTGCTTGATCGGCTTTACTCTCCACGAATTCGGCGACCATTTCGTCATCGCTGCACCCAACGCTCTTTCCGGCGAACACCTTGCCCGCCATTTCCAGCCCCTAAATGGGGTGGCGGCTCCATACACGAAGCCGATTTCCTATTCTAGACCGGAATTTCGGTGCTGGCGAATGGCTTGACGCCCCCAGGACGCCCCGAAAGGCGAGATCAGGCCGTCTTCTCAGCCAACTTCGCCAGTTGCGTCATGACGACAGCCGAGCCCGCCAGACGCTTCTCCGCCGTCGGCCAGTCGCGGGTGAAGACCACGCTATGGTCGGCCCGGATCTTGGCCAGCGAACCCTGCTCGCCAATATACTTGACCAGCCCGACGGGGTTCGAAAACTCGCGCTTGCGGAAATGGATGACGACGCCCTTCGGCCCCGCATCGAGCTTCTCGACATTGGCCTTGCGGCAGAGCGCCTTGATGAAGACGATCTTGAGGAGATGTTTTACTTCCTCCGGCAGCGCGCCGAAACGGTCGATCAGCTCGGCGCCGAAGGCGTCGATTTCCTCGGTATTTTCGAGATCGCCGAGACGGCGGTAGAGCGCCAGCCTGAGCTGCAGGTCCGGCACGTAGCCTTCCGGGATCATCACCGCGGTGCCGACGGCGATCTGCGGCGACCAGCCGCCATCCTGGACTTCGCCGGAATCCTTCACCTCGGCCACCGCCTCCTCCAGCATCTGCTGGTAGAGCTCGAAGCCGACCTCCTTGATGTGCCCGGACTGTTCCTCGCCGAGAAGATTGCCGGCGCCCCTGATGTCGAGGTCATGGCTGGCGAGCTGGAAGCCGGCGCCCAGCGTGTCGAGCGATTGCAGCACCTTCAGACGGCGCTCGGCGGTGTCGGTCAGCTTGCGGTTGGCCGGCAGGGTGAACAGCGCATAGGCGCGCACCTTCGAGCGCCCGACGCGGCCGCGCAGCTGGTAGAGCTGCGACAGGCCGAACATGTCGGCGCGATGGATGATCAGCGTGTTGGCTGTCGGGATATCGAGGCCGGATTCGACGATTGTGGTCGACAGAAGCACGTCGTACTGGCCGTCGTAGAAGGCGTTCATGATGTCGTCGAGTTCGCCCGGCGGCATCTGGCCGTGGGCCACAGCCACCTTCAGTTCGGGAACGGATTCCTTCAGGAAATCATGGATTTCCGCCAGATCGCTGATACGAGGCACGACATAGAAGGAATGCCCGCCACGGTAACGCTCACGCAGCAGCGTCTCGCGAATCACCAAGGGATCGAACGGCGAGATGAAGGTGCGCACCGCCATGCGGTCGACCGGCGGCGTGGCGATGAGCGACAGTTCGCGCACGCCCGTCAGCGCCAGCTGCAGCGTGCGCGGGATCGGCGTCGCCGACAGCGTCAGCACATGGACGTCGGTCTTCAGGTCTTTCAGCCGCTCCTTGTGCTTGACGCCAAAATGCTGCTCCTCGTCGATAATCAGCAGGCCGAGATTCTTGAACGAGATGGCGGAACCGAGCAGCGCATGGGTGCCGATAACGATATCGACCTGCCCTTCGGCAATGCCCTTCTTGGTCTCGGCCAGATCCTTGGCACCGACCAGCCGCGAGGCCTGGGCGACACGAATGGGAAGCCCTGAGAAACGCTGCGAGAATGTCTTGAAATGCTGGCGCGACAACAGCGTCGTCGGCACCACCACCGCGACCTGAAACCCTTCCATCGCCGCGATGAAGGCGCCGCGCAGCGCCACTTCGGTCTTGCCAAAGCCGACGTCGCCGCAGATCAGCCGGTCCATCGGCTTGCCGGCGCCAAGGTCGCCCCGCACCGAGTCGATGGCCGTCTGCTGGTCGTCGGTTTCCTCGTAAGGGAAGCGGGCGGCAAACTCGTCATAGAGGCCTTCGGCCGGCACCAGCGCCGGTGCGGCGCGCATCTGACGCTCGGCGGCGATGCGGATCAGTTGCCCGGCCATATCGAGCAGGCGCCGCTTCAGCTTGGCCTTGCGCGACTGCCAGGCGCCGCCGCCGAGCTTGTCCAGCGTCGCCTCGGCTGTGTCGGAGCCGTAGCGCGACAGCAGCTCGATGTTTTCCACCGGCAGGAACAGCCGGTCGTCGCCGGCATAGTGGATTTCCAGGCAGTCATGCGGCGCGCCGACCGCTTCGATGGTGCGCAGGCCGATGAAGCGGCCAATGCCATGGTCGGTATGGACGACAATGTCACCGGCCGACAAGGCCGAGGCCTCGGCAATGAAATCGGAAGCGCGCTTCTTGCGCTTCGAGCGGCGGATCAGCCGGTCGCCCAGAATGTCCTGTTCGGCGACAACGACCAGCTTTTCAGTCTCAAACCCGGATTCCAGCGGCAAAACCGCCAATGCGGCCTGTCCCGGCTCGAGCTGTTCCGCTTCCGCCAGCGTCTCGACCTGCTTGAGATTGCCGAGATGGTGCTCGGCCAGGATCTGGCCAAGCCGGTCGAGCGATCCTTCGGTCCAGCCGGCGATGACGACGCGGCGGCGTGCGGCGCGCTCGTCGGCTATGTGCCGGACGACGACATCGAAGACATTGACGTTCGGATCGGCTCGCTCCTCGACGAAGCTGCGACCATGGCGCGAGCCGGCGTGGAAGACTTTCTTACCCCCCAAATCGGGCGCATCGAACACGGTAAAGTCAATGTCTTCGCGCTCGCCAAGCGAAGCCTTGAGATTCTCCGGCGAGAGATAGAGCAGGTCCGGCGCAACCGGCTTGTAGGGCACCGCATCCCTAAGCGCCCCGTCAGCCTGTTTTTTGCGCGCCTCATAGTGGTCGAGGATCAGCGTATGGCGCTCGGCAAGCGCCTCATGCGCCAGATGGTCGAAAACCACGGGTGCGTCAGGCAGGTAGTCGAACACGGTCTCCAGCCGCTCATAGAAGAACGGCAGCCAATGCTCCATGCCGGCGAAGCGCCGCGCTTCGCTGACCGCCGCGTAGAGCCCGTCGTCACGCGATGGCGCGCCAAAGGCTTCGATATAGGAGCGGCGGAAGCGGCTGATGGTTTCCGGCGTCAGCGCCACTTCGCTCATCGCCTGCAGCGCCATCGACTTGCGCTGACCGGTGGTGCGCTGCGTGGCGGCGTCGAAGACGCGGATCGATTCCAGCGTGTCGCCGAAGAAATCAAGCCGCAGCGCCTCGGTCCAACCGGGAGCGAAAAGATCGAGAATGCCGCCGCGCACCGCGAATTCGCCGATGCCGCGCACGGTCGGCACCCGCTCGAATCCCGACGTCTCCAGCCGCGCGATCAGCGCATTCATGTCGATCTGGTTGCCGGGCCTGGCGTGGAAGGTCTGCGCCTCGACAAGCTCAGCGGGTGGAATGCGCTGCAGCAGCGCGTTGGCGGTGGTGAGAATGACGGCACGGTGCGGTTTCTTCGCCAGCGCGATCATGGCGGTCAGTGCATCGAGGCGCTTGGCGGCGGCATCGGAACCGGGCGACACACGGTCGTATGGCAGGCAGTCCCAGGCAGGCAGTTCCAGCACAGGCAGGCCGGGCGCGACGAAGGACAGCGCCTCGATGATGGAAGGCAAGCGCTGACCGTCGCGGGCCACGAACAGCACCGGCTTGTCGGGTGCGATTTCGAGCGCCGTCTGTACCAGCGCGAAGGCCTCGTAGCCGTCGGCGACACCGTCGACGATGAACTGGCCGGCGCGGCCCTTCGGCAAGCCAATGGTGGGGATGAGAGCCATCAAATCACGGTCTTGTTTATCGCAATTCCGAACGGAAAACCGCTTCGCACTTTTCCTGGAATTGCTTTTGTTCAGAATGTCATGGTCCGGCGGGACGCCAGGATTTTTTGCAGGACGGCACAGTCGATCTCCGCCGGCACCGGGCGTTCGCCCGTGACCAGCGGCAGGAATTCTGTGTCGGCAATATCGAGGAGCCTCTCATATTGGTCGATTTCCTCGGCGGTCAAGGTGCCGATCTCGGCATCGGCGAAGGTGCCGAGGATGAGGTCCATCTCGCGTAGGCCGCGATGCCAGGAGCGGAACAACAGCTTGCGGCGGTGGGCGTCCAGCCCCTCGCTTGATCGTTTCGTTCCGGTCATTGTGCCGCATCCTCGCTTCAAGCGGCGCATATAGCGTGGATAGTGGGCGGTGTCAGCCTTTGCGCTGCGGCCGTCGCGACATAAGCTGACATCATGCGTCCTCCCATACTCGATCCCCTGTTTGTCCCGATCACCTCGCTTGCCGGCGTCGGGCCGAAGGTCGGTGCCCTGATCGAGAAGGTCGTGGCGGCCGACCTCGGCGATCGCGCCGCGCGCGCCGGCGATCTCCTGTTCGTGCTGCCCCACACCGTCATCGACCGCCGCAATCGGCCTGGCATCGCCCTCGCGGCCGAAGGCGCCATCGTGACGCTTGAGCTGCGCATAGACCGCCACCAGCCGCCGCCGCGCGGCAACAGGTCGGTGCCCTACCGGGTCTACGCCCATGACGATACCGGCGAAATCGGTCTGACCTTCTTCCATGCCCATGCCGCCTATCTCGAGAAGGCAATGCCTGTCGGCGAGCATGTCGTGGTGTCAGGCCGTATGGAATGGTTCAACGGACGCCCGACCATGGTCCATCCCGACCATATCGCACTCGCCAGCGAAGCCGAGAACCTGCCGCTGGTCGAGCCGGTCTATCCGCTGACCGCGGGGCTGTCCGGCAAGGTGCTGCGCCGTGCGATCGGCCAGGCGCTAGGCCGCCTGCCGGACCTGCCGGAATGGCAGGATGATGCCTTCATGCGCCGCCAGAGCTTTCCGTCCTTTGGCGACGCGCTGACCCGTATCCATTATCCCGGCGATCCGATCGATGTCGCGGTCGAAGGGGCTGCATGGCGCCGCCTCGCCTATGATGAATTGCTCGCCGGCCAGGTCTCGCTGGCCCTGGTGCGGGCAAAGGTGCGACGCCTGTCAGGCCGCCCTCTCGTCGGCGATGGCCGCATCGTCGAGAGGCTGCGTGCGGCCCTGCCCTATTCGCTCACTCCCTCGCAGGAATTCGCGCTCGCCGAAATCAACGCCGATCTCGCCGATCCAGAGCGCATGCTGCGGCTGCTGCAAGGCGATGTCGGTTCGGGCAAGACGGTCGTGGCTTTGTTGGCCATGGCACGCGCCGTCGAGGCCGGCGGCCAGGCGGCGCTGATGGCGCCGACCGAAATCCTGGCGCGCCAGCATCTGGCGACGATCACCCCGCTTGCAGCCAAGGTCGGCTTGCGCATCGCCATCCTGACCGGCCGTGAAAAGGGCCGCGAGCGAGCCGAAACACTGGCTGGTCTTGCCAGCGGCGAGATCGATATCATCGTCGGCACCCACGCGCTGTTTCAGGAAACGGTCAGCTTCCACGATCTGGTCCTGGCCGTCATCGATGAGCAGCATCGCTTCGGCGTCCATCAGCGGCTTGCCATCACCGCCAAGGGCGACGCTCCCGACATGCTGGTGATGACCGCGACCCCGATCCCGCGCACGCTGGTGCTGACCGCCTTCGGCGACATGGACGTCTCGAAGCTGACGGAAAAACCGGCCGGCCGCCAGCCGATCCGCACCGTCACGCTGCCGCTCGAACGGCTCGACGAACTGGTCGGCCGCATGCTCGATGCCGTCGCGGATGGCCAGAAGATCTACTGGATTTGCCCGCTGGTCGAGGAATCCGAAGAAATCAAGCTAATGTCGGCCGAGGATCGTTTCGCTTCGCTGAAGCCGCTGTTCGGCGATCGCATCGGCCTTGTCCATGGCCGCATGAGGGGTGCCGAGAAGGACGAGGCGATGCGTGCCTTCAAGCAAGGCGAGACGCGCATCCTGATCGCCACCACGGTCATCGAAGTCGGCGTCGACGTTCCTGACGCCACGATCATGGTCATCGAGCATGCCGAACGCTTCGGGCTCGCCCAGTTGCACCAGTTGCGCGGCCGGGTCGGACGCGGCGACATCAAGTCATCCTGCGTGTTGCTCTACAAGGACCCGCTTGGCGAGACCGCCAAACGCCGGCTGTCGGTGATGCGCGAGACCGAGGACGGCTTCCTGATCGCCGAAGAGGATCTGAAATTGCGCGGCGAAGGCGAATTGCTCGGTACCCGCCAGTCCGGCACTCCGGGTTTCCAGGTGGCGCGCATCGAGGCGCATGCCGACCTACTGGAGGCCGCCCGAGACGACGCCAGGCTGATCCTGTCGCGCGATCCCGAACTGCAATCGGATCGCGGCGAGGCGCTACGGCTCCTGCTCTACTTGTTCGGCCGCGACGAGGCCGTGCGGCTCCTGCGCGCCGGATGAGGCCCTAGCGGCGGATTGGCCAGGGTTCCGTTGATCGGCTCACCGTTCAGCGTCACCAATTTCGTCTTCACCTCGGGGGCCACCAACCCGGCCGACACGATCAGCTTGGCGCCGTCCTCGATCGTCATGTCGAGCGGCACGATATCCGACTTCAGAACATACATCAGGAAACCGGTCGTCGGGTTCGGCGTGCACGGCATGAACACCGCAATCAGCGGATCGCCTTCCTGGTCGAGTTTCTGGTTGATCTCGGTTTCCTTCTCGCTGGCGACAAACACCAGCGACCACACGCCCTTGCGTGGATATTCGACCAGCCCAACCTGACGGAACATGTCGCCCTTGTTCGACAGCACGGTCTCGAAAATCTGCTTCAGCGAGCCATAGATGCCGCGCACCAGCGGCATGCGGCCAAGCAGGCGCTCGCCAAACCCGACGATGGCGCGGCCGACAATGTTGGCCGTCAGGAAGCCGATCAGCGTGATCAGGATGAGCGCGACGATCAGCCCGAACCCTGGAACCGGGAACGGCAGATAGCTGTCGGGGCTGTAACGCGCCGGAATATAGGGTTTGACCCAGGAATCGACCCAGCCGATGAACGACCAGGCGATATAGGCGGTGATCGCCAGCGGCGCGCAGACGATGAAGCCCGTGAGGAAATAGTTCCTCAGCCGGGTCATGCCGGAAGTCTTCGAAGCGTCTGACATGGTTCACCGGGCACGGGTTGCGGCGCGACATTAGTGAACCGGAAGGCGCTTTGGAACTGCGAAGTTTTTAGAAGTTTTTAAAGGTCCTATTATGCGGCTGTTCCAGCGGCGCGATCTTCTCAAGTTCCGGCGCCAGCTTCTTCGCCTCAGTCTCAAGCTCGTAAGCCTGCTGAAAATTCATCCAGAATTCAGGCGTGGTGTTGAAAAACCTGGCGAGGCGAAGGGCCGTGTCGGGAGTCAAGCCGATCTCTTCCTTGGCAATGCGTTCAATACGGGTGCGCGGAAGATTGAGTTTTTTCGCCAGCGCGCCTGCACTCATGCCGAGCGGGACGAGATATTCTTCACGCAGGAATTCTCCAGGATGAACTGGACGTGCGAATTTCGACGTCACTCGGCTCGACCTCTCAATTTGGGAGGGAAACTTACTCCACCGTCACTGATTTCGCCAGATTGCGTGGCTGATCGACGTCGGTGCCCATGAAAACGGCGGCGAAATACGCAAGCATCTGGATCGGCAGCGCGTAGATGATGGGCGAGATGATTTCCGGCACATCCGGAAGCACGATGGTCTCCATCGTTTTCACGCTCACCTGTGCCGCGCCCTTGGCGTCGGTGATCAGGATGATCTTGCCGCCACGCGCCGCCACTTCCTGCATGTTGGACACGGTCTTTTCGAAGATGCGATCGTGCGGCGCAATCACGATCACCGGCATGTTCTCGTCGATCAGCGCGATCGGCCCGTGCTTCAGCTCGCCCGCGGCATAGCCTTCGGCATGGATGTAGGAGATTTCCTTGAGCTTCAGCGCGCCTTCCATGGCCAGCGGGAAATTGGTGTCGCGTCCGAGATAGAGCACGTCCTTGTAGCGAGACAGCTCCCGCGCGATCCGTTCGATCTGTTCTTCGAGCTTCAGCACCTGGTTGGCGTAGCGCGGTGCTTCCGAAAGCGCTCGCACCAGGGTCTTCTCTTGCTCCTTCGAGATCGCCCCGCGCGCCACGCCGGCGCGCACGGCAAGCGACGCGAGCACAGACAACTGACAGGTGAAAGCCTTGGTCGAAGCGACGCCGATCTCAGGTCCCGCCAGCGTCGGCAGCACGACGTCGGATTCGCGCGCCATGGTCGATTCCCGCACATTGACGACCGCGCCGATCTTCATGCCGGCCTTGCGGCAATAGCGCAGCGAAGCCAGCGTATCGGCGGTCTCGCCCGACTGCGAGATGAAGAAGGCGGCATCGCTGGCCGACAGCGGCATTTCGCGATAGCGGAATTCCGACGCGACATCGATATCGACCGGCAGCCGAGCATAGCGCTCGAACCAGTATTTGCCGATGAGGCCGGCAAGATACGCAGTGCCGCAGGCGGAGATAGCAAGGCGGCCGATCTTGGCGAAATCGAATGGCAGGTCGAGCGGCTTGGAGACGCCGGAGACGAAATCGACGTAGTGCGCCAGTGTGTGCGAGATCACTTCGGGCTGCTCATGGATTTCCTTTTCCATGAAATGGCGGCGGTTGCCCTTGTCGACCATGAAGCTGGTCGACAGCGACTGCTGGCGCTTGCGGTCGACTTTCTTGCCGTCGATGTCGAAGATGGCGACGCTCTCGCGGCGCACCACCGCCCAGTCGCCGTCCTCGAGATAGGTGATCGAATTGGTGAACGGAGCGAGCGCAATGGCGTCGGAGCCCAAAAACATCTCGCCATCGCCATGGCCGACGGCCAGAGGCGGGCCGTTGCGGGCGCCGACGATGAGGTCCTCGTCGCCCTTGAACATGATGGCCAGCGCAAAGGCGCCTTCCAGCCGCTTCAACGCCTTGTGCGCGGCCTCGACCGGCTTCAGACCTTTCGCAAGTTCCCGTGCCACCAGATGCGCCACGACCTCGGTGTCGGTCTGCGACGAGAAGGAATAGCCGTCGCGGACCAGCTCGTCGCGCAGTTCTGCGAAATTCTCGATGATGCCGTTGTGGACGATGGCGACGCCCTCCGAAAAGTGCGGGTGCGCATTGGTCTCGTTGGGCACACCGTGGGTCGCCCAGCGTGTATGGCCGATACCGATCGTGCCGTCGAGCGGCTCATCCTTGAGCCGGCGTTCGAGGTTGACCAGCTTGCCCTCGGCACGGCGGCGGCCAAGTTGACCCTTTTCGATGGTGGCGACGCCGGCCGAGTCATAGCCGCGATATTCGAGCCGCTTCAGCGCGTCGACGATGAGCGGCGCAACCTGCGAGTGGCCGACGATTCCAACGATACCGCACATGCAGACAGTCCCCGATTGCCCATGGAAAACCAGCGCTATTTAGGGGTGGCCGGCCTGCCGCGAAAGTCACATTGCATTTCGTCCGGTGTAACGGACACTTGCGCACGCATGCACCATGACAGACCGCTCTTGCAATCCGGTTACTGCAATCGTTCGTTTTTTTCGATTGCTTCGGCAAGAAAGCAGACTTGTCGACCAATGGCTAATGGTCGGTGCCGGCTGCCTTCTTCTTTGCCGCCGCGGCCGAAGCAAACCGTTCGCGCAACTCCTTCCCCTTACCGGGGATCGTCTTCTGGCGAGCCCGGCCGAAGGCCAGAGCGTCGTCGGGAACGCTTTCGGTGATGACACTGCCCGAGGCGATATAGCCGCCATTGCCGATGGTGACGGGTGCCACGAGCGAGGAATTGGAGCCGATGAAGGCGCCCTCGCCGATGTCGGTGAAGAATTTCGAATAGCCATCGTAGTTGCAGGTGATGGTGCCGGCGCCGATATTGGCCCCAGCGCCGACGCGCGCGTCACCGATATAGGTCAGGTGGTTGACCTTGGCGCCCTCCTCGATAACGGCCTGCTTGACCTCGCAGAAATTGCCGACCTTGGCCTTGTTCCTGAGATCGGCGCCTGGCCGCAGCCGTGCGAATGGCCCGACATCGCAATTGGACGCGACAATGGCGCCTTCGATATGGCTGAAGGCGTGGATCTTGGCACCCGAGGCAACCATCACACCCGGTCCGAACCAGACATTGGGCTCGACGATCGTGTCGGCGCCGATTTCGGTATCGTGCGAGAAATAGACGGTTTCCGGCGCAATCAGCGTCACGCCCGACAGCATCGCCTCATGGCGCCGGCGCTGTTGCCAGATGGCTTCGGCTTGCGCCAGTTCGGCGCGGTTGTTGATGCCGAGCGCACTTTCGAAGCTGGCTTCGGTGGCAACGACATCGAGACCCTGGGCGCTGGCGATCTCGACGATGTCGGTGAGATAATACTCGCCCTTGGCGTTCTTGTTGCCGACCGCATCGAGCAATTGGAGCGCGTGCTTGCCCGCAACCGCCATCATGCCGGCATTGCAGAAGCCGATCTTCTTCTCCGCCTCGGAACAGTCCTTCTCCTCGCGGATGGCGACGAGCCGGCCAGCTTGCTCGATCAGGCGGCCATATCCGGCCGGATTTGGCGGGCGAAAACCGATGACCGCGACAGCGGCGCCCTCGGCCAGCTTCCGCCGCGCCGTGGCGAGCGCCTGCGCATCGATCAGTGGCGTATCGCCAAACATGACAAGAACATCGTCGTAACCCTTTGATATCGCCTCGCGAGCGGCGAGAACGGCATGTGCCGTGCCAAGGCGTTTGTCCTGCACGAAGGTCTCAGCCTCAGGCGCGAACTTCGCGGCCGCCCTGCGCATCTCGTCGGCGCCATGACCGATCACCAGCGCCACGTCGCTCGCACCAGCGGCCTCGGCCGCCTTCACCACATGGGCGACCATCGGCAACCCAGCGATCTGGTGCAGCACCTTCGGCAGCGCGCTCTTCATGCGTGTGCCCTCACCGGCGGCGAGGATGACGGACAGGCAGGTTCTCTGGCTCATCGATAGGCAACCATCTGAAAAGGGTTGGGGAATCAAATCAGGATAGCAGTGGCGCCATGCTGCACCAATGCGGTTAAATTCCGGTGAGATGGCAGACGAAGAGCAACTGACTTTTAATCAGTAGGCCTACCCCAGCCGCCCCAACACCGGAAAATTCTCCAGCAACCAGTAGGACACCGTCTGCACGCCGCCGGTGAGGAAAAACACGCCGGCGACCACCAGGAGCGCGCCGATCGCCTTCTCGACAAGGCCGAGGTGGACGCGGAACTTGCCGACGAAGCGCATGAAGGCGCCGGAGAACAGCGCGGCGATCAGGAACGGGATGCCGAGGCCCAGCGAATAGGCGGCGAGCAGCAGCGCGCCCTCGCCCACGGTTTCGCGGCCGCCGGCCAGCGTCAGGATCGGCCCCAGCACCGGGCCGATGCAGGGCGTCCAGCCGAAGGCGAAGGCAAGCCCCATGACATAGGCGGCGACGGCGCTGGCCGGCTTGCCCTGCGACTGGAAACGCGCCTCCCGCGACAACAGCGGAATGCGCAGGATGCCCAAAAAGTTCAGGCCCATCAGGATGATCAGCACGCCGGCGCCCATCGCCAGCGGCTCCTGCCAGACGCGCAGCAACCGGCCGATGGTCGACGCGCCGGCACCGAGCGCGACGAACACGGTCGAAAAACCGAGCACGAAGGCGATCGAGGAATAAAGCAGCGCGCCGCGCGCGCCTTCGCGGGCCGTCGCGCCCGCATTGCCGCGAAAATCGTCGACCGACACGCCGGCCATGTAGCAGAGATAGGGCGGCACCAGCGGCAGCACGCATGGCGACAGAAACGAGATGGCCCCCGCCCCGACCGCGCTGACATAGCCGATATCCAATGCCATTCCAAAGCTCCGACTGTTTGGCGACGATATAGCTGCACGCGGGTTTGTCCGCCAATCACCATCGCGTGGCAAGTCATCGCGGGCCGGGGAAGAAAGCACATGCTCAGGGCGTTGACACAACGAGGCCGCGACTTTCCGCGCGCCTGCGAATAACAGCCACGGAGATTTCCATGAAAACGACAACCGCAGCGCTGGCCGCGCTTCTGCTCAGCACCGCCGCCTCCTTTGCCGCAGAGGCGTGGAAGGAAGCCGATGTCGGCGGCACCAAGATTTATACCGATGCCAAAGGCATGACGCTTTACACCTATGACAAGGACGAGAAAGGCAAGACCAATTGCTACGACAAATGCGCCACCAACTGGCCGCCGCTGAAGGCCAAGGCCGGCGCCAAGGCCGGCGACGAATGGAGCGTTGTCGATCGCACCGACGGCACCAAGATGTGGGCCTATGACGGCAAGCCCGTCTACACCTTCATCAAGGACAAGAAGGCCGGCGACATGAGCGGTGATGGCGTCGCCGGTGTCTGGCACGTCGTCAAGGCCGATTAGGCCTGCCCCTGCTCCCTGCCCGCGGGCGGGCAAGCTGGTCGCCGCATTCCTCTGTTCAGCCGGCGGCCAGCATCGATCGACGGCAGGCGAGCGAACGGCTTTCCACGACTCGCCCGGAGTTTGAAGCGGCCGTTTCCGCCGACTCCCGACCGCCGTCGCCTTGACCGAAATTCTGTGATTTTCTCCATACACTCTAAGAGTGTATTGCTGCCGGCACCTCCGCAATTTGGCCCCTTCCCCTTGACCGGATGCAAAAGCGCGGCCATGTGAGCGACGAACAGAACCGAGATTTCGTCGCGCGCAGCGGAATTCTTCTGCCGCATCACAGCTGATATGAGACCTCATGGACGTCGTCGTCGTCGAATCGCCGGCCAAAGCGAAGACAATCAACAAATACCTGGGCAGGAACTACAAGGTTCTGGCCTCGTTCGGCCATGTCCGCGATTTGCCGGCCAAGGATGGCTCGGTGCGTCCGGATGAAGATTTCGCCATGTCCTGGGCGGTGGACACCGCGTCCGGCAAGCGTCTCGCCGACATCGCCAAGGCGGTCAAGGATGCCGACGGCCTGATCCTCGCCACCGACCCGGATCGCGAAGGCGAAGCGATCTCCTGGCACGTGCTGGAAGTCCTGAAGCAGAAGCGCGCGCTGAAGGACAAGCCAGTCAGCCGCGTCGTCTTCAACGCCATCACCAAATCGTCTGTGCTGGAGGCGATGGCCAATCCGCGCCAGATCGATGCGCCGCTGGTCGACGCCTATCTCGCCCGCCGGGCACTCGATTACCTCGTCGGCTTCACGCTGTCTCCGGTGCTGTGGCGCAAATTGCCGGGCGCCCGTTCGGCCGGCCGCGTCCAGTCCGTGGCGCTGCGCCTGGTCTGCGACCGCGAATCCGAAATCGAGCGCTTCATCCGCGAGGAATACTGGCAGATCGCTGCCATCCTCGGCACACCGCGCAACGAGACCTTCGAAGCCCGCCTGACCGCATTCGAGCGCAAGAAGCTGCAAAAGCTCGACATTTCCAACAAGGCGCAGGCCGACGACATCAAGGCGATGCTCGAGGGTGCTACCTTCAAGGCGCTGTCCGTCGAAGCCAAGCCGACCAAGCGCAACCCCGGCCCGCCCTTCACCACCTCGACGTTGCAGCAGGCCGCGTCGTCGGGTCTCGGCTTCTCGGCCACGCGCACCATGCAGGTGGCGCAGCGGCTCTATGAGGGCATGGAGATCGGCGGCGAAACCACCGGCCTGATCACCTATATGCGAACCGACGGCGTGCAGATGGCGCCCGAGGCGATCGACGCCGCTCGCGATGCGGTCGCCAAGGAATTCGGCCCGAAATACCTGCCGGAAAAGCCGCGCCAATACACCACCAAGGCCAAGAACGCCCAGGAAGCACACGAGGCCATCCGCCCGACGGATTTCATGCGCACCCCGGCGTCGGTCCGGCAGTATCTCGATGCCGACCAGGCACGGCTCTATGAACTGATCTGGAAACGCGCCATCGCCAGCCAGATGCAGTCGGCCGAGATCGAGCGCACCACCGTCGAGATCGAAGCGCTGAATGGCGCCCGCACCGCCGAGCTTCGCGCCGTTGGCTCGGTCGTCCGCTTCGACGGCTTCATAGCCGCCTATACCGACCAGAAGGACGACGACACGGAAGACGAGGAAAACCGCCGTCTGCCGGAAATCCGCGCCGGCGAGCAGCTCGCCCGCCGTGCAATCAATGCCACCCAGCACACCACCGAGCCGCCGCCGCGCTATTCCGAGGCGTCGCTGATCAAAAAGCTGGAAGAACTCGGCATCGGCCGTCCCTCGACCTACACGGCGATCCTGAAGACGCTCGAGGACCGCGACTATGTCACGATCGACAAGCGCCGGCTGGTGCCGCAGGCCAAGGGCCGTCTGCTGTCGGCCTTCCTGGAAAGCTTCTTCGAGCGCTATGTCGAGTACGACTTCACCGCATCGCTGGAGGAAAAGCTCGACGAGATTTCCGACGGCAAGCTCGCCTGGAAGGACGTGCTGCGCGATTTCTGGAAGGATTTTTCCGGCGCCGTCGCCGACATCAAGGAATTGCGCGTCACCGATGTGCTCGATGCGTTGAACGAGGAACTGGCGCCACTGGTTTTCCCCGCCCGCGAGGACGGCTCCAATCCGCGCATCTGTCCGAAATGCGGCACCGGCAATCTGTCGCTGAAGCTCGGCAAGTTCGGCGCTTTCGTCGGCTGCTCGAACTATCCCGAATGCTCCTTCACCCGCCAGCTCGGCGACGCCGCCAACCCCAATGGGGAGAATGGCGGTGGCGAGGACGGCACCAAGATCCTCGGCAAGGATCCTTACACCGCCGAGGAAATCACGCTGCGCTCAGGCCGTTTCGGCCCCTACATCCAGCGCGGCGAGGGCAAGGAAGCCAAGCGCTCGAGCCTGCCCAAGGGCTGGACGCCTGAATCCATCGATCACGAGAAGGCGCTCGCCTTGCTGGGGCTGCCGCGCGACGTAGGCAAACATCCCGAATCCGGCAAGATGATCTCGGCGGGGCTCGGCCGCTATGGTCCGTTCGTGCTGCACGATGGCACCTACGCCAACCTGGACAGCATCGAGGACGTGTTCTCGATCGGCCTCAACCGCGCCGTCACCGTGATTGCCGAGAAGCAGTCCAAGGGCAAGGGCGGCCGCAACGGCGGCACGCCGGCAGCCCTGAAGGAACTCGGCGACCATCCGGACGGCGGCGGCAAGATCGTCGTGCGCGACGGCAAATACGGACCTTACGTCAATTTCGGAAAGGTCAACGCCACGCTGCCCAAGGGCAAGGATCCGCAATCGGTGACCATCGAGGATGCGCTGGCGCTGATAGCCGAGAAGGAAGCCAAGGGCGGCGGCGGCCAGAAACCGTTCCGCAAGGCTGCGGCGGCCAAGGCCCCCACAACCAAGAAAACCTCAACCAAGAAGGCAGCCGCCAAGAAGCCGGCCGCGAAGAAAAAAGGGTAGAACGGCGTGGCGCGCAGGATCACCGGTAGAAGCCACGGCGATCCCCGCACCGCCGACACCCGGGCCAAGGTCAAGGACAACTACCGGCCCTCGCGTGACGAAATCCTGCGCTACATCGCCGAAAACCCGGATCGCGCCGGAAAGCGCGACATCGCCAAGGCGTTCGCACTGCGCGGCGATGACCGCGTCTGGCTGAAGGATCTCCTGCGCGATCTGCAGGACGAAGGCGTTCTGACCAAGGAGCGCAAGCGGCTGGCCCGGGTCGGCACCTTGCCCCATGTCGCCGTGCTCGACATCTTTGGCCGCGATGGCGATGGTATCTTGCTGGCGCACCCGACCGAGGCGGTCGGCCCGGGCGAGCCTCCCGTGGTCTCGATCCGCGTTTCGCGTGGGGGCAGCGGACCAGCGCCAGGCATTGGCGACCGCGTGCTGGCCAAGACGTTTCCGACCGACGATCCGTCGGGGCCTGCCTATACCGGCCGGGTGATGAAGATCTTCGAGAAGCGCACGGATGCCGTCCTCGGTGTCTTCCGTGTGCTTCAGGACGGCAGCTTCCGCATCGAACCGGTGGAACGGCGCCAGCCTGAGCTGATCGTCGACAAGGAATTCCAGAACGGCGCCAAAAATGGCGATCTTGTCGAGGTCGAGCCCGCGCGCGCCTCCCGCTACGGGCTGCCGCGCGCCAAGGTGCTCAACGTGCTGGGTTCGCTGACCAGCGAAAAGGCGGTCTCGATGATCGCCATTCACGCGCACGACATTCCGCACATTTTTCCAGCCGATGTCATTGCCGAATCAGAGGCGGTGAAGCCGGCGACGCTTGCCCATCGCGAGGACTGGCGCGACCTGCCGCTGATCACCATCGATCCGGCCGACGCCAAGGACCATGACGACGCGGTGTTCGCCACGCCTGACATCGACGAGAAAAATCTCGGCGGCTTTATCGCCACCGTCGCGATCGCCGATGTCGCCGCCTATGTCCGCTACGGCACGGCTCTCGACCGCGAGGCCATGAAGCGCGGCAATTCGGTCTATTTCCCCGATCGCGTCGTGCCGATGCTGCCCGAGCGCATCTCCAACGATCTCTGCTCGCTGCGCGAGGGCCAGGATCGTCCGGCGCTGGCGGTGCGCATGACCTTCTCCGCCGATGGCCGCAAGATCAGGCATTCCTTCCACCGCGTCATGATGAAGTCGGCGGCCAAGCTCGCCTACAGCCAAGCCCAGTCGGCGATCGACGGCGTGCCGGACGACAAGACCGGCCCGATCCTCGACACGGTGCTGAGGCCGCTGTGGGACGCCTACGCGATCCTCAAGCGCGGCCGCGACAGCCGCCAGCCGCTCGAGCTCGACCTGCCGGAGCGCAAGATCCTGCTCAAGCCGGATGGCACGGTCGACCGCGTCATCGTGCCGGAGCGGCTCGACGCCCACAAGCTGATCGAAGAGTTCATGATCCAGGCCAACGTCGCCGCGGCCGAAACGCTGGAGGGCAAGAAGCAGGCGCTGGTCTATCGCATTCACGACGCGCCGTCGCTGGCCAAGCAGGAATCGCTGCGCGAATTCCTGCAGACGCTTAGCCTGTCATTGGCGCGTGGCGCGCAGATGCGGCCCAGCCAGTTCAACGGCATTCTGGAGCGCGTACGCGGCGCCGACAACGAGGCGCTGGTCAACGAGGTGGTGCTGCGCTCGCAGAGCCAGGCCGAATATTCACCCAAGAACATCGGCCATTTCGGCCTCAACCTTAGCCGCTACGCACATTTCACCTCGCCGATCCGCAGGTATGCCGACCTGATCGTGCATCGCGGGCTTATTGCCGCGCTCGGTCTTGGTCCCGGAGGGCTGACGCAAGATGAGGAGGTTCGCCTCGAAGACGTTGCGGTGCTGATCTCCGGCACGGAACGGCGCGCAATGGCTGCCGAGCGCGACACGGTCGACCGGCTGATCTCCGCCTATCTCGCCGAGCGCATCAACGACCGCTTCGATGCCCGTATCTCCGGCGTCACCAAATCAGGACTTTTTGTCCAATTGCCGCAGTATGGCGCCGATGGTTTCATCCCTGTGTCAACTGTGGGCGGCGATTACTACATATACGACGAAACGGCTCGCTCCCTGTTCGGAGAACGCTCGGGCAAAGGCTACCAGCTCGCGGACCGAGTCGAGGTCCGGCTCGTCGAGGTGGCGCCGATGGCCGGAGCGATGCGCTTCGAGATGTTGACCGACCCAAAGCCCCTGCCAGGCTCCAGCAGGTCGTTTCACAAGGCCAAGGGCCGCGCCCGTGCGTCGCAATCGCGACCGGGGCCGCGCGGCAGGAGACGATGATGGAACAACAGGTTTTTGGTGGCGAACATCACTCGGGCCGGATTGCCCGCCCATTGTGGACGGCGATGAAGCGGGGCCTCTTGGGCCGCTGCCCGAATTGCGGCGAAGGCAAGCTCTTCCGCGGCTTCACCAAGACCGTCGAAACCTGCAGCGTCTGCGGCGAGGAGATTCATCACCATCGCGCCGACGATTTGCCCGCCTATCTCGTCATCATCATCGTCGGCCACATCGTGCTCGGCGCCTTCATGGGTGTCGAGGCGACCTCGACCTTGTCCACCGGGCAGCACATCCTCATCTGGGTGCCCTTGACCATCCTTCTGTCGGTCGCGCTGCTGCAGCCAGTCAAAGGCGCCGTCATCGGATTGCAATGGGCGTTCTATATGCACGGGTTTGGTGGCGAAAAGGATGTGATCGAGCCGCATCCCGGGGCCTGAAATGTTGGCTGGCGCAACATGCCAATCGTTAGGGCTACTTTCGCATGCAAGAAGTTTCCGCTAGGTCCTGCGCATGGAAGCAATGACCAAGGCGGATGCCGACAAGCTCGACAAGGGTCTTGCCACGCATGGCGGCCGGCCCCTGCGTCCGCGTGACGCCGCGACGCTCATCCTGCTCGACCGCAAGGGCGACGACGTCCTGGTGCTGATGGGACGCCGCCATGCCGGACACGCTTTCATGCCAGGGAAATTCGTCTTCCCGGGCGGCCGCACCGACCCTGCCGACAGCCGCATCCCGACGGCGACCACACTTAACCAGCACGAAGAAGCCAAGCTGACCGCCGGCCCCGGCCGCACCAGCCACGCCCGCGCCCGTGCCATCGCTTTGTCGGCGGTCCGCGAGACCTATGAGGAAGCCGGGCTGCTGATCGGCCGCAAAGGCGCCTTTGCCACGACCAGGCGCGATTGGCAGGGTTTCGTCGAACATGGCGTCGCACCGTCGCTGGAGCCGTTGCGCTTCGTCGCGCGCGCCATCACGCCGCCGAACCGGGTGCGCCGCTTCGACACCCGCTTCTTCAGCGCCTGGCGTGGCGACGTCGCCGTCGAATTGGCCGAAGGCGGCCCGACCAACGAACTGGAGGAATTGGTCTGGCTGCCGCTCGCCAAGGCCAGGCAGGCTGATATACCCGACATCACCCGAATGATCCTGGATGAGCTCGAAAAGCGGCTCGCCAATGATCCACTGCTGCGTCCGGGCGGCCCTGTCCCCTTCTATAGGCTTGTCCGCAACCGCTTCACCCGCGAACTTCTCTAGAGCAATTCCAGGAAAGTGTGACGCGGTTTTCCGTCCGGAATTGCGTAAGATCAAACAGACAGAGTATTCAGCATCTCATGACGGTCGATACCCAACCAAAGGGCGACGAACGCGTACACTGGCTGCCGATGGTGGCGGCGATTTCGTCGATCAGCGTCGTCGGTATCGCCATTGGCCTCGGCATGCCGCTGCTCAGCGTCATCCTGGAAACACGCGGCCACTCTGCCTCGATGATCGGCCTCAACACGGCCGTTGCCGGCCTGGCCTCGATCGCCGGGGCGCCGCTGGCCACTCCGCTGGCCATGCGCTTTGGCGTCGCCTGGACGATGATCGCCATGATCGCCGCCGGCGCGCTGGCATTCGTCGGTTTCCATTTCGCGCCTGATTTCTGGATGTGGTTTCCCCTGCGCATCGTGCTGCACATCGCGCTGACCGTGCTGTTCATCCTGTCGGAATTCTGGATCAGCACGTCGGCGCCGCCACACCGACGCGGTCTTGTACTTGGCATCTATGCCACCGTCCTGTCGCTCGGTTTTGCCGCGGGGCCGTGGCTGTTCGCCCATCTCGGCAGTTCCGGTTTCAGGCCGTTCGGCGTCATCATCGCCCTGGTGACGCTGGCCGCGATACCGGTGCTGGCCGCGCGCAACGAAAGCCCCACCATCGTGGCCGACAGCGAAACCAGCCACTTCCTGCGCTACATCTGGCTGGTGCCGACCGCGACTTTCGCCGTGCTTGTGTTTGGCGCGGTCGAGACCGGCGGCTTCGCGCTGTTTCCGATCTATGGCAATCGCATCGGTTACTCCGAGGCCGATGCGGCGCTGCTGCTGACCATGATCGGCCTCGGCAACGTGCTGCTCCAGATCCCGATCGGCATGATCAGCGACCGCGTCACGGATCGGCGCTATCTGCTGCTCGCCTGCGCCACGGTCGGTCTCGCCGGCACGATGTTCATGCCGTTCTTTGCCGCGAACTGGCACCTGATGGCCGCGCTGCTTTTCGTCTGGGGCGGTGTCGTTGCCGCCATGTACACGATCGGCCTCGCCCATCTCGGTTCGCAGCTTTCCGGCCACGAACTGGCGTCGGCCAATGCCGCTTTCGTGCTGTGCTACGGCGTCGGCATGGTGCTGGGCCCGCAGGCGATCGGCATCGGCATGGACAGTTTCGGGCCCTCCGGTTTTGGCTGGTCGCTCGGCCTGTTCTTCGCCGCCTACATCGCCCTGGTCTGCTTCCGGCTCGTCCGCAAGATACTCCTGTAGAGCCCAACCCGGTCGTTTATCGGCACGGTGCAGCGGCAGGCTGCTGACAGAACCGTGTCAGCAGCCACCGGTTAAAAGGGTGTCCTAAAACACCCTGAACCGAGGACACTCCGATGATCGACAGCGGCTTTGAAACCACTTCGCTGCGAATGACGCTCCTGCTGCTCGTCAGCTTCCAGGCTCCGGCTGCCGATGTCGACCGCATCATGGACGCGGTCGTTGCAATCGCACCGCTGGCCATGGGCAAGTATGACCGCAACGCCTATCAGTCGGCGCACGGCATCGAACGCTACAGGCCGCTTGAAGGGGCCGCGGCCGGCGCCGAAACCGAATTGCGCCGCCGCCCGGGCACGGTCGAGGTTTCATTCGAATTACCCGATGACCAGGCGCTGGCGGCCCGCGTCGTCGAGGCGATTTTCCAGGCGCATTCCTATCAGGAGCCGGTGATCCGCATCCAGCCGATCCTTGCCAGCCGCTCCAAGGGTCTGGACGACCGCGCCAATCCGAATCGCTGGTGGAACACGACCGGAGACTGGAAGAAGGTTGCGGTATCAGAGGTAGAAAACGCCTGATTATATGCATACAGTGCAGCTTGGGCGGGACACATCAGGTCCGCCGGGCTTGACTTTCCAGGCACGTTCTTTATGTGTCGCGCCAAGTTTCCCGCGTCCGGGTGTTTTCCCCGTGCTCCAGCGGCCAAAACTCCACGAACATAACGGACTGAGATCATGGCCAAAGCCGCAAACATCAAGATTAAGCTTCTGTCGACCGCCGACACCGGTTTCTTCTACGTCACCAGCAAGAACAGCCGTACCAAGACCGACAAGCTGTCGTTCCGCAAGTACGACCCGGTCGCCAAGAAGCACGTCGAATTCAAGGAAACCAAGATCAAGTAATCTGGGTTTTTCCTCTGGAATGCCGAAACGCCGCCCATCGGGCGGCGTTTTTCGTTTACAAGGCGGAAGGCTCCGGGCTGAGTTCCCTCAGCCCTGGATGAATTCATTCAGCCGATGCGATCGCCACTTTTCGGATCGAACAGATGCAGCGACGCGGGATCGGCCGCCAGCCGCACCATGTCGCCGGGCTTCACGCCGGCGCGGCCCATGGCAAAGACGCAAAGCTGCTGGCCGGCCAGCTTGACATAGAACTGCGTCGACAGGCCGAGCGGCTCCACCACGCCCACTTCGCCTCGCAGGGCGCCGTCATCGGCCAGCCGGATATGCTCGGGGCGCAGGCCGACGGTGATGACGTCGCCATCCCTGAGCGGCAGGCCGTCCGGTAGCCGAAGCTTCTGGCCATCGGACAACACGGCGTCCACCTTGCCGCCCTTCTCCACAGTCGCCGGCAGGAAATTCATCCCCGGCGAGCCGATGAAGCCGGCGACGAACATGTTGGCCGGCCGGTCATAGAGATCGAGCGGCGCGCCGACCTGCTGGATCAACCCGTCATGCATGACGACGATGCGGTCGGCCATGGTCATCGCCTCGATCTGATCGTGGGTGACGTAGACAGAAGTGGTCTTCAACTGCTGGTGCAGTGCCTTGATCTCGGCGCGCATATGGACGCGCAGCTTGGCGTCGAGGTTCGACAGCGGCTCGTCGAAGAGAAAGACCTTGGGATCGCGCACGATGGCACGGCCCATGGCGACGCGCTGGCGCTGGCCGCCGGACAATTGCCTGGGCAAGCGTTGCAGGAACGTATCGAGCCCCAGCCGCTTGGCAGCACCATCGACGCGCGCATCGATCGCCGGCTTATCGGCCTTTCGCAGCATCAGGCTGAAGCCCATGTTCTTAGACACGTCCATATGCGGATAGAGCGCATAGGACTGGAACACCATGGCGATGTCGCGATCCTTGGGCGCCACGTCGTTGACCAGCCGCTCGCCGATGCGGATTTCGCCGCCGGAGGCTTCCTCGAGCCCTGCGATCATGCGCAAAAGCGTGGACTTGCCGCAGCCGGACGGTCCGACCAGCACAACGAACTCGCCATCGGCGATTTCGAGATCGACCGCGTGCAGGACGCGCACGGCGCCGTAGTCCTTACGAACCTTTTCGAGTGTAACAGAGGCCATCGATCTATCCTTTGACGGCGCCGGCGGTCAGACCGGTGACGAGATAGCGTTGCAGGAAGGCGAAAAAGATGCAGACCGGGATCAGCGCCAGGATCGACGCCGCCATCATCTGCCCCCAATCGACGGCGAACTTGCCGATGAAGGTAAGCAGGCCGACGGCGAAGGTCTTCTGGTCGTCGCTGGAAATCAGCATCAGCGCGAACAGAAGCTCGCTCCAGGCGGCGGTGAAGACGAAGCCCAGCGTCGCGCCCATGCCGGGCAGCGTCAGCGGCACGATCACCCGGCGCATCGCCTGCGCGCGGGTGCAGCCGTCGATCATCGCCGCCTCTTCCAGATCCTTCGGGATGCCATCGAAGAAGGACTGCATCAGGAAGGTGGCGAAGGCGGTGTTGAAGGCGGTGTAGATGATGATCAGCCCGGTCAGGCTGTTGATCAGGCCGATCTGACCCATCACGCGGTAGATCGGCGGAATGACCATCACCAGCGGAAAGGTCTGGGTCAAAAGCAGCATCAGCGCCAGTGCAGCCTTGCCGCGAAAGGTGAAGCGCGACATGGCGTAGCCGGCGAGCGTGGCAATGACCGTGACCAGTGCCGCCGTCGACACCGAGACGATGACGCTGTTGAGGAAATAGCGTGGGAAATCGGTGGCCTCGAGCACGGTGACGAAGTTCTGTAGCGTCATGTGCGACGGCCAGAAGGTGATGCCTTCGGAATAGAGCAGCCGCTCCGGCGTGACCGAGATCTTCAGCGTCCAGTAGATCGGGAACAGAGCGAAGACCACGTAGGCGGCGATCGCGGCATAAAGACCGATGCCGCCGAAGAAGCGCTGCGGGGCTGAGCGTCCAGCGATCATCAGACGTGTCTCACAAGCGAGCGGCGGATGGCGATCAGCACGATCGCATAGGCGATGAGCAGGACGAGCAGCAGCACGGCCACAGCCGAGGCATAGCCCTTGTCCAGCGACTTGAAGGCGCTGACATAGATGTAGACCGGAACCGTGTTGGTCGAGCCGGCCGGTCCGCCCTCGGTCATGACGAAGATCAGGTCGGCGAAGGTGGCGATCCAGATCGTGCGCAACATCACCGTGATGGCGATGGTCGGCGCCAGGAACGGCAGCGTGACCTTGATGAAGCGTTGCCACGGCGAAGCGCCGTCGATCGCCGCCGCCTCATGCAGCTCCGAGGGGATAGACTTCAGCGCCGCCAGCAGCGTTATGGCGAAGAACGGAATGCCGAACCAGACATTGGCGATAATTGGCCCCCACATGGCGGTTGAGGGATCGGAGAGAACGTTGGTCGGCTCGGCCTTCAGCCCCAAGGCAAACAGCCAGTGCGGCAGCGGACCGACGATCGGATTGAACAACCAGGCCCAGGTGAGCCCCGACAGAAAGGACGGCACCGCCCAAGGCAGGAAGACCAGCGCCTGCACCACCTTGCGGCCTGGGAAAGGCTTGTCGAGCAGCAGCGCCAGGCCAAGGCCGAGGAAAAACTGGAAGAACAGGCTGGCCAGCGTCCACCACAGCGTGTTGATCAGCGCCTGACCCAGCACCTGATCCGACAGCATCGCCTGGTACTGGCCGAGCCCGACATATTCCGACTTGAAGGCGGAGAATTTGCGGAAGGAATAGCTGATGCCGATGACCAGCGGCACGAGCAGCACCACGACCAGCAGGATGATCGCCGGGCTGAGATAGAGCCAGGGCTCGATCGTCGCGTAGGAAAGCCGCTTCTTTCGCGGCCGCCCTGCGGATCGAATTTCGGATACGGCATAGGTCATTGGCTGTGGACGTCCTCTGGGGGCGCGGCGTTGGCGACAAGCGTCCTTCTCCCCGTTTTACGGGGAGAAGATGCCGGTCCACCCTCCGCAGCTGCTGCGGGGGACGGGCAGGCAGATGAGGGGCGGCGCCAGCTTCCCAGAACACAGCGCTGCCCCTCATCCGGCCCTATCGGGCCACCTTCTCCCCGTGAACGGAGAGAAGGCAAAAGAGGCGCTTACTTCTTGTTCTTCGCCAGCCAGTCCTGCTGTTCCTTGGTCAGGAAGGCAGCCCATTGGTCGGCGACGTCCTTGGCCGTCTTCTGGCCAAGCAGCACTTCCTGGAAGTTCTTGATCGCCACCTGGTCGACGAAATTGCCGAGGTTTTCCAGATGCGTCGGCGGCGTCACCATTTCATATTTGGAACTGTCGCTCAGCTCCGTGAACCAGCCCTTGAACTGCTCGGTCTTGAAATGGGGATCCTGCTCGGCGCCCTTGTGGATCGGCACGACGCCGACTTCCTTGGCCCATTCCAGATTGTCCTTCGGCGAAAGCAGCGTTGCCATCAGCTTCCAGGCGTCGTCCTTGTGCTGGGAATTGGCGAACATCGCCCAACCAGCATAGCCCAGCGTCGGGTAGGATTTGCCGCTCGGTCCGACCGGCAGCGGCGCCACGGCGAAGTCGTCGGCATTCATCTTGTCGGCGATGCCGAGCAACGCGTCCGGATCCTGGTTGAGCATGGCGCAGGTGCCGGAATAGAAACCGGTGACGGTCTCATTGAAGCCCCAGCTCACGGAATCCTTCGGCGCAAGACCGTTCTTGTACATGTCGGCCAGCATCTGCAGGCCCTTGACCGAGCCCTCTTCATTGATGGTCGAAGTGCCGTCCTCGTTGAAATAGCCGCCCTTGCCGGCAGCGATGTTCATGAACATGTGCATGCCGTTGAAGGCGCCCGGCCCGCCGCGCAGGCAATAGCCATACTTTCCAGGGATGGCGGAGATCTTCTTGGAATCGGCGACGAAATCGTCGAGCGTGGCCGGCGGGCCGTCGAGACCGGCCTCCTTAAACAGCTTCTTGTTCCAGAACAGCGCGTTCACATAGTAGCCATAGGGGATCATGAACTGGGTGTTGTTCACGGTCGAGCCGAACTGCTTGGCGCGGTCGCCAAGCGTCTTGGCGTCGTCCCACTTGGCCATATAGGGGCCGAGATCCTCGAGTTGGGCGTTGTTGGCGTAAAGCCCCATCCAGCGTTCCGGCATCTCGACCACATCGGGCGTATCGCCGGCCTGCACCATGGTGAGGAATTTTTCGAAGGCCTGGCCCCAGGGCAGCGAGACGAGCTCGACCTTGACGCCGGGATTGGCCGCCTCGAACTCGGCGATCTGCTTTTTCAGGAATTCGGTGCGCGGCGGACTGGTGATCACCTCGACCATTTTTAGGGTCGAATCGGCGAGCGCGCCTCCGGCGGAAATCGCCAGCCCCGCGACGGTGGCAAGCATGACGGTCAGTTTTTTCATGTTCAAGACTCCCATTTTGAACCCGCTTGTTATTTTCTGGCTTTTTCGAAGGCCTGGGCGACATCCGCCCAGAGATCCTCGACACTTTCCAATCCGACATTGAAGCGGATGGTTCGGGGGCTGACGCCGAAGCGCGCCATCGAATTCAGTCCCGGCGTCTGCTCCAGCGACGCCTTGGCCGGTACGACCAGGCTCTCATGACCGCCCCAGCTGACGCCGATGCGGAAATATTTCAGCGCGTCGACGAAGACGGGAATGTCGATATCCTCGGTAACCTCGAACGAGAACAACCCGCCATAGCCGGCAAGCGTCGCCTTGCCCGGATGGTTCGAATAGACAGGGTGGTTGACCCGCTCGACATTGCCATGCGCCTTCAGCCGCTCGGCGATGGCAAGCCCGCTCTTCATGTGGTGCGGCAGGCGCAGCGGCAGCGTGCGCAGGCCGCGAAGCAGCAGCCAGGCCTCGAACGGCGACAGCTTGCCGCCGAGATAGGAATAGGTCTGCTCGTTGATATGCTTGATGTGCGCGGCCGAGCCAGCCACCACGCCGGCGACGGTGTCGCTGTGGCCGCCGAGATATTTCGAGGCCGAGTGCAGCACGAGGTCGACGCCGTGCGAGATCGGCTTCTGGAACACCGGCGTCGCCCAGGAATTGTCGATGGTTGTGATGATGCCCTGCTCTTTTGCCAGCCGGGTCAGATGCGGCAGGTCCTGGAGCTCGAACACCATCGAGGTCGGGCTTTCCAGATAAAGCAGCTTGGCGCCGGGCAATGCCGCCGCGACCGCATCCGGGTCGGAGCCGTCGACATAATCGACCTTGATGTTGAGCCGCGGCAGGAGGCGTTCGAACAGCCGGTAGGCATCGCCGTAACAATTGCGCACCGCAACGATGCGCTCGCCCGCTCCGACGAAGGCAAGCACGGTTGCGCTGATCGCCGCCATGCCGCTGGAGAATCCGCGCGCGGCCTCGGCGCCTTCGAGCGCCGCGACCCGCGACTCGAACTCCATCACCGTCGGATTGTCGCCGCGCGAATAGATCGGCTGCTTTCGTTTGCCGGCAAAGGTATCAGCCATTTCGGCATAATTGGCGAAGGTGAACAGCGAGGTCTGGTAGATCGGCGGCACGACAGCGCCTCCGGGGAACGGTTCGTCATGCGCCAAAAGCGTCGCCGCCTCGGCGAGATAGTCTTGATCGAAACCGGCTGGCTGCTCGTTCATCTCAGGTCCGAAGTTTGAGTTTGGCCGCACCGCGCTTCAGGTCGTCCTCGACGGTGGCGATGAGCTTCAGCGCCTCGTCGCGGGCGCCCCGTGGATCGCGTGCCGCGATGCATTCGTAGATGGTGCGGTGATAGGGAAAGCTGGCATGGCCGAAATCGCGCACGCCGAGCGGATGCTCCCAGAAGCGATGGAACAGTTCGTGCATGGCGGCGATGATCTGTTCGAACAGCGGATTGCCGGAGACCCGGTAGATCGCCTGATGGAATTCCCAGTCCTCTTCCGACGACATGCCGTCAAGGGTGCGAAACGCCTGCTCCATGATATCAAGCTTGCGTTCGATCTCGGCAATGTCGGCCGGGCTTGCCCGCTCGGCGCACAGTGCTGCTGCCTCCGCTTCCAGCGCGCGGCGGATTTCCAGCGTCTGCATCAGGCTGGTGAAGTCATTGCCGCCCGCCAGCGTCAGCGGCAGATGCAGCATGTCGGGCGAGACGGCCGCCTTGAGATAGGTGCCGCTGCCTTGCCGTCGTTCGACCAGGCCCAATCCTTCCCACCGCGTCAGCGCCTCGCGCACCGTGTTGCGGCTGACCTTGAGCCGTTCGGCCAGGATGCGCTCGGTCGGCAGTCGCCCGCCAGGCTGCAGGGCCTCGGCGCGGACGAAGCCCACCAATGCCTTCAGCACGGCGTCGTCACGCGCCGTCGTCTGAATGGGTGGCAGGCTGTTCAGGTCCACACTTCCTCCAAGTGGTCCAATGGTCCAACCAATTTCTGCACAGATGGCGCCTCCTGTCAATCGCTTGTCAGGAGGCAACCAGTCTTCAGCCTGTGGAAGGTCGTGAAGCGCTGCGTTCAGAAGGATACCCGGCCGCGGCAGCCGGTCCGAACCATCTGGTCAGCGCATCGGCCAATCCCTGTTGCGCCCCAAGTCCGACCCAGGCCACGTATCCATCGGGCCGGATCAAAACCGCGTCGGGTGCAGCGACCACTCCCAGTACAGGAAGCTCCCAGGCACCGGCATACCCGGCATCGATCTGCCGGATCCGGTCGACCCAAGGCGCGATGTCCAGCCTGCCTGGTTCACCGAAATTGAGGAGCAGCGGCCGCGCGTCGTGCAGCAAGGTAAACAGCCGTAACGGCCCGTTGGCGGTGGTGAGGTCGAGATCGGGCATTCGCCACCCAAGCAGCGCGTGCCCTTCCCCGAGGTCGTAGTGGACACCCAGGCCGGACATCTCCGCGGCGATCCGTTTGCGTGGCCCGTCCATGGCGAGCAGTTCGGCAAAGGTATCGCTCAATGCCTTGGTGCGTGCATCCATACGACGAAGCGCGACCTGCGCGAGCGCGTTGCGCAGCACGCGGGCGGCGACCGGATGGCGTTCGGCATGGTAGCTGTCGAGCAGGCTGTCCGGTGATACCAGCTTGACCACCTGTGCCAGTTTCCATCCGAGGTTGACCGCGTCCTGCACGCCGATGTTGAGGCCCTGTCCGCCCATTGGGGGATGTATATGCGCGGCATCGCCGGCCAGCAGAACACGTCTGTCGCGGTAAGCGGCAGCCTGGCGCGTCATGTCGGTGAACCGCGAAATCCAGGTCGGACTGTGGACCCCGTAATCGGTGCCGTAAACTGCGACGAGCGCCTCGCTGAGATCGCGCAGTGTCGGTTCGCCACCAATGGTCAGTTGTCTCTCGGTCAGCACGACACCCACCCGGCCACTTTCCTCGATCTTGCCGATCGCATGAATACCGTAGGCGTCGCTGCGAAAGCCCAATGCAGGTTCCTCCGCCATCTCGACCTCGGCGATCATCCAGCTCATCGTCGGATCCCATCCGTCGAACGCGATGCCCGCTGCCTTGCGGATCATGCTGCGTCCGCCGTCGCAGCCGACGAGATACTGCGCCCTCAGGCACCGGCCACCGCACAGATCGACGTCGACGCCACCATCATCCTGTACGAAACCCGTGACATCCTGTCCGCGATGGATCGGCACCCCCAACTCGCTGATCCAGTCGGCCAATATCCGCTCGATATGGTTTTGTCGCAGCGCCAGCAGATAGTTGTGCCGCGTGGGAAAATCGCTGATGTCCAACCGGATCATGTGAAATCCCACGGACGACGAAGCCTGTCCCTGCGAGAGGAACCGGTCGGCAATTCCGCGCTGGTCGAGCACCTCGATGGTGCGTGCGTGCAGGCCACCCGCCCGCGAGCCGATGAGTTCCTGATTTGGCCGCCGCTCGACAATGGCCACATCGACGCCCGCCAACGCGAGTTCGCCAGCCAGCATCAACCCGGTCGGACCGCCTCCGGCGATCACCACCGCATGGTCCCGACGCACTTGGCCTGTTGGCAACAATTCCGGCATTTCGCCACTCCCGTTTCCGTTAACCTGGGTCGCGGTTTTACGGGAACAGCCGGGTCTTGCCGCAAGCCCCTTGTGCGCCATATCTATGAAATGGAGGGGTAGCTTCTCTCCGTCCCCTTTTGTGAACGGCAGCGAAAAGTCACGACCTTGCGAAATGATTGCACGCGAGGTGCAACTGAAGCCGTTACAATCCAGGTTCAGACCCTGCCGCGCACAAAAAAGCCCCGGCACTTCCGGGGCTTGACGCAGATTCCTAATGTCATATCGGAAAAGGGGGGCCGGTCGGCGTTTGGCAGCGGTACGAGGAGGCCACTATGTGCCAGCGCCGGCCGGCCGACCCCACGGACCCAGGAGATGCGGCGGACCTGAGCATCATGGGGTATTCCTGAGGGACCGAGCCGGCGATCTACCCTCGTGCCGGCTTCGTCTTGGCCTGCACATTTACGCAAGAGCTTATGAAAATCAACAGTTTCTTAACCAAGGCTCGCGAATCGCTTGGATTAAGGTAAATGGGTAACCCTGTTGGGTTGACCGGATAATCCGGCCCGGACCGTCAGGCCGCCTTGGCAACGACGCGGTTGCGGCCGCCGCTCTTGGCTTCGTAGAGCGCGAGATCGGCGCGCTTCATCAGCGCCGCCACCGTATCCACGCCCTTCAGCACCGATGACACGCCAACGCTGACGGTGACCTCGATCGTCTTGCCGTCGGCACCGATGGCGAACGGCATCTGGGCGATTTCGGCGCGGATGCGCTCGGCCACTTTCTCGGCCACGGTGCCGTCGGTGTCCGGCATCACCACCACGAACTCCTCGCCGCCGAACCGGCAGGCAAGGTCGATACCCCTGACGTTCTTGCGCAGCCGCCGTGCGAATTCGCGCAGCACATCGTCGCCGCCGTCATGGCCGTGCGTGTCATTGATAGACTTGAAGCGGTCGAGATCCGTGATCATCACCGACAGCGGCCGGCGCCGCGCCACGGCGCGGTCGAACAGCGTCTGCAGATGGCTGTCGAGATAGCGGCGGTTGTGCAGACCGGTCAGGCCGTCGGTCACGGCCATTTCGATGGTCTGGGTAACGCTGGCGCGCAATTGGTCGTTGTAGCGCTTGCGGCGCACCTGGGTGCGCAGCCGCGCCGTCAGTTCCTGCTGGTCGATCGGCCGCATCAGATAGTCGTTGATGCCGAGTTCCAGCCCTCGGATGATGCGCTCCTCCTCACCCTCCTCCGCCAAAAGGATGATCGGCACGAAACGGGTGCGGTCGAGCGAGCGCAATTGCGAGCAGAGCCTGAGCGGATCGAAATCGGCGAAGGCCGTCGAGATCATCACGCATTCATAGGGCGTTTCGGCGGCCTGGAAGAACCCGGCATGCGGATCGCCGGTGACGTCGAGGTCGGCCCGGTCGCGCAACATCTTCTGGATGCGCTCGACCGACGATTTGCGCTCATCGATCAAAAGCACTTTCGGCGTCGTGTCCTCGGACGCGAAATTGCGGCTCAAAAGTTCTTCGATGCCGATGTTGCGTGTGGTCGAGGCGCGCAGCCGAAGCTCGTCGGTCAACGACTTCAGGCGGACCAGACTCTTGACGCGCGTCATCAGCTGCAGGTCGTTGACCGGCTTGGTCAGGAAATCGTCGGCGCCGGCCTCCAGCCCGCGCACGCGGTCGGAAACCTGGTCGAGCGCCGTGATCATCACCACCGGAATGTGCGACGTCGCCGGATCGCTCTTCAGCCGCCGGCAGACCTCGAACCCGTCCATATCGGGCATCATCACGTCGAGCAGCACGACGTCGACCTTGCCGTTCTCGCAGGTCTCGATCGCGTCGGGCCCGTTGGTGGCGGTCAGCACCTCGAAATATTCGGCCAGCAGCCGGACCTCCAGCAGCCTGACGTTGGCAGGGATGTCGTCGACGACGAGGATCCGCGCGGTCATTTCACAAGGCTCCGGCTCGGCTGGAAGGGAACATCAGGCATCGCCCAGATAGGATTTGATGGTTTCGATGAAGCGCGGCACCGAGATCGGCTTCGAAATATAGGCCTCGCAGCCGCCCTGGCGGATGCGTTCCTCGTCGCCCTTCATCGCGAAGGCAGTCACGGCAATGACCGGGATGACGTGCAGATCGTCGTCCTCCTTCAGCCATTTGGTCACTTCCAGCCCCGACACTTCTGGCAGTTGGATGTCCATCAGGATGAGGTCCGGCCGGTGTTGGCGCGCCAGGTCGAGCGCTTCCAGACCGTTGCGGGTGCGCACCGTCTCGTAACCGCTTGCTTCGATGAGGTCCCGAAAGAGCTTCATATTGAGCTCATTGTCCTCGACGATCATGACCTTCTTAGGCATCGAAATCCCGTCCCGGCCGTCCTCCGCCCGGAGGTGGCCGTCATGCGCTCTTTCCTTGGACGCACCAAACCCTGCTTCACGATACGGCAATATGATTGACGAAACGGAAACCCGTAGCCTGCAAAGCAGCACGAATTCCGCCGCGCCTCCCGCGCATCCAAAAGGTGCGCCGCGCTCTAATGGCTTGCCGCGGCCAACTCTTGCCATTACTGCGGGAGAGACTCATTCCACACACCGAAGGTAGTGATGGCAAACGCAGCGTCAATGCGCGAAGAGGCCGAAACCATTGCCGTAAAGGCATTGGGCTTCGTTGCCGCCGATCCGGAGCTTTTACCGCGCTTTCTTGCGATCACCGGAATAGAGGCGCATTCGATCCGCCGGGCGGCCGGCGAGCCGGGTTTCCTGGCCGGCGTCCTGCAATTCATTCTCGCCCACGAGCCGACTTTGATGCGCTTCGCCGAGGAAACCGGCACGCCACCGGCGGCTGTCGGCAAGGCGTTGCGCGCCTTGCCGCTTGGCGATGACAATCACGAGCGTTCCACATGAGCGATGATCCCGAAACCGCGCGCCAGATCGAGGAACTGGCGGCTGACGACAGGCCGCTGCTCGTGCTCGACGTCGACGACGTGGTGCTCGAATTCATCCGCCCTTTCCCGCATTTCCTCAAGGCACGTGGCTATGGCCTGACGTTGGCATCCTTCCGGCTGACCGGTAACATTGCCGAAACGGCCAGCGGCCGGCTGATCGAACAACCCGAAGTCATGGCACTTTTGGGTGATTTCTTCGACGCGCAAGCCGATTGGCAGAGCATCACCGATGGAGCCGCGGAAGCTCTGACGGGGCTTGGAGACCGCGCGGAAATCATATTGCTGACGGCCATGCCGCACAGGCATCGTGCCGTGCGGCGCGCCCATCTCGACGCCCTCGGGCTAAGCTATCCGCTGCTGACCACCGAAATGGCCAAGGGCCCGGCGGTGGCCAGGCTGCGCGGCAAGACCGGGCGGCCGGTGGTCTTCGTCGACGACCAACCGGCCAATCTGGCGTCGGTGCGGGAATCTGTCGCCGACGCAAATCTCTTCCATCTGATGGCCGACAATTCGCTGCGCGCGTTCCTGCCGTCGGTCCCGGACGATGTCGTGGTCGTCCAGGATTGGCACCAAGCCGCGCCAAAGATCGCGGCCGCACTGGGACTTCAGGCGCTTTGACGCACTCCCGCGCGGAAAACCGCTTTACACTTTTCCTGGAATTGGTCGAGGGCTGAAACCTCAAGGATTGAGCTTAGCCCCTGCCCCGCCGTTAGCGCTGCCGCCATTGTCACCGCCGCCATTGTCGCTGCCGCCGCTCTCGTCGTCCGAGCCGTCACCATCGTCGACGCTGTCGTCCACCGCTGGGTCGGCGGGCTTCAGCATGACGCCGTTGACGGCGACCGAGCCGTCGGCCTTGGTGCTGATGACCCATTCCAGCTTGCCGTCCGGCAGCGTCTTGGCAAAACCCTTCGCCATGAGAGCGACAGGCACATACTGCCCGACCTCCGGCTCCGCCTTCGCTGCTTCCTGCAGATGTTCCATGATCTTGTCGAAGCCGGCGACGTCGACAGTGAGATTTGCGTCAGGTTTCTGGCCGAAGCTTGTCATCTCGCCTTCCAGCGCGATTTCCATGTCCTTGTTCTTCACGGTGCTGTGGCCGATGACGACCTTCGGCGTCTTGGCAAGGAAGTCGGCTTTGAGCTGGTCGCCGAACTCGGCCGGCAGCGGCGGATTCTGATTGAGGTCAAAGGCTTCGATCGCCTTCTTCGCCATGCTGTCGAGATCGATGTTGGCGCCGCCGAAGTTCAGGTCGATATCGGTGGGCAGTAGCGCCACGCTCCAACTCGGCAGGAGCTGCTGCGGCACGGTCAGTCCCGAAGCCTTGATGCCATAGCTGACCTTGCCGTTCTGGGCGACCCCGTCGGAACCGAACGCTATGCCGAACTGGGTTGCCCCGAACGTACCGATCGGGCTGTCGACCGCGAGATCCTTGAAGCCATAGGTTCCGTCGATACGCTCCCACACCGGAAGTGCTGCAAGCAGAAGTGACTTGAGCTGCGCCTGGTTTGCCTTCAGCGTCTTCTCGTCCTCATTGGCCACGGCAAACGCCAGGAGGTCGAGCAGAGGCTTGGTCTGCACACCCTTGCCGCCGGCCTCCACAGAAAATTCCGGCGACTTCACGGTAACGGGAAAATTCAGCCCGTTCTCGGGATCATTGAATTTTATCGCTTCGACGAAGTTCGAAATCTTTTGCGATGTCGTGAAATCGACGCCGCCATTGGCCGCCTTGGTCGCGGAAAGCGTCACGGTGCCAGCACCAGCGCTCGCCTCCACCTGCTGCTTGCTATCCTGCGACGACATCGTCATCCCGGCAATCGAGCTCGTGGCGCTGGTGAAGGCCGCCAGCTTGGGGTCATAAACGCCGCTGCCCTTGCCGTCCTTGATCGAAAACCGCGTGCTTTGCTTTCCCTGGGGGCCGTTGAACTCGAAGGACGCGCTCTGCGAAAAATCCATCGAGACATCCCAGGACCCATCACTGCGCGGCTTGACCAGCAGGGCGTAGGGCGCAAAGTCGAATTTCATCAGCTTCTGGTCGGGAAAGCTGCTGGCAAGCGCCTTGAAATCGAACACGATCTTGTAGGCGTCGCCTTCGGCCGAAACCTTCAGGATACCCTTATCGAGCGCCTGTTTGCCGACATAGCGGGACAGGTCATCGGACAATTGCTTGGCGCCCTGGCTGTCGACGGTCTGGCCGAAAGCAGGCGCACTGAGCAGAAGCGCGGTAAAGGCAATTGGCAACATACGGTTCACGGGAATTCTCCGTTCGGTCGAAGGCAAAATTCGTTTCGTATCTCTGGTAGGGAAATACCATCACGACTGCAAGACGATGACGGCCAGGCTTTCGGCTTCAACACCGGCCGCATCAGCGGCGAATGGTTCGTCGACCAGCCGCGCAATCTGGCACCGCTGCAGAATAAAGGATTCAGTTTCGCCCCGCTCCCCTTATTTCCCGATGAGCAAAATCACTTTGCTGTAGAAAATACCATGCAACTGCAAGCTGAAGTTTTCTTACAATGTCAGTCGCATCAGCGGCCGGCCGGCCTTGCGCTCCACAAGCCTCTCGAATCCGGCCTTCTCGAAGACCCCGGATGAGCCGACAAACAGGCCGATCGAACGCGAATCGCGCGACAGGTCGATCGGGCAGGCCTCGACAAGCCGTGCCCCGTTCCTGCGGGCGAAATCGATGCCGCCTTCGACGAGGCGGTGCGTGATGCCCCTGCCGCGCGCCTTGGCGCGGATGAAAAAGCACGAGATCGCCCAGACGGCCGGATCGGACGCGTCGGCGGGATCGATCGGCGCCGAGCCCCTGCCCTTGTTGTTCCATTCGGGCACGTCGGCGCGTGGCCCGATCTGCATCCAGCCAACCGCCTTGCCATCCTCGAAAGCCAGCAGGCCGGGCGGTGGGCCGGCCTCGATGCGCGCCTTGATGTGGTCCTTGTTGCGTTCACGACTGCTCTCGCGCCGCGCCGCCGGAGCCAGCCGGAAATGCGTGCACCAGCAGCCGTAGCAGGCGCCCTGCTTGCCAAAAAGATCCTCGAATTCAGGCCAGAGCTCAGGCGCCAGCGGCACTACCGTCGTGCTCATGCGTTCTCCCCAGGCCAGGCTTGTCGCTGGCCTTGCGCTGTCGTACCATTGCTTCTGTTCTCTTTATGTTCGCAGCGATGGCGGCTCCTGTCAACAATCCCGATCACGGTTTTTGTCGTGACTGCCTGATGTTTCAGCGCGGTGAAACGCGCCGCTGCGAACGCTGCGGCAGCCCTCGCCTTGCCCGCCATCCCGAGCTTTACCGGCTGCATCTGGCCCATATCGATTGCGATGCGTTCTACGCGGCGATCGAAAAGCGCGACAACCCGGCGCTCAAGGACAAGCCGTTGATCATTGGCGGCGGCAAGCGCGGCGTCGTCTCCACCGCCTGCTATATCGCACGCATCCGCGGCGTGCGCTCCGCCATGCCGATGTTCAAGGCGCTCGAGGCCTGCCCCGAGGCGGTCGTGATCGCGCCCAACATGGAAAAGTATGTGGCCGTCGGCCGCGAGGTGCGCGCCATGATGCAGGCCTTGACGCCACTGGTCGAGCCGCTGTCGATCGATGAGGCATTCCTCGATCTCGCCGGCACCGAGCGGCTGCACGGCCTGCCGCCGGCGGTGGTGCTGGCGCGCTTCGCGCTGGCCGTGGAGAAGGAGATCGGCATCACCGTTTCATCTGGCCTGTCCTACTGCAAGTTTCTCGCCAAGATCGCGTCCGACTTCCGCAAGCCGCGCGGCTTCTCCGTCATTGGCGAGGCCGAAGCGGTCGGCTTTCTGGCAACGCAGCCGGTGACCATGATCTGGGGTGTCGGCAAGGGGTTCAACGCCACGCTCGAACAGGATGGCATCCGCACCATCGGCCAACTTCAGAAGATGGAACGCGGCGACCTCATGCGCCGCTATGGGGTGATGGGCGAACGGCTCTACCGGCTTTCGCGCGGTGAGGATGTCCGCCGCGTCGACCCCGACCAGGACGCCAAGAGCGTATCGGCCGAAACCACTTTCGACACCGACATCGCCTCGCTGGAAGAGCTGGTCTCCGTGCTGAGGGGCCTTTCGGAAAAAATCTCGGCGCGGCTGAAGAAGTCAGGCATTGCCGGGCGCACCGTCGTGCTGAAGCTGAAGACCCAGGATTTCAAGCTGCGCACGCGCAACCGCCAACTCGGCGACCCGACCCGGCTCGCCGACCGCATCTTTTCGACCGGCGTGGACCTTCTTCGCAAGGAGACGGACGGAACGAAATTTCGATTGCTCGGCATCGGTGTCAGCGACCTCTCCGACGACGACAAGGCCGACCCGCCGGATCTGGTCGATGTCCAGTCGCGCAAGCGCGCCATGGCCGAAGGCGCCATCGATGCGTTGCGCGACAAGTTCGGGCGCAAGGCTGTGCAAACCGGCTACACCTTCGGCAAGGGCCGCGACGCCCATCCACCGGAGCCGCTTGAAGATTGAACCCGATCAGCTGCGCCGAAGATCGATGCGGCTGGTCACGACGCTCTTGCCGGTTTGGGGATCACGGTCGACCACCGTCAAAACAATGCCGTCCGCCCCGTTTTTCTGTACGGTAAGCTGCGCGGTGCGATCGCCATTGACCTCCTTGGCCCAGCGAATGGCGAGGTTTATCGCATTGCCGGAACGGCTTCCGTTCAGCTGCGCCGGTCCGGTGCGCGATCCCACATAGACGCCGCTGTATTTGCCGCCGCTGACCTTCAGACGAGCGCTGATGGCGCGTGTCACCAGGATCAGGCCGCGGCAGTTGCCGTCGAGCGACAGCGAGGTTGAGGTCGCGTTCGACTTGAAGCTGCAAGAGACACTGACGTTCGGCACATCCGTGGTTACCTGAACAGTGCCCTTGCCAGCGAAATTGCCCTTGAACGACTGGAGAAATTTGGTCTCGTCGGCATGAGCCGCGCCCGCAGCAATCACCAGGCAGCCAGCAAGCGCGACTTGCGCGAATCGTCTCATGAAACCCTCCTTGTCGACACGGGAATGCGCGTTTGCACAGCACGGATACTAGGGGGCTCAACGCCCCTGGCCGTATCGGGTTCCGCCCGCAGCATGACTGCTCTCAAAGCCTTCGCCGCGACTGGCCCAGAAGAATACATGGACTAGCGATTGCTCCGACAGCCACGGCCTGCGACATAGCGGACATGGCACCCACCCCGTCGATCCCCAAGGCCGCGTTCTGGATGGCGCTGTCGATCACGTCGTTCCTGGCGATGTCCGTCGCCGGCCGCGCCACCACAGCCGAACTCAATGTCTTCCAGGTGCTGGAACTGCGTTCGGTCATCGGCTTCTTCATTCTGCTGCCGCTGGTGATGGCGACAGGTGGGCTTGCCGCGATGCGCACGCAGCGGCCGCTGGCCCATATCGCGCGCAATGTCGTCCACTATAGCGGCCAGGCTGCCTGGCTCTACGCGTTGACGCTCATTCCGCTGGCGGTGCTGATCTCGATCGAATTCACCACGCCGATCTGGACGGCGATCCTGGCGGTCACGTTTCTCGGCGAAAGGCTGAGCCGGCCACGGCTCGCGGCGATCGTGCTTGGGCTGATCGGCGTGGTCGTCATCGTGCGTCCAGGCGTCGGCTCGGCCGATGTGGGCCATCTGGTCGTGCTGGGCGCGGCGGTCTGTTTCGGCATTTCGCTGGTGCTGGTCAAGTCGCTGACGCGCACGGACAGCGTCGTGCGGATCATCTTCTGGATGCTGGTCATCCAGTCCGTGGTCGGCCTTGTTCCGGCTCTCTATGAATGGCGCAACCCTTCGCTTGCATTGTGGCCGTGGATCATCCTGATCGGTTTCACCGGCATGTCGTCCCATTTCTGCCTCGCCCGCGCCCTGGCCTGTGCCGACGCGACCGTGATCTCGCCGATGGATTTCCTGCGCGTGCCGTTGTCGGCATTGATCGGCTGGCTGCTCTATCAGGAGCAGATCGACGCCTTCACCGCCGGCGGCGCATTGCTGATCCTGATGGGCAATCTGCTCAACTTGCAGCGCAAAGCTGTAAAGCCGGCCGAGGTCGCGGCGTCATAGCACTGCCGGTCAGTTCCCTTCGTCTGGAATGTTGAGGACATGGCCGCATGCCTTGCAGTGCACGGCGTCCGGCTCATGCCGCCGCAACCCGCATTGCGGACAGGGAAAGAACACCTTGGCCGGCCGAAAGATCGCCTGCGCCAGCCTGACGAACAGCGATATGCCGATGATCATGGTCACGATCGCCGTCAGCTTGCCGGCGATGCCCGGCAGCACGATGTCGCCGAAGCCGGTTGTCGTCACGGTCGCGACGGTGAAGTAAAGCGCGTCGATGTAGTTTTCCAGTCCGGCACCGTTGCGAAAAAAGAACGTGTAAACGAAGCCCGTGATGACAAAGAGAAAGGTCAACAGGTTGATGACCGCGTGGCTTGCCTCGCGCCAGGGTCGCAGGCCACGCATCTCGAAATGCCGCCAGATCGAACCGCTGCGCGACAGCGACCACAGCCGCAGGATGCGCAGAAAGCCGAGACTTGCGAGTGCCGTCGGCATTAGCAGCGTCAGAAGGATGAAGGCATCCACCCAGAAGGTCGGCTGCTTCATCAGGCGCAGCATGTCGTTGGAGGCCAGCAGCCTGGCAATCAGATCGGCGGCGACCAGAGCCGCCACGGCATAGTCCAGCCACAGAAACGAGGCCGACTGCTGGATGACCGGCGTGGCGATGAAAAAGGCGATGATGGCGAGGTCGATGATGACGGCCACCAGCTGGAACCGGAACGCGGCCGGCGAGCGCCCATGATAGAGCCTGCGCAGCATGTCGCGTAGACGCGCCGTCGCGGAAAGATCCTGCGATGCGCGCGTCCCCTTGGCCTTCATGCCGGCATGAGCAGCTGGTGCCGGCCCGCGGGTTGCCGCCTGGCAAGCGCGCCGATCACACCAGTTCCACTTCGACCACACCAGGCACGGCGCGCATCGCCGAGGCGATCTGCGGCGAGACGCGGTAGCCGCCATTCAGGGCAATCTCGACCTCGCCCTGCGCCTCTTCCTTGATCACGATAATGCTCACCTGGCTTTCCCCGCGCTGGGTGAGCTGGGATTGAATGATCGAGGCAGGCCCCTCGTTCCTGACGAAAATGCGCAGAGCCTTCTGGATGCGGCTTGCTTCGTCCTCCAGCGATTGGACGGAGTTGATGCGCAGGTTGACACCCTCGGGCCTGTCCTCCGCCGCGACAGTGATGACAACGGAGCGGCCGGCTTCGAGGAGATCGCGATACTGGGCCAATCCTTCTGAAAACAACACGGCCTCGTACTGGCCGGAGGTGTCGGAAAAGGCCACCACGCCCATCTTGTTGCCGGTGCGCGTCTTGCGCTCCTGCTTGCTGGTAACGGTGCCGGCAAGCCGGCCGGCGGAAGCGCCGCGCTTGACGGCAGCGGAGAACTCCGCCCAGTTCTGCACCCGCATCTTCTGCAGCGCCGCCTTGTACTCGTCGAGCGGATGCGCCGAGAGATAGAAGCCGACGACCTGGAATTCGCGGTGCAGGCGGTCGGCGGCGAGCCACGGATCGGTCGCCGGCAAATTGAGCGCCTGCGATTGGGCGCCGAGCGAGGCGCCGAAGATATCGGCCTGACCCGAAACGGCGTTCTGCTGGGCGAGCGACGCCAGCCCCATCATCCGCTCGACGCCAGCCAACATCTGGGCGCGATCATGGCCGAAGCAGTCGAGCGCGCCGGCCATGATCAGGCTTTCGAAAACCCGCTTGCCGACGATCTTCGGGTCGACCCTCTCGCAGAAATCGGCCAGGCTCTTGAACGGCTTTTCGCCGCGAACGGCGACGATGTGCTCCACGGCGGCATCGCCCACGCCCTTGAGCGCGGCCATCGAATAATAGATGCGGTTCTCGCCGACCTCGAATGCACGGAAGCTGGTCATAACGGACGGCGCCAGGACTTCGATGCCCAGGCGCAGCGCATCCTGGCGGAAGTCGGCGAGCTTGTCGGTGTTGCCCATGTCGAGTGTCATCGACGCCGCCAGGAACTCGACCGGATAATGCGCCTTGAGATAGGCGGTCTGGTAGGAGACGACGGCGTAGGCGGCGGCGTGCGACTTGTTGAAACCATAGTCGGCGAACTTGGCCAGCAGATCGAAAATGAAGTCGGCTTGCGGCTTTGCCACGCCGCGCTCGACCGCGCCGGAGACAAAGCGTTCGCGCTGCTTGTCCATCTCGGCGCGGATCTTCTTGCCCATGGCGCGGCGAAGAAGGTCGGCTTCGCCTAGCGAATAGCCGGACAGCTCCTGCGCGATCTGCATCACCTGTTCCTGGTAGACGATGACGCCTTGCGTCTCCTTTACCAGATGGTCGATCTTGGGATGGATCGAGGCCATCTCCTCCTCGCCATGCTTTCTGGCGTTATAGGTCGGGATGTTTTCCATCGGGCCCGGCCGGTAGAGCGCGACCAGCGCGATGATGTCCTCGATGCAGTCCGGCCGCATGCCGATCAGCGCCTTGCGCATGCCAGCACTTTCCACCTGGAACACGCCAACAACCTCGCCGCGCGACAGCATGGCGTAGGTCTCGGGATCGTCGAGCGGAATCGTCGCAAGGTCGATGTCGATGCCGCGGCGGCGGATCAACTTCACCGCCGTCTCCAGCACCGTCAGCGTCTTCAGGCCGAGGAAGTCGAACTTCACCAGCCCGGCCTGCTCGACATATTTCATGTTGAACTGGGTGACCGGCATATCCGAGCGCGGATCACGGTACATCGGCACCAGTTCCGACAAAGGTCGGTCGCCGATAACGATGCCGGCGGCGTGTGTCGAGGCATGGCGGTAGAGGCCCTCCAGCTTCTGCGCCATGTCGAGCAGCGTCTGAACGATCGGTTCCTTCTCGGCCTCCTCGGCAAAGCGCGGCTCGTTGGCGATGGCGTCGGCGAGCTTGACCGGATTGGCCGGATTCTGCGGCACCATTTTCGACAGCTTGTCGACCTGGCCATAGGGCATCTGCAGCACGCGGCCGACGTCGCGCAGCACGGCGCGCGCCTGCAGCGTACCGAAGGTGATGATCTGGCCGACCTGGTCGCGGCCATATTTCTGCTGGACATAGCGGATCACCTCTTCGCGGCGGTCCTGGCAGAAGTCGATGTCGAAGTCGGGCATCGACACGCGGTCCGGATTGAGGAAGCGCTCGAACAGCAGCGAGAAGCGCAGCGGATCGATGTCGGTGATGGTGGTAGAATAGGCGACCAGCGAACCAGCGCCCGAACCACGCCCCGGCCCGACCGGAATGCCTTGCGCCTTGGCCCATTTGATGAAGTCGGCAACGATCAGGAAGTAGCCGGGGAATTTCATCTTCTCGATGATGCCAAGCTCGAATTCGAGCCGCTCACGATATTGCACGACCGTGTAGCCCGGGGTCGGTCCGTGCAAGGCGAGCCGGGCATCGAGCCCCTCGCGCGCCTGGCGGGCCAGTTCCTCGGCCTCGGCCTTTTCGGCCGCGTCCTTGTCGGAGGCATCGCCGCCGGTGAAACGAGGCAGGATCGGGCTGCGCGTTTTCGGATAATAGGAGCAGCGCAGCGCGATCTCGATCGTGTTGTCGATCGCTTCCGGCAGGTCGGCGAACAATTTCGCCATGTCGGCCTGGCTGCGCAGGAAATTGTCCGGCGACAGCCGGCGGCGGGTGTCGACGGCGACGACCGAACCCTCGGCGATGGCGATCAACGCATCATGCGCCTCATACTCGTCGCGCGAAGAGAAGAAGGCCTCGTTGGTGGCAACCAGCGGCAATTCATGGGAATAGGCGAGATCGATCGAGGATTTCTCGATCATCCTGTCGTAGCCCGAAACCCGGTCCAGCTCGACATAGAGGCGGTCGCCGAACATCGTCTTGAGGGTGACTAGTCGCGCCTCGGCAAGATCGCGGCGATCTTCCTTCAGGGCTATGCCGATCGGGCCGCGCGGCCCGCCACTGAGACAAATCAGGCCGTCACATTGGCCGTCCATCATTTCGGTGGTCAGGTGCACCGCTTCACCGGGCGGCGTTTCGAGATAAACGCGGCTGACCAGCCGGACGAGATTGGAATAGCCGGCTTCAGTGGCCGCGAGCAGCACCACCGGCCGCATATCGGGGCCTTGCCGACGGCGGTCACGCTGGCCATCACTGTTCTCGCCCGAGAAGGCGAGCGCGATCTGGCAGCCGATGATCGGCTGGATGCCGTCCTTCACCGCCTTCTGCGCGAATTCCAGTGCACCAAACAGATTGTTGGTGTCGGTGACGGCGATGGCCGGCGCCTCGTCTTTCACCGCGTGGCCAACGATCTTGCCAAGCTGAAGCGCGCCCTCCAGCAGCGAATAGGCCGAGTGCACGCGCAAATGGACGAACGGCCGCGCCGGCACCTCCGGACGCGCGGCCGCGATCGCGGCTTCGCGCTTCAGGGGATCGCGTGGAAGTCTGTCATCCGCCATGGTTTGTCGCGCTGTCCGTAAGACTTGAGTCGATGGAGATGTATTGTCCGGGACCGGGCGATACCAGTCCAGCACAAACGACTACTGACCACAGGCTTCCAGCCGCTCAGGCGAATTCCATGATCACAGCGTCGACAGCCAGGCTATCGCCGGGCTTGGCGTTGAGTTTCGCCACGACCAGATCGCGCTCGGCGCGCAGCACGTTTTCCATCTTCATTGCCTCGACCACGGCCAAGGTTTCGCCGGCCTTGACCTCCTGGCCTTCGGCAACGGCGATCGACACGACAAGCCCCGGCATCGGGCAGAGCAGAAGTTTCGACGTATCCGGCGCCACTTTGTCCGGCATCAGCCTTTCCAATTCGGCGGTGCGCGGCAGCATGGCGCGCGCGGTCACCGACATGCCTTTCCAGGCGATGCGAAGGCCATTGGCGACAGGCCGGATCTGGGCGGCAACCCTGCGCTTGCCGACCGTGCCGCGCCAGATGAGGTCACCCGGCCGCCAGTCGGACGAAACGGTCAGTGCCTTGCCGACATCGATGGACAGGTCGATTTCCATCGGGATGGAAATCATGCCTTCAATGATAGAAACCGGCAGATAATCTTCGCCGATCTTCACCACCCAGTCGCGCTTGAGCGCTCCCGAATGCGGCGCCAGCCGCCCGCCCAGCCGGTCGAGACGGTCGCGGCGCAGCAGCTCCACCGCGGTGACGATCGATGCCAGCACGGCCCTTTCCTCGCTGTTCGGCACGACGGGGGCAAAACCGTCGGGATATTCCTCCGCGATGAAGCCGGTCGATATCTCCCCTTTCCGCCAGCGCGGATGCTGCATCAGCGCCGCCAGGAACGGTATGTTATGCTCGATGCCGTCGACGACAAAGCTGTCCAGCGCTTCCGACATGGCATCTATGGCCTCGAGCCGCGTCGGTGCCCAGGTACACAGCTTGGCGAGCATCGGATCGTAGAACATCGAGATTTCCGAGCCTTCGGTGACACCGGTGTCGTTGCGGATGACGATGTCGCCGAACTGTCCTTCCTCCGGTGGCCGGTAGCGCGTCAGCCGGCCGATCGACGGCAGGAAATTGCGATAGGGATCCTCGGCGTAGAGCCGGCTTTCCACCGCCCAACCATTCAGCTTCACGTCGCTCTGCTTGATGGCGAGTTTCTCGCCGGCGGCGACGCGGATCATCTGCTCGACCAGATCGATGCCGGTGACGAGCTCGGTCACCGGATGTTCGACCTGCAATCGTGTATTCATTTCAAGGAAATAGAAGTTTTTGTCCTTGTCGACGATGAATTCGACGGTGCCGGCGCTCTGGTAATCGACGGCCCTGGCCAGCGCCACCGACTGCTCGCCCATGGCCTTGCGCGTCTTGGCATCGAGGAATGGCGATGGCGCCTCTTCCGCCACCTTCTGGTTGCGGCGCTGGATCGAGCATTCGCGTTCGCCGAGATAGAGAGCATTGCCATGCACGTCGGCCAGCACCTGGATCTCGATATGACGCGGGTCGACGACGAATTTTTCGATGAAGACGCGGTCGTCGCCGAACGAACTCTTGGCTTCCGAGCGGGCCCGATCAAAACCGTCGCGCACTTCCGACCTATCCCAGGCGATGCGCATGCCTTTGCCGCCACCACCGGCCGAGGCCTTGATCATCACGGGATAGCCGATCTCGCCGGCGATCTTTTCGGCATGGTCGGCATTTTCGATGACGCCAAGCCAGCCCGGAACCGTCGAAACCTCAGCGGCGTTGGCGAACTTCTTCGATTCGATCTTGTCGCCCATCGCCTTGATCGCCTTGGGCTTCGGACCGATGAAGACGATGCCTTCCGCTTCCAGGGCTTCGCAGAACGCGGCTCGTTCGGACAGGAATCCATAGCCCGGATGCACGGCCTGGGCGCCGGTCGCCTTGCAGGCGGCGATGATCTTTTCAGGAACGAGATAACTCTGCGCGGCGGGCGACGGTCCGATATGCACCGCCTCGTCGGCCATTTCGACGTGCACGGCATCGCGATCGGCATCGGAATAGACGGCGACCGTGGCGATGCCCATCTTGCGCGCCGTCCTGATGACGCGGCAGGCGATCTCGCCACGGTTGGCGATCAGGATCTTGGTGAACATGCGGGCAGAATTCCCCTCCGGCAGACGGTTCAGTTCTATGGACTATGTCGCCAGGTCTCAAGTGCCGCGGTGGACGACATGACGGGCACCCTTTCCGACGCGCCGTCGCGCTCCCTGGCCAGCCGGGCTGGTTGTCGAGCGGTGTGCTATCTGCGCCAACAAAGCCGCGATTTCGTCTCATCTGACTGTTGAAGAGCGGACCAAAACCTGAAACCTTGGGACAAAAATCGCCTTTGGAGGAACTGCCCGATGAAAACCCGCGCCGCTGTCGCTGTCGCCGCCGGAAAGCCACTGGAGATCATGGAGGTCGACCTTGAGGGACCGCGCGATGGCGAGGTGCTGGTCGAGATCAAGGCGACTGGCATCTGCCACACCGACGAGTTCACGCTGTCAGGCGCCGACCCCGAAGGCATCTTCCCGGCCATTCTCGGTCATGAAGGCGCCGGCGTCGTGGTCGATGTCGGCAAGGGCGTCACCTCGGTCAAGAAGGGTGACCACGTCATCCCGCTCTATACGCCCGAATGCCGGCAGTGTCCGTCCTGCCTGTCGAGGAAGACAAATCTTTGCACCGCCATCCGCGCCACGCAGGGCCAGGGCCTGATGCCGGACGGCTCCTCGCGTTTCTCGATCGGCAAGGACAAGATTTTTCACTATATGGGCTGCTCGACCTTCTCCAACTTCACGGTGCTGCCCGAGATCGCGGTCGCCAAGGTCAATCCGGACGCCCCCTTCGACAAGATCTGCTACATCGGTTGCGGCGTCACGACCGGCATCGGTGCCGTCATCAACACCGCCAAGGTCGAGCAAGGTGCGACATCAGTGGTCTTCGGTCTCGGCGGGATCGGCCTCAATGTCATCCAGGGCCTGAAGCTTGCCGGCGCCGATATGATCATCGGTGTCGATTTGAACAACGACAAGAAGGAATGGGGCGAGCGATTCGGAATGACGCATTTCGTCAATCCGAAGGAGATCGACGGCGACATCGTCCCTCATCTCGTCAACATGACCAAGCGCGGTGCCGACCAGATCGGCGGCGCCGACTACACGTTCGACTGCACCGGCAACACCAAGGTGATGCGCCAGGCGCTGGAAGCCTCGCATCGCGGCTGGGGCAAATCGGTCGTCATCGGCGTCGCCGGCGCCGGTCAGGAGATTTCGACACGGCCGTTCCAGCTGGTCACCGGTCGCAGCTGGATGGGCACCGCCTTCGGCGGCGCACGCGGTCGCACCGACGTGCCGAAGATCGTCGACTGGTACATGGACGGCAAGATCCAGATCGACCCGATGATCACCCACACGCTGAAGCTCGAGGACATCAACAGGGGATTCGACCTCATGCATGAGGGCAAGTCGATCCGGAGTGTCGTGGTTTACTGAAGACGGCCACACGCCGCCGGCCATCCGGCCAGCGACCCCTGTGGTGAAACATGGCCCATAACTGAAATAGGGAGGAAAGAAAAATGGCGGAAAAACTGCATCCGAAAATCGACAATGGGCTGCCCAGGGAAAGCGCGAGCTTTGCCGGCGGCACGCTGGTCTGCGCGTGTACCAGCAAGCCGGTCAAGGTGAAGGTCAAGGGCCAGATCGCCCACAACCACGCCTGCGGCTGCACTAAATGTTGGAAGCCCGAAGGCGCTATATTCTCGGTGGTGGCGGTTGCTGGCACCGGCGATGTCACCGTCAGCGAGAATGGCGACAAGCTGAAGGTGGTCGACCCCTCAGCGCTGATCCAGCGTCATGCCTGCACCCAATGCGGCGTCCACATGCATGGACCGGTCGAGCGCGATCATGCGTTCAAGGGCCTGTCCTTCATTCACCCCGAGCGCTTCGAGGAAGACGGCTGGTCGCCTCCGGGCTTCACCGCCTTTGTCTCATCGATCATCGAATCGGGTGTCGACCCGAGCCGCATGGAAGGCATTCGCGGCAGGCTGAAGGCGATCGGCCTGGAGCCCTATGACTGCCTCAATCCAGGCCTGATGGATTACATTGCCACCTGGACGGCCAAGAAATCCGGCGCCTTGCCGGCCTGATCGCTATGAGATTTCAGGCAGGGGCCGGATATGTTTCCGGCCCCTGCTCGTTTCTGGAGAGACAATGCCCGCACCCGCCATCTACGTCGACGCCGACGCCTGCCCGGTCAAGGCCGAGGTAGAAAAGGTCGCCGAACGCCTTGGCGTCGTCGTCACCTACGTCTCCAATGGCGGTCTACGTCCGTCGCGCGACCCGATGATCCGCAATGTCGTGGTCTCCAAGAGCGCCGACGCCGCCGATGACTGGATCGTCGAGAACGCCAAGCCCAACGACATCGTGGTGACGGCGGACATTCCGCTTGCCGCACGTACCGTGGCACTCGGCGCGCATGTGCTGGGACCGACCGGGCGGCCGTTCACGCCCGAGACGATCGGCATGGCAGCGGCGATGCGCGACCTCAAGCAGCACCTGCGCGAGACTGGCGAGAGCAAGGGCTACAATGCCAGCTTCGCGCCGCAGGACCGCTCCCGGTTTCTCGGCGAACTCGACCGTATCTTGCGGCGGGCGCTGAAATCCGTCACACCGGAGTAGCAACCACGCGCCATCCAGGTGGAGACCGCCATGGCCGCCGAAACCCCGATCGAGAAACCGATGCAGCGCCATATGCTGTTCGCGGTGTCGGCCTGTATCGGTGCGTTTGCGCTGCTTGTGGCGTTGCTGCTGCACGCCCCGCTCGCCTATTCGATCGGCGCCAACGCATTTTTTGCCGCTTACGTCGTTCTTGTCGTCAGTCAGATGCCCAAGTTCACCGGCAAATATCTCAGCAAGAACGCACGCGCCACCGACCAGCCGGTTCTGGTCATCTTCGCGGTGACGCTCATTGTCGTCGGCGTTGCGCTTATCTCGCTGTTCCTGCTGATCAATCGGAAGGATGGGGATCACCCGATCGAACTCGGCTTCGCACTGCTGTCGATCCCGCTCGGCTGGTTCACCATCCATGCCATGGCGGCGCTCCATTATGCCCATGTCTACTGGATGGACGGCGACGCGGTCGACACCGGCACCAATAAGAAGATCCCGGTCGGTGGCCTGCTGTTCCCGGGCGACAGACGCCCGGAGGGCTGGGATTTCCTCTACTTCTCGACCGTCATCGGCATGACGGCGCAGACCGCCGACACCAACATCTCGACGACGCATATGCGTTGTGTCGTGCTTGTCCACTCGATCCTGTCGTTCTTCTTCAACACGGTCATCGTCGCCGCGGCCGTCAATCTCGCCGTCAGCCTGGGCGGTCCGTCCATAATAAATCCGTGATCGGATGAAACATCGGTTTGGATCGCGACGTATCAGGAGGACAATGAACACGTAGGACAAGCCGCAAGGCCGGGAGACCAGACAAGATGGAATCGGTTGCCAGAAGCCAATCCGAAATTGGACCGGGTCTCCCCGCTTCAAAAGAGAAACCATTGATCTACCGGCAGTCGAGCTGGACGCGGCTGACACACTGGCTCTGGGCCATCTCCTTGTTTTTCATGCTGCTTTCCGGCCTGCAGATTTTCAATGCGCGGCCTCAGCTCTACATCGGCAAGCAATCCGGCTTCGCCTACAACAACACCGTTTTCGCCATAGGCGCCGAAAACACCAATGCCGGGCCGCGCGGTTACACCGAAATCTTCGGGCACCGTTTCGACACGACAGGCGTCCTCGGCTGGTCGGGTCCGGCAGGTAACGAGACGGCGCGCGGTTTCCCATCCTGGGCGACGATCCCCTCCTACTATGACCTCGGCACCGCCCGCGTCATCCACTTCTTCTTTGCCTGGATACTGACGACGACATTGATCGTCTGGCTGGTCGCCAGCCTGATCAACGGCCACATCCGCCGCGATCTGGCGCCGCGCCTGGATGACCTCAAACGCTTGCCGCGGGACATCGCCAATCACGCCAGGCTGAAATTCCACCACACGCGCGAATACAACACGCTGCAGAAAATGGCCTATGGCGGCGTGCTGTTCGTGCTCTTGCCGCTGATGATCATCACCGGCCTCGCCATGTCGCCGAGCATGAATTCGGTGCTGCCGTTCCTCAATGAATTGCTCGGCGGACGGCAGACCGCCCGCACCATCCATTTCACCGTCATGGTTCTGCTGGTCGCCTTCTTCATCATTCACATCCTGATGATTGTGGCCGCCGGGCCAATCAACGAACTGCGTTCGATCATCACCGGCTGGTACCGCACCGATCCTCCCGTGCATGACGACAAAACGCCCGAGAGGAGTGCCTGAAATGGCGAAATTTCAGATCAGCCGCCGGAAATTCCTGACCGCAGCCAGCCTCGGCGCTTCCGGCGTCATGCTGTCGGGCTGCGACGCCTTCGACAGTCAGCTCAGCATCGGCAGCGGCCTGCGCAGTTTCCTCGAAAATGCCAACGGCCTGACCCACAGGGCACAGCGGTTGCTCGGCGGCGGCAATTCGCTGGCGCCGGAATTCACCGAGGCAGATATCCGCCAGCCGCAACGGCCGAACGGCGTGACCGCGCCCGATGACGACACCTACAAGAACCTGCTCGCCAACAACTTCTCCGACTGGCGTCTGGAGGTTTCAGGCCTCGTGGAAAAGCCGCTGTCGCTCACCCGCGAGCAACTGATGAACATGCCGAGCCGCACCCAGATCACCCGCCACGACTGCGTTGAAGGCTGGAGTTGCATCGCCAAGTGGACCGGCACGCCGCTGGCGCTGGTGCTCGACCAGGCGGTGGTCAAGCCGCAGGCGCGCTATGTCATGTTCCATTGCCTCGACACGATCGACCGCAGCCTGTCGGGCGACGTCAAATACTACGGCACCATCGACCTGATCGACGCTCGCCATCCCCAAACGATCCTCGCCTATGGCCTGAACGGCAAGCCGCTGCCGGTCGAGAACGGCGCGCCGCTGCGTGTCCGCGTCGAGCGCCAGCTCGGCTACAAGATGCCGAAATATCTCTACAAGATCGAACTGGTCGACGGCTTCGCCAATATCGGCGGCGGCCGCGGCGGCTATTGGGAGGACAATGGCTACGACTGGTATGGCGGGATCTGATGGTCCCCGCATACAGGCCGAGCACGACCTGTCGCCCGTCGAATTGAGTTCGCTCGAGGAACGTCTCCATCGCGACAATCGGCGTGTAACGGACCGCGACGATGATCGAGGGCTGACCTTTGTCATCCGCGATGATGCGGGACACGCGATCGGAGTTGCCGCCGGCTATTCCTGGGCGGGCGCGTCCGAGCTCACATTGATGTGGATTGACGAGGCTCACCGCGGTCGCGGCTACGCAAGGCAACTGCTCGAGGCTTTTGTCGCCGAGGCCGCGGATCGCGGCGTCAAGAAGATCTGGGTCTCCAGCCACGACTTCCAGGCACCAGGCCTCTATGAAAAGGCTGGCTTCAAGCGGATGGCCGAATTGGCGGGATGGCCCGAAGGCCATTTCAATATCATTCTTTGCAGAACGATAGCAGCGGACGGTGCGGCTTAGGCAACCTTGTCGAGCAACGGTTTCAGCGCCGGATGGATTTCCGGTGAGGCATGCTTGATCAGGGTCAGCAATGCGCGCTCATTCTCGTACAAAGGCCGGTCCGCCCCGATATGCTCGATTAGCCATCCGGCTTCACCAGCATCGATCGTCTCGGCCCGACGGGCCAGCGCCTCGGCTGCCCTGTTCTTGGCTTCCCATTCGGTCTCTACGTCGTCAGGAGACCGGTAGGCCTCTATGATGCCGGCAAGGCCGCCGGAGACCATGCGGCTGAAAAAACCGCCGATTTCCGGATCGGCATGATCGAGGAAGGTTTCCTGGCGCAGTGCCACCTCGCGGGTCGGGGCCTCGTAACCGGCCGAGCACATGACGAAATTGGCGATCGCCTTGACGAACAGGTCGTTCCAGGACGGATCGTTGCTGGCCTGGGCTGTCCGCTCGTTGATCCTGAACAGCACCTCGGCCTCGGCCCGGGTGATGGCGATGTTGCCGTCGCCGCCATGGGCATGGAGGATACGGCGCAGAAGCTCGACTTCGGCCCTGGCAATCAATCCGGGCCCCAGTGCACCGCCGAGCATCAGCGGTCCCTTGCCGTCGACGACGGCGTGGGCGACCTGCTCCAGCGCGTAGACGCAAAGCCGGCTCGGCGAGGATTTCGCCTCTTCCAGCACATGGACCAGCAATTCGAGTTCGGTCCGGCTGTCGACCAAGCCGTCGCGCGAAATCGTGCGGACCAGCCAGTCGGCATTCTCCTGCGAAATGTAGCCCGAGGGCTTTTCCTGGTGGACGATGTAGTCGGTGACCGCCTCGACGAAGAATGGTGCCCATTCCGCGCATTTGTCCCGCGCCGTCTGGTCGAGCGCGAACAAGGCCTCGGCTTCGCCCCGGGTCACCACCCCGTCGGCGAACACGTCGCGGCGCAGCATCACGACATCTTCTGAAGCGATGCGGTTCTTCGAAGTCAGCCCCGCCACCGCAGCGCTCATGATCAATTCGCCCATCTGTCGTCCCCGTCCGCCCCAACGCGTCACATTGGCCTGCTATATCAGAAGTATCTTGAAAAACCGGCAAACGGCGTGGTTAGTGAAGACTTGCCAGAACGATGTCGCTGGGAGGTGACAAGGTGTCGCCAACGAGCTATGGATGGCGCGTCGAGGACTCAGGGTTTGAGTCCTACCTGTTTGCGGGAGAGAGCAGCGAGAGCTGCCGCCGAAGGGGAAATCGCCCGAAATCTCTCAGGCAAAAGAACCGTAGACGGGAAAGACACTCTGGAAAGTCGGGGCTTGCCCCCGCGCCGAAGGTGTAAGCGCCGCTGACAGAGTTCCGGCTGCGCGAGTCTCTCAGGCTTCAGACAGAGGGGCACGGACTGGTCGCCATTCGCGACCGATTGCGTGCGACTCTGGAGACGACATGACGGGCGACGATAGACACCTTCCCCTCGAAGATATCCATGCAGCCGCCGGTGCGCGCTTCGGCGCCTTTGCCGGCTGGTCGATGCCGCTGACCTATCCGGCCGGCGTCATGAAGGAACATCTTCACACGCGCGAACATGCCGGCCTGTTCGACATCTCGCACATGAAGCTGTTCGAGGTCAGCGGGCCGCAAGCGGTTGCGCTGCTCGACCGTGCCTGCCCGCTAGACGCCGGCGCGCTCGAAATCTCGCAATCCAAGCTGACCTTCTTCCTCAATGAGGCGGGCGGCATTCTGGATGATCTGATCGTCACCCGGCTCGGCGATACGAGGTTCATGGTGGTCGCCAATGCCGGTAACGCCATCGCCGACGAAAAGCATTTGCGCGCGCTGGCAGCCGATTTCGATGTAAAGGTCGAGCCTCTCGACCGCGTCTTCCTGGCGATTCAGGGTCCGGAAGCCTGGGCGGCACTGTCCCGCGCCGGCCTCGAAACCGGCTCGCTGCTGTTCATGCACGGCATCGAGCCGCGAAAGAACTGGTTCATGAGCCGGTCCGGTTACACCGGCGAGGACGGTTTCGAGATCGGCCTGCCGGAGGCCGATGCAAGAGAACTCGTCGCCAAGCTGCTCGAGGACGAGCGTGTGCTCTGGATCGGCCTTGCCGCGCGCGACAGCCTGCGGCTGGAGGCCGGGCTCTGCCTGCACGGTCAGGACATCACGCCGGAAACCGACCCGGCCGCGGCGGCGCTTATGTGGGCAATCCCGAAAGAGATCCGAGCCTCAGGCACCTTCATCGGCGCCGATGCCTTGCGCGCCGTCGTGGAACGAGGCCCGGCACAAAAGCGCGTCGGGCTGAAACCGGAGGGTCGCCAGCCGGTGCGTGCCGGCGCTTCTCTGTTTGACACCGACGGCAACGCCGTCGGCCATGTCACATCGGGCGGTTTTGGCCCCTCGGCCGGCCATCCGGTCGCCATGGGCTATGTCGCCACCCCGCTGGCCAAGCCCGGAACGCGGGTCTTCGCCGACGTGCGCGGCACGAAGATCCCGATCGATGTCAGTTCCCTGCCCTTCACTCCTCATCGCTACCGCAAAGGATAGACCCCATGGCAAAGATCTATTTCACCGCCGATCACGAATGGCTCAGCGTCGAGGGCGGCATCGCCACGGTCGGCATCACCGACTACGCGCAGGAGCAACTCGGCGACCTCGTCTTCGTGGAGCTGCCGGAAACGGGAAAGAAGCTCGCCAAGGGCGATACCGCTGTTGTGGTCGAATCCGTCAAGGCGGCCTCCGACGTCTACGCGCCGGTCGATGGCGAGATCACCGAGGCCAATGGCACGCTGTCGTCCGACCCATCGCTGGTCAATTCGGCGGCAACCGGCGCCGGTTGGCTGTGGAAGATGAAGCTCGCCGACGAAAGCCAGCTCGCCAGCCTCATGGATGAGGCCGCCTACAAAGCCCATATCGCCTGACATCAGGAATTTATTGACATGACCGCAGCACCCTACCCCTTCTCGGCCCGCCATATCGGCCCCGGCCTTGCCGACGTCAGAGCCATGCTCGCCGTCCTCGGTGTTCCCTCGGTCGAGACGCTGATCAGCCAGGCCGTGCCGAGATCGATCCGCCTCGACCAGCCGCTGGCCCTGCCGGCGCCGGCCAGCGAAGCCGAAGCGCTCGCCGAATTGTCGACGATCATGGCAAGGAATACCGTGCTGAAGAGTTTTATCGGCGCCGGTTACCACGGCGTCCACGTGCCGCCGGTCATCCAGCGCAATCTGTTCGAGAATCCGGCCTGGTACACCGCCTACACGCCCTACCAGGCCGAGATCAGCCAGGGCCGGCTCGAAATGCTGTTCAACTTCCAGACGCTGGTCACGGAACTGACCGGCCTGCCGGTGGCATCGGCTTCATTGCTTGACGAGGCGACGGCGGTCGCCGAAGCGGTCGGCATCGCGCTACGCCACCACCGCGACAAGCGCACAAAGGTGGCGCTCGCCGGCACGCCGCACCCGCAGACGCTGGACGTGGTGCGCACCCGCGCCGAGCCGCTCGGCATCGAGATCGACGGCGAGGCGATCGACGACAACACCGCCGCCCTGCTCGTCTCCTGGCCGGACACTTTTGGCGTCTATGGCGACCACAAGGCGGCGATCGAAAAAGCGCGCGCCACCGGCGCCATTATCGTCTTCATCGCCGACCCGCTTGGCCTGACGCTGACCGACGCGCCGGCGAAACTCGGCGCCGACATTGCCGTCGGCCCGATGCAGCGCTTCGGTGTGCCGATGGGCTTTGGCGGCCCACACGCCGCCTATTGCGCCGTCTCCGACAAGCTGACACGGCTGATGCCTGGCCGCCTGGTCGGTCAGTCGACCGACAGCAAGGGCCGTCCCGGCTATCGCCTTGCCTTGCAGACGCGCGAACAGCATATCCGCCGCGACAAGGCGACCTCCAACATCTGCACCGCGCAGGCGCTGCTTGCCAATATGGCGACCGCATACGCCATCTGGCATGGCCCGGCGGGCCTGCAGGCGATCGCCGGGCGCATCCATGCGCTGGCCAACCGCCTGGCGAGCGGCCTCAAGGCCGCGGGTGTATCGGTGCTCGGCTCCAGCCGTTTCGATACGGTGACGGTGGAGGTCAAAGGCAAGGCCGCCCGGATCGCCGCCGCCGCAGAAAAGACCGGCCGGCTGCTGCGCGTGCTCGACGCCGACCATGTCGGGATCAGTTTCGACGAGACGTCGACCGATGCCGATCTCGAGGCGATCGCGGCTCTGTTCGACGCCAAGGCTGCTTCTTCCGCCGATAGCACGGTGCCCGGCAAGCCGCGCGGCAAGGAGTTTTTGACCCAGCCGGTCTTCCATGAGAACAAGTCGGAAACCGAGATGATGCGCTTCCTGCGCCGGCTGGCCGACAAGGACCTGGCGCTCGACCGCGCCATGATCCCTCTGGGCTCCTGCACCATGAAGCTTAACGCCGCGGCGGAAATGATGCCGGTGAGCTGGCCGGAAATCGCCAATTTGCATCCCTTCGCGCCATCAGCGCATTCGGCCGGCTACCGCGCCATGATCGGCGAACTGGAAGGCTGGCTGTCGGAGATCACCGGCTTCGACGCCGTGACCTTGCAGCCCAATGCCGGCAGCCAGGGCGAATATGCCGGGCTGCTGGCCATCCGCGCCTATCACCGCTCGCGTGGTGAGGGCCATCGCACCGTCTGCCTGATCCCCTCCTCCGCGCATGGCACCAATCCGGCGAGTGCCGCGATGGCCGGCATGAGCGTCGTCGTCGTGCGCTGCCTGGAAGACGGCAACATCGACATGGACGATATGCGCGCCAAGGCCAACGAGCATTCCAGGAATCTCGCGGCGCTGATGTTCACCTATCCATCCACGCATGGCGTCTACGAGGAAGGCGCGCGCCACCTCTGCGCGCTCATCCATGAGCATGGCGGCCAGGTCTATTTCGACGGCGCCAACCTCAATGCCCTGGTCGGACTTGCCCGTCCGGGCGACATCGGCGCCGACGTTTGCCACATGAACCTGCACAAGACCTTCTGCATCCCGCATGGCGGCGGCGGACCGGGCGTCGGTCCGATCGGCGTCAGGGCGCATCTGAAACCCTATCTGCCCGGCCATGTCACCGAAGGCTCGGCGCATGCCGTGGCAGCCGCTCCCTTCGGCAGCGCTTCCATCCTGCCGATCACCTGGATGTACATCCGCATGATGGGCGCTTCCGGCCTGAAGCAGGCGACCGAGACGGCGATCGTGTCCGCCAACTACGTGGCGACGCGGCTCGCGCCGCACTTCCCGCTGCTTTACAAGGGCAGGAGCGATCGTGTCGCCCATGAATGCATTCTCGATACCCGCGTGCTCAAGGAGAGCGCCGGCATCAGTGTCGAAGACATCGCCAAGCGCCTGATCGACTATGGTTTCCACGCGCCGACCATGTCGTTTCCGGTCGCCGGCACGCTGATGGTCGAACCGACCGAGTCCGAACCCAAGCGCGAGCTGGACCGCTTCTGCGAGGCCATGATCGCCATTGCCGGCGAGGCGGCGAAAGTGGCCAAAGGCGAATGGCCTTTGGCCGACAATCCGCTGGTCAACGCCCCGCACACATCGGCCGAGGCGCTGGCCGGTCAATGGACCCACCCTTACTCGCGCCTCGAGGCGGCCTATCCCGCAGGCGATGCCGACACAGCGGCAAAATACTGGCCGCCGGTATCGCGCATCGACAATGTCGCGGGCGACCGCAACCTGGTCTGCTCCTGCCCGCCGCTGTCGGACTATCTGGGTGCGGCCGAATAGCTACGCGGAGCGCAAGGCCGGCTTGACCGGGTCGGCCTTGTCCATCCGGTTGCGGCTGATGACGCAATTTCGCCCCGCACGCTTGGCGGCATAGAGCGTGGAATCGGCCCTGGCCAGCACCTCGTCGAGGGTGCTGCCGTCGGCCTCGCCGAACCCAATCCCGCCGCTGACCGTGCTGCGCAAGGGGCCGAGCGGGGTGGGCACGACTTCCGTGCCGAAAGCGACGCCGATCTTGCTGGCAAGATCATAGGCGCGCTCTTCCGTCATCCTCGACATGACGATCGCGAACTCCTCGCCGCCCAGGCGAAAGGCGTCGACCCCGGTCCTGGCATATTTCCTGATGACGGCAGCGAAGCGGCGCAGGACCTGATCCCCGACCGGGTGTCCATAGATGTCGTTCGTCCGCTTGAAGTGATCGAGATCGAACATGACGATCGCCATGAACGGGCCGAAGGTGCGCTCGCCATAAAGCGACGTCAGACCGCGACGGTTCATCAGACCGGTCAACGGGTCGGTCATCGTCTCGGCCTTGAGTTCGATCTGCGCCTGTAAATGATGGAGCGAAAGCGTCAAGGCGCCGAGGCCGGTCATACAGGCCACCGCCACGACCGAGTTGAGGCGTTCGGCCCAATTGTCGGGCGCAACGCCGAGCGTCCACTGCCCTTTGGTCATCAGAACCACGCCGCAAAGGGCAAACGACAGCGCACAGGTGCCGCTCAGAAACGACACCACCAGCAGGATGCGGCGATCATGACTGCCGTTGATCCAGAACATGGCTCCGATCGTCGAGAGCAGCGCGGTAACCGTCGCGTAGGTGATCACGAAACCGATACCGTCAAGGCCCATGAAGGTCACGGCCGCACAGACAGCCATGGCGGCAAATGTCGGAGCAATCGCACGCCTGTGGTCCGGCACACCGAGATATTGCATGGCCGAAATGCAGATAATCAGAAAACCCAGGCTGAGCAGCGCCAGCGCGACCTGGCAAAGCAGCGGATCGGGCTCCCTGGTATAATGCCAGAACAGGATCACATGCGCGACGAGCACGAGAATGCCGCATGCCACCGTCAGCACGAATCTGGCCCGCGGCGCGGTGGCCCAGATCGCGAACATGGTGACACTGAGACAGACGCCCGACAGCGCGGCTGCGAGCAGGAGCGAACTGAAATCCAGCATATCGGGCGGGGGCCTCTCGAGCATCGGCGGTTGCGCCGCATTCTAGGTCAGCGGCAGCCCTCGGACATGGTTTTCAGGCGATCTCTCGACCCAACCTGCGGATACGGTTTACAAAGCGTCGATGCCACCTGTCCCGAAACCGCACCCCTGGCCGGCGCGAGGATCAAACGGCATCAGCCCTTGTTGAGCAAGGCGAGATTGGCGTCGACGACGGCGGGGTCGGCCATGCCGGCCTTCGCCTCCAGCAGCAGCGCCCTGGCCTTCTTCTTGTTGCCGCGCAAAAGTTGCGAATAGCCCATGTTGTTGACGATCTGCGGTTTGCGGCCGGCGACCTTCACAAGCTGGCCATAGGCACGGTCGGCGAAGTCGAAGCGGCCGAGTTCGTCATAGGAAGCGGCAAGCCCCATCCAGGCCTCGGCATTGTCGGCCTTCAGTTCGACGGCCTTGCGGAAATGCGCTTCGGCAAGACCATAGTTGGCATCGCGAAACTGTGCCTTGCCTTGCGCCAGGTCGGATGTGTCGACATCCTTCGCTGCCGGCCGGATCGCGGTGGTCTTGGTCGTGTCGACGTTATTGTTCGTCGTGCACCCGGTGATCATCAGGACGGCCGCCATCGTGGCCACCGCCGCAAAGTTTATCTGACGCATACCCTGCCCCGTCGCCCGATTTGCCGGGTCGTTCTTCAGGGAAAGACACTACAGCACAGCGATTAAGCTTCGGTGCCGAAATGCGCCTAAGTTTTGGTTTCCGGCACACCAGCCATTAACCATCGCCAGCGGCGTTCTCACGGCTCCAGGGCCTTGAGCGTCGCCGGAAGCTGATAGCGGTTGCCGTCATAGCGCAGCCGGTAAGTCCGCTTCACGGACTTGCCGGGGTGGGATTGGCACTCGCCATTCTTGTCGGGAGCGGGTTCGTCGGTATCCATTCGCTCGGTCACGATGATATCGTGATAGCCCTGATGGCTCGCCCGGCTCATCGCCAGGCTGACCTGGCTAGAATGAAAGGATCCGGCGCAATTGGTATCGCCTTCGCCGCCAAAGCCGGCCACGTCGAGGCCATCGAGCACCATCCGTAGCGCATCGCCGTCAAGGGCATAGAGTCGCAGGTCGGTTTCCCTGAAGGGATTGGCCTGCGAATGAGTTGCCATGTCGATGCGCAGGCCGAAGGCGGTGATTTTGGGCGCCAGCTGATAGCGGCCTGTATCGAATCCGATGCCGCGGATGGCGATGGCATCATCGTTCATCAGCCCGGGCTGGAGCAGGCGCTGGCGCACCTGCTGGTTCTTCCTGTCGACGACCAGAAGCTCGATATCGCCGATATGCATGCCGTCGACGGATTGGGCGCTGTCGATCAGCGGTACCGCGACCAACAGCAGTTGGTCATGGGCGGGCCAGATCTTGCAGACCAGCCTTGGCGTGTCGTAGTCCGGAGGCGTCAGGGCGATGCTGGTGTGAGGTTCAAGCATGAACGAGGCGCCGTCGGCGCTCTTTCGAGCCTTGGGATAGGCCTGCTGCACCAAGGCGGCAGCATCACCGCAATCGCCGGCCGCGGCCTGGGCGGGCGGCAAGCTGGCCGCGGCGAGGCCCAGCAAGAGGGCGGGCAACAGTATTCGCATCGACTTCTCGCTTATTACGGGCTTTGCGGGTCCCGATGTATCACTTCGACGGATGTTTGCATGCCTGATTCCGTCGACGTGGCGCCCTTTAGTGACCCGTCATTTTGACGATGATGGGAATGACAGCGATCATCAGCACCACCGGCAGGATGCAGACCACGACCGGCACGGACATCTTTGCCGGCAAAGCATGCGCCTTCTCCTCGGCCAGCGACATGCGCTTGTGGCGCATTTCATCGGAAAACACCCTGAGCGCGCCCGACAGGCTGGTGCCTAGTTCCTTCGACTGCTGCAGGAGCGTGGCGAAGGAGCGTACCTCGTCGAGGCTGAGGCGATCGGCGAGCGCCTTCAGCGCGTCGTCGAGGCTGCGCCCCGCCCGAAGCTCGAGCGATACGAGCTGCAGGTTCTGGCTGAGCGAAGGATAGGTCCTGGCGAGTTCTTTCGAAACGCGCTCGACGCCCGCTTCCATGCTCATGCCGGCATCGGAGCAGACGATCATCAGATCCATGAAATCGGGGAAGCCGTTGCGGTATTCGCGCATCTTTTCCCGCACCTTCTGGGTCAGCACCAGGCCCGGCAGGAAATAGCCGGCAGCGCCCGACAGGATGATGAAGGTCCACCGGCTGGTCATGGTCGCGTCCGGGCTGGCCATCCACCGGTTGAGCACGAAGACGGCGAACGTCGTGCCGATCATTGCCGTGAACCGGATGAGGAAGAACATGCCGACGGCGCGCGGCTCCATGTAACCGGCCTGGATGAGCTTCAAACGCAGGCGGGCAACATTTTCCGGGTCGCTCTTGGCGTAGAATTCCTGCGCCCTCTTCACCGCTTTTTCGCGCACGACGCCGCTGTTCTTCTTCTGCGCGGGTTCGGGCTTGGCCACCACCGGACCGTGGTCGACCTTGAGCCGGCGCATGACCTCGTTGCGGTCGCCCCTCGCCGCCACCATCGGCCAGGCGACCGCCGCGGCCCCCACGGCCAGCAACAGCATGGCGACCGGCATCAGCGAGGTCGGCGCGAGGGAGGCGAGGAATTCGATGACGCCTTGCATGTCAGAACCTGAAGTTCGACATCTTGAACATGATCAGATTGCCCAGCATCAGCCAGCTAACCGATCCGCCGATCATGTACCATGTCTTCGGAACACCCCAGACGTCGCTGTAATATCCCGGCATCATGGCCATGATCGCGGTGAACAGCAGCGCCGGCACGGCCGTCAAAATGTAGGCCGACAGGCGGCCTTCGCTCGAAATGGCCCGCACCTTGCGGCGCAGCTTGCCGCGTTCGCGGATCGTCGTCGACAACCCATCGAGGATTTCGCGCAGATTGCCGCCCGAGCTGGTCTGGATCGATACGGCGGTGACGAACAGCGGCAAATCCTCGTGGCCGACCCGGTCGAAAAGCGAGTTCAGCGCCGAGACAAGGTCGGAGCCATAGGTGACTTCGTCGGCAATGACGCCGAATTCGGTGCCGATCGGATCGGGCATCTCGCGCGACACCATGGCAATGGCCACCGGCACCGGGTGACCGGCCTTGAGGCCGCGCGTGATCAGTTCCAGTGCCTCGGGCAGTTGGATGCCGAAACGCTTGAGCCGGCGCTTGCGCATGGAGCGCATCACCATGATCGGTAGCAGCGGCATCAGCACGACAACCAGGATGAGCCCCATCAACAGCGGCAAGCCGCGCGAAATGGCGAACAGGGCCACGGCCATCGCCACGCCGCAGGTGATCATCAGGAATTTCGAGAGCGGCATGACCATGCCCGACTGCGTGCGCAGGGCACGGAACCGGTCGGGCGAGAACAGCGACGTTCCCGCGTCGAGACCGCGCTCCTTGCGCAGCTGGATCAGCACCTGCTCCTGGCTGATCTTGTTTTCCTGAAGTTTCATGCGCCGGTTGATGGCGGTTCGCTTGTCGCTACGACCGGCATAGAGCAGGTAGACCGCTTCGGCGACCATGATGCCGGTCAATGCGGCCCCGGCATAGACGACATAGATCGCGCTGAACCCGTCGAACACCCCGGCTACTCCTGCGGCCGGCCGGGTTCGAAATAACGTCCGGGAAACTCGATGCCCATCGCGCGCAGATCTTCCAGGAAACGCGGCCGGATGCCGGTCGCCTCATAGTAGCCAAGGATCTTGCCATCGGCCTCCATGCCGGTGCGCACGAAGCGGAAGATCTCCTGCATCTGGATGACATCGCCTTCCATGCCGGTCACCTCGGCGACGCTCGTCACCTTGCGCTTGCCGTCGGAAAGCCGGGTCAGTTGGACGATGATGTCGATGGCGCTTGCGATCTGGCTGCGGATCGACTGCACCGTCATTGGCATGCCGGTCATGCCCAGCATCTGCTCCAGGCGCGAAATACAATCGCGTGGCGTGTTGGCGTGGATGGTCGCCATCGAGCCTTCGTGGCCGGTGTTCATCGCCTGCAGCATGTCGAAGGCTTCCTCGCCGCGGCACTCGCCGAGGATGACCCGGTCGGGACGCATGCGCAGCGCGTTCTTGACCAGGTCGCGCTGTTTGAGCTCGCCATGGCCTTCGATGTTGGCGGGGCGCGTTTCCATGCGCGCGACGTGCGGCTGCTGCAATTGAAGCTCCGCCGCATCCTCGATGGTGATCAGCCGCTCGTCTTCCGGAATGAAGGCCGACAGTGCGTTGAGCATCGTCGTCTTGCCGGTGCCGGTACCGCCCGAAATGATTGTCGTCTTGCGGGCATGCACGGCCGCCGCCAGCACTTCGGCCATGTTCTGTGTAATGGCGCCGAATTCGACCAGCCTGTGCAGGCCAAGTTTGTTCTTGGAGAACTTGCGGATCGACACCAGCGGACCGTCTACGGCCACCGGGCGGATGGCTGCGTTGAAGCGCGAGCCGTCCAGCATGCGAGCGTCGACCATCGGCTGCGATTCGTCGACCCGGCGGCCGACGGCGGCCACGATCTTGTTGACGATTCTGAGCAGATGCGCCTCGTCCTTGAACGGGATATGGACCTGCTGCAGCTTGCCTTTCTTTTCGACGAAGCAGTTCTGATGACCGTTGATCAGGATATCGTTGATATCGGGATCCTTGAGCAGCGGCTCGAGCGGCCCGAGGCCGACCATCTCGTCGACGATATCGTCGACCAGCGCGTCGAGTTCGGCGGTGTTGATCGCCATCCGCTCCTGGCGGGTCTTTTCCGACACGAAATCATGCACTTGCCGGCGCATTTCATCCTTGGGCAAGCGCTCCAGCGCGACCAGGTTGATCTCCTCGAGCAGCATCCGGTGGATGCGCACGCGGGCGTCGAGCACCTTGTTGGCATTCTTTGCCGGTGCTGCTTCCGGTTTCGCCGGCAAAGCCTTTCGGCTGGTCGGGATGACAACGGCATGATGCGCGACCGGTGTTGATTCCGCCGGACGCTGCGGGCGCGCGTCGCGGTTCTGCAGGGTTGAGAAACGGCTGGTCATCCAGCTTTCCTTTTCAAGAGGCCCCTGCCGAAACCGAACAGCGACTTCGACTTGCTCGCCGTCGCCACTGCCTCTTCTGGGAGGATGATCTTCTTCAGGTCGTTGACGACATTGGCATTGGGATCGATCTCGTGCAGCGGCACGCCGCGATCGACCGCCTCGCGCACCAGCCGGTAGTTGTTGGCGATGCCGCCGACAAAATGCTCGCCAAGGATTTCCTGGACATCCGCCTGCTTGATGCCGTTGTCGAACATCTTTTGCTCGAAACGGTTGACGATCACGTTTGGCTTCACTTCCTTGCCGGCGGTCTCGTAGACAGCCTGGATCAGCCGCTGCGTATGGCGCAGGCACGGCACCGTCATTTCGGCAACGATGTAGAGCTTGTTGGAACCGAGCAGCACCGTTTCCGTCCAGGGAAACCAGGTGCGCGGCATGTCGATGACGACATTGTCAAAATAGGCCGAAACGAGGTCCAGCATGCGCACCACGACATCGGTCTTGAACGAGCGCATTTCGGCTGGATGCGTCGGCGCCGCCAGCACGCAAAGTCCGCTGGCGTGCTTGGACAGCATCACATCGAGCAGTTGCCGGTCGAGGCGCTCGGGCTGGTTCTCGATCTCGGTGATGTCGAAACGCGGCTCCAGATCGAGATATTCGGCGCAGGCACCTTGCTGGAAATTGAGGTCGACCACGCAGGTCGAGGCGCCGCGCGTCACCGAATGATGCAGCTGGAACGCGGTCTGCAGCGCCAGCGTCGTGGTGCCGACGCCGCCGGCGGCGGGCATGAAGGTATAGATCTGCGACTCGGTGTTTTCCTCGCGCCCAGGCCCCTGCAACGCTCGCACGACCGAACGCACGAGGTCGGCCGTGGTGATCGGCTTGACCAGGAAGTCGGCGACCTTGAGCTGCACCAGGATGCGCACGGCGGCGGCGTTGAACTCCTGGGTGACCACGACCACCGGTGCCTTGCCCTCGAGCCGGCGCATGACGCGCTGCAGGGACTCTATTTCTTCCAGTTTCGCCGCGTCCATGTCGACGATAACGACGCCGAACTCGGCCTCCTGGACCTCACCGCGCAGCTCGGTGACGTTCTTCTCAACCGTCATGAGCTGGATGATCTCGGAGGCGGCAAACGCGGTCTTCGTGTCCTGCGCGAAGGTCCGGTCTGTCGATACGAGCAGGATTTTCTTGGTGCTGTTTGCCATTCTCGCCGCCTGTGAGGTCGATCGCCGTCTGGATCAGTTGCCGGTGGTCGTTTGCGCCGCCTTGGTGCCGGCCGCCTGATCGGGCGTGACCGGTCCGGCGGTTCCGCGCTTGGCGGGCACGAGAAGCCTCGTGTTCTGGACGCCATACTTCCACGGGTCGACCATCTGCATGACGGTGTTGGCGGCCTGCGCCTCACCGGCGACAGACGTCACGCCTTCGCTGCGCACATAGTCGTCGCTGGTGCAGCCGCTTGCCAAACCGGCAAGAAGCAGGGCGATGCTCGATCTCAGGACCAGACGCATGATTTCAGTCCTTCGGCAGGTCGAGGAAATGACCGACTTTGGTCGCGGAAGCGCCCCGCACGGCGCTGCCGTCAGCCAGCGCCAGCGCTCGGTTGGCGTCCGACGCCTTCACCTCCTCGGTGTTGTTGAGGAAATAGTCGACGTTGCTGGCGGGCTGCGTGCCATCGGTCGGCACAGCCATTTTCTTCGACGGGTCGACCGGCTTGACCAGATAGGGTGTGACGATGATGACCAGGTCGGTCTCGCGCCGCTGATAGGATTTGGACGAGAACAGCGACCCCAGCACCGGCATCTTGCCGAGACCGGGAATGCGCGACGTGGTGATGTCGTTCTGGGATTGCAGCAGCCCGGCGATCATGAAGCTCTGGCCGTTCTTCAGGTCGACCGAGGTCTTGGCGCGGCGCACGATGAACCCCGGCACCGAAATGTTGCCGATATTGTAGGAGGCCGAAGCGTCGATCGAGGAGACCTCCGGCGCGATGTCCAGGCTGACCAGCCCGTCCTTCAGCACGGTCGGCGTAAAGTCCAGGCTGACGCCGTATTTCTTGTAGCTGACGGAGATCTTGCCATTGTCCTCGGAAACCGGGATCGGGAATTCGCCGCCGGCGAGAAAGCTCGCTGTTTCGCCGGATCGGGCGATCAGGTTCGGTTCGGCCAGCCTTCGGGCAAGGCCGCGCTCCTCCAGCGCCTTGATGGCGATATCGATCGAGACGCCATTGGACAGCAGCCGGCCAATGATCTCGCCAGTCCCCGCCGCCGGCACCGAGCCCGGATCGAGAGAGACATCGCGACCGCCGAAGCCGTAGGCGAAATTGGCGCTGTATTTCGCACCCAGGTCCTGCCCGGCCTGGCGGTTGATCTCGACGAAGCGGACATTGAGCTGGACCTGCTGCGACGAGGAGATATTGACCGAATTGATCACCTCCTCATTGCCGGAGAAGCGGGTGGCGATCTTGTTGGCCTTTTCAGCGGCGACCGCGTCATCCGCCTCGCCCGAAAGCACCACGCGGCCATTGGCCGAGCCGACCTTGATCTTGGCGTCCGGCACGCTGGCACGGATGGTGCTCGCCAATTGGTCGGTGTCGAGCGTCACTTCGATGTCTACGGTGCCGACGAGCTGCTTCTTCTCGTCGAACAGCGCAATGCCGGTGGTGCCGAGATTGTTGCCCAGCACATAGAAGGATTTGTCGGTCAGCGGGTTGACGTTGGCGATCTCCGGATCGCCGATGACGATCTGATAGAAGGCCGCGCTCGTCATGATCGTCTTGGGCTTGCCCTTCGCGACCTTGATCGAGGCATTCCTGGTCGACGAGACATAGACGATGTCGTTGTCCGCCCTGGCCGCGCCAGCGAAGGCGAGCATGCCGCTCGCGGCCAGTGAAGCCGCCATGGCCAAGGCGCGCGCGAAACGCAACCGATTCGTCATTCGATATAGGGTGTGCATCACCATGATCCCGTCCCGCCCGGTCCCCACCGGTCTTTACTTCTGGTCCCGAGAAGGGACCTGGTATTCCTCGGCCTGCGTGCCGCGCGTCACGATGACCGTCTTGAATTTCGGCTTCTCTGGCTCCTTGGCGATGGCATCGAACAAGGAGCCGGCGGCGGCCTGGGCATTGGAAGCCACGGATCCGCCGAACGAAGAGATGGTGGTGACGCCGTTCTTGCCGTCGCCGCCTTCGCTGGCGGAGCGCAGCGACAGCGACAGCGTGCCTACCGTGCGGGCAAGCGCCACTTTCTGCGCGCCTTCGGTCGTCACCTCGAGGGTCACGGAATTGGCCACCTGCGGGGTCGTCTGGCGCTCGTCGGCGCCCTGCCCGACACTCAGCACCTTGGCGTCGGCAACGACGATCTCCGAGGTGATGGTCGAGCCGGCCGCGCCTTGCGCGTTCTTGGCGACTTCCTGGATTTCGCCGGCATCGCGGGTGAGCACGACATCGACCCGGTCGCCCGGCGTGACGAAGCCACCGACGCCGGCGATCTCGTCGGTGCGGATGGTGACCGCCCGCATTCCGGGCGTCAGCATATTGGACAGCGTCGCGCGGCCGTTCGGTCCCGACAGCTTGGTGAGCAGCACCGGCTCGTTGACCTCCATCGGCGACAGCACGACCCGGCCGCCTTCGCCAAGCAATCCATCGATGGTGGCAAAGGCGCCCTGCGGCAGGGACTCCTGCGGCCACGGGATTTCGCTGAGCTTGGCGCGGTCGAGCTCCATGCCATAGCGCAACGGTGCATTGGCCACCACGATGGTCTTGAACTCTATTTTGGGTGCTGGAACGGAGATCGACGCCGTTTTCTCCTGGGCATCGGCCTTGGCCTGGCTCTTGACCCAGAAATCCGCGGCAAAGATCGAGATCGCGCCGAAAACGGCGGCGATGCCGATCATCGTTATGGCCTTGCCCCTCACGCCGAAACCCCTGATGCCCGTCGTTTCTTGTTATGTTGGGCTCACGCTAGTCCGCATTGGTAAAGAATCGGGAATCTTGTGCGGTGGCATTCGACCGATTTCCGCCTGCTTGGTTATCGAATGGTTTTAAGGTAAGAGGGGTTAAATCCCCGAACGTAACAGGAACCTCCGTCGCTTGGCGCCAAAAAGCGTGGCAGTATCGACGAGTGATTCGCAGCACCGGACCCTATGGTTGGCATGGACGACAACAACGATCTCTTCGGCAATCTGGGCAAGCAGCAGCAACCGGTTCGCACGCCGGCGCGCCCGGCCGACCCACTGGTGCAAGCGGCCGCCAGGCGCCCGGCCGCGGCCAAGGATGGCAGCGAGGGTTACAGCGCCGCCGACATCGAGGTGCTCGAAGGCCTGGAGCCGGTGCGCCGGCGGCCGGGCATGTATATTGGCGGCACAGACGACAAGGCGATGCACCATCTGTTCGCCGAGGTCATCGACAATTCGATGGACGAAGCGGTTGCCGGCCACGCCACCTTCATCGATGTCGAGCTTTCGGCCGACGGCTATCTCACTGTCACCGACAATGGCCGCGGCATCCCGGTTGATCCACATCCGAAATTCAAGAAGCCCGCGCTCGAAGTCATCATGACGACGCTGCATTCGGGCGGCAAGTTCGATTCCAAGGTCTATGAGACATCAGGTGGCCTGCACGGCGTCGGCGTTTCCGTCGTCAACGCCCTGTCGGATCATCTCGAAGTCGAAGTCGCGCGCGGCCGCCAGCTTTATCGCCAACGCTTTTCACGCGGCATTCCGGTAAGCGGTCTGGAGCACCTGGGCGAGGTGCACAACCGCCGCGGCACCAGGACGCGTTTCCACCCCGACGAGCAGATTTTCGGCAAGGGCGCGGCCTTCGAGCCGGCGCGTCTCTACCGCATGACGCGTTCGAAGGCCTATCTGTTCGGCGGCGTCGAAATCCGCTGGACCTGCGATCCCTCGCTGATCAAGGAAAAGGATCAGACACCGGCCAAGGCGGAATTCCATTTCCCCGGCGGCCTCAAGGATTATCTAAAAGCGTCGCTCGGCGACGAATTCCAGGTGACGCGCGAAATCTTCGCCGGCAAGAGCGACAAGCAAGGCGGCCATGGCTCGCTCGAATGGGCGGTGACCTGGTTCGGCGGCGACGGCTTCATCAATTCCTACTGCAACACCATCCCGACCGGTGAAGGCGGCACCCACGAGGCCGGCTTCCGCAACGTGCTGACGCGCGGCCTGCGCGCCTATGCCGACCTCGTCGGCAACAAACGCGCTTCGATCGTCACCTCGGAAGACGTCATGATCTCGGCCGCCGGCATGCTGTCGGTGTTCATCCGCGAGCCGGAATTCGTCGGCCAGACCAAGGACAGGTTGGCGACGATCGAAGCGATACGCATCGTCGAGACCGCGATCCGTGACCCGTTCGACCATTGGCTGGCCGACAATCCGCAGGAAGCCTCGAAGCTGCTTGACTGGGTGATCGCGCGCGCCGACGAGCGGGTGCGCCGCCGCCAGGAAAAAGAGGTGTCGCGCAAAAGCGCTGTGCGCAAGCTGCGCTTGCCGGGCAAGCTCGCCGATTGCACGCAGAACGCGGCGGCAGGTGCCGAACTCTTCATCGTCGAAGGCGATTCCGCGGGCGGCTCGGCAAAGCAGGCGCGCGATCGCGCCAGCCAGGCCGTCTTGCCGCTGCGTGGAAAAATCCTCAACGTCGCCAGCGCCGGCAATGACAAGCTGGCCGCCAACCAGCAGATATCGGACCTGATCCAGGCGCTCGGCTGCGGCACGCGGTCAAAGTACCGTGACGAGGATTTGCGCTACGACCGCGTGATCATCATGACCGACGCCGACGTCGACGGCGCCCACATCGCTTCGCTGCTGATCACCTTTTTCTACCAGGAGATGCCGGCGCTGGTGCGCGGCGGCCATCTCTACCTGGCGGTGCCGCCGCTTTACTCGATCAGGCAAGGCGGCAAGGTCGCCTACGCCCGCGACGACGCGCACAAGGACGAGCTTCTGCGCACCGAATTCACCGGGCGCGGCAAGGTCGAGCTCGGCCGCTTCAAGGGCCTGGGCGAGATGATGGCTGCGCAGCTCAAGGAAACCACCATGGACCCGAGAAAGCGCACGTTGCTCAGGGTCGATGTGAACGAAATCGATTCTGCCACCAAGGACAGGGTCGATGAGCTGATGGGCACCAAGCCCGAAGCTCGCTTCCGCTTCATCCAGGAACGCGCCGAATTCGCCGAGACGGAAGTGCTGGATATCTAGCCGCTGGCGAATTTAGCTTGCGTTCCTGACATGGAGACCAGCATGTGACCTGGGCGCGGCTGAAAACCTATTTCGAGACGAGCCTGGCCGGGCTGACGCAACCGACGCGCTCCGACTGGATTTTCGCCCTGCGCACCGTTTCAGCCGGCATGATCGCGCTTCTCGTCGCCTATGCGCTGAAGCTCGACCATCCGCAATGGGCGATGATGACGGTGTTCATCGTCGCCCAGCCGGTTGCCGGCATGGTGCTGGCGAAAGGCTTCTACCGGCTGCTCGGTACGCTTGCCGGGGGTATCGCGGCAGTCGGCATCAGCACGGCGTTCGGCACCGGCCCCTGGATTCTGGTGACGGTGCTTGCCGTCTGGATTGGCATTTGCACCTTCGTCTCGTCGCTGCTGCGCAATCCCGAGGCCTATGGCGCCGCCCTTGCCGGCTACACCGCCATGATCATCGGCCTGCCCGCTTTCGGACAACCGCATCTGGTCGTTGACCTCGCGGTCGCGCGTTGTGCCGAGATCGTGCTCGGCATCGTTTGCGCCGGCCTCACCAGCCGGCTGATCCTGCCAAAACTGGCCAGCGACGCCATTATCACGCGGCTGAAACGCTGCATTCTCGACCTTGCCACTTACGCCGGCGGTGCGTTCTCCGGCGGAGACCGGGCAACCCTCATCGGCCTGCACCGGAAGCTTGTCGCCGACACCCAGACGCTTGGCGAAATGCGCGCCTATGCCAGGCTCGAAGCGGCGAGCTTCGCGCCGCGCGCGCATCCGGTGCGACGCACCATCGGACAGCTGCTCTCGGCCCTTTCGGCGGCGCGCGCGCTCTATTCGCATGCCGCTCCGAAAAACGCAGCCCTCATCCCGGTGCGCTCCGAGTTGCAAGCCCTTGTCAGCGAACTGGCAGCCAAGCCGGGAGCGCTGGACGACACCTCGCCCTGGTTGGCACGACTCGACGCGATTTCGATCAGAGCACGGCAAATGCCCGATGCTTCGACCGAACAGGGTGAGGACAGGGTCGGCACCATCACCCGCCTCACCATAGCGGCCGATTTCGCCGAGGCGCTGAAACAGGTGTTGCGCGGCCTCGACGCTTTGCGCGCGCCCGTCAGCCGCCGACGAGGTCCCGGCAGCCGGCAGCCGGCCTTGGTGGTGCATCGCGACTATCCCGGTGCCGCGCGCAACGCCATCCGCGCGGCCCTTGCCACGTTGCTGGTCGCGGCTTTCTGGCTGACGACGAAGTGGTCGGAAGCGGCCGGCACCGTCATCCTCGTTGCCGTCGTGTCGAGCCTGTTTGCCGCTCGCCCCGACCCCGTGCAGGTATCCTGGGGTTTCTTCAAGGGAACGCTGCTCGCTTTGCCCTTTGCCTTTCTCGTCGGTCAGATCGCGCTTCCCGCTCTGACCGGCTTCGGCTGGTTCATGCTGTTCGTCGTGCCCATCATGGTGCCGGCGGCACTCGCCATGGCCAATCCGCGCTATGTCGGGGTGGCGACTGCCTTCGCCATCAACTTCCTCGCCTTCCTCAGCCCGCACCAGGCAATGACCTATGATCCCGGCCCCTTCTTCGCCGGCTCGGCATCGATCCTGGTCGGCATCCTGCTGGCAATCGGCGTCTTCGTCGTCGTGTTGCCGGCGGACCCATGGCTCGCCGCCGACCGCATTGTGCGAGCCATGCGCGAGGATCTGGCGCGGCTTTGCCTGCATGAGCGCCTGCCGAGGCGTTCGGCCTTCGAGAGCCTCGCTTATGACCGGGTCAATCAGTTGATGCCGCTGGTGCAGAATTCCGGCAGGAAGGGTGAGGCGGTGCTGGGCGGCGGCGTCGCCTCCGTCACGGTCGGCCTGGAAATCCTGCGGCTGCGCACTGCCAGCCAAAACCATGCCATTCCATCGGAAACGACGCTTTCAATCGCTAACTTCCTGAGGGGATTGGCGCGCGAGCTGCTTTTCCGTGCCTCCGGCGATCCGCAAACAGCGACCATTGCCGTCGCCCGGCAGTACGCGGCAGGCATCGCCCAGCGAGACGCCACCGGCGACATGCTGCAAATCGCGGCGTCCCTGCGCATTATCGCCGCGGCAATGGAGGATTTCCCGGATTTCTTCGCGAGCAACAGCTCTTAGACAGGGCCATCATAGACCGGGCCCGCGCATCGGCGCCACAGTCTGGGCTGGCTTCGATTCATCACCAAGATTGACCTTGAAGTGCCCCGCGACCCGCAAGATAACGTTCGAGATGTCGTCTATGGCTTTCTGAAGTTTTACCTTGTCGGGGGCACGAGGTATCTGGCCAGAAGGCAATGTATATCTGAATGTTGTCGCATAGGCCTCCAGCCAAACGAGGGACTGCAACACCATCTTCTCGGCGTGATCGTCTGGGAAGCGCCTTACGATTTTATCGAACTGATGTGCATCGTGACGTTCGATGTGAATGGCCTCGGAGGTCGCCAGCGCCCGGATGACCTGTTCAATGGCCTGCTGGCTAAGATATGCGGCGTTACGGGATCCTGATGCAGCCAGAATACGTGCATCTTTTATGCAGCCGTTCGCCAACCGAAGCGCGCTGGCGATGGTCCACTGATCAGACATCCAATCGTCGTCCCTCGCGAGCGACAACATATGCGATCGTATTTCGCGAATGCCAGCTTGCTGCCAATTCGCTCGACGTAGTGGAAAGAATTGTCGCTGGAATTCCGATTTCGTGCTGAATCGTCCAGCCAACGAGCGGGTCGAGAAGTTCTGGCCCAGCATCGTCCGGCAAGGCAACGAGGATATCCCAGTCGCTGTCGGGCCGATTGTCGCCCCGTGCTCGACTACCGAAGAGCCAAATAGAGTCGGGATTCAGGCGACCCCTAATTTCGTTGATCAGCGGCTTGATTTCGGCCGGTACCGCAAGACGCGTTGAGGGTGGATGGCGCATGATCAAAGCATAATACCAATTCTTTGCGCCGACAACGCAATGGCCTCGATACCGGCCACCCGCCCAAGCACAAGCTAGGCTGCGGCGATCGCCAGCGCATGGCCGCGTGCGTTCTCGCGCAGAGCATCAAGGTGGATCGACTTGACCAGGGCGGCGAGGTCGCCTTCGGCGGATTGCCCGCCCAATTCCTTGAGCATCAGCCAGCTGACTTCCTGAACACCGGCGACGCGCTTACCGTTGGCAACCTCGCGCCAGATCTTCAGCGCACGCAGGATGACCGCATGCGTGGCGGCAGCCAGGCCTGCGCTGCGGAACAGCGCCTGCAAGGCCACATCGTGCCCGCCGGCCAGCAGCGCCCTCACCCGTGCTTCGGACTGCTGGCTGAGCGCGACCAGCGCCGAGCCGAAGAAATCGACCTTGCCATGCGCGATGGTGCGGATCAGGAAGCCCGCGGTGAGATCGCCGCGCAGCCTGAGATGCTCGATCAGCGCCGCGTGCTCTTCCTGGCGCGTGCCTTCGATCAGCGTCACCGAGGCCTTGACGCAGGCGTCCCGCATGACGCGATCGGCTCGCGCGGCTCCCATCAATGCCATGACCAGCGGCGATGTCTTCAATGTCTCGCCGAGCTTGACGAGCAGCATATGCCGGCAGTCGGCAGGCAGGCGCGCGTCGGATATCAGCGCCTCGCGCACCAGAGGCAGATGGCCATGGCGTTCAGCCATGCGGCGGAAGCTGAGGGAGGCGATGTCGGCGCCGGTGTTGGCCAAAAGCACGGCGCAGGCCTCCGCCTCGCCGATCTCGGCGATGGCCGCCGCCAGCGCCATAGAGACGAGCGGCCGGTCGGCGATCAGTTTCTGCGTTGCCCTCTGGCTCCCCGCCACACGGTTGATCAGATCGGCGTCGGTGAGCAGCGGCGAGCGCGCCAGCACGACACCGGCGACTTCCGGCTGGTCGGAGGCTAGCACGCTGATGATCTGCAGCGGCGCGTGGTGGCTCATCGAGAGCACTTCCGCCATCGCCAGCCGCACCTTTGACGAGGCGTCGTCGAGTAGCAGCGTCAGCGCCGCCTCGGCGGCGCAGCGGTCCTCGAACGGCAATTCGGAATTGACATAGGCCCGAGCCAGCGCACTGGCGGCGGCGGCGCGCTCCGACACCCTGGCCGTGCAAATCCATCTCAAAAAATGCGAAACAACCATGCCGCCTGCTTACGCCCCTTGCCAGAACGTTCCTGGCCCCGTGGTGACGGTAGGCAGAAATGGTTTACGAACGGTTCACCATGTTCATTAACTGGCTTGCGAGCCTGGAAAGCAGCGCCTATCAACCCTTTGCAGCAGAGGAGCAGGACATGGCCGGGCTTTATCTCCAGGAGTTCGTCGTCGGCCACGTCTTCCAGCACACGCTGCGCAAGACCGTTACCGAAAGCGACAACATGCTGTTCTCGGTGATGACGCTGAACCCGCAACCGCTGCATATCGACTTCGACTTCGCCGCCAAGAGCGAGTGGGGCAAGCCGCTGGTCAACTCGCTGTTCACGCTCGGCCTGATGATCGGCATCTCGGTCAACGACATCACCGTCGGCACCACTGTCGCCAATCTCGGCATGAAGGAAACCGTGTTTCCGCACCCGGTATTTCATGGCGACACCATCCGCGTCGAAACAACGGTGATTTCGGTGCGCGAATCCCGGTCGAAACCCGATCGCGGCATCGTCGAATTCGAGCATCGCGCCTATAATCAGCATGGCGACCTCGTCGCCAAATGCACGAGACAGGCGATGATGCTGAAGAAGGCGGCCTGATGCGTTCGCTGCTGTTCGTTCCCGGCGATTCCGAGCGGAAGCTCGAAAGGGGTTTTGGCGCCGGCGCTGACGTGGTCATTGTCGATCTCGAGGATTCCGTCGCGCCGCAGAACAAGGCGCCGGCGCGCGAGATCGCGGCGCGCTTCATCCTTGAACGCAAGGGGCAAACCAACTCGGCGATCTATGTCAGGGTCAACGATCTATCGACCGGACTGACGGATGACGATCTGGCTGCGCTCGTCGCAGCGAGGCCCGACGGCATCATGCTGCCCAAGTCGAACAGCGGCCAGGATGTGCAGCAACTCGCGGCCAAGCTCAGGGTCCGGGAGGCCGAGAACGATCTGCCCGACGGTTCGATAAAAATCCTGCCGATCATCACCGAAACGCCGGCGGGTGTGCTGGCGGCGGCGACCTATGCGGGGACAAGCGCGCGGCTTGCTGGTCTCACCTGGGGCGCGGAAGACCTGTCGGCCGCGATCGGCGCGCGTGCGGCCCGCGACGATCACGGCCGCTACACCGATCTCTTCCGTCACGCCCGCCTGACGACCATCCTCGCGGCGGGGGCTGCGGAGGTCGCCGCGATCGACACCGTGTTTCCGAATTTTCGCGACATGACGGCCTTCGCCGCGGAATGCGCCGAGGCCGAGCGTGACGGCTTCACCGGCAAGATGGCGATCCATCCCGATCAGGTGCCCGTTATCAACGCCGCATTCACGCCCTCGGCCGAGGCGGTGAGACAGTCGGCGGCCATCGTCGCGGCGTTCGAGGCAGCCGGAAATCCTGGCGTCGTCGGCATCGACGGCAAGATGTTCGACCGACCGCACCTGCGGCTGGCCGAACGCCTTCTGGCACGCGCGAGGGCGGCCGGGACATCCGCCTGACCACTACCAGACCAGCGGAATCAGGCGGTAGCGAACTTCGTCCGCATAGTCGTCGTAGCCGCGCAGACCGGTGCGAAGCGTTTTCTCTTCGATGAAAGTGCGAATGGCCAGGAGAACGACGAAGACGAGCACCAATGCCAGGCCCCACCAGGAGCCAAGCAGCAGAGCCGTGCCGGCGAAGAAGAGGATAGCGCCGGCATACATCGGATGGCGGACGTAGCTGTAAGGGCCGGTGGTGATCACGCGCTGTCCGCGCTCCTCCTGGATTTTGACGACCGGTGCCGCGAAGCTGTTCTCCACCATCGTAAGGTAACAGATCCAGATACTGAGTAGCACCACCGCGGCGCCAATCACCTGCACCCAGACCGGAACCGCAGACCAGCCGAAACGGAAGTCGAATCCCATGAATATCTGCCAGCCAAGGATGGCAAGCAGAAGTATGGACAGCAGGAACTTGTCGGCCGCCGTCTGATTCTTTTGGATGGGAGGGCTCAGCCGCTCGTTCATCAGGCTGGGATCACGGCGGGCCAGCGCCACGCCCAAGGTGAGACTGAGCCCCACCATCATCACCAGATAGACCCACGCCCCGTGCCAGTACAGCGTGCCGGCCGACAGGAACAGCAAGGCACCCATGACGCCGAACCAGAGGAATGTCTGCAAGATCAATTTCGAGATCATGATCGCCCTTTCACGGTATGCCTCCGCCGGCATTGGCCAGAAAATAGACCGGTAGTCTACTATACCGACCGATGGTCTATAATTCAAGTTGACCGTTGACACCCCACTGGACGGGGACGGTGATCGCGTGCAGAAAGTTCGTCATGCCCCGTGTCATCAAACATCCCGAACTCAGGCGAGAAGAACTGCTGGACCATGCTCAGGCCTTGTTCCTGACGCGAGGCTACGACAAAGCAAGCCTCAACGATGTGATTGCGTCCGCCGGCATCTCGAAGGGGGCTTTCTATCACTACTTCGCTTCCAAGGAGGCTCTTCTGGAAGCACTGGCCGAGCGCTTCGCGAGGCAAGCACTGGCCGGGGTCGAGGGCATAGCAGGCGATCCCGGGCTCGACCCGCTCGCTCGCCTGAACGCGCTGCTCGCGCACTCGCGCCAGGCCAAGATAGAGACCGCACCGGAGGCCTGGACTCTTTTCGAGACGATGTTCCGGCCTGAGAACCTAGTGCTCTTCCATCGCATCAATCTGGCCGCCAACGCATCGTTTTCGCCCCTGCTGGTCAAGATCATCCGGCAAGGAGTCGAAGACGGCACCTTCAGGACATTCGATCCGGAGGGCGTCGCCGACATCGTCATGCAGTTCGGCATGGCCACCCATGACGTCATTGCGAAGGCAATCTCCGGCGGCAGCGACGCCGATATGGAGGTCGCGATCGAAACGTTGGAAAAACGCGTCAGACTCTACGGGATCGCCCTCGACCGCATACTCGGCCTCCCCGACGGAAGCATTCAGATCGGAGAGCCCGGCTATGTGCGCGCCGTCATGACAGCCCGACGGAAGACAGAGTCCGGCAAGATGCGGTGATTTGCCAGGTCCTGAGCCTACTCTTTGCCCCAGCGCGGCCTGCGCATCGAAAAGACCTCGTTGACGCTGGCATAGTCCATGTAGCCCAGACGAGCTACATTGCCGGCCTTGGTGATGTCGAACATGCCGTCTTTCAGGAAAGCGTCGTCGATATGCACGCCGATCACCTCACCGGCAACGACGACGGCGCTCGTCGGCGATCCGTCCAGCGCCTTTGGGCGAAACACTTCCGTCACCCGGCATTCGAGCGCCGCGGGTGCCGCCGCCACGCGCGGCGGCCTGACGAGACGCGAGGGCGCCATGGCGAGATCGGCATAGACGAATTCGTTGACGCCACGCGGCGCGTCGACTGACGTATAGTTCATCTTCTCCGCAAGGTCGCGGCCGACCAGATTGGCGACGAACTCGCCGCTTTCCACGGCGAACGAGGCGCTGTCCTTCTCGCCCTCGGAGGAGAACCAGACGATAAAGGGCCGCGTCGAGACCGCGTTGAAGAAAGAGTAGGGTGCGAGGTTGATCTCGCCTGCCCCATTCAGCGTCGAGATCCAGCCGATCGGACGCGGCGCCACGATGGCCTTCGAAGGATCGTGCGGCAGTCCGTGCCCTTTGGATGGCTCGTAGAACATTCAGCCCGCCCAAGGCCCGGCGTAATCGGCATAGAGCTTTGCCGAATCGGGCCGTGGCCGCTCCGGCGCCGGACCGGCATAGGAACCCATGTGGATAAAACCGACAACGCGCTCCTGCGGCGCCAGTCCAAGAATCGCCCTGCCCTCCGGCACGTCGGAATACCAGTTGCTGATCATGTTCGTGCCATAGCCCAGCGCATTGGCCGCGATCATCAGGTTCATCGCCGCCATACCTCCTGACAGGAACATCTCCCATTGCGGGATTTTTGGGTTCTCCCTGGGAATTGACACGACACCGATCACCAGCGGCGCGCGCGAGAACCGCGCCAGTTCCTGGTTGCGACGGCCCTCGGGCAGCGGACCTTCGCGCTGCTCGGCCAAGGCTGCCAGCTTTTTACCGATCTCGATGCGGGCTTCGCCGCGATAGAGGATGAAGCGCCAAGGTTCGAGCCGTCCATGGTCGGGCACGCGTGAGGCGGCGGCAATCATTGTCGCGATATCGGCGTCGCTGGGCGCCGGCTCCTTGAGGTCGGGGATAGGCGCTGAATTTCGGGTCAGCAGGAAGTCGATGATCGGCGACGCCATGGGCGCAAGTCTCCTGGCACTCTGTTTTGAGTTGAAGCGCACCATCGGGAATTCGGGCGGCTCGGGCAAAGGCGCGCTAGCGCCGGGCTGAAGAGTCACGCACCGGACTCTTAAGCCTTGAAATTGCCACCGCCATGGGCTTCAACGCAAGGCATGTTTGAGGGGCGACTGCGTCTTTTCCTGATCCGGCTCTGCGCCGCGCTGTTCCTGCTGCCGGCCTCCATGGCTGTCGCGCAGGAAAAGGACGGCGTCAGCGACCTGAAACTTCCCGGAATTTCGAGCTATGCGACGCCGAAGAGCGAGACTCCGCTGGCGCTTGGCGGCGGTGGCGCCATCACCCTGTCGGCCCAGTTGACCAACAAAGGCACCGACATCACCCGCGGCCTCGTCTGGCGTGTCTTCAAGCCTGAAGCCGTCAACGGCAAATTGCCGATGGTCGCCTCCGCGCATGGCGGCAGCGCCGTCTTCCAGCTCGAACCCGGCAGTTATCTGGTCCACGCCTCCTACGGTCGCGCCGGCGCCACCAAGCGCATCACCGTCGGCAAGGAAGCCAAGCGAGAAAGCCTGGTGCTTGATGCCGGCGGCCTGAAGCTCGACGCGGTTCTGTCCGGCGGCGTGCGCATTCCGCCGAAAAGACTGCGCTTTTCGATCTATGAGGGCACCGCCGACGCCAATGGCGATCGCGCCCTAGTCATTCCCGATGTCGAACCCAACAGCGTCGTGCGGCTCAATGCGGGCATCTACCACGTCGTCTCGACCTATGGCGCGGTCAACGCCGTCATCCGATCCGACATCCGTGTCGAGGCCGGCAAGCTGACCGAAGCCACCGTCGAGCATCACGCCGCCGAAATCACCATGAAGCTGGTGCGCGAGGCGGGTGGCGAAGCGATCGCCGACACCTCCTGGTCGCTGCTCAACGAATCCGGTGATCCGATCAAGGAAACCGTCGGCGCCTTCGCCTCGATGGTGCTGGCCGAAGGCGACTACACCATCATCGCCAAGAATCGCGACCGGATCTACCAGAAGGATTTCACGGTCGTTGGCGGGCAGAACCAGGAGATCGAGGTTCTCGCTACCGAAGCAGCGGCCATGGATCCGGAAGAAGGCGCGGACTAAAGCAATTCCAGCAAAAGTGCGAAGCGGTTTTGCGTCCGGAATTGCGTAAAAGCAAAGAGATAGAGCATTGGAGGCGATCTCGTTTTCGCCGGAGATGCTCCTTCAGGCAGCCAGCTTGGTCCGCGCCGGAAGGAACGGGATGCGACGGCGCGGCAGGGCCGGAGCCAAGTCGAACACACCGCGATAAAGCCGGTCGAGCAACGCCTTGCGATCGCGCAACGGCTCCAGTTCGCTCCAGCTGAGTACATTGCCGACGCGCACCTCGATCGCCTTGCCGGACAGCCGCGCGAATTCACGGATGAGCAGCGAGGTACGCAGGGTCAGCGAGGCCTTGCCGACGAATTTGGCCACACGCCCGTCGCGCTCGGTCATGTTCATCGGGCCGCTGACCAGATGGAAAAGCCTACCGTTCTGGCCGGAGAAATGCATGGGAATGACCGACGCCTTGGCTTCCTGGACGAGACGGGCCGGAAACATCTTCCATGGCAGATCGCGCGCGCGGCCAAAACCCTTGGGCGCGGTGGCGACGCCGCCAGCCGGAAACACAATGATGGTGACGCCCTCCTTCAGCAGCCGCACCGCTTCATGGCGCACCGCCATGTTGTTCTTCACCGCGTCCTTGGTCTCGGAAAAGTCGATCGGCAGCGAATAAGGCTCCATCTCGCGAATCCTGAGCAGATCCTTGTGGATCATCACCCGGAAAGGTCGCCCGAGTTGCTCTGCCAGTGACAGCACCGCGATGCCGTCGCCGATGCCGAAGGGATGGTTGGCAACGATCACCAGCGGCGTGTCGGGCAATTGCGCTGGCGGCCATTGGTCCGGGGTTCGCACGCCCACATCGATGAGGTCCAGCATGCGGCTGAACACACGCTCACCGGTCGGCACAACCTGATGGCGCCAGAATTCATAGAGCGCGGCGAACCGGTCGCGGCCCGAAAGGCCTTCCACCGAATGAATGAACCAGCGCGCCAGAGCCGGCTGGTGCGGATTGGCGTAAGAAAGCTCGGGGAACGATCGTTCGCGCGATTTCAGCTTGAGCATAAGGGCTCGTTACAACGTTGCCGTGACAGGGATATGAAAACGGCGGTGGATCGCTCCACCGCCATTCGATCGAGAACACTTCGAATCAAGCAGCACGCTTGCGTCGGCGATCAGGTGTGATCGCTTCTTCGGTCAGCCGTTCGATTGCTTCGGCAAAGCCAAGCGATTCCTGGTCTCGCGAACCGAGCCGGCGGATATTGACCGTCTGCTCCTCCGCCTCGCGTTTGCCGCAGACGAGGATGACCGGAACCTTGGCCAGGCTGTGCTCCCGGACCTTGTAGTTGATCTTCTCGTTGCGCAGGTCGGCTTCCGCCAACAGCCCTGCGGCCTTCAGCTTCGCGACGACCTCGGTCGCGTAACTGTCGGCGTCCGAAGTGATCGTCGCAACCACCACCTGCAGCGGCGCGAACCACAGCGGGAAATGGCCGGAATAGTTCTCGATCAGGATGCCGAGGAAACGCTCCATCGAACCGCAGATCGCGCGGTGCACCATGACAGGCTGCTTCTTCTCCGAATCCGAGCCGATGTAGAATGCGCCAAAACGTTCCGGCAGGTTGAAGTCGACCTGCGTCGTGCCGCATTGCCATTCGCGGCCGATCGCATCCTTCAGCACATATTCGAACTTCGGCCCGTAGAAGGCGCCCTCCCCCGGGTTGATCGAGGTCTTGATACGGTTGCCGGAGCGCGTCCTGATCGTCTCCAGCACGCTGCCCATGATCGCCTCGGCATGATCCCAGGCCTCGTCGGTGCCGACACGCTTTTCCGGCCGCGTCGAAAGCTTGACGCTGATTTCGTCGAAACCGAAATCGGCATAGGTCGACAGGATCAGGTCATTGATGCGCAGACACTCGGAAGCCAGCTGTTCCTCGGTGCAGAAGATATGCGCATCGTCCTGCGTGAAGCCGCGCACGCGCATCAGCCCGTGCAGCGCGCCCGACGGTTCATAGCGATGCACATTGCCGAATTCCGCAAGCTTTACGGGCAGGTCGCGATAGGATTTCAGCCCATGCTTGAAAATCTGCACGTGACCGGGGCAGTTCATCGGCTTCAGCGCGAAGACGCGGTCATCGTCGGTTTCATCGCCTGCGACCGTCACCTTGAACATGGCGTCCCGGTACCAGCCCCAATGGCCCGATGTCTCCCACAGGCTCTTGTCGAGCACCTGGGGTGCATTGACCTCCTGATAGCCCTGTTCGTCGAGCCGGCGGCGCATGTAGTTGACCAGGTTCTGGAACATCTTCCAGCCCTTGGCGTGCCAGAAGACGACGCCCGGCCCCTCTTCCTGGAAATGGAACAGGTCCATTTCGCGGCCAAGCTTGCGGTGGTCGCGCTTCTCGGCCTCCTCCAGCATCATCTGGTAGGCTTCGAGCTGCGCCTGGTCGGCCCAGGCCGTGCCATAGATGCGCGTCAGCATCGGATTGTTCGAGTCGCCGCGCCAATAGGCGCCGGCCACCTTCATCAGCTTGAAGGCGTTGCCGATCTGCCCGGTCGAGGCCATATGCGGACCCCGGCAAAGATCGAACCAGTCGCCCTGCGCATAGATCTTGAGATCCTGATCCTCGGGAATGGCGTCGATCAGTTCGAGCTTGTAGCGCTCGCCCTTGTCGGCGAAGACCTTTTTTGCCCTGTCGCGCGACCAGACCTCTTTGGTGAACGGCTTATTGCGTGCGATGATCTCGCGCATCTTCTTCTCGATCACCGGGAAATCATCCGGGGTGAACGGCTCGTTGCGGGCAAAGTCGTAGTAGAATCCGTTCTCGATCACCGGCCCGATGGTCACCTGCGTTCCCGGCCATATCTCCTGAACGGCTTCCGCCAGCACGTGCGCGGTGTCATGACGGATGAGTTCCAGCGCACGCGGGTCTTCGCGGGTGATGATCTCGACCTTGCCGGATTTGCCCAGGGGATCACTGAGGTCGCGCACGGTGCCGTCGATGGCATAGGCCACGGCCTTCTTGGCCAGCGACTTCGAGATCGATTCGGCAAGCCCGGCGCCGGTCATCGCTGCGTCGTAGTCGCGCACCGAGCCGTCGGGAAATGTCAGGGAAACGGAATTCAGCATATGTATCTCCTATCCAGTCCCGCAAACGAGCGCGGGTGGTCGTGGGTAAAGCCGGATGCGTCCGGTAGCGGGCGGGTTTTAGAGGCAGCATTGCGTCAGGTAAAGAGCGGCAATTGGCGCAGCCGTCAGGAAATGTCGCGGACGCTTCGAAAATGCAGGACTTCAACTGGAATCATCAGCATGGAAAACGCCACACCCAGCAGAACCGCCCTTGGCGTCGCACGCATGAGGGCTCTCCATCAGTTTTCACCACAGGCAGGGCTGTTTCGCGATCCCTACGCGATCGCGATTCTGGGTGAAGCTGCTCCCACGGCACACGAGCTTGAGCAGGAGGACGAGCGCCGCCGCCGCATGCGCCTGTTCGTCACCGCGCGCGCCCGGTTCGCCGAGGACTGGCTGGCCGCGGCGGTCCGTCGCGACATCCGGCAGCTCGTCGTGCTTGGCGCCGGCCTCGATACGTTTTCACTGCGCAACCCCTATCCGGATCTCAGGGTGTTCGAAGTCGACCACCCAGCCACCCAAGCCTGGAAACGCAAATGCATTGCCGAAAGCGGGCTTGTCGAGCCGCCCGCCACCACATTCGTGGCGGTCGATTTCGAGCGGCAAAGCCTGTCCACGGAACTGACTGCGGCCGGTTTGCGATCGACCGAACCCAGCTTCTTCATCTGGCTCGGGGTCGTGCCCTACCTGACGCAGGAAGCGATTTTCGGAACACTGTCGTGGATTGCCGGCATGCCAGGTTCCGAGGTCGTGTTCGACTATAGCGAACCGGCTGAGAATCACGATGCGGCAGGACAGGCCGCCCTGGCCGTCCGTGCGGCGCGCGTCGCCTCTATCGGGGAACCGTGGATCAGCTTCTTCGTTCCCACCGAATTGGCGAAATCACTGAACGCGCTTGGGTTCGACGACATCGAGGATCTCGATAGCAGCGATATTGCCGCTCGCCTCACCGGGGCACCGAAGGGAACGGCGAGCAGTTCCGGCGGCCACATCATCCGTGCGCACCGAAGCGCTTGACCGGATTATTTCACCAGCAGCGGCAGATCCTTCAGGAACGCGGCCCGCGTCTTGAGCCCTTTGGGCATATCGGTGCGAGCGGCATCGACAACCAGGCGCGCGAAGACAATCTGCTGACCATCCTTCTTCGCCCAGCCGACGAACCAGCCGAGCCAACGCATATCCCTGATCTTGTCGGCATCGTTAGCCAGCCTTGTACTGCCGGTCTTGCCTTGCACGGTCCAGTCTCCGGCCTGGAATGTCGGGATTATGGCCGACGTCATGTCGTAGGCCTTGGCTGAAACCGGCAGCTTGCGGCCCAGCAGCTTGCGCAGGAAATCGACCTGCTCGACCGGCGTGATCTTGAGCGAGGAGTTCACCCAGGAATGGGTCAGCCCGTCATGCTTGCCGGGATCGCCGGAAACGTCACCGTTGCCGTAACCGAATCTAGAAACATAGCCGGCGAAATTCTCAGCCCCAAGCCGACGCGTAATCTCCCGAGAATACCAGATGATGGAATCGCGTTCCCATATCACCGGATCGACGGTCTTCCGATCCCGCTTCACCGCGTTGAATTCGGGTTTATAGTCCCAGCTTGGCGTGTGCTCGTCGCCCAGGATGCCGGCGTCGTAGCCGATCAGCGAAAGCGGCACCTTGAACGTCGAAGCCGGGCTGAAGCGCTGGTCACACACCCCTTCCTGGTAAAGCGTCTTGCCGGTTGCGGCATCGGCGATCAGCGTGCACCGCACATCCCTGAGCGGCGCTGACTGCGCGCGCATCGGAAATCCCAGCAGCCAGGCGAGCAGGAACAGGACTCCGGCAAAGATGAAAGGAAGACGGTCGACGTTGCGCATGGGATGCTCACTCCAGGAGGGGTTCGCGAGCGGGCTTAGCGGGGTCTCTTGTCTCGATTTTGTCTCAAATGCGCAGTTGTCGTGCAGGCTTGCGTTAACCCTACCGGATCGTAAACCGGAGCGGCGCGACCAGCGCCTCACCCTTACGCTTCGCCGCGCTTACGGCCGATCCGCCAATACCGCCACGGCAAGAACCAGACGTAGCGGGACGCCAGCACCTCCGGCACGAGGTCGATGCCGTGCGTGCCGAATGGGCCGCAGCGCAGCACGCGGAACAATCCCATCCAGCCGCCGGCCCAAAGGCCATGGCGGGCGATCGCCTCATGCGCGTATTCCGAACAGGTCGGCAGATGCCGGCAGGAATTGCCGACAAAGCCGGACAGCGTCAGCTGGTAAAGCCGCACGAGCGACGTGCCGAGCAAGCGGCCGGGCGTCTTGCGCCACGGGCCGGGCCAGTTGCGGCCGCGCCTCGACGCTTCGGCTGTATGCGCATGCCCGTGCTGTTCGCCCACTGCGATCTCCGCGTTTCCAGCTGATAGATGTGAGCTTCCGCCGAAGAACGCAATCCCGCTTGCCCTGCCGTCACAGATGGTAACGGCGAAATGGCCGCCGGGCGGCCGGAGGTGTCCACCGGCCGGGGGGAGCCCACTCGTCGTGATGCCTTGCATCGCGCCTTTCGTCACGCCATTGAAACGTCGCGACCCGCATGACATCGCCGAGAATGTCTAGGAACTGCATCATGCTCGTATCTCCTTTGACGGGATTAGACCGCTGCTGGCCTTCGCCTTCAAACGAGTATAATTTCCACTTCGGATAATCCTGGGTTATGCGAAGATGAAGCGAGGACGCCTGCCCCTGACTGCATTGAGGAGCTTCGAGGCGGCTGGCCGGCATTTGAGCTTCAGCAAGGCCGCCGAGGAGCTTTTCGTCTCGCAGGCGGCAATCAGCCGGCAGATCCGCGAGCTCGAAACCTTCCTGCGCCAACCGCTTTTCGAACGGCACTATCGCCGCGTCGAACTGACGGATGCGGGCCGCCGGCTGCTTGCTCAACTGGTCAAGAGTTTCGATGCAATCGACCGCCTGCTCGGTGATCTGGCCGCCACCCCGGCCCAGTCCGTGGTTCGCGTCAGCGTCGAGCCTTCGCTCGCAGCGGTGTGGCTGGTGGCTCGGCTCAATCGGTTCCGGCAGTTGCGGCCCGATATCGACGTTTCCCTCGAAGTCGACCCAAAGCTGATCGAGTTCCGCGGCGACCAGCCCGAACTCGCCTTGCGTTTCAGCTCGAGCGCGACGTCATGGCCCCGTAGCGAGGCCGAGCGGCTGGCCTCGACAGTGGATTCGCCGGTTCTGTCGCCGGCGCTGCTTTCATCAGGCCCGGCGCTCGAGAAGCCGGCCGACCTTGCTCGCTACACCCTTTTGCACGAGGAAAACCGCCAGGGATGGGCGCGCTGGTTCGAGGCGGCAGGCGTATCCGCTGATACCGTGCCCGCGCGCGGCCCCATGCTTGCGGACGCCTCGCTCTCGAAGCAGGCCGCGCTGCTCGGCCATGGGGTGGCGCTGGGCGATCTCCTGCAGATTGGCGACGAGCTGGCAACCGGGGCGCTGGTCAAGCCATTCGACATCGACGTCGCGTCCGGCGCCTATTGGCTCGTGGCAAGGCGTTTGAGCGATTTGTCGGAGCCAGCCGCGGCCTTCGCCGATTGGGTCAGAAGCGAATTCGCTGAGAGCAGGCGCGCGCTGAAAGCTTCGGCCTGAGCCCCTGCCTTGGCAGGATCCAGCTACTTTGCCTTCTTGTATTTTTCGAGAAGTTTATCGAGGTCGATGCCGTGCGTGCCGAATGGGCCGCAGCGCAGCACGCGGAACAACCCCATCCAGCCGCCGGCCCACAGGCCATGGCGGGCGATCGCCTCATGTGCGTATTCCGAACAGGTCGGCAGATGCCGGCAGGAATTGCCGACAAAGCCGGACAGCGTCAGCTGGTAAAGCCGCACGAGCGACGTGCCGAGCAAGCGGCCGGGCGTCTTGCGCCACGGGCCGGGCCAGTTGCGGCCGCGGCTCGACGCTCCGGCTGTATGCGTATGCCCGTGCTGGTCGCCCACTGCGATCTCCGCGTTTCCAGGTGATAGATGTGAGCTTCCGCCGAAGAACGCAATCCCGCTCGCCCGCGTCACGGGTGGTAACGGCGAAATGGCCGCCGGGCGGCCGGAGGTGCCCACCGGCCAGGGGGGAGATCGCGGCCGCCAGCGGCGTTTTCCGACGGCACCATCAAGACGTAATTAGCGACGATCTACGACAAGACGGGAACGGGCGGCCAGCGGGAGCTTGAACTGCTGATACGCGAGCTGTCGCCACCGCTGCGCTCGCGCTGACCCTGGCCTTCATCCATCCCGCTTGCGGTTCCCCGAGCCTACTCCTCGGTCGGCATATGCAGGTACATCGACTGGATGCCGACCCTGCCCGGGCCGGTGAAGCGGTTGACGATGAAATTCATATTGGCACCGAAGAAGCCGCTCGACAGCCGATCGATCTTGGTTTCCATCCTGACCGAGGCATCCTTGAACAGCCAGCCGCCGGGTTCGATGTCTATGGTTTCGCCTGGAGCGAGCGTCTTTTCAAACACGTTGCCATAGCCGTGCAGCCAGACGATGCCGTCACCGGTGTCGCCGCGAAACCGGTCGATAAAGAAGCCGCTTTGGCCGAACAGCATCGTCGCCAAGCCGCGTACGCGCTCGAACGTGTAGTCGACATTGCCGGTGGCGGCCAGAAACTGGTGCTCGCGCACCTGGATCTCCTCGCCTCGCCGCAAGTGAATAGGCACGATGTGACCCGGCCCGTCGCGGCTGAACGCAATGATGCCCGCCCCCGACGCCTCGGTAACGAAGATCTGCATGCCGGCCATCATGCGCTTCAGCGCACCCTTCAGCGATTTCAGGCCGATGGTGATCGTGGAATTTTTCCACAGCAGGATGTGGTGCTCGAAATAGACGGGCATCCGCGTCACGTCGACGGAAAGCACAGGCACCAGTTCGCCCGCTATGTGATAGGTGACGCCACCAAAGGTTTCGTCCGACACCTCGGTCGGCATCAGTTCCGGCAGACTTGGCATGGCTCCCCCAAAGCCGTCCTGCGCGCCGGCTTATTCCGGCTTCGCGCGGGTCGGCCTAAGCAGCTTTGGTGCCGGACGTCAGGGCCGTCAAACGAAAACAGACCCCGGGTCGTGCGCTCGCGCGAAGGTGATCACGTGCTCAGGCGGCAAGTACCCGTTCATAGATCAGCGCCGGGATGGCCGAGCCGGCGGCCCCGCAATTCTCGGTGCGGCCGGCCTGGACGAAGCCATTGGCCTGATAAAAGGCAACGGCGCGGGTGTTCTTCTCTTCCACTTCGAGCCGAATCCGGTGGGCCTCCGGAAAGCTCTCGATGATTTCGTCGAGGAGCATGCCCCCAATACCTCGGCCCTGCAGCGAGGGAAGCACGTAGAGCTGCCTGAGCATGACCACGCCGCCGTCGCCGACGGCTTCGGCAAACGCCATGCCGCCAATGCGCTTGCCGTCATCGGCAACGAGGAACTCGCTGCTCGGCTTAGCCAGCCTCGCCTTCAATGAGGCGATGGAGTGCCATTCATTGGTGATCTCGGTGACCCGCTCGGCACCGCAAATCGCGTCATAGGTGGCATGCCAGGTCTCGACCAGCAACGCCCGTACGGCTGCGAGGTCGCGGTCTCCGGCGGTGCGGACGAACATACCTTTACTCGATACCCAGCTTGGCCTTGACGAGGTCGTTGACAGCCTGCGGATTGGCCTTGCCGCCGGTCGCCTTCATCACCTGGCCGACGAACCAGCCGGCCATCGTCGGCTTGGCGCGTGCCTGTTCGACCTTGTCGGGATTGGCCGCGATCACCTCGTCGACCGCCTTCTCGATGGCTCCGGTGTCGGTGACCTGCTTCATGCCGCGGGTCTCGACCAGTTGGCGCGGATCGCCGCCCTCGTTCCAGACGATCTCGAACACGTCCTTGGCGATCTTGCCGGAGATGGTGCCCTCCTTGATCAGGTCGATCACCGCACCGAGTTGGTCAGGCGAAACCGGAGCGGATTCAATGTCCTTGCCGGCCTTGTTGAGAGCGCCCAGCAGATCGTTGATGACCCAGTTGGCGGCGAGCTTGCCGTCGCGCCCGGCCGCCACCTTCTCGAAATAATCGGCGATCGGCTTTTCCGACACCAGGATCGCTGCGTCGTAGGTCGAGAGGCCGAGCGAGGAGATCAGCCGCATTTTCTTGTCATCGGGCAGTTCCGGCAATTCCTTGGCCAGGGCATCGACATAAGCCTGGTCGAATTCCAGCGGCAGAAGGTCGGGATCGGGGAAATAGCGATAGTCGTGCGCCTCTTCCTTGGAGCGCATCGAGCGCGTCTCACCCTTGACGGCATCGAACAGCCGCGTTTCCTGATCGATCTTGCCGCCGTCCTCGAGGATAGCGATCTGCCGGCGCGCCTCATAGTCGATGGCCTGGCCGATAAAGCGGATCGAATTCATGTTCTTGATTTCGCAGCGGGTGCCGAATTCGCCACCTGGCCGGCGCACCGAGACGTTGACGTCGGCGCGCAGCGAGCCTTCGTCCATGTTGCCGTCGCAGGTGCCGAGATAGCGCATGATGGTCCGCAGCTTGGTCACATAGGCCTTTGCCTCGTCGCCGGAGCGCAGGTCGGGTTTCGATACGATCTCCATCAACGCCACGCCGGAGCGGTTGAGGTCGACATAGGACATGGTCGGATGCTGGTCGTGGATCGACTTGCCGGCATCCTGCTCCAGGTGCAGGCGCTCGATGCCGACCTCGATGTCCTCGAACTCGCCCTGGCGGTCGGGACCGACCGAGACGATGACCGTGCCCTCGCCGACGATCGGCTGTTTGAACTGCGAGATCTGGTAGCCTTGCGGCAGGTCCGGATAGAAATAGTTCTTCCGGTCGAAAACCGACTTGTGGTTGATCGCCGCCTTCAGCCCCAGACCGGTGCGGATCGCCTGCTTGACGCATTCCTCGTTGATGACAGGCAGCATGCCGGGCATGGCCGCATCGACCAGGCTGACATTGGCATTTGGCGCGGCACCGAAGGCGGTCGAAGCGCCGGAGAACAGTTTTGCTTCCGAGATGACCTGTGCGTGCACCTCAAGACCGATGATGATTTCCCAGTCACCGGTGCCGCCGGAGATCAGACGTTTTGCATCAGGGGTGCGAGTGTCGATAAGGGACATGACGGCCTACAGATTTGAACTTCGGAATATGCACGTAACGCATATTTTTGGTGTGGAACTTCGCTAGTGCAAACTGTCTTGCGAGACAAGCGCAAAGCCGCAGTCTGGCCTTCCCGGCCGTTTTCCCCTATAGGACACTCATCCCAATGGAGAGTGGATGTCCACTTACGCTCAGTCCCGGTAAGGCCCTGACCTCGTAGCGAGGCAGGGCAGAAAACTTGAAACCCCGTGCCGCGAAGCTTCGCGGCGGCGGCATTTTTTGTTTTCCCGGAAACTCTCTCATGGATATTTCGCGCACTGAACAGCGCATCCTGCACCTGCTCGCGCAGGGCGGACGCATTGAAATCGAAAAGGACGACAGGAAAGGGATCGCATCGGTCAAATGTCTGACCCGCGACGGCTGGCATTATCCCGATGTCGATCTCGACCTGTTTCGAAAATTGAAACGCAAGAAGGCGGTTTCGTCCTCTGGGGGCGGGCCTTACCGCATCACAAGGCGCGGGCTCGCACTCGTCCGCTCCGAACTCGACAACAGGTAGTCTTGGTGCCGCCGGCCGGCATTCGGCCGGCGGTTCCCGTCACCGCTCAGGCGGTGGCGATGTAGGCCCGGATTTCCGCGGCCTCGCGCTCGACGTCCTCGATGCGGCGTTTGACCACGTCGCCGATGGACACGATGCCGTCCAGCAAGCCGTCCTTTTCCACCGGCAGATGGCGGAAACGACCCCTGGTCATGATCTCCATCACCTCGTTGACTGTGTGGTTTTCATTGCAGATCTTCACCTTCGGCGTCATGGCCGAACGCACGGGGATATCGAGCGCGGCGCCGCCTTCCCTGGCAAGCACGCGCACGATGTCGCGTTCCGACAGGATGCCGACGATCTTGCGATCGCCATTGGTGATGACCAGCGCCCCGATCCTGTGCTCGGAGAGGATTCGGATGGCTTCGCTCAGTTTTTCGTTCGGCCCGAGCGTCAATACGTCATGGCCTTTTTGCTCGAGAATGGCCTTAACCGTCATGGCGTCCTCCTCTATTTGCCAACCGGTTCCTGCCCTGACCGGCTTTCACATAAGAGTGAACATCGTGCGCCGTGATCGGTTGCATTTCAAGTCCGGTCGGAGGTCTCCCAGTCAGGCGCTTGCCATCCCCTGTCGAACCGGCGCAGGCCGAAAAAGCCCGCGAGAAAGCCGCCAATATGCGCCTCCCAGGCGATCTGGCCGTCGATGCCCGGCGCGAATCCGAGAAGGCCGGTGGCGAGATTGATGATCATCCACATGGCCAGGAAAATGACGACGCCGCGCGAACGCAGCACGATCGCGACCGGCAGCACCGGGCCGGCGAAAGCGGCCTTGCCGGCCGAGCGGTCGGTGCGGAAACCAAAACGCGCCGCAGCCCCCATCATGCCCGATATGGCGCCCGATGCGCCGACCAGCGGCGCTTCTCCATAGGGATGCATTGCCCAGAAGAGCGCCACCGAAGCCAGTCCGGTGGCGGCAAAAAACAACGCGAACCGGAGCACGCCGAGACGATTGGCCAGCGGCGAGCCAAATGCGGCGAGCCAGACCATGTTGATGGCGATATGGGCAAAGCCGCCATGCATGAAGGCGTAAGTGAAAGGCCGGGTGAAAAGGAACCAGTCGAAGCCGTATTGGCCGGTATAGAGGACCGGAATGAAAGCCCCATCATACAGCAGCGTCATCTGCTGGGCGTCGTTCAGCACATATTGCTGCAGCAGATAGACGATCGCGCAGATGCCGATCACCGCCAGCACGATCGGCGGCAGGTTGAACACCGGCTCACGCGCCGGTGGCGGCATGGTTTCGGCCGTTTCTGGCTCGGACGGATATTGCGGTTCGCTCATCTGCAATCGCACTCGATATTGGTTCGCTCTGGGCTGGTTCGGTCTGGCGTGGTTCGGTCTGGCCAGCATCTAGATCACCGCCGATGGAACCGCAAACGGCGAATCGTCCCGCTCCGAATCAGGGACGCGAATCAAAAAAGAAGCCGTCCAGGGTTTCCCCTGGACGGCCGGTCGAGCCCCCTGCTCCCCTAAAACTCTTGACTGAAGTGCTGCCGATCGTCGCGAAACGACCGCTTCTGGAGTGGCTTTTGTGTGCCACACGGCTTGCCAGGGCGCAACGTAAACCAATTGTTAACCTTAACGGCCCCGACCCGTGAACAAGTGTTAACGACGCTGGCACGCTTCCTGCTCCCCAACGCATGTAGGTCATCGGAGGGCGCCCTTCTGTTCACCGATGGGACATCAGACGACAGAATGCGCGGAGCTTTTTAGTATGAACCAAAACGGATCGATCACGCTGTTCCACTATTGGAACCGCCTGCGTGACGGACGCCCCGCTCCGAAGCGATCGGAAGTCGAGCCGGCCGATATCAAGTCGCTGCTGGCCGATACGTTCATCCTGGAAAGGGACACGCGCGGGCAGCCGGTATTTCGTCTGGCCGGCACCAGGCTCTGCGCCTGCTACGGCCGCGAACTCAAGGGGTTCTCTTTCCCCTCGCTATGGCGCGAGAAGGATCAGCGGCTGGTTTCGCGGCTGATCCACGGGGTCTTCGACCAGAAATCCGTCGTGCTGATCAATTTCGAGGGCTTCAGCCGCAACGGCCGCTCCAACAAGTTCGAATTGCTCGCCTTGCCGCTCGATGGTGGTATTGAAAATCCGCGCTGCCTCGGCGTGATCAGCGCCGTTGAGAAGCCGTTCTGGCTGGGCGCCGATCCGATCACGGACGCCTTGATCGATTCCATACGCGTCATCGACCCGGAGAAAGAGCTGCTGAACAACCGCCCGGCGATCGACGTTCCCTCGCTCGTTCCCGACGAAATCGGGGCGCCTGACACGATCTCGGCGCTTGGCCGGGCGCGCCGCATTCGCCATCTCGTCGTCTTCGACGGCGGGCGCGAAGATAGTTGATGATCACACAGTCCCGCGGGCTCGTTTTTCCCCTTTGTTAACCCGCTTTGTTGTACTTCTCTGACGAAGTCCCTTGCATCGACGCGCGGGATGCCAAACGGGGTGTAGGCAGTCATGAGGTCAGCGGCGGTCGACTACGCGCCGTCCCAAGCTGAAAGGCGTAACTTTCAGCGCGTCCGGGTCAAGATATACGGACGATTCATGCTGGAGGACCGCACCGAGCACCCGTGCCAGGTCGTCGACATGTCGCCCGGCAACGTCGCACTTCGCACCGACCGCATCGGCATGCCCGGCGAGAAAGTCATCGCCTATATCGATCATATCGGCCGCATCGAAGGTGTTTTGACACGCACGCTGCCGGACGGCTTCGCGATGACGGTGATTGCGTCCGACCGCAAGAAGGACAAGCTCGCGGCGCAGTTGACTTGGCTTGCCAACAAACACGAGCTCGACCTGCCGGAAGACCGCCGCCACGAGCGCGTCTCGCCACGCAACCCGACCAGCGTGCTGCAGCTCACCGACGGCCGTCAGTATCAGTGCCGGATCATCGATCTGTCACTGTCCGGCGCCGCGATCGAGATCGATGTCAAACCGGCGATCGGCGTCCAGGTCATGCTCGGCACGATGCGCGGCCAGATCGTCCGGCATTTCGAAGACGGCGTCGCCATCGAATTCGCCGTCATCCAGCGCCCCGAAACGCTCGATTCCGAATTCAACACGCCGCGCGCCTGATCCGGCCGCAAAGCACGCCCATCAAGCCGGCCCTCGCGGCCGGCTTTTGATTCCGGTGTGCGGCGGTCGATATGTCCTCGGATGGCAGGTTCCACAGTTTCAGAAATGGTCCGCGCGAGGCCGAATTCGCAGAAAACCAGCCCAGCAATCCAAACAATTCAATACTCAAATGATTCAAATTTTATGTTTATTCTACGGGCGTTTTACTTAAAATCTACTTCGCGTTTTTGCGTCGAATAAATCCACATGTGGCAATGTCTCCTTCGAACGGGGAGACTGAATAATGAAAAAAGCGAGGGGCAAGCTGTTGCTGATGGCAATGGCGATGCAGCTTTCCGCCTGGGGGTCAGCATATGCCGCGGGACCGGCCTATATGCATACCGGCGGACGCACCACGCAGCCTGTTGGCCATTATGAATTCTGCCAACGCATTCCTGGCGAATGCAACGAGAAGACCCCCAAGGGAGAGCCGGTCGACCTGACCCGCAAGCTATGGGCGACGATCGTCAGCGTCAACAATTCGGTCAACACCCGCGTCAAGCCGCGCACCGACATGGAAAACTACGGTGTCGAGGAATACTGGGCCTATCCGGACAATGGCTATGGCGATTGCGAGGACTATGCGCTGGAAAAGCGCCGCGAGCTGATGGATGTGGGCGTGCCGGCCGGCGATCTTTTGATGACGGTTGCGCGCCAGCCGAACGGCGATGGCCACGCGGTGCTGACCGTACGCACCAGCCTCGGCGAGTTCATCCTCGACAATCTGGAAACCAAGGTGCTGTCCTGGACGGATACCGACTACACCTATCTCAAGCGTCAATCGACGGAAAATTCCGGCGTTTGGGTGACGATCAACGACGGCCGTTCCGACGCGGTCGCCAGCGTCCGCTGAGGACGCCAACAAGGTCAGGCGCGTTGCACGACGCGCTGAACGAGAAACCCGGTCGAGTCCCCACCCTCCCCGTCCCCAACGACCGGGTCAAAGGAGCCGGCCCCGTCCCCGGGCCGGCTCCGCCATTTCCGGAGGGAAGCTGCTAAGACTGACCCGATGACACGTGGTGCATCGCGCCGCCCCTGCCTTTCCACGCGCAACAGATCGATGCACAATCGGCCGTTTCGTTTCCTGGATCATGGCGATGCTGGAAATCCCGGACGATCGATGCGAGCGCCACCGGCTGTTCAAGGCAATCGACGATGCCTCGCGTGCGGGATGCGCCTTGGGTGGTCATAATGATTCCTTTGTGAAGACGGGCACGCTGTGAATTGCGGGCACGAAAGTAAAATGTGCGACGCGGGCGCTGTGAATCAGTTATCGATGTTGGTGATTGCCGGCGGTAACCTTTGAGTTGAGCGGTCAACAGACCGTACTCTCGCGGATGGCGGTCGAGCATTTATGCTTGGCTGGAGTGGCGGGCTTACTCCCGCTTCAACAAGCAGGAAGGCGTCAACAATGAAAACGTTGAGGTCAAAAGTCGTTAGTGTGCGGGCCTATCTCCGCTTCAGGCTTGGGCGACTTGAGCATGTGTGTGCTCACTTTCGTTCCGTGCCTAGCCAATTGGCATTCGACTTTTAGTATCAGCTTCGCAAACTGAGAGCGCCGCCGGCAATCACCAAGAAAGTAGGGAAGAACCCGATATGACGTCTGACATTTTAAACACGATCGGACTGACTATGGGCATGGTTGGCGTTGCGCTTATTTTCTTTTGGGGGCCACCACTTCCTGATTTTGACGATGGCGTCAGCTTGGGTATTGAGCCTGCAACCGTGCTTACTGATGGAACGAAAATTAGCGACATCATTGCCGCCAATCAGCGTCGAAAGCTAAGGCATCAGATTATTTCGAGCATTGGTATGGGTTTGATCTTTGTGGGTTTCGGTGTCCAGGTGCTGGCAATCTGGTTGCCTCAACTTCGCACTGCCTGATCGCGCCGCTGACTCACAATGAAAATCCTCTTTGTCCGCGAGTTGCGCGTAACGGGTAGCCGGGAACCATAAGCGCAACCGGTGGCCGAAGGCGTGCGTCGGCCGAGAGTTCAGACCTTCTTCAGCCCCGCCTTGAAGCGCCTGGCGTTGGCGACGTAGTGCGCGGCCGAGGCCCGCAGCCGCTCGACCGCCGCGTCGTCCAGCACCCTGATCGCCTTGGCCGGCGAACCGACGATCAGCGAATTGTCCGGAAACTCCTTGCCTTCGGTGACCAGGGCGCCAGCGCCGACGAGCGAATTCTTGCCGATCCTGGCGCCGTTCAGCACGATGGCGCCCATGCCGATCAGGCTGTTGTCTCCGATCGTGCAGCCATGAAGCATGGCGCGATGGCCAATCGTACAGCCCTGTCCGATGGTCAACGGAAAGCCGGGATCGGTGTGCATGACGGCATGTTCCTGCACATTGGTGTCGGCGCCGATGACGATGGGCTCGTTGTCGCCCCTGATAACGGCGCCGAACCAGAAGCCTGCATTGCGGCCGATCCTGATGTCGCCAATCAGCGTGGCATCGGGCGCGATCCAGTTCGAGTCCGCGTCGGCGAAGCTCGGCTCCGCTCCATCGATCGCATAAAGCGGCATTGTCGGTCTCCGAATCGTCTCAGGCTGGAAACCCTAGGAGACGGACCGCCCATGAAGCAATGGCGAGCACGACGATGCCCAGCGCCAGGGACCAGGCAATAGCGGTGCAGCCGCATGACAAGAGCGCCGCTGTCGAAATGCGGTTCTGGCGCCGCGCATCAAGGGCATCGTTGACCAGCATGAACGGCCCGGCGCCGGCAGTGGCAGCCAGTGAGCGCAGCACATGCGAGGGCGACACGTAGGGCTCGGTGAAGGCGACCTTGCGACCCGATACCAGTTCCATTGTCGAACCGGTCAGCCCGCAAACCGTCAGCCCGACGACAAAAGCGAACAGCAAGAGCTCCATCTGGGCCATATTAACCCTCCATTTACCATGAAATCGCACAGTCGTTTCAGGACGGCAGCAAGAGCCGTGCCGTGCGATGTGTGCCGTCAAGAGACACCCGGATGCGGACACCCGGATGGCGAACACTCGGATGGCGGACACTCGGATGGCGGACAGGTGGTGGGACGAGGACCGAAATGAAGCAGGCAGCGATCGCCGACGGCCCAGAACTCACCGTGGTCGATTCCATGCTGATGAAGCGGGTGTTCTACGCGTTCGCCGCACTTGCGTTGCTGTCGATAGTCATCAGCCTTGGCGGCAAATGGTTCGGCCGTTCCATTGCCATGGCCGGCTACACCGACGACGCGACCGTGCGCGCGGTGGTGATCGGCAACAACATCATCACCGTGCCAGCCAATTTCATCCGGTTCGAGCAGGCCCGGCGCGACGGCATCGCCTCGCGCCTCGACCTCTATTTGCGCTATCCCCAGATGGACGGCTACAGCGAGGCGTCGCGCGATGATTTCAATCACGCCGGGGCCAACAGGAACATCATCTTCCTGTCCTTTGAGCAGCAGATGATGTCGCGCGATATGAGCGGCCGGTTCGGGCCGATCTACAGCGCGCTGATCGTCCAGCCCGGCATTCCAGGACCTGGCGGCACGACGGTCTATGGGTTCAATGAGAAATCAGGCTATCTGAACGAGGTGCTGGTCGTCGGCAAGCGTGGGGGCAAGGACCCCTTCGTGGCCCGCTGCCTCAGCGGGCCGAGCGCCGGCGAATCGCTGGCTCCTTGCGAGCGGGACATCCATGTCGGGGATGATCTCAGCCTTACCTATCGCTTCCCGAAGGAATTCCTTGGCGACTGGCAGACGCTCGATGCGGCGATCGCGGCCGAGGCGGGGCGAATCCTGAAGACCGGACATTGACCGGCTGAAAGCGGCCCGGCCGCGCTCGACGCGGCCTGCCGTGGCATTGCTGGCTCAGGCCAGGTCGATGTCCAGGATCGCCATCGAGAAATTATAGTCGCCATCGTCCTCGTCCTTGAAGACGATGCCGAGGAATTCGTCACCGACATAGACTTCGGCCGAATCTTCCTTGCGCGGCCGTGCCTTGACCTCAAGTTTGGGGTTCTGGAAGACGCGCTTGAAATAGGCGTCCAGCTTTCTGATTTCGTCCGGCTTCAACAGTCTTCTCCGATCATCGGCTTGCTCGTTTGAACGGCGCTTCTGGCACGTCGACAATGGCGATGTAAAGGCAAGCCGGCCTTATTGCACCGGAAGCGGCAGCACCACCGGGCAAATCGCAATCATGCCGGGCAACTGCCAGCAAATCAGATATCGAAACTGATCACGTGGTCCATCTTCTGCGACGGCAGAAGCTGGTCCATCTGGCGCGAAGGCTGGTCGCAACCGGTCTCGCCGACCACGCGGGCCGGCACGCCGGCAACCGTCTTGTTGTGCGGCACAGGCGACAGCACCACCGATCCGGCGGCAATCTTGGAGCAATGGCCGACCTCGATATTGCCGAGAATCTTGGCGCCGGCGCCAATCAGCACGCCATAGCGGATCTTGGGATGGCGGTCGCCACCGGCCTTGCCGGTACCGCCCAGCGTCACGCCGTGCAGGATGGACACATCGTCCTCGATCACCGCGGTCTCGCCGACGACGAGGCCGGTGGCGTGATCGATGAAGATACCCTTGCCGATGCGCGCGGCCGGATTGATATCGGTCTGGAAGACCGCGGACGAACGGCTCTGCAGGTAGAGCGCGAAATCCTTGCGGCCGTGGTTCCACAGCCAGTGCGCCAGCCGATGGGTCTGGATGGCGTGAAAGCCCTTGAAATAGAGCACCGGCATGATGAACCGGTCGCAAGCCGGGTCGCGGTCATAATAGGCCTGGATGTCGACGCGCACCGTGGTCGGCCAGTCCTTATCGTCGGCGAGCATCGACTTGAAGGTCTGGCGGATGAGATCGGAGCCGATATCCTGATGGGCAAGCCGCTCCGCGATCCTATGGACGACAGCCTCTTCCAGGCTCTCCTGGTTGAGGATCGTCGAATAGAGGAACGCGGCCAAAAGCGGGTCGCGGTTGACCGCTTCCATCGCTTCGTCGCGGATCGAACGCCAGATCGGATCGACCGGCTGCAACGCGCTTTGGCGGGAAATGCTGATGCTGTTCATCGACGTCTCGTCCTGCGTCCTGCTAGTCTGCTGTCATCGGGGCCGCACATATAAGCCAGATCATAGCACGATTGAACTCAATTTTCCTTAGTGCTGTGTCAAATGGATTTGGTTCGCGGGAATTCAAGCAGCCATGGAAAACGAACCCTTGATCGACGACGCCCTGAAAACCGAACTTTCGGCGCTCTACGCCGCCGAGGAACGCCACTATCACAACCTCGCGCATATCGAGGCAATGCTGGCGCTTGCTCGCGACTATCGGGGAGAGCTCGGCGACCCCGAAGCCGTCGAAGCGGCGATCTGGTTCCACGACGCCATCTACGACAGCAGGGCCAGGGACAATGAGGCGCGAAGTGCCGCCCTCGCCGAGCAAAAGCTCGCCGGCCGCATCGATGCCGGCCGCCTGGGCCGCATCAGCGCTATGATCCTCGCCACCGCCACACACCAGCTGCCGCTGTTCGACGACGCGGCGGCGATACGCGACGCCAGCCTGTTTCTCGACATGGATCTGTCGATCCTGGGTGCCGCGCCTGAGGCGTTCGACGCCTATGAACGCGCGGTCCGCCGCGAATATGGCTGGGTGGAGGAGCCGATGTGGCGTGCCGGCCGCGGTGCGGTGCTGAAGACCTTCCTTGCCCGACCGCATATTTTTCACACGCAGGAGTTCCGGCAGCGCTTCGAACCGCAGGCAAGGCTGAACATTGCGCGGTCGCTGCAAGCCTTGACGTAGCTTAGTTTCGGAATCCGAGGCGCCTCGTCCCCAGAAACCGGCCCCTCAGAGCGGATTTTCGGCGTAGAACTCCAGCACCCGTTGCTTGAAGGTCTTGTCCCCGACGGCCAGCATATGGTCGCGGCCCTCGATGTGGAAGGCCCTGGCGTTGGGCATCAGCGCCGCAAGCTCGTCCGGCGATCCGCCAATGTCGTCGGTGGTACCGACCGCGACCAGCGTCGGCTGGGCTATGCGGGCAATATCCTCTTCACCAAGCAATTCTCGTGAGGTGACGATGCAGGCGGCAAGCGCTCGGCGGTCGCTGCGGGTCTGGTCGGCGAAGGCGCGAAAAGAGCGGCCGCGCGGATGGGTGGTCGCGGCCGGATCCTCCGCAAGGAGAGCGGCGGCGATCGGATCCCAATCGCCGACGCCGTCAATCATGCCGATGCCGAGGCCGCCAAAGACCAGCGTCGCCACCTTGTCCGGGTCGGACAGTGCCAGGAAGGCAGAAATTCGCGCGCCCATCGAATAGCCCATGACATGGGCCCGTTCGATGCCGAGATGATCGAGCAAGGCAGCGGCATCCGAAGCCATTTTCGCGGGTGTATAATCGGCCTCGTCGTAACTCTTGGATGACGAGCCGTGGCCGCGATTGTCGAAGGCGATGGCGCGATAGCCGGCATCGTTGAGCGTCTTGAACCAGCCGGGCGACACCCAGTTGACATAGTGGCTCGAGGCGAAGCCATGGATCATCAGCACCGGATCGCCCTCGCCCGATGCCGGTTGGCGGTCGAGGAAGGCTAGATCGAACCCGTCATGGGAGAAAAACTGCATCGGAAGGCGGTCCCGGCGCTCAATCAGAATCGACGTTCGGAGAATCGCCCTTGTCCGCGGGCGGCATGCCAGGACCCGGAGCCGTGCCGATCGCCGGATGGCGCAGCAGATCGCCATCCGCGATGCCGTCCCTGGCGGCAGTGCCAGCCTTGAGTTCGAGCACGAAGCGGACCGGCTCGCCGGGCGAGACGATCGCCTCGGATTGCGGCTCACCCTGCTTGATCGCGCGGATCCTGCCGTCTTGACCGACAAAGATCAGATCGAGCGGCATCGGCGTATTCTTCATCCAGAAACTGACGTCGCGTGTCTCGTCGAAAACGAACAGCATGCCATGATTGGCGGCCATGTCCTCGCGAAACATCAGGCCGGCTTCCCGCTCGGCCTCGGTATCGGCGACTTCGATCGAGAAGGAGCGTTTGCCATTCTTGGTCACAACGACCAGCGGCGCGGGATCGACCGGAAGGATCATCGCCCGGCCATCGGCCGCGCTGGGTACCTGGAAATAGAAGAAGGCGGCTGCAGCGACTATGACGGCGGCCACAGCGCATACCACGCCCCTCGTCAGCCCGTTCCTGTGTCTCATATGAAATCCTCGGCCGGATCGCCCTAGTGCGAGACCGGCAAGGTGCCCATATCGGGGTGAATTTCGGCAGCCATAAGGCCTTTGTCACCGCGGCCGAAACGGACAAGTACGACCTGGCCCGGCCGAAGCTCGGTGATGCCGTAGCGGCGCAAGGTCTCCATATGAACGAAAATGTCCTCGGTGCCCTCGCCGCGCGTCAGGAAGCCAAACCCTTTGGTGCGGTTGAACCATTTGACCAGAGCGCGTTCGAGCCCGCTCTCCGGCGTCACCGAGACATGGGTGCGCTGTTCCTGCATTTCCGCGGGATGAACGGCGGTGGTGACATCCATGGAAAGCACACGGAAGGCCTGCAGCCCGCGCTCGCCCTGCTTCACAAGACAAACCACGCGCGCGCCTTCCAAGGCTGTCTGGAAGCCGTCCCGTCGAAGACAAGTCACATGGAGGAGGATATCGCCCGAAACACCGTCATCCGGAAGGATGAAGCCATAGCCCTTGGCCACATCGAACCACTTGATGGCGCCGGCAATTTCAACGAGGTCGGCGGCGTCGCCGCCCTCGTCGCGTGTCAAGGCGTCGCCAAGGGTATTGGCCCGCCCCGTCAAAGAGGCCTTTTCCCCCATAAGAATGCCCCCTTTATTCAAGAACACCGCAACTGATTCTTGACACCAGATTAACACCGCGCCTTCCGGTGTGTGCAAGACCTGACGTGCCTTTTTTCACGGTTCATTGCGGCAATACCGGATTTGTTCTTTGCCGGCGCTGCCTGACCCCGGCGATTGCCCTTTGACCGGGCCGACCCTATGTTGCGCCGCAACCCAACAGATCGAGGAAAACACATGCGCTATCTGCACACCATGGTCCGCGTCGCCGATGTCGATGCCTCGCTCGATTTCTATTGCAACAAGCTCGGGCTGAAGGAAGTTCGCCGCTATGAAAACGAGCAGGGCCGCTTCACGCTGATCTTCCTGGCCGCTCCGGAAGACGAGCAGAGCGGCATCGCCGACAAGGCGCCGCTGGTCGAGCTGACCTACAATTGGCATCCGGAAGATTACAAGGGCGGGCGCAATTTCGGCCACCTTGCCTACGAGGTCGACGACATCTACGCCACCTGCCAGCGACTGATGGACAATGGCGTCACCATCAACCGGCCGCCGCGCGACGGCAACATGGCCTTTATCAGGTCGCCGGACGGCATTTCGATCGAGCTTCTGCAGAAAGGTCCGGCCAAGGCCAAGGCAGAACCGTGGGCGTCGATGGCGAACACCGGAAGCTGGTAATCGATCACCTTTTCGAGTGGCCGGCGGCCACTCCATGGTGTTTCGCCAGGTTGTGCCTATCTATGCGCCTATGGCGCCTGCCCTGAGGAGCAGCGCCACGTCTTGAGATAGCTTCGGAGAACCCTTCATGCCGACCAGCCACGCCAATGTCTCCACGGCGCACGCAAGCCGCTATCTGCAGCAGCTGTGCAAACATTGGGCGCACAAGTTTCCCGTCGAGTTCGACCCCAATCACGGCGTCATCGACCTTTCACTCGGCCGCACGGTCATGGACGCCGACGGGCAGCGCTGCACATCACGGTTTCGACCGACGAGTCCGCTTCGATCGAGCGCCTCGAAAGTGTCGTTGCCGACCACATCAAACGCTTTGCGTTCCGCGAAGAACTGGCCTTCGACTGGAAACGCGCCGAGGCGGCGTAGTTCGTTCATGCGTGTCGCCGCGCATTCCCGGCGACGCGTGGATCAATCGCTTCCGGACTTGCGCGCCATTTCCAGCAGCGCCAGCACTGAGCGCCAATTGCGGGCCGTGCCCGGCACTTTCAACGTGCGCGGAATCAGGCTGGCGAACACCGATTTGCCGAGCCCGTCCGGCGCGCTGAGATAGAGCACATCGCCCTTGACCTCGAAACGCTCGGGACCCGTGCACTTTTCCGCCAACCGCGCCACCTCGTCGGTGGTCGGCTCACGCTCCAGCGCATAGGCGTGGAGCTTCGTGTGATCAGCGGCCGCTTCCGGATAGGGATTTTCGCGCACCAGCCGTTCGAACCATTCGAAATCGCGCACCATGATGCGCGAATGGAAACCCCATTTTTCCTCGAAAGCCGCCTCGATCTGTTTGGTCAGCGCGGCGGCGTCGCCCTTGTCAGCGCGGAATACGGCATTGCCGCTCTGCACGTAGGTGGCGACATCGGAAAAACCGAGATCCTCGAAGAACGACCGCAACTCCGCCATCCTGACGATGCGGTTGCCGCCGACATTGATCCCGGAAAACAGCGCGATGAAGATCTTTCCGCTCATATTATGAAACCCGCCAGTGTCTCATTGTCGGTGATGTCCTGATACTGGACGCCCTCGGCCTCGAAATTCGCCTTCAGCAGGTCGAAATTGCGCCGATCCTTGGTTTCGATGCCAATCAGGACCGAGCCAAAATTGCGCGCCGACTTCTTCAGATATTCGAAGCGCGCGATATCGTCGTCCGGACCCAGCATGTCGAGGAAGTCGCGCAACGCGCCCGGCCGCTGCGGAAAGCGGATGATGAAATATTTCTTCAAGCCTTCGAAGCGCAGCGCCCGTTCCTTGACGTCCGGCAGCCGCTCGAAATCGAAATTGCCACCTGATACTACCGCTACAATGGTCTTGCCCCGGATTTCCTTCCTGGAAAAATCCTTCAGCGCATCGATCGCCAGCGCGCCGGCGGGTTCCAGGACCACGCCTTCGACGTTGAGCATCTCGATCATGGTCGCGCAGAGCCGGTTTTCCGGGACCAGCCGCACGCTGTCGGCCGCAAACTCCTTGAGATAGCGCAAAGGTTCGCGACCGATCTCGGCGACCGCCGCGCCGTCGACGAAGTTGTCGACCTTGGCGAGCTTCAGCCGTTTTCCCGCCGCAAGGCTCTCGCGCAGGCTCGGCGCGCCGGCCGGCTCGCAAAACACGAACTGGGCCTCACGGCCCTGATCGGCGAAATAGTGCGTCACCCCGGCAGCAGACCGCCGCCACCCACCGGCAGCATGACGATGTCGGGCATGCGCGCGCCCGGCATCTGGTCCGCGATCTCATAGGCGACCGTCGCCTGGCCCTCGATGATGTCCTTATGGTCGAAGGGCGGCACCATATGTGCACCGGAGCTCTCGGTGAATTCGAAGGCGGCGCGATAGCAGTCGTCGAAGAAATCGCCGACCAGCCTGATCTCGACGAAGTCGCCGCCAAACAGCCTGGTCTTGTCGATCTTCTGCTGCGGGGTCGTCACCGGCATGAAGACCACGCCCTTCTTGCCGAAATGGCGACAGACAAAGGCAAAGCCCTGCGCATGGTTGCCGGCGGACGCGCAGACGAACAGCTCGGCCTGGTTGCCTTCGCCAAGCGCCTTGCGGAAGAAGTTGAAGGCGCCGCGGATCTTGTAGGAGCGCACCGGACTCAAATCCTCGCGCTTCAAAAGCACCCGGGCGCCGGTCTTTTTCGACAGATAGTCATTTTCCTGCAGCGGTGTCTCCGGGAAGATCTGGCGGATCGCAGAGGCGGCGGTGGCGACGCGCGAGGAAAAGCTGGTCATGGCAAGATCATCCCGGGATCGCCCGCGGGCGAGTTAGACAATAACCCTATTACACATCCGGCCCGGCAAGACCATTGCTGGGTCGAGCCCGCGCCCGCAACGGCGCCGTCCCGAAATGCTAGCAAGCACTTGGGGACGTTTGTTCATGTTTTCTCGCATCGAGCCGAGCCGCGCATTGGTGGGCGCCTGAATTCGACATCCGACCGAGATGCAGGCGCCTGCCCACTGCGGCGTTACGGCCTTGCTGCCGCTTTGGCTTTCGCGCAACAGTGCGAAGGCCGTCGCGAGGCGCCGACCGCATTTCGGCTGGACACGACTTACTTCCGCCGCACTTGGCCTGCTGGGGAGATATCGCGGAGGGTGGACGGCCCTTGTTTGGGCTCGAGTGGAATTTTTATCGTGCATTTGAAGACGATTTGCATTCTTGCGCTTGCGCTGCTGGTGGCGGGCTGCGGCGGCCGCAAAACCGAGGAACTGCTCGGCAGCGCGGTCATGTCGGCGCCGGTAACGGAAATCGCGGGCAACCACTCGATCTTCATTGCCACGACCCGCAAGCCCTCCGACGACCCCAACAAGGTTTTCGACGGCGAACGCTCGGCGACGCTCAACTACGCCCGCGTCAACGTCACCGTTCCCGGGCTCCACACGACCGGCCAGATCGAGCGGCGTTCACGCGGCAAGTCGGACGATCCGGCAAAGTACTTCATGGCTTCCGAGGTCGTCGGCTACGACACCCAGCCGAAATTCTCCAGCGCGCTCAACGCCGACATAGCGGCGCGCGGCGGCCGCGTGATGGTCTTCGTCCACGGCTACAACACCGGCTTCGACGACGCTGTCTACCGCTTGACCCAGATTGTCCATGATTCCGGCTATCCCGGGACGCCGGTGCTGTTTTCCTGGGCCTCGGGTGCCAAGACCACCGACTATGTCTATGACAAGGAAAGCGCCAGTGCCGCCCGCGACCAGCTCGAAGTGACCTTGCGAATGCTGCAGCAGTCCGGTGCGCGGCGCATCGACATTGTCGCCCATTCGATGGGAACCTGGGTGACAATGGAAACGCTGCGCCAGATGGCCATCAGCGGCGATCGCGATCTTGGCGGCAAGCTTGGCGATGTGGTGCTGGCCTCTCCCGACATCGATGTCGATGTGTTCAAGAGCCAGATGCGCCGCTACGGCAAGCCCGACAAGCCGTTCATCCTGCTGTTGTCGGACGACGACCGCGCGCTGAGGTTGTCCGGCCTGATCGCCGGCTCGCGGCCGCGCGTCGGCGATTACAAGGATGCCGCCGACCTTGCCTCCTACGGCGTGACGGTCGTGGATCTCTCCAAGGTCAAAGGCAGCGACAGCTTCAATCATACGAAATTCGCCGACAACCCGGCACTGGTGAAGATGATCGGCCAGCGGCTGCGCCAGGACGATGGTTTCGCCAGCGACCGGGACGTGACCGACCGCATCAGCCTGCTTGGACAGTAGATGCGGCGTCGCGGTGCCTGTTCACCATCGCCGAACCATTGGCCTACTTTGAACTGGACCGCGCCCGTCTCTGGCCTTATCGGAGTATCGAGCGACGTCATGCGTTTGACGTCCCCTTATGCGGGAGCCGACGCGTGGCCTTGCGCTTGAAGAGTTATGGTGTCGTCGCGTTCGCGCTGCTGGTCGCTGGCTGCGCTGGAAATACGCATGATCTGCTCAACAAGACGACGGTCACCGTGCCGGCATCCGATATTGCGGCCACCCATGAAATATTTGTCGCCACCACCCGCCAGAAGGCGGCGAAGGATCCGCGGCAGGTCTTCGACGGCGACCGTTCCCTGACCACCAGTTTCGCGCGGGTCGATGTCACGGTTCCGACGAGCCATCAGGTCGGCAACATCGAGCGCGCCAAGGGTTCGGCCAACAGCAACCCGGCCAAGGATTTCACAGCCAGGGATGTCACCTTCTACGAAGGCGCGCCGCAATTCGCCAAGGCGGTCGGCGCCGACATCGCCATGCGCGGCGACCGTGCGCTGGTTTTCGTGCATGGCTTCAACAATGGTTTCGACGACGGCATCTACCGACTGACGCAGATCGCCCACGACACGAAATATCCGGGTACGCCGGTGCTGTTCTCGTGGGCGTCGAGCGCCAAGACGACGGGCTATATCTACGACAAGGACAGTTCCACCGCCGCCCGTGACGATCTCGAGGCAACGCTCAGGATGCTCGCCAAGACGCGGGTCAAGAGCATCGACATCATTGCCCATTCGATGGGGACCTGGTTGACGATGGAGGCGCTGCGCCAACTCGCCATCACCGGCGACCGCGATCTCGGCGGCAAGCTGGGTTATGTCATCCTTGCTTCACCGGATATCGACGTCGACGTATTCAAGAAGCAGATGATCCGTTATGGCAAGCCCGACAAGCCGTTCGCCGTGCTGCTTTCAGGCGACGACCGGGCTCTCAAATTATCCTCGTTCATCTCTGGCGACAAACCGCGCGTCGGCGACTATGGCAATGCCGCCGACCTCGCCTCCTATGGCGTGGCGGTGGTTGACCTGACCAAGACCAAGGGCGGCGACGGCGGCCTCAACCACGCGAAATTCGCCGACAATCCGTTCCTGGTGCAATTGCTCGGCAATAGGCTGCGCACGCCGGCGGGCCTCGCCGCGGACGAGGACCCCGCACAGATCACCGATATCGGTCAGGGCCTGGGAAAGGTCGTCGGCTCGGCTGCCGAAGTCATCATCACGACGCCGTTCAAGGTGCTGACCATCGCCACCGGCGGGTGAGCGGCCAAGAGCGGACGCTCAGACGAACAGATCGACTTTCTGGAACGTCGTTACGTCGATCAGCCCGACGTCGGAAATTCTCAACTCCGGAATGACCACCAGTGCCAACAGCGAGTGCTGCATATAGGCGTTGTTCAGGGAACAGCCCATCTTGCGCATTGCCTCGGTCAGTTTCTCAGCCTTGGCAGCGACAATCTCGGCGCGCTCGTCCGACATCAGCCCGGCTATCGGCATTTCGACCAGCGCCAGTTCCTTGCCCTTGGAGAACAGCACAACCCCGCCACCGACTTCCCCCAGCCGGTTGACGGCCAGCGCCATGTCCTGCTTGTTGGTGCCAACGCAGATGATGTGATGGGCGTCATGGGCGACGCTGGAGGCCATGGCGCAGTCGGCCATGTAACCAAAACCGGAGACGAAGGCATTGGTGACGCCACCGGTGCCCCTGTGCCGCTCGACCAGCGCGATCTGGCAAACGTCGTTGCGGCGATCCATGGAGACCAATCCGTCCTCGACCGGCAGATCGGCCTCCAGCGCGCGCGTCGGTGCCTGGTTCTCGATGACACCGATCACCCGCACCCGCACTTCGTTGGCGCCCTTGGGTGCCGCGATATCGAAATCGCCGGCCTTCAGTTTCTTGCCCAATTTGACGGTGTTCTTCGCCGTCTTCGGATAATCATAGGCCGGGATATCGATGTCGAGCTTGCCGCCCTTGGCCAGCCTGACGCCCCGCGCATAGACCTCGTCGATGCTCATTGCGGCGAGATCGGAGACAATCAGCAGGTCGGCCAACCGCCCCGGCGCGATCGAACCGATCTCGCGTTCCAGCTTGAAATGAAGGGCGGTGTTGAGCGTTGCCATCTGGATCGCGGTCACGGGCTTCAGACCTTGGCTGATGGCGTGGCGCACCACCCGGTCCATGTGTCCCTCATGCACCAGCGTGCCGGAATGGCTGTCGTCGGTGCACAGGATGAAGTTGCGCGGATCGATGCCGCTTTCCGTCACCGCCTTGATCTGCGAGGCAACGTCGTACCAGGCAGAGCCCAGCCGCAGCATTGCCTTCATGCCCTGGCGTACGCGGGCGATTGCGTCCTCGGCGCGCGTGCCCTCGTGGTCATCCTCGGGTCCGCCGGCGACATAGCCGTGGAACGGCAGACCAAGATCGCGCGAGGCATAATGCCCGCCAACCGTCTTGCCGGCTTTGACCGTCGCGGCGATCTCGCCCGACATCACCGGATCGTTGGCGGCGACGCCCGGGAAATTCATTACCTCGCCAAGTCCGATGATGTTTTCCCAGCCCATCGCTTCCGCGACATCGGCGACCGTCAGTTCGGCGCCGGCATGTTCGAGCCCAGGCGCCGAGGGCACGCAGGACGGCATCTGCACATGCACGTTGATGGGCATGGCCACGGCCTCGTCATGCATCAGCCGCACGCCCGGCAGGCCCAGCACATTGGCGATCTCGTGCGGATCGATGAACATCGAGGTGGTTCCGTGCGGGATGACGGCGCGGCAGAATTCGGTGACCGTCACCATGCCGCTCTCGACATGCATGTGCGCGTCGCAAAGGCCGGGCACGAGATAGCGTCCGCCCGCGTCGACCACCTTGGTGCCCTGCCCGATCGTGTGGCCGGCATTCGGCCCGCAATAGGCGAAGCGACCGCCTGAGATGGCGATGTCGGTGCCGGCGATGATCTCGCCCGAATGGACGTTCACCCAGCGTCCGTTGCGGATGACGAGATCGGCGGGTTTGCGGCCCATCGCGACATCGACCAGATCGGTCGCCATTTCGGTCCACGGTTTGGGTTTCGTCGCGCGAGCGGGCGGCTTCGTGGCCATCAAAGACTCCTGTTTGCCCGACTGTGCCAAGCCGACGGCGTTTTGGCCAGCGAGGAAGAAGGGATTTGCCTGGAGATTGCCGGATTACTCGGGTTTCAGGTCGACTTCGACCTTGGCGTTGCCGGCTGAAATCCGCTCGGCGATGCGCTCGACCTCGCCCTAATCACCTTTGCGGAAATCCGATTCCGTTTTGCCGCAGATCAGGTTATGTTCCGATCCAGGATATTTGACTCGTCTCGGGGGGTTCGATGCATCGCCTGGTCGCAAGTGCCGGTCTTCTTGCAGTCCTGTCCGTGCCGGCTTTTGCTGCCGACGCGACAGTCGACGTGCCAATGACCGCGCCTGGCTTCGACTGGACCGGCTACTATGCCGGCCTGCAGGCGGGATATGGCTGGGGCCGCTCCGAGATCACCACGACGGAAGGCGCGCCATTTTCCATCACGCCCGATGTCGACGGCGGATTCGTCGGCGGCCATGTCGCCGGCCTCTGGCAGTTCGATCAGGCCGTGCTGGGCGCCGAGGCGGACCTTAACTATTCCTCGGTGGACGGCACGGCGCAATCAGGCTTGGGAGACACATTCGGCGCCGAAATCAAATGGTTCGGGTCGGTCAACGCCAAGGCCGGCTTCGCCGTGGACCGCCTGCTGGTCTACGGCATCGGCGGCATAGCCTTTGCCGACATCGAGACGTCGCAGACCTCGGGGCCAGGGTTTGACAACACGCGCACAAATGTCGGTTGGACCGTGGGCGCGGGCGTCGACTACGCGCTGACCGACAAGTTCGTCGTGGGCGCGCAATATCGCTATTACGATTTCGGCTCAGAGAACCATGAGGCGCCAGCCCCCTTCAGCGATCGCGATCAGAGCGTGAAACTGAACACGGTCGGCGTCAATCTCAGCTACAAGTTCTGAACGTGGCCACCGGGCGTCGTTGCTGGACAAGCAGCGCGCAGACCTGTCTTGCCGGATGTGGGGCGGCCGGCGCTCCCAAGTGGGCGGGGGGATGGGTTGGGCCTGAGAGGCGCCGGCCATGGCGGATCAAGTCCGCCGCCCAGATATTTACCCACGCCCGCGGCGCGGATAATTCCGCGATCGCGCCAGTATCGTTACGCGACCTCCTCTGGGTTGCGCGTTCGGGCACCGCAGAACACGACTTGACGGGCTTTGTCTGGCGTCTGAAAAGGTCTGGCCTGCGGACGTGGCGGAATTGGTAGACGCAAGGGACTTAAAATCCCTCGATCTCTGATCGTACGGGTTCGATTCCCGTCGTCCGCACCAGCAAAAGGCTTCAAGTTTGTTGGATTTTTCTGTGTTGAACCGCCGCAACGTCATGTAACCGGCGTGGCCACCGGCTGCGGATCACTGCTTTAACTCGGACAGTGCCCTCTCCAGCGGAGCCATCGATATCTGGATCGGGCCGGAAAAGGCCACGTCCATATCGAAGATCAGATAGATCGCCCCGGCAACCAAAGCCGCCGACACCAGGTAGGTCGAAATGGTGATCGTATTGCGTGGCGCCCTGAAGCCGAAGCTGGCGAAGATCAGCACCAGCCAGGTCACCAGGAGCGTGATCAGAGGCACCGGAATCGTACCCTCCGACTGCTCGATCAGCACCCAGCGCAGTTCCAGCACTTTCTGCAAATGCTGGCGGGCGTCCTGCACAATGAAGCCATGCGCGTCGTCGGGTGGTGCCAGCGCACTCAGCCGGGTGCCGATTTCCGCAAGCAACTGCTCAGAGAGCCGGTTGGCGCCGACCAGCGTCTCGCTGGTCGGCGAGGCATCGCCCGCCACCCGCTGCACATAGACGACCAGCGGCTGGCGTACCGTGTCGGTTTGCGGGCCATATTGGCGCAAGGTCCTGTCCAGAAGGATCAATTCGGTCGCATAAGCATGCACATTGCGATCGATCGATTCGAAGGTGTTCTTGGCCGAGTTGATCATCAGGCCGAGCATCAGCGAGGTCATAACCCCGAACAGGTTCGCGGCGTGCCGAACGACGGTGTTCGTCTCGTCGTCACGATGTTTGGCCGGCAGTTTTGGCCATATGGCCGTGCTGGCGAGCGCGGCCGCCGTCAGGCACAGGAAGATTACCGTTGCGATGAAAGCTTCGCGCATGCCGCCCATTCCGATTGGCAATGGCGCACCGCCTCGCGCACCGCCGCGATAGTTCTGTCGACCTGTTCGGGCGTCAGCCTAAGCCGGGCCGGAATAGCGTTGAGCGCGGCCAGATCGGCCGGGGGCAGATCACCAAACGAGACCAATTCCACCATCCTCACGTCGCGGCAGTCCCAGCCGGCAAGGCCGCATCGGTAGCGCGCCACCGTCGCCGTCGGCAGGCCGGCGCCCAACCGCTCAAAAGTGATCCTGCCAAAGCAAGCCAAGCCAGACGCCAACGCATCGAGGCCCCCGAGCCTTCGATCTCGATGACGGGTGTGTCATTCGATGTAAGTCACCACACCCGTCTGCAGATCATAGATCGCCGCGACTATCTTCAGCTTCCCCGCCTTAATGAGACCGGCTAACACCTTGCTCGAGGCCGCCAGGCGCCTCGCGGTCCTCCGCGCGCTCTCCTTGGCAGTGTTGTCGACGAAATCACCCGCTTCGCTCCGCATTGCTATCGCCGCGGGCAGGATCGGTTCGATCATCGGGCCGATCGCGCCAGGATAGGTCGCGTTCTTGGTGACCACGTCGCACGCCGCCTTGACGGCGCCGCAGTTTGTGTGCGCGAGAACGACGATCAAGGGTGAGCCGAGCACCGCTGCCCCGTATTCAACCGTGCCGAGCGTCGCAGTGTCGACGAGGTTGCCGGCATTGCGGGCGACGAACAGTTCTCCAACGCCGTGACCGCCGAAGATCAGCTCCGGCGGAACGCGACTGTCGGCGCAACTGATGATGGTGGCCCAGGGCGCCTGGTGTGCGGCGACAGCGTTCCGCTGCGCGGCCAGGTCGATCGAGCAGAGTTCCGGGTGACTGACGTAGCTTTCGTTGCCGGATTTTAGCGCAGCGAGCGCTTCCTCGAGGCTCAATGGCGTCGCCACGTCTTCGGCCGCGCGCGCCGGCCATATGGCCCCACCAAGGCCAAACGCAATGAGCCCCGCGCCGACTTTGAGGAACTCCCTCCGGCCGACCCCTGTACCATCACAGGTGCTGCACATTCTTACCCCCTGCCCATTGTTCCCCCAAGAATATGCGCCTGCTCTAATATATAGGCAAGCGATTGGCGATAAGGTCAGGATCGAAGAGAGCGGGCCGGGATGCTGGGCCCACGAAACCCACCCTAACGCGGTGGCTGGGCGTGCCCCTGAATATCAGGGCGGCCTCCCCTTATCATCTAATCTTCAGGGAGAAATTGCCGTGGATCTGGATGCCTAGCCGCTCGCCTTTTCTCCACCGCACTTCCGCTCGATAGGTCGCGCCGTCCAACGGTATGCGCAGCCGGAAGTTATCTGGCACTTTTGCCCCTGCGGCGACACGCAACTCGGCGCCGTGCTCATGCTGATTTCTGACCGCGCAGCCTATTTCGCCGTCCTGCGTGATTATGAACGCATCCTTCAAAACCACCTCGCGCAGGTGCGTTCGACGCTCTACCGGAGGGTCAGAAGGTTTATCGGTCATGCAAGCCGCCTCCGACGAGCGAAATGCTCCCAGACTAAAGTCTGCGGCTCAGGACGCAAAGGTCCGACGTTTTCGCTTAAATCCTGTGCCTGTCCGTTGTACGCTCGGCATATTATTAAATCGTGAAATATATACTCTATAGTCATCGCCAAGGTTGTCACCTGACAGTGCGGCAGAGACAGCCGAAAATGCATGGCATGGGGAACCAGGTATGTTCGTTGACTTCTATGAAATGCTGGAAATCAGTCCGAATGCAAATTCGGAAACGATAGAACGCATTTTTCGTCATTTTGCCATGCGCTACCACCCCGACAACCAGGTCACCGGCAACGAGTCACGCTTCAGCGATATCCTGGAGGCTCACAACACGCTCAAGGATCCGGTCAAGCGTGCGCAATACGATATTCAGTACAAGGCCCATTTGAACCTCCGGGCCGAGCTGACCGATCAGGCGAGCAACAGCAACAACCTCGATCGCGATTCGGTCTTTCAAGCCAAAGTGCTCTCACTGCTTTATGTAAAACGCCGACAGGACGTCAACAATCCTGGCATTGGCGACGATGAGCTCGAACGAATGTCAGGCTGTCCGCGTGAGCACCTCGAGTTTCACCTCTGGTATCTAAAAGCGAAGGGCTGGATAGCCAGAACAGAAAACGGGACGTTCGCCATCACCGTCGAAGGTATCGATCGCGTTAATTCCGAACATCATCGTGACGCGGCAACCACCCGCCTGTTGGATCATGCGGGCTGAATTGGAATCCCTCGGCCTCTGATCAAGCCGCCATCGGGTTCAGCTTCAGATGCTGGATCAGGATGATGGTCTTGGCATCGATGATGCGGCCATCGGCGATGCCGGCCAGCGCTTCGTCGAGCGGCATTTCCAGGACCTCGATGTCCTCGCCTTCGTCGGGTGCTCCGCCGCCGGCCGAGATGCGGTCGGCGGGCGAATAGCGCGCGATGAAGAACCAGAGCCGCTCGGTCACGCTGCCGGGACTCATGTAAGGCGAAAACAGCCGTTCGATCCTGTTCAACCGGTAACCCAGTTCTTCCTCGGCTTCCTTGCGGATGGCGGTCTCCGGATCGTTTTCGTCCAGCAGCCCGGCACAGGCCTCGATCAGCGGTTCGCGGTGGCCGGTGACATAGGCGGGATAGCGAAACTGACGCACCAGAAGTACGGTCGAACGCAGGGGGTCATAGGGCAGGATCACCGCGCCGTCGCCGCGATCATAGGTCTGGCGAATCTGCGTCTCCCATTGGCCGTCACGCCGGCGGTAGTCGAGCACGGTCTTCTTCAGCACCGCCCAGTCGTCGGAAAGAACCTCTTCCGAGCGGATACGAATGCGATCTTCCATCTGACACCTCGATGCTTGCTGGCGGAGGCAGGCGTAACCGCGAACCGGTACAGGCGCAATCGGGCCAGCGATTGGTCCAGGACCCTTTCACTGTCTCGTGTGTGGTATGGAAGGGTGCCATTGCCTAAATAGCGCATTCCCCTCCCCGGAGTTTGTTCATGACGACATCGCTTTTCCAGCCGATCACACTCGATGGGCTCACCTTTCCCAATCGCATCGCCGTGGCGCCGATGTGCCAGTATTCCGCCGAGGACGGCTCGGCCAGCGATTGGCATCTTTACCACTGGATGAACCTGGCCATGTCCGGCGCCGGCATGGTCACGGTGGAGATGACAGATGTCGAGCGGCGCGGACGCATCAGCCATGGCTGCCTCGGCCTCTATTCCGAAGACAATGAGGCCGCCGCGCGCCGCGCGCTGGACGCGGCCCGGCGCGTGGCCGCACCCGGCACGAAGTTCGGCACGCAGCTGGCGCACGCCGGCCGCAAGGCCTCGAACCGCAAGCCTTGGGAAGGTGGCGGCCCATTGCAGCCAAACGAGGACCCCTGGCAGACCGTCTCGGCCTCGGCCATCGCCTATGACACCGGCTGGAACGTGCCGCACGCCCTGGAGGACGAGGAAATCCTGCAGCTCATCGAGCGGTTCGCGGAAGCCGCCACGCGGGCCGAACGCGCCGGCTTCGACTTCATCGAACTGCACGCGGCGCATGGCTACCTGATCTTCCAGTTCCTGTCGCCGCTGTCCAACCAGCGCACGGATCGCTGGGGCGGCTCGCTGGAAAACCGGATGCGTTTTGTCGTCGAGATCGCCAGGGCGGTGAAGAAGGCAGCGCCAAAGCTGATGCTCGGCGCACGGTTGTCGGTGAAGGACTGGGTCGATGGCGGCTTTGACGTCGAGGACGCGATCGAAGTGGCGAAAGTGCTGAAGGCCGAAGGCATCGCCTATCTCTGCTGCTCGAGCGGCGGCAATTCGCCATTGCAGAAATTACCCTCTGGCCCCGGCTATCAGGTGCATCTGGCGGAAGCCGTACGCAAGGGCGCCGGCATTCCGACCCGTGCGGTCGGCCTGATCGACGACCCGAGACAGGCCGAGGCTGTTATAGCCGAGGGCCGCGCCGACATGGTGGCGCTGGCACGCGCCTTCCTCGCCGATCCGCGCTGGGGATGGCGTGCGGCCGCCACCTTCAGTGAAAAAATCCATCCGGCACCGCAGCTCGCCCGCTCGGTGACGACGATGGAACACTGGATGAAGGCCGCCGGCTGATCGCTCATCTCCCGATCCCGGCGCACTCCTGCTTGTGATCCCGGACCGTTCGCCGACGGCCCGCTTCAATTCTGGCCGCAACCTGTTACGCTGGGTCAGGCTGCGGCGGGCGCGGCCGGCTTGGGAGATAATCATGTCGTTCAGGGCATTCTTGTCGGCTGCAGCACTTACGGCCGTGGTCGGGTCTTGGCTCGGCGCTTCGACGCCGACCGTCGCGCAATATTGCGAGGGTACGGTGCACGGCCTCTCCGGCCGCTATAATCTGGCGACCGGCAGCGGCTTTCTGGCCGTGCGCACACGGCCGAACTCGTCATCGCGGATGATCGGGCAATTGTTCAACGGCGACCATACCGAGATCTTCGACCGGCGCGGTAACTGGTACCAGGTCGAAATCGGCGGCGGCACCGGCTGGGCGAATGCACGCTGGCTGCGCAACAACTGCGGTTACTGAGACGCCAATGCATCCAGTGCGCGTCACGGACGCGACGCGACTTTTGGGCGCAGACCGAAGGCCATTTTTGCAACCAAATCGGCTGCTTTGCGTTGCGGCCATGATGGACAGCAAACCTTTTGAAACGCCTGTCGTGGTCGAGCTTGGCCACGTCGGCAAATATCGCCATATCCGCTCGACCCAGGAGGCGGCGGAGTGCCTGATGACTGTGTGGCCGCTCAATCGCGGCCCCCGTCATCGTGATGCTCTCGACACTTGCCTCAAAGTGCTGGAAGGTTATCGTTCGACAGCGGAAGCGCGCCGGGCACTGATCGAGGCCGCCAGGGAATCGGAAGTGCTGGTGCCCGACGATAAGCTGCCCGATGACCGGTTGCATTGAGCAGGCGGACCTTTAACTGGAGGTTTTGATGGCGAAGCTGACTTACAAGATCGTCGAGCACGACGGTGGCTGGGCCTACAAGGTCGGCTCAACCTTCTCGGAGACATTTCCCACACATCAGGATGCGTTGCGCGCCGCCGAGATCGCTTCGGCCGAGCAACAAGTGGCGGGCTCCACCGATGGCATCCAGTATGAGGACGCCGAAGGTAGGTGGCACGAGGAACTGGCCGACGGCCGCGACCGGCCTCAGACCGAAATCTCGGATTGATCACGACAGACGATGACCGCGGATGGTGTGAAACCATCCGCGGTCATCCGGCGCCCTGTGGGCCGAATTACTTGCCGCAGTACTGATCGTTGACGTTCTGCCCGGAATTGGCGTCGGGGCCAGGCGTGTTGTGGGCACATGGGCCGATACCTCCGGTATTGCCTTGGGTGCTCAGTCCCGAGCCGTAGGCGTTGATGCTTCCCGTGGTGCGTGGATCGACAGTTGTCTCGTCATTGTTGCCGAACAGCCACCAGCTGTGGTTGGTATATGTCGGTTCTGACGACTGAGCCATGGCCGATGTGGCGAGAGCAATCGTCAGAGCGGACGCGGCTAGAAGTTTTACATACATATTAGTTACTCCGTATCTACTTTGGTCGTCTTGGGTGCGACAGGGTGAAAACCCAATAGTCAGCCGAATGGTTCCCTGAAATTCTCGTGAAGTGGCGGTGATGCCGGAGCGACAAAAGCGCGCGCCGCTATGCGCTCGATGAAGGCGACGACTTGTTCAGGCGGGCATTGCCGCCGCCCGTCGGCCGCGCTATTCAGACGGCCCGTCTGCCGGAGCCTTTCATGCCTGAAATCGTCACTGCCGCCATGCTTGTCATCGGCGATGAGATCCTGTCCGGCCGCACCAAGGACAAGAACATCGGCCACCTTGCCGATATCATGACGGCGATCGGCATCGACCTGAAGGAGGTGCGCATTGTTCCCGACGAGGAAGACGAGATCGTCGCGGCGGTGAATGCCGTGCGCACACGCTATACCTATGTGTTCACCACCGGCGGCATCGGCCCGACGCATGACGACATCACGGCCGATTCGATCGCCAAGGCATTCGGCGTGCCCTGTGAATACGATGCCAAGGCCTATGCCCTGCTGGAGGCGAGCTATGCCGCACGCGGCATCGAATACACGGAGGCTCGCAAGCGCATGGCGCGAATGCCGCGCGGCGCCGACCATATCGACAACCCGGTGTCCGTGGCCCCAGGATTCCGCATTGGCAACGTCCATGTCATGGCCGGCGTGCCGTCGATCTTCCAGGCCATGCTCGACAATGTCGTCCCGACGCTGAAGACCGGCACGAAAATGCTGTCGGCCACGGTGCACTGTCCGTTCGGCGAGGGTCTTGTCGGCGGGCCGTTGGGTGAGATCCAGAAAGCGCATCCGGATACGATCATCGGCTCCTACCCTAAATATGGCGATGGCAAATTCTGGACCGAACTGGTGGTTCGTGCCCGCAGCGCGGATGCGCTTGAAGCCGCGCGCGCCGATGTCGAGGCCATGGTGGCCGGCTTCGCCGGCAAGGCGAGCTGATCCGGGGCAAACCGGAACCAAGGCCGACGCCGCAACGTTTCCCTGCCGCGACCCGTCACTCGCAAGATCGAGGGATCATCATGCGCTTCAAGACCATCGTTGCCATTCTGCAGAACGAGCAGGACGCCGAGCGGGTGCTCGACTGCGCCATTCCGCTTGCCAGCCGCTTCGAAAGCCATCTGATCGGCATCCATGCCGAGGCGCTCCCGGTGCCCTACACTTCGGCGACGGGTTTTCCCGATACGGAGTTCCTGCAGGTTTCCGCCGACATGAACCGGGAGCGGGCCGAAAAACTCCAGGCTTTCTTTCTGAGGCGCATCGAGGATTCCGGCCTTTCCTTCGAATGGCGCAGCCTGGAGAGCTTCTCCGGCGACAGCGCGCTGACCGGCATTTCAAACGTGCGCGCCGCCGATCTCATCATCGCCGCCCAACGCGAGACCGACGGCGATCCTAGCGCCGACGTCGATACGCTGGTCTACGATGCCGGCCGGCCGGTGTTGGTGGTGCCGCATGCCGGCCCTCTCGTCACCACGTTCAAACGCGTTCTGCTTGCCTGGAACGGCAGCAAGGAGGCCGCCCGCGCCGCGTTCGATGCCCTGCCCTTCATCATCGAGGCCGACAAAACCGACATACTGGTCATCGATCCACCCGATACGCTCGACGAAAGCCCGGAGGCCGCGGGCGCCGAAATCGCCTCCGCGCTGTCGCGCCACGGCGCCACCGTCAGCGTCTCGGTGCAGAAATCGGGCGGCACCTCGGTCGACGACATGATCCAGAACAGGATCGCCGAGACCGGCGCCGATCTGCTGGTGCTGGGCGCCTACAGCCACTCCTGGCTGCGTCAGCTTCTGTTCGGCGGGGTGACGCGCACGGTGCTGCGCACGGCACAGGTAGCAGCCTTCCTGTCGCGGTAAGTCCACAGCGATCACTACCAGCCACCCTTGCCAAGCCGTGGGGTTTCCAGTTAATTCCGCGCGCATTCCCCTGTTTTCTTGCACGCGGCTGTCGCGTGCCGCGGAGTGCGCGAGACATGTCCCTTCCCGAAAAAGCTTTCCCGGTCTCCTGGGACCAGTTCCATCGCGACGCCCGCGCACTTGCCTGGCGGCTTGCCGGCGCAAGCAAGGGTCAATGGAAGGCCATCGTCTGCATCACGCGCGGTGGCCTGGTCCCGGCGGCTATCATCTCGCGCGAACTCGGTATCCGCGTCATCGAGACGGTCTGTGTCGCCTCCTATCACGACTACACCAGCCAGGGACAATTGCAGGTGCTGAAGGAGATCACGCCGGCCTTGCTGGCCGACGATGGCGCCGGCGTGCTGATCATCGACGACCTGACCGACACCGGCAAGACCGCCGGCATCGTGCGCGCAATGATGCCGAAGGCCCATTTCGCGACCGTCTACGCCAAGCCCAAGGGCCGGCCGCTGGTCGATACTTTCGTCACCGAGGTCAGCCAGGACACCTGGATCTATTTTCCCTGGGACATGGGCTTCACCTATCAGAAGCCGATCGCCGACGATCACGCCGGCTGATTCGCGGCAAACCGGTTTTTGCCAATCAAGCCAGCGCCGATGACGATATTTGCTTGCGCGGAGCGACCCGCCGACAAGCTATCCTGTGAAATCGACCCCTTGTTGACGGGAATCAGCCGGCGTGACCGAAGTTTTTACTTTTATTGGCCACAATTAGCCGTAAGATTCATAAGACGGCAAACGATTCTGGAGGCTGGGGCTAGCTTCTCCGATGTTGACACGGCCAACGACGCACAACCACCTCGCTGAAAGGGTCCGGCGGCTCTTCGGCACGGCGCCGTGCCGTCTGCAGGTTGCTGCCCTGCCCTGGCGCGATGTCGGGAACGGCGTCGAGGTCATGCTGATCACCAGCCGTGACACTGGCCGCTGGGTGTTGCCCAAAGGCTGGCCGGAAGCCAGGGAGCCGCTCTGCGAAGCGGCCGCCCGCGAGGCCGCCGAGGAAGCCGGTCTGCGCGGCAACATCTCCCATCTCGAAGCCGGCCGTTATTTCTATGCCAAGGTGCTGGCTTCGGGCGAAGAAGTGCCTTGCGAGGTGCTGGTGTTTCCGCTGCACGTCGACAAGATCGCGGACCGCTGGAAGGAAAAGCACTCCCGCACCCGCAAATGGTTCAGTTCCAGCGAAGTCGTGCGCATGGTCAACGAGCCCGACCTCTGTCAGATCATCGCCTATTTCTGTGCCGACCCGCGCAGATTCTCCTGATCGACGCCTTTTGCGTGTATCACGGCTGATTCACAACCTTGCGCTGTGTCGCAATGGTTTGCTAATTTTTCTTCGCTAAGAATCGGTCACTCCTGGTTTGATCGATGACGAATCCCGTAGACCCACTTCAGCAAGATCCCGGCGAGCCGCAGCGCGAGCATCGGCCGCGCGTGCTCAAAGGTGGAACGATCATCACCGGGATCCAGAATTCAGAAGTCGGTTGCACGGTGCGCAACCAGCATGCGGGCGGCGCCGAACTGAAAATGCCGCTCGAAGCCCGGGTTCCCGACCATTTCCTTCTCTATGTGCCGCTCGACGGCGTCGCCTATCGCTGCGAGGTCCGCTGGCGCCGCAACGACCGGATCGGCGTACAGTTCACCGGTACCGAACCCAAGCCGAAGCTGCACTACGGCTAATTCCCTGCGCACCGGCTTGCCGGGCTTTTGCAGCCCTGCGGGACAGTCTTTACGCAACTCTGTATCGCGGACTGGCTGATCGCGTGTGCCTGCCGCCGGAAAATGACCGCCAAAGCGGTCAATTCTATCCCCGTTATCCACATGTGTGACACACAAGATGTTGGGGTCACAAAAGCTACGCAAACGAATCCTTGACGGCTCGAAACGAGTCGCCTTTTATAGGCCATGCGCTCCTGTTGAGAGCGCGACCGGAAAGTTCTGAGCCCGGTCTTTTTCCCGGATTATGTGCGTTTTGCCCGCATTTCCGCCTGTTTACGAGGCCGGCGGAAGCGTTGGGATCGTGGGTGGTGGGGCGACGAAAGGGAGAATTGTCGGACTGGAATAAATTGTCTGTTAATACTATATTTAGTGTTTGCAGCTAGGTTCGACGCTAGATAGTGTGAACTTCCCTCGGGTGAGGGAATCGAAAAATTCAGTTTTGAGGGACCCGCGGGGTCGGTTGGCAGCCTCGGCAAACGCCCGGCAAGGCGTTTTCTCGTGTGCGTGGCCGCGCCTGCGAAGAGGAGATGCCGACATTGTTCGCGATGCCGGCAAACGGCGGACTGCGCGTTTCGTCTTTTGGGGGCAGAAATCCCCCGATGAAAGCGCTATATATAGACAAAAGGGACCGGACCAATGCGCATCGAGCGTCGTTTCACCAAGCCAGGACATGCAGGCCAAGAAGGGGCCGCTTATGCGGAGATCGAATTCCGCAAGGCGCTTTCCGAGATCAAAAATCCGGATGGCTCGGTGGTGTTCCGCTTGGACAACATCGACGTGCCGGCGCAGTTCTCCCAGGTCGCCGCCGACATCCTGGCCCAGAAATATTTCCGCAAGGCCGGCGTTCCCGCGCGCCTGAAGAAGGTCGAGGAGAACGACGTCCCCTCCTTCCTGTGGCGCTCCGTCGCCGATGAGGCCGAGCTCGCCAAGCTGCCGGAAGCCGAGCGCTACGGCTCCGAGATCGACGCCCGCCAGGTCTTCGACCGGCTGGCCGGCACCTGGACCTATTGGGGCTGGAAGGGCGGCTACTTCAAGGCTTCGGAGGAAGACGCGCGCGCCTTCCGCGACGAGCTTGCCTATATGCTGGCGACGCAGCGCGTCGCGCCGAACTCGCCGCAATGGTTCAACACCGGCCTGCACTGGGCGTACGGCATCGACGGTCCGAGCCAGGGCCATTTCTATGTCGACCCCTTCACGGGCAAGCTGACGAAGTCGAAATCCTCCTATGAGCATCCGCAGCCGCATGCCTGCTTCATCCAGGGCGTGCAGGACGACCTCGTCAACGAGGGCGGCATCATGGATCTGTGGGTGCGCGAGGCGCGCCTGTTCAAATATGGCTCCGGCACCGGCTCGAACTTCTCGCTGCTGCGCGGCGAAGGCGAAAAGCTGTCCGGCGGCGGCCGCTCGTCCGGCCTGATGAGCTTCCTCAAGATCGGCGACCGTGCGGCGGGCGCCATCAAGTCGGGCGGCACGACGCGCCGCGCCGCGAAAATGGTCATCGTCGACGCCGACCACCCCGACATCGAGGAATTCATCGACTGGAAGGTCAATGAAGAGCAGAAGGTCGCCTCGCTGGTGACCGGCTCCAAGATCGTCAAGAAGCATCTCGAAGCGATCATGAAGGCTTGCGTCAATTGCGAAGGCCATGACGACGACTGCTTCGATCCGGCCGTCAACACGGCGCTGAAGCGCGAAATCAAGGCGGCCAAGAAATCGGCGGTGCCGGAAAACTACATCTACCGCGTCATCCAGTTCGCCAAGCAGGGCTACAAGTCGATGTCGTTCAAGACCTACGACACCGACTGGGATTCTGACGCCTACCTCACCGTCTCGGGCCAGAACTCCAACAATTCGGTCTCGCTGAAGGACAACTTCCTGCGCGCCGTCGAGACCGACGCCGACTGGCACCTGACCGCCCGCAAGGACGGCAAGGTCTTGAAGACGCTGAAGGCGCGGGACCTCTGGGAAAAGATCGGCTACGCCGCCTGGGCGTCGGCTGATCCCGGCCTGCATTTCAACACGACGATGAACGACTGGCACACCTGCGCTTCGGCCGGTGCGATCCGGGCCTCCAACCCGTGCTCGGAATACATGTTCCTCGACGACACGGCCTGCAATCTCGCCTCGATCAACCTGCTCCCCTACCGCAATGCCGACGGCACGATCGATATCGCTGCCTACGAGCACACCGTGCGGCTGTGGACCATGGTTCTGGAAATCTCCGTGATGATGGCGCAGTTCCCGTCGAAGGAGATCGCCAAGCTCTCCTACGACTACCGCACGCTGGGCCTCGGCTACGCCAATATCGGCGGCCTGCTGATGACCTCGGGCATTCCCTACGATTCCGACGAGGGCCGCGCCATCTGCGCCGCGCTGACCGCTATCATGACCGGCGTCGCCTACTCGACCTCGGCGGAAATGGCTTCCGAGCTCGGCGCCTTCCCCGACTATGACCGCAACGCCCAGAACATGCTGCGCGTCATGCGCAATCATCGTCGCGCCGCCTATGGCGACAAGGACGGTTACGAAAAGCTCGCCGTCAATCCGGTGCCTCTCGTGGCGTCGGACCTGAAGCAGCAGGATTTGGCCACCCACGCCAAGGCCGCCTGGGACCGCGCTATTGAGCTCGGCGAGGAGCATGGCTACCGCAACGCGCAGGCAACCGTGATCGCGCCCACCGGCACGATCGGCCTGGTCATGGATTGCGACACCACCGGCATCGAGCCCGACTTCGCCCTGGTAAAGTTCAAGAAGCTCGCCGGCGGCGGCTATTTCAAGATCATCAACCGCGCCGTGCCGGAAGCGCTACGCACGTTGGGCTATTCCGAGAGCCAGATCGCCGAGATCGAGGCCTATGCGGTCGGCCACGGCAATCTCAACCAGGCGCCGGCCGTCAACCCCGGTTCGCTCAAGACAAAGGGCTTCACCGACGACAAGATCGCTGCGCTCAACGCCGCGCTTAAGTCGGCCTTCGACATCAAGTTCGTCTTCAACCAGTGGACGCTCGGCGCCGACTGGGTGAAGGAGACTTTTGGCTTCACCGACGAGCAGCTCAACGACTTCTCGTTCGAAATGCTGCCGGCGCTGGGTTTCTCCAGGAAGGACATCGAGGCCGCCAACATCCATGTCTGCGGTGCGATGACGCTGGAAGGCGCGCCCTTCCTCAAGGCCGAACACCTCCCCGTGTTCGACTGCGCCAGCCCCTGCGGCAAGATCGGCAAGCGCTCGCTTTCGATCAACAGCCACATCCAGATGATGGCGGCCGCCCAACCCTTCATCTCCGGCGCCATCTCCAAGACCATCAACATGCCGAACGACGCGACGGTGGAGGATGCCAAGAGCGCCTACATGCTGTCGTGGAAACTGGCGCTGAAGGCGAACGCGCTCTATCGCGACGGCTCGAAGCTGTCGCAGCCGCTCAATGCCTCGCTGCTCGCCGATGGCGAGGAGGATGAGGACGATGCGATCGAGCAGCTGATCCAGGCACCGGCTGCGGCGCGCGCGGCGCAGATCACCGAGCGCATCGTCGAACGCATCATCGAACGCGTGTCGCGCGAGCAGGAGAAGCTGCCCGGCCGCCGCAAGGGTTACACGCAGAAGGCCAAGATCGGTGGCAACACCATCTTTCTGCGCACCGGCGAGTATGACGATGGCCGTCTCGGCGAGATCTTCATCGACATGAACAAGGAAGGCGCCACGCTGCGTGGCCTTCTCAACAACTTCGCCATCGCGATCTCGCTCGGCCTGCAATATGGCGTGCCGCTCGACGAATATGTGCACGCCTTCACCTTCACCAAGTTCGAGCCGGCCGGCATGGTCATCGGCAACGATGCCATCAAGAGCGCGACGTCGATCCTCGACTACGTGTTCAGGGAGCTCGCCATCTCCTATCTCGGCCGCAACGACCTCGCCCATGTCGACCAGTCGGACTTCTCCAACACCGCGCTTGGCCGCGGCATCAGCGAAGGCAAGACCGACGCCGTCTCCAAGGGCCTGACCCGCGGCTCGCCGGTGAAGCTGGTTTCGAGGGCAAGCGGCAACGAGCCGAAGGGTTTTGCCGGCTCCTCCGGCATCCCTGCCCGTTCGGCGCCGACAGCCTTCTCCGGCTCCAACGTGCTGGCGTTGAAGCCCGCGAGCGACGAGGCGATCGCCTACAAGCGCGACTATGAGGAGCGGGCCAAGGAACTGGCGGAAGACATCGCCTTCGAGGAAGCGGTCTCCGATGCCTCGACCGATCGCACCGCGGCCCTGTTCACCGATACGGCGGCCCATGAAGCGGCCGAGGCGAAGAAACTCGCCGCCGACCGCCGCGCCAAATCGCTGCTCCAGGGCTACACCGGCAATTCCTGCTCCGAGTGCCAGAATTTTACCATGGTGCGGAACGGGACTTGCGAGAAGTGCGACACGTGCGGCGCCACGAGCGGGTGCAGCTGAGAACCAACCGCTAAAACGCAATAATAATATCATCATCGGCCCGGTCGTAAGATCGGGCCGAATGTTTTAAACCGTCAAAAAAGCAATTGTTGTATTTCGTTTTCAACACCGTGATCGAGCCGGATAACACCATTGATAAGCCATTGCGGATAGGCTTTGTGTGTGCCCATTGCGAGAACGAAACCTTTCTTCGGATACTCAACTCCAAATCTTTCGGTCATTTTTCGAAGTGTTTCTGACTCGCCATAAAGGCGTTTCCACTTGAGAAACGTTGCTTCTATCTCCCAATCCTGGCACGTTCCTTCGCGCGGTCCATCGATGGTTTCATATCTATATTTGAAAAGAAATGGAGACGGCTCGTAAGGAACCAAGTCTTTACCCATGAAGCCAAATAGACTGTTGGCTTCTTGGTCATGCCAAGAGCGAAATCGCGCTTTCTCCTCGTCAAGCACAGCGCGATCTTTTCTTTCAACCACAAGTTCGGCATTCCGAGGTCGAATCAACGCCAAGCTTCGGCCCTGCTCCAGTTCGCTATTGAGACTGGAAACAACATGCCGGCCTAAGAATTGAGCTCGTGATTTTTCGGCCAAACTGCCCGTTATGACCAGAGATTTGTGCTCTAGCTTTCGACTCTCGTGCCTGTGATCGCCCTTAGGAAGACTCCAGCCATACTCTATGGTGTCCCATCTACCAAACTTTTGAGAATCTTCTAGAGTTCGAAACGCGACGGGATACAGCCGAACCCAATTGCCGTTAAAATCCAATCCCGCACAACAGACCAGCTCCCCGTGAGCTTCTCCAACTCTTGGCGCTGCCTTTACCAGGATTACCGCAGAGTCGCGCTGAGAAATAGATGCCAATCAAGCAGCCTTTAAACAAAATCCTTTCGGCACTCCAAGATTCTTAATTGAAATATTTTTCATTTTCAATATCTCTTCGCAAACAATAGACCGATGACAGTCTTTATGGTCTCTTTCAAAACACATCAAACAGATGTTTTTTGTTTCGGCCTGCAATGCTAGCTCACGGATCGTTTTTTTGGCCGCCTCATTCGCGATGTGGCTTCTGAAAATTCGCTCGAACCGCTGACGATCCCCGCTTCTGGCAGCCAGCCGCCCCTCCCTCGGATCACCAAGAACTTTCGTGTGCAGATAGTCGATCGCAGAGTTTTCGAGGTGGCTCCTAAGTGAGTTTTTGGAGAAGCCAGGCTTTCTAGACAGAGGCAAATCTCTGACATCAACCAGCAATTCGACCTTTGCTACCTTTAGTACGGATACGAAATCCTCAACTTCAGAGCCTTCGTAGCCAATCGTAAATAGCGCCATGGGACATCTCATTATCTGCTGTAACTGTCATAGCTGATCAAACTTGTCCGAAGCGTGACGCACGCCCAACAAGGCGCTCTCCGTCGGCTCGTCCACCTCCCTATTCCGCAGCCAACACCTGCAGCGTCTGCCCGTCAAACAACGGCTCGTCCTGGCCGACACGCACGAACAGCACTTTCCGCCCCTCCCCCGCCGGCACCTCGAAATACTGGATGCCATCTGGCATTTCGCCCCAATCGCCACAAGGCGGTTCAGGAATCTCGTCAGGGTTGGCAAGCGCTTTCAACTCTTTCGCATAGGTAGCATTAGGACTGAATGTGTACCGCTTGACGTCGGCAGGCACGGTGCCCTCTGTGTAAGGCGCCACCACGCAACGCGTGCTGATGGCCTTGTCGGTCTTCTCCAGCAACAGCCGCTGCACGGCAGCATCGGCGGTTTCGCCTGATTTGATGTCGAACACCTCGACAAGAGGATCCGCCGCGCCGCCGTCGCTGTACTTGATCGCGAGCGCATTGCCGACGAATTCGAAATGAACCTGGCGGAAGCCAAAATCACAGCGCTGCACCCAGGCGGCGAGCCCGATATTTTTGTCCGTCAGCCTTTCCCAAACACATTTGTCGATGGGCGGGCGCGACGGCGCCGGTTCGCCCGCCACAGCGGGAATCGAGGCGGACGCAAGCAGGGCGAAGGTCAAGCTGATCAGTCTCATGGCGCTATTCATCGCTGCATCCCGTCAGCGTAAAGGCATCCCAGGCCGAGCCATCTGGATTGGCGTTGGCGAAATCCGGCGATTCGGCGAACGCTGCACCGAACTCCGGCAGCAATAGCCCTTTCGGCGCCGGCGTCGCTTCGCGGGAATTCAGTTGCTCGGCGCCGCCGCCGGTCAGGGCGTAGACCTGCCCGTCCCATATCCTGCACAGGCCGCTGCCGTCCTGAAGGCCCGCTTCGCGGTCGTCGTCGGTGCAGGCGTGGCGGATGGTGCCGAGCGGAAATGAATTTTTGCCGTTGGTCCAGGTGATGTCGGCCGGCAGACTTATGCCGGTATGGGGCACGGCCAGCGAGAACACCTGCGTCGTCAGTGCCGCCGGTTCGTTGTCGAGCGGCCGGAATTGCATGACCGCGCCCGAACGTGGCTCCCGATAGGTAGCGTGGCTCAGGAGGCATTCCTTGGCGCTCGCCGCTTGCATGAGCCCGAGCGAACCCAGGACAACAAAGGCCAGTTTGCGAATGATCATCGAAATCTCGGGGAAAGCGTTGTGAAGCAGGGCTGGCTGCGTGCCGGGCTGCACAGTCTCGCATCATCCGTGCAAAACCATAAGCGAAATCCGGAGCCGCTGCGTTTATCGCACCACGGTCGAAAACTTGCCCCACACAAACCCGCAATCTGTATGATCAGCCACAGCGGCCCAGGGGACAATAGATGCAGCGTTTGGCAATGATCATAGCGATCTCCGCAACTACGATTGTGCCGGCCGCAGCGACCGCGCCCTATGTCGGGACATGGTCCAGGGACAGGTTGAACTGCCATGCGACCGCCGACGTCCAGCGCCAGACTGTGTTCACCGTGGATCAGTCGGCCCTGTCGTTTCCCGACCTCGGCTGCGAGCACGCGAGCTTCCGCAAAACCGCCACCGGTTGGGTGGTTCGCGCCAGCCAGTGTTATGGCCAGGATCCATCGCTCGACGAACCATTTTCCCGCACCATCCAGATCAGAAGAGATGGCGCGACGGTGCGGTTGACCTGGCGGGGATTCGACAGCGGACCTCTCGTCCGCTGCTGAAGGCGGCGACACTCAGACCAGCCCGACCAGCAACGCCGCGCCGCCGAGAAAGCCTGCCGAACAGACCCACAGCAGCCAGAGCCCGCGCACCCGGCATTCGAGCACCGCCGAGGCGGGATTGGCGGGGTCATAGTGCACGTCGACCTTGCCGCCCTCGACATACCGCCGCGCCTGACCGCCGACGAGGCCGGGCAGCGAGGCCGTCACGCTGGCGCCGAAAGCGACGCGATCGGCGCTGTAGCGCTGTCCGGCGACACCATAGCTGTAGATGATGCGGGATTTGAAGACAGTGTGCCAAGGCCGGTATCCCACGCCTTCGAACCGGTCGCGGATCTTGATCGCCTGCAGGCCGGACGCATCGATACGGCCGGCGGTGGTCGGCCATTTTGTCGCCTGCTCGGCCATCGATTTCTGGGCAAAGCCCATGCGCAGCACAAAAAGACCCATGAACAGCAGGAATGCCGCGGCACCAAGATTCTGCGGCTTGGGCAAATGCGGTCCGATTGCCTCCAGCACGCCACCGACGGAAAACACCAGCACCAGCGCACCGACCACCAGCCCCGCCGAAAGCTGGATCATGAACTTGAAGGCACCGTCCGGCATGGTGCGCTCGATCACGGCCTTGCCCGGGCTGGACGGGTCATAGAACACGGTTACCGCCGCGCCGCGCGGAAACCGCGCAAGGGTTTCGGCGACTTCGAAATTTCCGAGGTTCTCCTGCACGCTGTAGTGCGAACTTTGAAATGTCTTGCCGCCCACCTTGTACTCATAGGTGATGGCCGGGAAATTGCGGATTTCGGTCGAAGTGCTGCTTTCCGAGCCAGTGCCCGAGCTGGTCACCTCGCGCGCCTCGACGCGCGAGGTGACGATCTTTCCAGGCGTCGGCAACCAGCGGCTGGCCGCCTTGACCTCTCGCCATTTCAGGAAAGTGACGATCGACAGCATACCGGCGACCGTGCAGGCAAAGCCAACCAATAGAAATTTGAGCTCCAACTCGTCCCCCGACGACCAAGAGTGCAGCAGCCCGCATATAGACAGCACGGCGACGAAAATGTCTTGTCTATTCGCAAGATTGGGAAATGAACGCCGGCAAGGCCATCCGCACGATGACGTGATAAAAGGGCTACTTGACGATCGACCCGATCGGATAAAATCCAGGAAGACAACAGCCGGGACGACGCGCATGAGTGACAAAGCCGACGACGAACCCGATATCGTGAACCAGCTCGCCTATGTCAGGGCCGACCCAACCCAGCACGACACGCTGACGCTTCTTGCCATGATCGATGCCGCGATCGCCGAGATCATGAGCCTGAGGACGAAGCTGCGGCTGAGCGAGGAAAAGCACAGCGGGAGCAATCAGTTCCGATAGGTCGGGGATGAGCGCCTGGGCGGCGGACGGTATCCCGTCCTAGTCCGAGTCAGCCATCATCTGCCGGCCGCCGCCGCCGGCCCAGGCGCGCCATTGCCGCTCATCGCCATGGAAGACGTTGAGATCGATGCGGCCGGTCACGCCATGCGACAGGCCGGAGCCGGAATACTGCCAGAACAGCCACTTGCGATCAGGATAGACCTTTGACGGGTGCCGGGCCACGGCGCGCAGCCAGAACGGGTAGTCCGGGAAGGCGCCCTGAAGGTTGTCTCGGTAGAAATCCGGCGCTGTGTAGATGATCGGCCGCTGGCCGTAGTGACGCTCCAGCTTGTCCATGAACACCTGCATCTTCTCCAGCACCTTTTCGCGCGACGGGCGCCGCTGGCAGCTGGAGTCGCCGTTCCACTCGACGTCGATCACCGGCGGCAGCGCGCCCTCGACCTTGGGTACGTTGCGGATGAACCAGTCGGCCTGCTCGCCGGCGGTGCGGCACCAGTAGAAGAAGTGATAGGCGCCGCGCTTGAGGCCGGCGGCGTCGGCGCCGCGCCAGTTCCTGGCGAACATCGGGTCGAGATGGTCGCCGCCGTCGGTCGCCTTGATGTAGGCGAAGTTGGCGCCCTGGGCGCGCAGCTTCTCCCAGTTCACGTTGCCTTGCCAGCGCGACACGTCGACACCGTGCACGGCAAGGTGACGGGGCGACGAGCGGCCGAAATTGATCGGCTTGGCATCGCGGAAGCCGTAGCGCGTGACCGGTCCGGCCAGCATGGGCGGTGCCGCCCGCGACAACAGCTTCGGCGGCGACACCAGGGCAGCCACCTCGATCGGCGGCTCGACGCTGTCGGGCAGTTCGGCTGCGGGAAACGCCACCGTCTCTTCCTCCGCCAGGCCAAAGGGCCGAGCGGTGTCGTCCTCGGGCGCAACCTCGACCCGATTGCGCGCCGCGTTTGCCTTGGCCCCCGGAACGGATGCGATTGGCGCGCTTGGCCGGACAACCGAACTGGTGGTTTCACTGGATGGTTTCTGCATGTCGAGCGCATCCATGCCCGATGTCGACGAACAGCCGGCAAGGCACAGCGATGCGATCACGAAACTGATGACGCCTGGTAACCGCATCTGGACCTGTACTCAAACACAACAGACCGAAGGCAACGGCCGACGGACAACCAGACGAGTTATGAACGAGAAATTGCCAATAAAGATTGAATCAAGTTTTTACCATAGCTGTGGCTCCTTTCAGACAGCCGCCGGCAGCGGTCCGGCCAAGCCTTGACAGCGCCATGATGTGGCTGTTGAGAACGGTATGCGGCGTTTGCGCCGGCGTTCCCAAGAACCCTGAAAAGGCGCCCGATGACCGCTTTGCAGCGACTTCTCCTGGTCCTCGTGCTCGCCGCTCCGCTACAGGCGGCGCATGCGAACGGCCTGGTCGTCGTCCCCCGAGGAAATCGTTCCGCGACACAGCCGCCAATCCCGGAGGCATCGGCCACACGAACCCGCGCCTTCAAGACCACCTACGGTGAGAAGTACGAAAAGATCGTCGCGCTATTGAAGCGCGAGAAGAAGCTCGTGGCGCACATCAAGCAGGTGGCGGCGGCTTACGATATCGATCCCATCCATATCGTGGGTGCGCTGGTCGGTGAGCATACTTACAACGTCACCGCTGTCGGCTCGGTGCAGACTTATTATGTGAAGGCGCTGTCCTATTCCGGCCTCGACTTCGCCTTCCGCTACAAGGGCGTGCCGGTGCAGACCTTCGTCCAGCGCCCGGAATTCGCCAGTTGCGCGCAGGCCAAGGACAGCGCTTCCCTATGGAGCTGCCGCGACAGGATCTGGGTCGAGCATTTTCGTGGCAAGGCGGTCGACGGCATCACCTATGACGCGATGACCTTCCAGCAGGCGTTCTTCCAGCCCTTCTTCGCCGGCCAGACTTTCGGTCTCGGCCAGATCAGCCCGCTGACCGCGCTCGAGGTCACCGACCTCGTCAACAAGGTGAGCGGCTACGATAGGCTCACGCCGGACCACCCACAGGCGATCTATCGCGATGTCATGGATCCGGACCGCAGCATCGTCTACATCGCCGCGATCGTGCGCGACGCCATCGATGCCTACAAGGAGCAGGGTTTCGACATCTCGGGCAATCCGGGCATCACGGCCACACTCTACAATGTCGGCCAGCCGCGGCAGCGGGCGGCCGGCCTTGCCAGCGGCAAGGGCGGCAAGCTGCCGGTCGAGAACTATTACGGCTGGCTCGTCAACGACAAGCTCGACGAACTCAGGGGCCTGCTCGACAGCGGCAGCTGAGGAACACTTTCAAAAGGGAGCTTGCGTGCAGTCGTTCATCGACCAGAGCGTTTGTTTCATCGAGAACCATCAGGCCTGGGCGGGCCTCGTGGTCGGCTTGCTGGCCTTCGGCGAATCGCTGGTGCTGGTCGGCATCCTGTTGCCCGGCACCACGGTGCTGATCATCGTCGGCGGCCTGGTGGGCGCCGGTATCGTCCAGCCCCTGCCGGTTCTCCTCGCCGCGATGATCGGTGCGACGCTCGGCGACACCATCTCCTATTTTCTCGGCAAATGGCTCGGGCGCGGCGTCGTCCACAAATGGCCGCTCAACCGATATCGCCGCGAGATCGCCAGGGCGCGCCTGTTCTTCCAACGCTACGGTTTCGCGGCGGTTTTCGTCGGCCGCTTCTTCGGTCCGGTGCGTGCCACCGTGCCGCTGGTCGCGGGCATGATGGGAATGAACAGACGCCGCTTCCAGATCGCCAACATCCTGTCGGCGATCGTCTGGGCGCCGGTCGTGCTGTCGCCTGGATGGCTGGTGGCGAAAGGGGCCGACAATCTGCCCGAACTCGACGCGACCAGCCTGTTCGGCCTGGCGGTGATAGCGGCCATGGTGGCGGCGATCATCGTCGCCGTAATTGTCATCAGGCTGCGAGGCAGGCGCGATACACGGGCTTAGCGCGTGTCGCGATCGGGGGCGCCAAGCGTCAGCCGCTTCCTGAAGACGCCGATCATCGGCCCCAGGTTCCAGTAGTCGTCGTTGCGACCAATGGCCGGAGCGAGCAGGCTCGATATCGTGCCGTCGAGAAAGAGCGCGTTGTCGCAGCCTAGCACGTCACGAAACAGGCGGGCGAAGGCATGGAACGTCACCGTACCGTTCGAAATGGCAAAGACGGCAATCCCATCCTTTCGCACCCCGACGCCGTCGCGGCTCTTGCGCGACGTGCCGTCGGACCGGAATTTCGGGTGAAGCTGGCCGTCGATCACCAGCATTGGCCCTGATTGGGTCGCATAGTCGGTCGCCGGCCGCTGCCTGACGAAGTCCCTGGTCGCCCGGACCACGGCCTTGCCGCCGCCGACGTAGAAGATGCCATTCGGCTGCAGCGAAAAATTGCCGCTGCCCGATCCCGTCTTCACACCGGCCATTTCCTGGCCGCGTTCGACATAGAGGCCGACCGGCCTGAGATCGGGATGATACATGCCGGCATTGATGGCAAACAGCATGGTACGTCCGGCCGTGCGCTGGGCGTCGTCGAGATTGTGCAACGATTGAAAAGGCTTGCCCGCCGGGTCTTTCCAGAACAGTTCGATCGAATACAGCTTTGGATCGACCTCGCAGACGAGAAAGCTCGCCGCCTCGAAGGCGACGTCACGGCACGGCGGCACCGAAGCGAACCACTGGCCGAATGCCACCGTCGTGGCGACCGCGTGCGGCAACGCGGCCTTGAGCAAGGCCAGCAACAAGGGTGCAGAATGCAGGAGTGTTAAAAAATCCATGCGCGTTCCGGATTGTCGGTTCCAACGAACTGTCGTGGATAGCACCGCTTCCCGGCACGATGAAGGATTTGCTTGAGGGGGAGCGTGGACTACGGCCCGGACGGCCCGCGACGGCTATTTGACGGCGCTGACCAGCTTCTCTTCGCCGGCAAGAATGGAGACCCAGTGCCCGGTGTCGTCGCTCGCCTGCCTTTTCAGATAGCGATACGGCGTCTGGTTCCAGAGACGAACCTTGTCGACAAGATTGTCGAGGATGAAGTCGCCCTTGTCGGTACGCACCGTCAGCACGGCATGGCCTTCGCCGTCCGGCTTGCGAACCACCGTCATCAGGAGATTGGCTATGGCAATGCCCAGGCTGTTGAGCTCACGCCGCTTTTCCAGCGCGTAATCCTCGCAATCGCCGAAGCCATTGTCCGGATAGGCCCACCATTCCTCCTTGCCGTAATTGTCCATGTCGCTCATCGGCTTGACGCGCGCGTTGACCGAAAGGTTTACGGCGCTGATCTCCCGCGACAGCCTGGCGGTCAAGCGTGCCGGCTCGCTGTCGGGTGAACGGATCGAGCACTCGGCGGAATGGATCTTGCAAAAATCATAGTGGCCGATCGGCTGGGAGGTCGAGCCGCCGATAACCATGGAGACGGGAGCCGTGTAGGCGGAACTCGCCGCCGAACAGAAAGCAATCAGGCCAATCGCAAGCCCCAGCCCCTTCGCCTTCCGGCGCCAACCCATCGAGGATGCCATCCGGCCCCGCCCATCTGTTTTGTTAACAGAACGTTAAGGGCGGATATTGCCGGGAGTCAATGAAGGCGTGCGATCACATCTTCGGGCATGGGTTGATGCTCTCCTGGCGGTTGCAGCCGCGCAACACCGGAGGCGTGCCGGTCCGGCCTAGACAAGCCACCCCATCGCCACGCCCATCAGCAGGACGACCCCGAGCACACCGCGATAGATAACGAAAGGCCATGCGGAGAAGCGTTCCAGCACGCGCATCAGGCCCCAGATGGCGAAAAAGGCCGATATCGAAGCCACGAGCAGTCCCAGGCCGAGAACCGACCATCCATGGGCATCGAGATGCACCTTGTGCAGCTCCCATAATTCCTTGAGGCCGGCGAGCGCGATGGCCGGCAGCCCGAGCAGGAACGAGAAACGGGCCGCCTCCGCCCGCTTGAAACCAAGTCCCAGTGCCGCTGTCAGGGTCGAGCCGGAACGGGAAACACCGGGTATCAAGGCACCGATCTGCGCGATGCCGACCAGCAATGCATCGGCCCGCGACGCGTCGGCCATGGTGCGCCGATGGCGGGCAAAGATTTCAGCCAGCCCCAGCAGGACCGCCATGACGATGCAGGCCCAGCCAATTACTGTCAGGCTGCGCAACGGCGAATTGCAGGTGTTGAGAACGCCCGAGAGCGCCACGCCGGCGATGACGATGGGGATCGTCGCCAGCACGATCCACAGCGCCAGACGGAAATGCCGGTCGGCAAAATCACGGCGCGTGAGGGCGGCGAGTGACCCGAACAAAAGATCCCTTACGTCGCCCCAGAAATAGCTGACCACGGCGGCAAGGGCCGCCAGTTGCATGGCGGCGGAGAAAGCGGAGCCCGGATCCTGCCACCCAAGCACGGCCGGCACGATGCGCATATGGGCGGTCGAGGAAATCGGCAGCAGTTCCGTGATGCCTTGCACCAGGCCGAGGAATGCGACCTTGGCAAATCCAAGGCCGACAAAGCCCGTGTCGACGCCTTGCGTGCAGATATCAGCCATGTCGGGTTCCATGCGGGAGGGATCGGACTAGCGAAGGCATCGATGGCGATCGGTGCCCGGCAAGCCATATCGTCATGTAGCGTAGAATCAATTTACGGATTTGTAAGCTGGCGCCGCCGCGTCAGACGCGCACGGTTCAACCCGGCCCGAAGAGCCGGCGATGCTCCCATGGGTGGAGGTTGGCAAGACGATTACGGGCAAAGCCAGAGTTTCTGGCAGGTCCTGGCAATCACATGCGCGGGCGGCACGACAGGCTCCTCCGCGGATGGCCGGCGAGCCCGTTCGAGCAGCATGCGCACCTGTTCCGGGCGTACACGATCACGCTCCATCACAAGCAGGACCATCGGATCGTTCAAAAGCTCGTCCAGGGTGCTGATGCTGTCGTTCATCCGTCGTCTCCTCGAATGCCAGGCCCGCGACGCTTAGATAGGGTGACAAAGATGGCCCGCCAATGACGCTTTGCCGGCTATCGCGTGTCTCGTTGGGCTATTTTTTGGTCATCCTGGGGCACGTCCTCCTGTCGACGGGAAGGAGGAGGCCTAGGCCGGCGGAGCGCCTTCATATTGCGGCAGACCGTCGTCCAGCATCACCCAGGGCTGTTTCGAGGTGGTCCAGATATGCATCTGGGGCCTGAACAGTGACGGGTCGTCGAGCGAACCGGTCGTAAGGCCGATGATGCCGGCGGAATCGCGCCGCGAAAACATCGTCGTTCCGCAGTTCGGGCAAAAACCACGCTTGAGATCCGGCGAGGTGTTGACCGTGGCCAACGGACCCTCGACCGTCACATCATCGATGCGGAACAGAACGCGTGCATTGAATGCCGCGCCGATCGCCTTCTGGCAGAGCCGGCAATGACAGATGCGCTCGTTGATGGGGTCGGCGTCGGTGCGGTAGCGCACCGCCCTGCACAGGCATCCGCCCTCATATTTTGCCATCGTCTGGATCCATTGGTGGAGTGAACAGGCGGCAAGGTAGCGGCGAGGCCGATTGGGTCAATTGAAAAGCTTTGATACAAGCTCATCGATTATCGTGATGTGGCAGAACCGTCATGACAGCGGACATCGAAACAATCGGCATTGCGGCTCTGTTCGGACCGCCCTCGCCCGCCCGCGACCGCTGCGACGCCAGGATCATGGCCGCCGCGGCGGGCATCGGTTTCATGGCGGTTCGGGATTTTCCCGGCGATGACTGGCTGACGCCGGACAAGCGCGCGCAAGTGCTGCGCATCTTTTCGCTTCCCGACACCGAGAAGCAGAAACTGCTGCGCTGGAATTTCGATCACACGAAGAAGAATTTCTACCGCGGCTGGTTTCCGCTGCAGCCGCAAGCCGTTTCCTACAAGGAAGGTATCGACATGGGGCCGGACCTTGCCGACGCGGCGCGACTGTCAGCCTCCGACGATCCCTTGTGCGAGCCGACACCACTGCCGGCCGAAAATGCGCTGCCAGGCTGGCGTACCGCCGCAGCCGACTACTATCGCGCGATGGAGACGGTCGGCACCATGCTGATGCGGTCGATCGCCCGCGGGCTTGGCCTGCCTGAACTGATCTTCGATGCCTATTTCGACGGTGGCATCTCGACGCTGCGCCTGATCCGCTATCCCCTGCGTGACGCCAATGCCGGCGGGCCGGAGTTTTCGGTAATCCACAAGGGCGAGACGCGCACCATCATCGGCCGCGAACATGCCGACTCAGGCTTCGTCACTTTGCTGGCGCAGGACGGCGTCGAGGGCTTGCAAGCGAAGAACCTCGCCGGCGAATGGATCGACGTGCCTCCAGCCAACGGCACGCTGGCGGTCAATTTCGGCCAGTTGCTGGAACACTGGACCGGCGGCCGCGTGCGGGCGACACGGCACCGGGTCATTGCGCCGAAAACGGTGCGGTTCTCTATACCGTTCTTCTACGAGCCGCGTGTCGATGCGGAGATATCGCCTCTGCCGTTGGACGACGCCGAGTCGTTCGAGCCGTTTCTCTACGGTGACTATCTCTGGGAGTCGGCGACGAACTTCGTCGAGATGAGCGGCGTCAAGCATCTGAGGCAGCCGCGCCGAGCCAAGGCTTCCTGAACAACTCGCCGGCCGTCTCGCTGGAGACGGCCGGCGGAGATGGTAGGGGTCATTCGGCTTCGCCGACCACCTCGTCCCAGCTCTTTACCTTGGTTTCACCGTTGAGGAACGGCAGCGCGGCGGCCGTCAGTTCCGGGGCGAAGAAGACGTCGTAGTGGGTGCGGTTGGGCAGGATCGCCAGACGGTTCTGCGACAGGTTCTCGCGCATCCAGCCGGCATCCTTCAGACCACCGCCGAGCATCTGGTAGAACTTGATCTCATGCTCGGGCTTGTACATGTCGCTGTCGCCGTAAGCGAGCATGACCGGCATCTTCAGCTTGGGAACATCGGCCGAGAAGTCGTAGTTCTGGCGCATGAAATTGCCGAGCGCGTCGAGCAGTTTCGGGAAGTCTTCCGGATGCGGCGCGACGGCGACGTAGGATTTGTACATCGGCGTGTCTTTCATGAACGCCGCCGCGGCGGCGCTCACCTGCGCCTGCTGCGGGCGCATCTCATCGTAAAAGCCGTCGGCCGCATAGCCTGTCGAGACAAGGACCAGCCGGCGCACAGCCTCGGGATGCTGGACCGCCATGCGGAAAGCAACGCCGCCGCCCAGCGAATAGCCCATGACGTCGACCTTGTCGTAAGCGAGTGCCTTGACGATACCGGCCATGTCGTCGCCGATCGCCTCCAGGCTGAATGGCCGGTCGCCAAGCGCCGTGCGGCCGTGCCCCTGCAGGTCGACCCCGATGACGGTGCGGTTTTCGGCAAGCTTGGGCAGGATCGGCGCGAACATATCGAAGGAGCCGAGGCCGCCATGCAGCAGAAGCAGCGGCTCACCCTTGCCATGGACGGCGTAATAGTAGTTCACGCCGTTGATCGGCAGCAGGCCGGATTTTTGCGGCTTCGGCAGTGTTGTCGTTTCGGTCGTCATGGCAGGCTTTGACTCCTCTGTGTTGGCTGGGCCCGACGCGGCCACCAAGGCTGCGAGCGAGGCAAGAATGGCGATAAAAGTCGATCTGGACATGTCGGGTCTCCTCCGGTTCTGCCCAAGGACGAGCGAACACGGCGCGGGCCGACATGGTCTGTGGAAATTTTGTCTGGCGAGGATCAGCCAGGCATTGTCGGTCGACTAAAAACTGCGCGTCAGTGGCGCTTGGCTTGCACCAGATAGGCGTCGATGTCTGACTCGCCGAGCCACTTGGCTGCCTCCAGACGATGCAGTCCTTCGACAAGTATGTGCCGCTTCCCGTCATGGCGGACCTGGATCGGCGTCTTCATGCCGTTTTCCAGTATATCCTCGGCCAGATGCCGGACGGTTTCGGGGTGCAGCGTCTTCTTGCGCGCGGTGGGCACATAGATATCGTCGACCTTGACCTTTTGCACCCTGAGCATGCCTGTCCCCGTGGCGGAACCGCCGCCGCCCTTTGAGATAGTCCGTTTGCTGAGCGCGGCCAAGGGTGCGGCTAACGAATGCTGGCATGATCGTTTCCATTTGACGCCTGGCCGGCGGATCGCCGAAATGGCGCCTCCGATGGGACAGGGCTTCATGATCAACCTGCCGACCGAATTTCCCGATTTCGGGCTGACGCCCGAGCAACGCCGCCACGCGGTGCGCGGTCACTATTACGAATGGCCGGGCATGGATGGCGAGCGCGGTGAGATCTGGTGCTACAGCGATCGGTTTTCGTATCGTGCCGGTGAAACCGTGACGCTGCATGTCAGTTCCACGGCTCCGTCCTTCGGCATGACGATCGTTCGGGACGGCGGCGCCGAGACGAGGGCGTTCGAGAAATCGGGTATCGCATCGCGCTGGCAGGACAGTCCGGACCAATGCTCGGCAGAAGGCTGCGGCTGGGAAGCCTCCTTTGAATTCCGTGTGGAAAACGACTGGCCGTCCGGCGCCTACCGCGTGACCCTGACCGCCGACGGACGCGACGGCAAGCCGATCCGATCCCACCATCTGTTCATTGTCAGCCCTCCGCTTGGCAAGAAACCCGGCCGTGTTCTGCAGGTGGCGGCGACGGGCACCTGGCTTGCCTACAACACCTGGGGCGGCTCCAACCACTATCAGGGCATCACCGGGCCCGACCGTAACCAGTACTCGCCCATCGTGTCGACGCAGCGCCCCTGGTGCCGCGGCTTCGTCGTGCTGCCCGGGGATGCGCCGCGCGTGCCGTTGGAGGTCGCGGTGCCGCCGAAGACCGCGCCGCGCTATCCGCACATGGAATGGGCGCTCGCCACCGGCCATTCGAAGAAATACGCTTCGTCGGGCTGGGCCAGCTACGACAGCCATTTTTTTCGCTTTGCCGAACGGGCTGGTTACGATGTCGACCTGACAAGCCAGCACGATCTGCATTTTTCGCCCGAGATTCTCGACGGATATGACTGCGCGGTCTTCGTCGGCCACGACGAATACTGGACCTGGGAAATGCGCGATGCGGTCGACTTCTATGTCGAGCGCGGCGGCCATGCGGCGCGCTTTGCCGGCAATTTCATGTGGCAGACGCGGCTGGAGGACGAAGGCCGCCGGCAGGTTTGCTACAAATACCGCGCCCGAGCCGAGGATCCCGCCTATCGCGGCGGCGACGTGACACGCGCCACCAATTCCTGGGAAGCGCCCGAAATCGGCCGGCCGGGTTCGGCGACCTTCGGGCTCAACGCCACACGTGGTGTCTATGCCGGCTGGGGTGGCTGCGCGCCACGTGGCGTACGCGGCTTTCCGGTCTATCGGCCCGAGCACTGGGCCTTCGCCGGCACCGGCATCTATTACGGCGACCTGCTCGGCGCCGACAGCCATGTCTATGGCTATGAGGTCGACGGGCTCGATTTCGAGATACGCGGCGGCCTGCCCCATCCGACCGCCACCAGCGGCGCGCCTGACGGCCTGCAAGTTCTCGCCGTCGGCATGGCCAGCCAGGTCGAGGAAAGCGCCGACATTCCGATCGGGGACCAGTTCCTCGCCGACGAGGATGGCCGCTTCACCGCCGAAACTTTGTTCGGCGAGGCGAGCGACGCCAATCTCGAAAAGGTCAAACGCGGCAATGGCATGATCGTCAATTTTGCACGCGGCAAGGGCGAGGTGTTCCACGCCGGAAGCTGCGAATGGGTCGCCGGCCTGCTAAGACAGGACCCGATGGTCGAACGCGTCACCCAGAATGTCCTCGACCGCTATCTTGGAAAGTCCTGACATGTCGAAAGTCCAGCCTGCCGTTCAAGACACCGACGCCCGGCGCCAATCGCATCTGTTCTATCTCTCCAGCCTGCGCCGGCCGCTGATCGACCGCGCCGAAGGTATCTACATGTGGACGCAGGATGGCCGCCGTTTCATCGACGGATCGAGCGGCCCGATGGTCGCCAATATCGGCCATTCCAACCGCAATGTGCTCGATGCGATGAAGCGGCAGATGGACCGCGCCACCTTCGCCTACCGGCTGCATTTCGAGAACGAGCCGGCGGAAGAACTGGCGCGAGAACTGGCTGGAAAATTGCCGGAAGGAATGGACCGCATCTTTTTCGTCTCCGGCGGTTCCGAAGCGACGGAATCCTGCATCAAGCTGGCACGGCAATGGGCTGTCGCAGCCGGCCAGGCCAGCCGCTGGAAAGTGATCACCCGCTTTCCTTCCTATCATGGCGGCACGCTTGGTTCGCTTTCGATTACCGGCGACGATGCGCTGGCCGAGACTTTCACACCGATGATGCGGGTGATGCCGACCGTGCCGGCACCGACCGCCTGGCGCGACCGCGACAATCTTTCGATGGAGCAGCGCGGCATCCGCTACGCCGACATGCTGGAGGAAAAGATCCTCGCCGAAGGTCCTGAAAGCGTCCTCGCCTTCATCATGGAGCCTATCGGCGGCGCCGCGACCGCGGCCCTGGTGGCGCCGGACAGCTATTATGCCCGCACACGCGAGATCTGCGACCGCTACGGAATCCTGCTGATCCATGACGAAGTGATGAGCGGTGCCGGCCGCACAGGGAAATTCCTCGGCGGCGACCACTGGAACTGCAGGCCTGATATCGTCGCGCTGTCGAAGGGGCTGGGTTCGGGCTATGCGCCGCTCGGCGCCCTGGCGGCGCCGATGCGACTGGTCGAGCCGCTGCTCGCGTCAGGCGGTTTCCAGCATGGCCACACCTATGCCGGCAATCCGCTGGCCTGCGCCGCCGGGCTTGCGGTGCTGGGCGAAATGGACCGGCTCGACCTGATCGCCAACGCTGCCGCCATGGGTGACGTGCTGATGGACGGGCTGAAGGGGCTGGCGAAGCGCTTCCCGTTCATCGCTGACGTGCGCGGCAAAGGCTTGCTCACTGGTGCCGAAATGGTCGCCGATCCCGATACGCTGAGGCCAATCGACCAAGGCAAGAAGGCGACGCAGCGGCTGCTCGACCTCGCCTATGAGCGCGGGCTGATCATCTATGGCCGCAGGGTCAAGGGCGGCGTCGACGGCGACAATTTCATGGTGGCGCCGCCGATGATCGTCACCAGCGAGCAGGTCGGCGAGATCATCTCCATCATCGGCGACTCGCTTGAAGTTCTGGCCTCCGAGCTAGACCTGCCGGTCGAAGGCCGGGGGTAGAGCAAATGGCATCGCGTAAAGTCATCATCACCTGCGCCGTCACCGGTTCGGTGCACACGCCGTCGATGTCGCCCTATCTGCCGGTGACGCCGGACCAGATTGCCGCGGACGCCATCGCGGCGGCCGAGGCCGGCGCCTCGATCCTGCATCTGCATGCCCGCGACCCACAAGACGGGCGGCCGACCGCCGATCCCGATGTGTTCATGGAGTTCCTGCCGCGCATCAAGCAGGCCACCGATGCGGTGATCAACATCACCACCGGCGGCTCCTCGCTGATGACGCTGGACCAGCGGCTCGCGGCACCGCTGCGGGCTGAACCTGAAATGTGCTCGCTCAACATGGGCTCGATGAATTTCGCGCTGTTCCCGATGCTCGACAAGCCAAGGGAATGGCAGCACGAATGGGAACCGAAGCTGCTCGAAGCCACGCGCGACACCATCTTCAAGAACACCTTCGCCGACATGGAAGGCGTGCTCGAGCGGCTGGGCAAAGGCTGTGGCACCCGCTTCGAGTTCGAGTGCTACGATGTCGGCCACCTCTATTCGCTGGCGCATTTCCGCGACCGGGGGCTGGTGTCGGGGCCGCTGTTCATCCAGTTCGTGCTGGGCATCCTGGGTGGCATCGGCGCCGACCCTGACAATCTCGTCCATATGAAGCGCATTGCCGACAAGTTGTTCGGCGACAGCTACCAGTTCTCGGTGCTCGCCGCCGGCCGGAACCAGATGCCGCTGATCTCGATCGCAGCCGCTATGGGCGGCAATGTGCGCGTCGGACTGGAAGACAGCCTCTACGATGGCCGCCAGCTGGCGAAATCCAACGCCGACCAGGTGCGCCGCATCCGTGGCATTCTTGACGGGCTTTCTCTGGAGATTGCCACACCTACGGAAGCGCGCGACATGCTGGCGCTCAAGGGCGGTGACCGGGTGGCGTTTTGACGAGATGACAGCGCCTGTGATGAGTGCGATCCTCCTCCGCCCCGGCACCATCGATGATGTCGAAACCATCCACGCGGCGATCCTGAAACTCGGCACCCATATCGGTGCGCCCGAGGAAATCATCGCGACGGCGGACGATCTCAGAACCTGGGGCTTCGGCGAAAGGCCCGCCTTCTCGACCCTGATCGCCGAAGTCGATGGCGAATTCGCCGGACTTTGCCTGCATTTCCCGATCTTCTCGACATGGATGGGCCGGCCTGGCGTCTATGTGCAGGACCTCTATGTCGAGGACCGGTTCCGTGGCCGCAAGATCGGCGAGCGCCTGCTGCGGCGCGTGGCGGCCGAGTGCCGCAAGCATGGCGGGGTCTATCTCAGGTTGTCCGTCGATACCGACAATGAGGGCGCCAAGGCCTTTTACGAGAGGCTGGGCATTGCCTGGTCGAGTTACGAGCAGACGCAGAAAATCATCGGCGAGGCCTTTTTCGCCTTCGCCGACGCGCCGGAAAATGGGGAGCAGGAATGAAAGCCTTCTATGCGCAGGAGCAGAAGCGGCACGACCCCAAGGCCTTTCTTTCCAGCGGCGCGGCGCAGCCCAACCCGGAAAAACCGGAACGCGTCGAAAGATTGTTAGCCGGCGCAAAGTCCGCGGGCTGCACGATCGAGCGGCCGCGCGATCACGGCCTCGGCCCGGTCTCGGCGGTGCACACACCCGAATATCTCGACTTCCTCAAACATATTTTCGAACGCTGGCAGCGCATCGCTGGCGCATCGGCCGAGGTCATCCCCAATATCCACCCGATCGCCCGCAACGGTTCCTATCCGGCCTCCGCCGTCGGCCAGGCCGGCTATCACATGGCTGACACCGCTTGCCCGATCTCGGGCGAGACATGGCAAAGTGCACTGTGGAGCGCCTGGAGCGCGGTCGAGGCGGCGGAAACGGTGATGGCAGGCGCTTCCGGCGCCTATGCATTGTGCCGCCCGCCCGGCCACCACGCCTTTGCCGATGTCGCCGGGGGCTTCTGCTTCATCAACAACTCAGCCGTTGCGGCACAAACACTGCGCAAACAGGCGGCCCGCGTGGCGATCCTTGATGTCGACCTGCATCACGGCAACGGGACGCAAGGCATTTTTTATGCGCGACCTGATGTGCTGACGGTGTCGCTGCATGCCGATCCGGTGCGGTTCTACCCGTTCTTCTGGGGCCACGCCGACGAGCGCGGTGAAGGTCCGGGACTTGGCTACAATTTCAACCTGCCGCTGCCGCGCAAATCTGCGGATGCGGCGTTTCTGGAAGCGCTCGGCGTGGCGTTCCAGCGTATCCGCGCCTTCTCTCCCGATTCGCTGGTCGTGGCGCTCGGCCTCGACGCGTTCGGAGGCGATCCGTTCGGCGGGCTCTCGGTGACGACGCCGGGCTTTTCGCGCATCGGCGAGGCGATCGCCGGGCTTGGCCTGCCGACGGTCATCGTCCAGGAGGGCGGCTATCTCTGCGACGCGCTCGGCGACAATCTCACCGCCTTCCTCACCGGTTTTGGAGGCAAGGCGCGGTGACAATGCAAGCTCGCGTCAGGGGCGTTGCTGCCTGAGCATGGCAATCACCCGGTGAACGCTCTCAAGCGTCTCGTCGATTTCGGACGCCGTATTGTAGTGCGCGATGCCGATGCGCACGACGCCCTGCTCGGCAGGAATGCCGAGCTGGTGGACGATTTCCCAGGCATAGTTGTGGCCCGACCACAGGAAGATGTTTTCGGCGTTCATCTGCCTCACGATCGTTTCGGGCACTATGCCGTCCACGGTGAGGGAGACAGTCGGCACACGATCGCCGAGCCGTTTCGGATCGGTGATGCCGTGGACGGACAGGCCTGAAATGTCGGACAGGCCGTCGATCAGCCTTTGTGCCAGCGGGTTTTCATAGGCGATGGAGACTTCGAACGCCTTGGCAATCCTGCGCCTTCTCGACCCCTCCTCGCCGGCCGACGTGCCGAGTGCGGCAAAATAGTCGACCGCGGCCGTGAGCCCGGCCATCAGTTCGATCTGCGGCGTGCCGAGTTCGAAACGCTCTGGCAGTCCGTTCGAGGAACAGCGGCATTTATAGGCTTTCAAACCATCGATAACGTCGCGCCGGCCCCACAATATGCCCATATGCGGACCGAAGAATTTGTAGGCCGAGCAGATCAAAAAATCGCAGCCGAGCTCCTGCACGTCGATCAGGCCATGCGGCGCGAATTGCACAGCATCGACATAGACCAGCGCTCCGGCGTTTTTTGCAAGTTGGGTCAAGGACTTGACCTTGTTGATCGAGCCGGTGAGATTGCTGGCGTAGTTCAACGCCACCAGCCGTGTCTTCCCGGACAGCAGACCAGCCAGCGTCGCCTCCTCGATCTGCCAGGTCTTTTCGTCGAACGGCAGCCAGTGCACGACGAGGCCAAGGTCCTCGGCCAGTTGCAGCCAGGGCGACACATTGCCCTCATGGTCCATGCGGGTGAGGATGATTTCGTCACCGGGCTTCATCGTGCGGCCGAGCGTTCGCGACATATGATAGGTCAGCGTCGTCATGTTGGCGCCGATGATGATTTCCTGCGGGCTTGCCGCACCGAGGAAATCGGCCATCGCCTGATGCGCCTCGTCGACGACCTGCTGCGCCGCGATCGTCGTTTCAAAATGGCCGCCGAGATTGGCGTTGGTCGTCAAAAGGCAGCGCGAGACCGCGTCGGCCACGGCCTGAGGCACCTGCGTGCCGGCAGGATTGTCGAGATAGATACGTCGGCGTCCTTTGTCAGTCAGCGAGAGAGCGGGAAATTTTCCACGCACGGCCTCGATCGAAAAGTCCACCATTGTCTCCACCCCTTTGCTGTTACTCGACAATTCCGCGCCCGGGATCGGTCACGGACAGGGATTGCCCACCCTCTGGTGAACGGCATCCACCGCCTTCTGCATTTCTTCGGTCCAGACGACATCCGCCGAGGACAGCGCCATTTCCAGTTGGGAAATGGTTGTCGCGCCGATGATGTTGGAGGTCACGAAGGGCCGGCTCGAGACATAGGCATTGGCAAACAGCGCCGGCTCCAGCCCGAAAGAGCGTGCCAGTTCATTGTATTCGAGTTGCGCTTCGGCGGCATTGGGCGTCTCATAACGCTGACCGCGATTGAACAGTTGCGAGCGCGAGCCCTGCGGGCGGGCGCCGTGATCGTATTTGCCGGTCAGATAACCCTGTGCAAGCGGCGAATAGGCAAGCAGCGACACCCCTTCGCGCTCGCAAATCTCGGCGAGGTTCACCTCGAAGGTGCGGTTGACGAGGTTGTAGGCGTTCTGGATCGAGGCGACGCGCGGACCGATCTCTTTGCCGGCCTCTGCGAGGAAGCGCATCACGCCCCACGAACTCTCGTTCGAAAGGCCGAAATGGCGGATTTTTCCTGCCTTCACCAGTTCCTCGAACACCGCGAGCGTCTCGGCGATCGGCGTTTCGCCGACTGGTGCGCCGACAGAATCGGCACGCCGCGCCACCGCCCCGATGCGCGTCGGGTTGGCACCCCAGGGGATGTCTCGTTCCGGCCAATGGATTTGATAAAGGTCGAGATAGTCCGTGCCGAGCTTGGCCAGCGACTTGTCGATGGCATCAAAGATATCGGCCCGTACCAATTGAGAGGGCCGGTCGCCGCGAAACCAGGCATTGGCCGTGCGACCGACAACCTTTGAGGCAAGGATCACCTTGTCGCGATTGCCCTTGGCCTTCATCCAGCTGCCGATGATCTTCTCGGTCCGCCCTTGCGTCTCCGCCTTGGGCGGGATCGGATAAAGTTCGGCGGTGTCGATGAAATTGACGCCACGCGAGAAGGCCAGGTCCATCTGGGCGTGGCCCTCGGCCTCGGTGTTTTGCTGGCCCCAGGTCATCGAACCGAGGCAAATCTGGGTAACAAGAAGATCGGTCCGGCCGAGACGGCGTTTGTGCATCGAATTCTGCTCCGGAGGGAATGTATGCGCGGCTGCGCGGAGAGGAATTCGCATCTTATAGGAAAAGCGGAGGCGCTCTCCAAGCCTCGCCGGGCCGACTTTTGCGTGAGCAGAGGCGGTTAGCGGCGTGCGGCGGCCACGGCGCGGCGCTTGGCCTCGTCGATCAGCATATTGGCGATCTGCATGCGGATCATGGCGCGCTGGCGCAAATGCGGGGCAACGCGGTCGGGATGATTGGCGAAAGCAAAGCTGCGGCGCATGCGACCGAAATCGGCAGCGTTCTTGGGCTGATCCAATCCCAGTTCGACCGCAATCGATTCAGGATCGATTGGCGGTAATTTTTCTTCCGGCTTCGGCTCTTCGCCAGCCAGGGCGAGCCTGGCCTGTTCAAGCAAGGCGGCAAATTCGCTGGCCAGATCGACACCAGCCTCGCGATATTCCGCGGCGGATACCTTGATGCGGCCGGAATGGAGTTCATCGGCGACCGAGAGATAGTCGAACGGGATGGATGGGCGCGCGCCGGTCTCCTCGCCCTCGCTGCCATCGCCTTTGTCGGAGGCAACGAAGAGGTCGTCGAGCAGTGATGCAAAATCTCGCTTGGCGCCGGTAGCGATGTCAGCCTCCCCTTGCCTGACTGTCTGGATTACCGAGCATAGAACCGGCTCGTTAAAAATACATGCCACCGGTCTTAACGAATCTAGCCGTTGCGAGGATTGCTATCGAGGATCAATGCTCCCCAGACAAAAGCCGGACTGCACCTTCATGCAGTCCGGAAGTCGCCGGCGAGGAAAAACCGGCCATGTGCCAGCTTCGAAGCCTGCGACTGGCGCGGCGCAAGAGTTTCATCGGGCCGCAAAAAAATTCTAAAAAATCATCCGGGCATGGCAGGCATGCAAATGCTGCACTGCACAATCTTCACGATTCACCTATACTGTCTGGCGTGGAGGACCAATCAGGAGCCTGAAACATGGGTTTCTTCACGGAAATGTTCGCCCGGCCGCGCCCGCAGGAACACCAGAGATATCGCGCGGCGCTCGCGTTGCTTCATTCGATGAGCAACGCCGAGCGTGCCGACATCGGCGTCAAGCCCGCCGATTTCCCGCGCATCGCCCGCGAAATGTCCATCCGCTAAGCAGGTGCGAGATGTCCCGGATCGATCCAGGACATCTCGATTCCTCAACGCGATCCCAGGAACGTCGCCTTGCCAAGCGGCACGCCATTGTGGCGAAGGATGTCGTAGGCGGTGGTGAGGTGGAAATAGAAGTTGGGCATGGCCACATGCAGCAGATACTGCATGCCGCGCAATGTCGTTTCCCGGCCCGCCAGCTTCAACTCGATCATCCTGTCATCCGACCCGTCGATATCGACTGCCGAAAAAGTCGCCAAATAGGCGACCGTCTTGGCGATCCTCGCTTCGAGTTCGGCAAAGCTTGCTTCATTGTCCTCATATTTCGGCACTTCGCGGCCAGCCAGCCGTGAGGGCGCGCCCTTGGCATGGTCGGTTGCGATCTGCACCTGCCGGGTCAGCGCGAACATGTCGGGCGCAAGCCGCGCCGTCAAAAACACCTGCGGGTCGATCTTGCGGTCAAGCGCATTCTGTTCGGCTGCCGCCAGCACACTGGAAAGTGCCTTCAGCCTGGCTGAAAAAACGGGCACGGATGCCTCATACATCGATATCGTCACGTCAGATCTCCTGTCCGGCAGGAATGCCGGCGGGAGGACCTAGCGCCCTCAAGCCCGATTTTTCAAGCTGAAGCCGCACGGCGTCACCACGTCGCCGCAATCGCCATGGTAGAATTTTCGTTATCGAGCGGAGATTCCCGATGAGACGCGCCCTTCTCGCAGCGACTGCCCTTCTCTCCCTTGCCACGACAGGCCAGACGGCATTGGCCGCCAGCGATACACCCGAAGCGCCTTACGTCGATGATCGGTCGAGCGCGGATGCGGTCGTCCGCTCTCTCTACAGCGCCATCAACCGGTATGAATTCGCGCGCGCCTGGGGCTACTACGGCGATACAAAGCCGGCAAAGGATTTCGATACATTCGTCAAGGGTTATGACGGCACCGACAGGGTGGAGGTCAGGACCGGTCCGATTTCGGACGAGGGCGCGGCGGGCAGCATCTATTACAACGTCCCGGTCGCCATCCAGGCAACCGACAAGAAGGGCGAAGCGAAGGTTTTCGCCGGCTGCTACACGCTGCGCCAGGTCAATGCCCAGATCCAGGCGCCACCCTTCCAGCCGATCTTCATCGACAAGGGCGCGCTGAAGCCCTCCACCGCCGATCTCGACGAGGCGTTGCCGCCAAGCTGCGGCGACGGTCCGCCGCCGCCGAAGAAGGATACCGCGCTGGAACAGGCCAAGAAGGCCTTCCTCGCGACCTATGGCGATCAGTGCGACAAGGATCTTTTGGCCAATGAGCCGGAGGTCTTTTCGATCAAATACAAGGACAAGAATGCTCAGCCGGGCGACCCGGACAAGGAAACCCGCCTGTTCCACTTCTCCTGCTCGGCCGCCGCCTACAATGAAAGCTCGGTTTATTACATGACCAACGAGGTGGACGGTGTCAGGCAATTGCAGTTCGCCGAACCTCAGACCGATATACGCTACGAGAATAATGACAGCGAAGGCAAGCTGTTGAGTGTAACGGTAATCGGCTTCCAGACCACAGGATGGGCGGTCAATTCCGACTATGACCAGGACGCCCACACGATCACCATGTTCAACAAATGGCGCGGCGTCGGCGATGCTTCGGACGCCGGGACATATCTGTTCCGCAACGGCGATTTTTCGCTGGTTCAGTATGACGTCGACGCGTCCTATGACGGCGAGGAGAATCCGCAGACCATTGTCGACTACAACACCGCGCCTTAGAGCGGTCCACACATTGCCTTTACGGCGCCTTCGACAGCATCCAATTGAGCGTGCCGCGCCAGTCGACCATGCGGATCGGCGTGCCGTGGGTACCGGTTTCGAAGCGGACGAAGCGGGTCGGATAGGTTTTCGATTTCGCGAGGATGGAGCGGAAGAACGCTTCCTGGCTGGCCACGGGAAAGACCACGTCATGGCTGCCCTGGCCGAAGAACACTGGCACGCGACGCTTGAAGGCGGGACTTGCGAGAAAACCCTCGTCCCACAGCGATCCGAGCAGCAGCAGCCCATTCACGCGGCCGCCCGTATCCTTGCGTGCGGCAAGCTTCCAGCACAGCGCTCCACCCATCGAGCCGCAGGCGACGAAGATTTTCGCGCCCGGGGACTGTTCGGCATAATGGTCGATCAGGGCCGCGACCAGTGCTGCGCCCTTGTCGCCGAAATCAGGAAAATCCGGAGAGATGTAGAGCCCGCCATTGCCGGCCATCAGGTTCTTGAGGCGGTTGAAATTGCCGCCGAAGGTGAAGTCGTCGACGCCTTGCTTACGGCTGCCGCCCTGCCCGTGCAGATAGAGCACGATGACCGCGGCCCCTTGCGTCTTGCCGACGGCGACATGCCTGACATCGCCGGCGTCCGTCTTCAGCATCAGATCCTGCTGCACCTTGCGCACGCCGGTGTCGGTATATTGGGCATGAACGCGCTTTTCCGGCACCTCGTCGCGCTGGTTGATGTCGCGCATCTCGCGGTAGTCGAGGACCGTGTAGGCGCCGTTGCTGTCGGATGTGAGCGTCGCCGGATAGGTGAAGACATCGTCCTTGAACGGTTTTAGCGTGAGAGCATCAGCGTGAGCAGCGATTGGAAACATAATTGCAGCCAGAAAGGCCAGGAAAGCGCGAGGCGCCCCCCTCTGACCTGCCGGCCATCTCCCCCTCAAGGGGGGAGATTGGCAACGTCCATCCCTGCACCCTTTCTCCAGCATCGACGATTGGCGAAAGCCGTCGTCATGTCCGATCTCCCCCCCTGAGGGGGAGATGTCCGGCAGGACAGAGGGGGGTAAGCGGCGGCGAAGTAAGAAAGTGAAGGCCATGCCATCAGGCATGCGAAATTCGACCTCTATTTGTCAATCCTGCAGCACGCCGCCTGCGCCTTCCAGCGCCTCTCGGGTGTCGACGTCGACGGATGCGCCCTCGCCGATCTCGACGTCGATGACATCGAGCCCCTCGGCCTCGACCAGATGGCGTGCGCCGGTGTCGCCTTCGAGATGGGCGAGGGCCGCGAACAGCGAACGCGGCAGGAGCACCGGATTGCCGCGTTTGCCTTCATGCGAGGCGCGGACCACTGAGTTGCCGCCGGCCCGGCGGAAGGCATCGATGAGCCTGTCGAGGTCGTCGGATGCGACACCCGGCATGTCTCCCAGAACGATCATCGCACCAGCGATGTCCTCGGGGAGATAGGCAGTACCGGCCTTCAGCGAGGTCGACAGGCCATCGGCAAAATCGGGATTGTCGGCGAAGGTGACGTCGAGGCCCGACAATGCCGCGCGTACCCGCTCGCGCTGATGGCCGGTGACGACAATCGTGCCTGAAGCCTTCGAGGCGAGAGCGCGTTCGGTGGTGCGGCGCACCAGCGGTTGACCGTCGAACAGCGCCATCAGCTTGTTCGGTCCGCCCATGCGGCTCGACCGGCCCGCCGCCAGAAGCACGATCCCGACCTTGAGCCGGTTTTTGGCCGGCAGCGGCTCGCGCGGCTGCGGCCGCGTCGGTATCTCCATCAGCAGGCCGCCGACACCCATGCCGGCGATGTCGCGCGCGGTGACATCGAGGCCTGCAATCAACCGGTCGAGCACCCAGTCGAAGCCGTTTTCCTTGGGGCTGCGGGCGCAGCCAGGCGCGCCGATGACGCGCTTGCCGCCGAGTGTGCCGAGCACCAGCAGATTGCCGGGATCGACAGGCATGCCCGCGCGGACAACAATCCCCCCGGCCCTCTCGATCGCCGCCGGAACGACGTCGGCGAAATCGCTCATGGCTGAAGCCCCGAAGATCACCACCATGTCGTTGTCGCGCGCAAGCGCGATGGCGGCCTCGGCGACAGGGCCGATCTCATGCGGCGTGCGGCGCTCCGCCGTCAGCCTGCCGCCCGAGCGCGCCAGCCGGGCTTCGGTGACGCGCAACGTCTTGTCGAGCACAGTTGGTTTGGTGCCCGGCAGCACCGTCTGGATGACACCGACACGCACCGGCTGATAGGCGTTGACGGCAAAAATTTCGACGCCGGCGCAGATTTTCACCACGGCGTCGACCAACGCGGAAGAGACCGCGAAGGGAATGATCTTCACCGTCGCGACCATCTGGCCCTTATCGACCGGCGAGTGCCGGGCCAGCGTGGCGATGGTGATGGCGGGATCGACGGCATTGATGGCGTCGATGACAGCGGCGTTGACCGTGAAGATACCAGCCGCCTTGGCGTGGAGATTGACCCGACCGGTGGCGGCGGGCTTCGCCTCGATGCCGCCAAAGGTCATGCTCTGCGCAATTGTTTGCGCCGCGGCGTCCTCGCCGAGATCGTCAGGGGCCAACACGGCCGCGACGACCTGCAGGATACCCGCCCCTTTGAGTATGGAGACATCTTCGGCGCTCAGCCTGTGCGCCTTGCGAAACCGCTTTTCGCCCGCCGTGGTGGCATGCGCCAACACCGCCCCCTCAGCGGCCTCGATCGGTATCGGACCAAATTTCACGCCGCCGCGCCCTTCACATCGAGACCGCGCGAGCGGAAGGCAAGGATGGTCTGCGCGAGAATGGCGACGGCGATTTCGGCGGGGCTTGCCGCCCCGATGTCCAGCCCGATCGGCGCGTGGATACGCGCGATCTGGTCGGCACTCGCGCCCAACGCCAGCAGGCGCTCGACGCGCTTGGCATGCGTCTTGCGGCTGCCAAGTGCCCCGACATAGAAGCAGTTGGCGTCGAGTGCCGCCTTCAGCGCGAAATCATCGATCTTCGGGTCATGGGTGACAGCGGCGAGCGCGGTGTAACTGTCGAGCGGCTGGCGCTCCAGCACATCCTGCGGCCAGTCGGCATGCAACGCGACGTCGGGAAACCGGTCTGATGTGGCGAAGGCGGTCCGCGGATCGATGATCTCCAGGGGATAGCCGGCGATCCGGGCCATCGGCGCGAGCGCCTGGCTGATATGGACGGCGCCGATCACCACCAGGCGCGGCTGCGGCAGATGCGCATTGAGAAAAAAGCTCCGTCCTTCCGCCTCGACGGAGCCGGAATTACCGGACCGAAACGCCTTGGCGATCGCCGCTCCGAGATCGCCAGCGACCTGATCGCCCTCCCGCACGATACGATCGCGACCGTCACCGAGATCTGTGACGAGGATCGCCGCGCGGCGGGCGCGTCGTTCGGCATTGAGCGTCTTCAGCGCGTAGGGATCCATCCGAGGTCAGCCCAATCGCTCAACATAAACCTTGATGCGGCCGCCACAGGACAGGCCAACCTGCCAGGCCGTCTCGTCGGCAACACCGAACTCCAGCATCCTGGCCTTGCCGGAGCCGATGACGTCGACCGCCTCGGTCACGACGGCGCCCTCGACGCACCCACCCGAAACGGATCCGTGGAAATTGCCATCGGCATCGATGACAAGGTGGCTGCCGACCGGGCGTGGCGCCGAACCCCAGGTCTCGACCACGGTCGCGATAGCCACATCCTTGCCGTCCTTCATCCAGGTTTCCGCGATGATCAGCGGGTCGCGGGCCTCATCGAGATACATGCTGTCGCTCATCGTTGCTTCTCTCAGGGTCTGTTTTTCCAGGGAACCAGGAAACATATGGCTATGCGGCGTGCCTCGCGCCAGCACCCATCCACCGCCGCGGATCGACCGAAAGCGCCGATTTTTTGTCGAGCGAGGCGCAGAGATCGGCGAGCGCTTCGAGATTGTGCACCGAGCGGAATTCGTCGACATGCGGCAGCATCGCCTTGACGCCTCGGGCGCGCGCCTGAAAACCATCGAAGCGCAACAACGGATTCAGCCATATCAGCCGCCGGCAGGATTTGTGCAGCCGCTCCATCTCTTCCGACAAGCCCATGACGTCGTCGCGCTCCAGCCCGTCGGTGATCAAAAGCACCACCGCGCCCTGTCCCAGCACGCGCCGCGACCATACAAGGTTGAACTCGGCCAGCGTATCGCCGATGCGCGTGCCGCCCGACCAGTCCTTGACCGCCGCCGAGCAATCGGCAAGGGCGGCATCGGGATCGCGGTGGCGCATCTGCCGGGTCAAATTGGTCAGCCGCGTGCCGAAGACGAAGGTGTGCACGCGCCGGCGCTTTTCCGTCAGCGCATGCAGGAAATGCAGGAAGATGCGCGTGTACTGGCTCATCGAACCGGAAATGTCGGCCAGTACCACCAGCGGCGGGTGTGTTTCGCGGACCGAGCGGAATTTCGGCAGGATCAGTTCACCGCCGGTGCGCGCCGCCGAGCGCATCATGGCGCGTGGATCGATGCGGCGGCCGTGCGCATCAGCTTTGAAGCGCCTGGTCCGCACCATATCGAAAGGCAATCGCAGCTCGGCGATAGCCTTCCTGGCGTCCGCCATCTCGGCTGCATTCATCTGCGCGAAATCCTTGCCCCGCAACACCTCGTTGCCGGAAAAGGTGAAGCGGGCGTCGACCTCGATCTCAGGGACTTCCTGCGGTGGTTGCTTTTTCTGGTGGCTCTCGAACATCGCCTGGCTGACGCGGTTTTCGGCCGCGCGCGGCTTCTGCTTCTGCCTGACGTCAGGCGCCACCGGCGAAAACATCGCCAGCAGCTTCTCGATCAGTTCGCGCGATTTCCAGAACAGCCTGAAGGCTTCGTCGAAGGTGGCGTGATCCTCATGGCGCGAGACCAGCACGGCGTGCAGCGTCCAGTAAAAATCATCGCGCGAGCCGATGCCGGCGACGAGCACCGCCTCGATCGCATCCTTGACCGAGGCCGGTCCGACCCGCATGCCGGCCTTGCGCAAGGTGCGGGCGAAATAGACGATGTTGTCGGCGATCCGCCCGTCCTCGGTCGCCTCTCTGGGGTCGGGACGCGAAGCCTTCATTCCCCTACTCCGCCGCCGCGAGCTCGGCCTTGACCTCCTCGAGGATGCGCCGGCCCTCACCCGCACCGATGCGGGCAATGTCGTCCTGGTATTTCAGCAGCACGCCGATCGTGTCGGACACGGTCTCCGGATCGAGCGCCACCTTGTCGAGTTCGGTCAGTGCACCGGCCCAGTCAATGGTTTCGGCGACGCCAGGTACCTTGAACAGTTCGATCTGGCGCAGCTTCTGGATGAAGGAGACCACTTCGGCCGAAAGCCGCTGGTTGGCCCGAGGCACCTTGCGACGCACGATCTCCAGCTCGCGTTCCGCATTGGGATAGTCGACCCAGTGATAGAGGCAGCGCCGCTTCAGCGCGTCGTGGATCTCGCGCGTGCGGTTGGTGGTGATGATGACGATCGGCGGATCTTCAGCCTTGATCGTGCCGAGTTCAGGCACCGTCACCTGGAAGTCGGAGAGGATTTCGAGCAGGAAGGCCTCGAACGCTTCGTCGGTGCGGTCGAGCTCGTCGATCAGGAAGACCGGGGCCGCGCCCGTCTGGCCGGTCAGCGCATCGAGCACCGGCCGGCGGATCAGGTATTTTTCGGAGAAGACGTTGCGCTCCATGGCAGAGCGCTCGACCTTGCCGGCCGCCTCCTCCATGCGGATCTCGATCATCTGCGCGGCGTAATTCCACTCATAGACGGCCGAGGAGACGTCGAGCCCCTCATAGCACTGCAGTCGGATCAGCCGGCGACCAAGCGCCTCGGCCAACACCTTGGCAATCTCGGTCTTGCCGACGCCGGCCTCCCCCTCGAGGAAAAGCGGCCGTTTCATGCGCAGCGACAGGAAAAGTACCGTGGCCAGCGACCGGTCCGCGACATAGTCCGCGCCGGTCAGGAGATCGAGCGTCTCGTCGATCGTCCGCGGCACGGGGCGCGGTTTCAAGTCGCTCATTCTTTCTCCGTGGGTGCGACCGCCCCACTTTCCAGGACGTGGTAGCCGCGCGCGTGGTAGATCAGCGGCCGCAAATTATCGCCCATGCGAAGGCCTGTCACCTTGCCAAAAAGCACACGATGGGTGGCCAGGTCCTTGGTGTCGATCAACTCGCAATCGAAAACGGCGAGCGCGCCCTTCAGCGTCGGCGCGCCGGTGGAAATCACGTCCCACTCGCCAAGCGCGAAACGCTCTTCGACCGGCAACCCAGTCATACCGGAGAATCCAATCGACAGCGGCTCCTGGTGCGAAGCCAGCGTGTTCAAGGCAAACCTGCCGTTCTTCACGAACGGCTCGTTTTTGGGGTTTTCACGGTTGAGGCAGACCAGGATGGTCGGCGGCGTGTCCGACACGGAACAAGCCGCGATCACCGTCGCGCCACGCTTGCCGGCGGGTCCGTCGGTGGTCACTACATGAACGTGACCGGCAAAATGGCTCATCGCGTCGCGATAGGCCTGCGGTCCAATATCGTTTATCTTCAGCACTGGAGATTTCCACAGCCAAAACCTGAACTGTTATATATGGCCAGACATCACATGCCACAAGCGAAGTGCTTGGCCCATATCCGGAATTCGCGTGTTGCACCAAGGCCGGACAGCCTTTAGGTCTTGGCGGGAATTGGCGCTCGCGCGCGCGGGCTTGGAGGGACGGTTCGGCAGGATGCGATCCGGGGGAACGATATCCATCGCACTGGCCTGGCTGTTGCTGACCGGTGCCGCCGGCGCCCAGACGCTCACGATCGGCGTCGCCGCGCCCCTGTCGGGACCATCGGCCATCCTCGGCAAGCAGATCGATGCCGGCGCCCGGCTGGCGGCAGAGGCAAACGGCATCCAGTTCAAGACCGTGGATGACGCCTGCACCGGCAACGGCGGCGCCGCGGCGGCCAGCGAGTTCGTGGCAGCCAAGGTCAATGTCGTGATCGGCTTCCTCTGCACGGAGGCTATCGAAGCGGCGATGCCTGCCCTGAAGGACGCCAACATCCCGGTCATCACCATCGGCGTGCGAACCGAAAGCCTGACCGACCGCCGCGCCAAGACCGGCTGGCCGGTGTATCGCTTGGGACCACGCGGCGACGATGAGCGCAACGCTGTCGCCTCTAACCTCACCCGGCTGTGGCGTGACGAACTGTTCGCCATCATCGATGACGGCACCATCTATGGCCGCGAGATCGCCGAGACATTTCGCGCGGCGGCCGAGCAGGCAGCGCTGAAACCGGTCTTCGTCGACACGTTCCGGCCGCAGCTCGACAACCAGATCGGCCTGGTGGGTCGGCTGAAAAAGGCCGGTGCCACGCATGTTTTTGCCGGCGGCGACGGCGATGACATCGCCATCATGGGGCGCGATGCCGCCCAGCTCCAGACAGGCATCGTTCTTGCTGGCGGCGAAAACCTGCACACGCCTCCCGGCGACGTTCCTTATGCAACGGGCACGCTGATGATCGCGCCGCCCGAATGGGCCGATGTCGCGGACCCTGAAGTGCTGGAGAGCTTCTCCGCGCAAAAGATCGTGCCGGATGGCTACACCTTGCCGGCCTATGCGGCGGTCGAGATCGCCAAGGCGGCCACGGCGGACGCCGCAAGCTCCGGCAAACCACTGACCGACGCGCTCACCGGGCATGATTTCACCACGGCGATCGGGCCAGTCCGCTTCGACGCCAAGGGCGACCTCAGCCAGAGCGCCTACCGTGTCTTCCGCTTCGACGGCACCCGCTTCGTGCCCTTGGAAAACAACTGATGTTCCGCACCGGTCCGCGCAATCTCATATCAGACGTTGCCGGCCTGCGCGTCGGCAATGCTTCCGATGCCAGGCTTAAGTCCGGCGTGACGACCGTCCTTTGCGACGAGCCGGCGGTGGCGGGTGTGCAAATCCTTGGCGGCGCGCCTGGGACCCGCGAGACGGATCTGCTGGAACCGCACAATTCCGTGGAGACAATCCACGCGGTTGTGCTGTCGGGCGGTTCGGCTTTCGGCCTCGATGCTGCGTCGGGCGTGCAGGCGGCGCTGCGCGAACGCGGCATCGGCTTCGAGGTGGGCGGCTTCCGGGTGCCGATCGTGCCGGCGGCGATCCTGTTCGACCTGCGCAATGGCGGCGACAAGGACTGGGGCCGCTATCCGCCCTATCGCGACCTCGGCTACGAGTCGGTACAGGCAGCCGCCGTCGATTTCCAACTTGGCACGGCCGGCGCCGGTACCGGTGCACTGACGTCGGGGCTGAAGGGTGGCCTGGGTTCCGCCTCGACGTTGCTGGACAGTGGCGTCACCATCGGCGCGCTGGCCGCCGTCAACCCGACCGGCTCGGTCACCGTTGGCCGCACCCGCCATTTCTGGGCGGCGCCCTTCGAAATCGGCGATGAATTCGGCGGGCTCGGTTATCCCTCGCCCATGCCCGACGACGCAAAGCGGATCTTGCTGAAATACCGCGACAAGGATCACGGGCGGCAGATGGAAAGCGGCGGCAACACGACCATCGCCATCATCGCGACAGACGCGGTCCTCACCAAGGCCGCCGCGAAACGCCTGGCGATTTCGGCGCATGACGGCTTCGTGCGCGCCATCTGGCCGACGCATACGCCGGCCGACGGCGACCTGGTGTTCGCGCTGGCCACCGGCAAGAGCGGGGTCGAACTCACCGCTGACGCCGCAGTCGACCTCTATGCCGCGGCCGGCGCCACCATGGCGCGCGCCATCAGCCGTGGTGTGTTTGCCGCGACGCCAGCGGGCAACGATCTGTTTCCCGTCTGGTCGTCACGCCTGGGCTAAAGCCATCGATCAAACCGGATCGGATTTTTCTTCCTCGAACGTCACCGCGACATCGGAATTCGCGGACAACCACACCTTCTTGCCATCGACCTCGGCAACCAGGGCCAAGGAAATATAATGGTGATGGCCCTTGTGAGCGCCCTGGCCGCTGTCGGCCCTGGTCAGCTTGATGCGCTGGCCATCGACCTTGTCGACGGTGCCGATATGCACGCCATCGGCGCCGACGACTTCCATGTGCTCACGAATTTTGCTGGTGTCGATCATGTGAGGTTCTCCATTGGGGTGGTTGCCATTGGGATTGCCGACAATAACAAATGACGAGCGGATTGGATGCATCGGCTTTGGCCCGCACGACGTTTTGATTGGGCGGTCAACCGCGTCCAATCTCCTCTCAGGTCCCTGCGCTCGCCTTCACTCGCCTGTGGAATCCGGCTCTATTTCCGCTTGACCAGCCTCTGGTTTGCGCGGCAGCAACGTTGAGCATTTTGCCCGCCTCTGTTAGGACGCGACCAACGCAACGCGAAGCTGGAAATCGATCCATATGATCCCTCGCTACTCCCGGCCGGAAATGGTCGCCATCTGGTCGCCCGAAACCCGGTTTCGCATCTGGTTCGAAATCGAGGCCCATGCCTGCGACGCGCTGGCCGAACTGGGCGTCATCCCCAAGGAAGCGGCCAAGACCATCTGGCAAAAGGGAAGCGCGGCAGAATTCGACGTCGAGAAGATCGACGCCATCGAGCGCGTCACCAAGCATGACGTCATCGCCTTCCTCACCCATCTTGCCGAATTCGTCGGGCCCGACGCGCGCTTCATCCATCAGGGCATGACGTCCTCGGACGTGCTCGACACCTGCTTTGCGGTGCAACTCACCCGTGCCAGCGACATCCTGCTGGCCGACATCGATACGTTGCTTGCCGCGCTCAAGCGCCGCGCCTTCGAGCACAAGGACACCGTCACCATCGGCCGCAGCCACGGCATCCATGCCGAGCCGACCACCTTCGGCATCAAGCTGGCGCAGGCCTACGCCGAATTCTCGCGCTGCCGCGAGCGGCTGGTGCACGCGCGCGAAGACATTGCCACCTGTGCGATTTCAGGGGCGGTCGGCACCTTCGCCAACATCGAGCCCTATGTCGAGGAACATGTGGCCCAAAAGCTGGGACTGAAGCCGGAGCCGGTGTCGACGCAAGTGATCCCGCGCGACCGCCACGCCATGTTCTTCGCCACGCTCGGCGTCATCGCCTCGTCCATCGAGCGGCTGGCGATCGAGGTCCGGCATCTGCAACGCACCGAAGTGCTGGAAGCGGAAGAGTATTTTTCGCCGGGCCAGAAAGGCTCGTCGGCGATGCCGCACAAGCGCAATCCGGTGCTGACCGAAAACCTGACCGGCCTTGCCCGCATGGTGCGCTCCATGGCGTTGCCGGCGATGGAGAACGTGGCGCTCTGGCACGAACGCGACATCTCGCATTCCTCGGTAGAGCGTATGATCGGCCCGGACGCCACCGTGACGCTCGATTTCGCGCTGTCACGCCTGACCAGCGTCGTCGACAAGCTCGTCGTCTATCCCGAGAACATGCTGAACAACATGAACAAGTTCCGCGGCCTGGTGCATTCCCAGCGCGTGATGCTGGCGCTGACGCAGGCTGGCCTCTCGCGCGAGGACTCCTACCGGCTGGTGCAGCGCAACGCCATGAAAGTATGGGAACAAGGCGCTGATTTCCTTGAGGAACTTCTGGCCGACAAGGAAGTGACCGCAGCGCTGCCGGAGGCGCAAATCCGCGAGAAATTCGACCTGGGCTATCACACCAAGCACGTCGACACGATTTTCAAGCGGGTGTTCGGAGAGGCGTGAAGCGGATCTGGTGAAACGCAGGCGCCAAGCTGGAACACCCCTCATCCGTCTTGGCGCTACGCGCCAATCCACCTTCTCCCACAAGGGGAGAAGGGAAGATGTGCAGCGTCGGCGCCAAACGTCGACACCTGCGATTAGCCGAGGCCTAAGTGCAGCGTTTTGCCTTCTCCCCTTGTGGGAGAAGGTGGCCGAGCGAAGCTCGGTCGGATGAGGGGTGCTCCAGCTTGGCGGAAGCTTCCGACTTCAAGCCTTGCCGGGAACAGTCCTGATCACCGTGCCCCAGGGGTCCTCACGGGTCGTTTCGCTGCTCACATTGTCCGAACGCATCTCGACCCAGGCGAGGCCGGAGCGGGAGGGGTCGCGGCGGCCGGCGCCGGCGCTCTGCCAGGCATTGGCGCCGATGTGGTGGTGGTAGCGGCCTGACGACAGGAACACCGCCTGGCCGCCATATTTGGCCACCGTGTCGAAGCCGAATGCCCGGTTCCACCAGGCTTCCGCCTCTTCCGGCCTGCCGACGCGCAGGTGGACGTGGCCGACAATGCTGTTTTTTGGCGCGCCCTGCCAGCCCGCATCGCCGGCCGGCACTTCGGCAACGACAGAAGGAATGTTCATCCGCTCGGTCGCCATGGCGATCCTGTCGCCGTTCCATTTCCAATCCTGCGGTCGGCGGTCGGCATAGATCTCGATGCCGTTGCCTTCGGGATCGGTCAGGTACAGCGCTTCGCTGACCAGATGGTCCGAAGCGCCCTCGATGGCGATCTTGTCTGCGATGGCATGGTTGATCCAGCGGCCCAGATCGGCGCGGCTGGGCAAGAGGAATGCCGTATGGAAGAGGCCGGCGCTGCGCGGATCGTCCGGCTTGGCGGACACGTCCGGTTCAAGCACCAGCAGCGGACGGTCGGCTGCGCCCAGGGTGATCGCGCCATCGGCACGGCTCAGTTCCCGCAGGCCGACAACCCGGCGATAATAGGCCGCGAGACTTTCGGCATCACGCGCCTTCAGCCCGACCCGGGCGACGCTCACCGGCGTGGTGGCTGCAAATGGCAGTTCGCTCATCATTGTCTCCGTTGCGGCGACGTTTCGCGAAGTTCCCAAAGCCAGGACCCCGGCGCCGCCGATCATTGTTCGTCGTGTCAGCGCCAAAATCCCGGTCCCTCCACGGCTGTTTCTTTCCCGACAGAGATCGTCGATCGCCATCGTTCACACAAGACCGCGAAAAGCGAACATGGTGTTCACTATTGCGGGCGTGAGCGCATCCATCAACGGTTGCATCGGACAATCGCGCTCGCTATCTCAGCGCCATGAAAGTCAAGGACGCAGATATTCTGATCATTCCCGGATACACCAATTCCGGGCCGGAGCATTGGCAGACCCGCTGGCAATCGAAGCTGTCGACGGCGCGTCGCGTGGAACAGGCGGAGTGGTCGAAGCCGGTGCGCGAGGACTGGACGGCGAGCGTGGCCAAAGCGGTCAACGAAGCGCAGAGACCTGTCGTTCTCGTCGCTCACTCACTGGGAGTGGCCGCGGCCGTACAGGCCATTCCGCAATTCCGGAAGCCGGTCGCCGGCGCCTTCTTCGTGGCACCGCCCGACGTCGCCAATCCCAAGATCAAGCCAAGGCATCTGATGACCTTCGGCCCCTATCCGCGCGAGCCGCTGCCGTTTCCATCCATCTTGATCGCCAGCCGCAACGATCCCTTTTGTCCCTTCGATGTCGCCGAGGACATCGCCGGCGCCTGGGGCTCGCTGTTCATCGACGCCGGCGAGACCGGTCATCTCAGCGAGGATTCAGGCTTCGGCCCATGGCCAGAGGGCTCGATGACTTTTGCCAAATTTCTGACGGACCTTTGACATCTCTGCCAAGGACTGTCTTGAAGCCGCTTCAAATCAAAATTCAGGCTTGAATACACAATAATTTAAGATGGCTCGCCTTAACTCGTCCGATACGGCGAAATCTGTTTCCTCAAGAATATTGCGCGGACTGAATCGACGGTAGTTCGCCTGAAGACAAAGGCCAGTGGCTTGCGGAAGGATGCTTCACTCGAATTCTTGAGAGGTGTCGCGGCCTTTGTTGTTTTGAGTGGGCATTGCTTGGCTGCTTTTGCCCCTTCGATGAATGGCGCCGGAAACATGGCCGCGCAATCGCTGAGAATCAGTCCGGTTTTCGTCGCGTTCAACGGCGTCTCCGCCGTCTACCTGTTTTTTTTCGTTCTGTCTTCCTATGTGCTGGTGAAGCGCTATTTTCAGACCCGAAAAGCAGAAGATCTGCTGCTGGGTGCGGTCAAGCGCCTGCCACGGCTGGCTGGACCGGTGCTTGTGACGGTCCTGACGTCCTGCCTTGTCTTCAAGCTCGGTCTGTATTTCTTCGATGATGCGGCCGCAGTGACGCGATCTGAGTGGCTGAGCACATTCGGCAACGCTTCAAGGACGCTTTCGCGGGAGACCGCGAGTTTCGCCGATGCGCTCCTGCAAGGTGCCTGGCGGACATTCATTTTCGGCGATCAATATTATGACAGCAGCCTGTGGACCATGGTGGTCGAGTTCTGGGGGAGCATGCTGATCTTCGCCCTTGCGCCGATCATCTTTTTCCTTCAGGCCCGCTCGGCGCTGCTGCCCTGGTTCGGCGTGGCAATAGGCGTGTTCTTGTCGTTGCAAGTCAGTTTCTATTTTTGCGCCTTTCCGGCCGGCCTTGTGCTCTATCCTCTTCTGGCCATGGAATTTCGCCCTAATCGATGGGCGAGAGGTGCGATGGTGGCGGGCTCCCTTCTGTTGCTGGGTTATGCTGGGAGTGCCGTGGGGGTATACCGCCCGTTCGCCATACTTGAGATTGCGGTTTCCGATGCAGGCTTGCGGCAAGCCTGCGTCGCCATCCCGGCAAGCATCATGTTGGTCTATGCCACGCTCAGTGTGGAGAACCCGCCGTCATGGTTATCGCGCAAGGCGGCACGTTTTCTGGGCGATCTGTCCTTCCCGCTCTACCTCGTGCACGTGCCGATCATCTGTTCACTCGGGTCATGGGTCGTCCTGGCCAGCGGCTCCACCGCACTCGCGGCCGCTGCCGCCATACTGGGTTCAGTCCTCGTGGCGTTGCCGCTGATGGCCTTCAACAATTGGTGGGTCCAGGCGCTCGGCGCTCTGTTCAACAAATTCAGACGCAGCGGCCCAGTCGCAGCGGCGCCCGCGGCAGCGACTGCTTGACCACGCCTCTTGCGACTGCTGTCCGCCGGTTCGGATTCAGGATCCGATCGAGTCCCGCATGCCCTTGAGCAGCGTCTTGGCTCCCAGCGAAATCAGCGCGTGTTCGGATCCGGTGGCCAGCAGGCGGTAGCCCATCGATACGACGCGGCCGGCGATAGCCGGTTCGACGACGTAGATCGCCGCATGCTTGCCGGCCTTGCGAGTGCGCTCGGCAACCGAGGCCACTGTCTCCATCATGCTTTCCAGCGTGGAGTTGACGGCGGCGCCGTTGGTCCAGGCGATCGAGAAATCGGATGGTCCGAGGAAAATGCCGTCGATGCCCGGCGTGTCGAGGATGCCGTCGAGCGCATCGAGCGCGGCGCGAGTCTCGACCATCGCAAAAGCCATGGTGCGCTGATTGGTATCGCGCAGCCATTCGGCATAGTCGCCCTTGCCATGGCGGGGGAAGGCATAGGTCGGCCCCCACGAGCGTTCGCCGAGCGGGGGATATTTCATGGCCGCGGCGAACAGCTTTGCATCGGCCACCGAGTTGACCATCGGCGCAATGACCGCGTCGGCGCCAAAATCGAGGGCACGGCTGGCCATGTCGAAGCGGCCGACGGGAATGCGTACCAGCGCCGGCTTGCCCAGGGCCAGCACCGGTGCCAGGCCGCGCAGGACGCTGTCCTCGTGATGGCCGCCATGCTGCATGTCGAGTGTGACAGCATCGAAGTCCTGCCTGGCGAGGATCTCCACGGTCAGGGCGTCCGGCACGCCCGACCAGGCGGTGACCAGCGTTTCATCGGCGGCGAGACGGGACTTCAGGGACATCTAATCTCTTTCCTTGTTAGCGTCGGCAGTTTCAGCCGGAAACCGCCGCAAAGGCAAAGAAAAACCGCCCGGATCGGCCGGGCGGTCGATTGGTCCAGGTAAGAGGCCGGATCAGGTGTTCCTGATCTGCTCGATCGCCTGCGCCATCAGTTCATCCATGGTACGGCGGATCTGGTGATCGGACTGCTCGACGCCCGCTGCGTCGAAATCCTTGCGGATCTTGCGGAACACGTCATGGTCGCCGGCTTCCTCGATGTCGGAAACAACGACTTCCTTGGCGTAGGCGTCGGCGTCATCACCGGATTTTCCGAGCTTTTCGGCGGCCCACAGACCAAGCGCCTTGTTGCGCCGCGCCGAAGCCTTGAACCGAAGCTCCTCGTCGAATGCAAATTTGCGCTCGAAGCCCTCTTCGCGGTCTTTCATGCTGCTCATGGCGTCCCTCCGGGTCAAATCCGATTCGTTGGCAGGTGAATATGTGTGTTGCCGAAGCACAAACCAAAAGGTCGCGGGCCGGTCAATATGCTTCGTCATATGCTGCGCTGCGGCATTTCAGTCCCGAAAGCGGTTGATTGGAAGGATTTGCCGATTGAGCAAACGGTGTGATTGGGATAGACCCGGCATTGAACGTCACCGTCGCCGCATTAATTCAGGCGGACGGACAGGAAGTGGTCGCTTACCGCCTGCCCGCAAATCCAGAGAAAAATTCAAATGAAAAATCGCCGCCGCATTTATGAAGGCAAGGCCAAGATCCTCTATGAAGGACCCGAGCCGGGCACGCTGATCCAGTTCTTCAAGGACGACGCAACCGCGTTCAACAAGAAGAAACACGAGGTCATCGACGGCAAGGGCGTGCTCAACAACCGCATTTCCGAATACATATTCAATCATTTGAACCGCATGGGCATTCCGACCCACTTCATCCGCCGGCTCAACATGCGCGAGCAGCTGATCAAGGAAGTCGAGATCATCCCGCTCGAAGTGGTGGTGCGCAATGTCGCCGCCGGTTCGCTGTCCAAGCGCCTCGGCATCGAGGAAGGCACCGTTTTGCCGCGCTCGATCATCGAATTCTACTACAAGGCCGACGCGCTCGACGATCCGATGGTTTCGGAAGAGCACATCACGGCGTTCGGCTGGGCAAGCCCACAGGAGATCGACGACGTCATGGCGCTCGCCATCCGCGTCAACGATTTCCTCTCCGGCCTATTCATGGGCGTCGGCATCCAGCTGGTCGACTTCAAGATCGAGTGCGGCCGCCTGTTCGAGGGCGACATGATGCGCATCGTCGTGGCCGACGAGATTTCGCCGGACTCCTGCCGCCTGTGGGACGTGGCAACGCAGGACAAGCTCGACAAGGACCGTTTCCGCCGCGACATGGGCGGCCTCGTGGAGGCCTATCAGGAAGTCGCCCGCCGCCTCGGCATCATGAACGAGAACGAGCCGCCGCGTCCCACAGGTCCGGTGCTTGTCGCCTCGACCGACGGTCTCAAAGGCAAGCCGCACTGATTGCGGCTTGCGCCCCAACATTCAGAACAGGAGCATGTCCAGCGTGATCAAGGCCCGCATTACCGTCACCCTCAAGAACGGCGTTCTGGACCCGCAAGGCAAGGCAATCGAACACGCACTGTCAGGGCTGGGCTTCGATGGCGTCGGCGCGGTGCGGCAAGGCAAGGTGTTCGACGTCGAACTGGCGGAAAGCGACAAGTCCAAGGCCGAAGCCGACCTCAAGGCTATGTGCGACAAGCTGCTGGCGAATACGGTGATCGAGAATTATAGTGTGACGCTCACCTGAGGTTGTGTCGGAGGCAGTATGCCGGAAGTCACGAATGAGTTGATGTTCGAGCTGCTGAAACGCGTGCATCACGAAATTGGTGAACTTCGTCAGGATGTGACGAAACGGGAATTGAGTGTTATGCGGGGTCATGTGGTGGCAACGCAAAGTGACATCTATGGCATTCTCGCCCGCCAGGATGATCGATTTGAACGCATAGAACGCCGTCTCGATCCGCGCGAACTTGCCGAAGCTCAGAGGCCTTACGAACCAAAATGAAATCAGCTGTCGTCCTCCTGCCTGGCCTCAATCGCGACCGCGACATGATTGCGGCGCTGACCAAGATTTCCGGACAGGCGCCGGCAACCGTCTGGCAGACCGACACAGAAATCCCCGATGTCGACCTGATCGCCATCCCCGGCGGCTTCTCCTTCGGCGACTATCTGCGCTGTGGCGCCATCGCCGCGCGCATGCCGGTGATGCGGGCGGTAGCCGAAAAGGCCGCCAAGGGCGTCATGGTCATCGGCGTCTGCAACGGTTTCCAGATCCTGGTCGAGGCGGGACTGCTGCCCGGTGCGCTCATGCGCAACACCTCGCTGAAATTCGTCTGCCGGCAGGTCAAGCTCGAGATCGCCAACGCCAACACGATGTTCACCCGCCGCTACCAGCCGGGCCAGATCATCCGCTCGCCGGTGGCGCATCATGACGGCAATTACTTTGCCGACGCCGACACGCTTGCCCGTCTCGAAGGCGAAGGCCAGGTGGTGTTCCGCTATGCCGAAGGCACCAATCCGAACGGCTCGATCAACGACATTGCCGGCATCGTCAACGAACAAGGCAATGTGCTTGGCCTGATGCCGCATCCCGAGAACCTGATAGAAGCAGCACATGGCGGCAATGACGGAAGGGCGCTGTTCGAAGGCGCCCTGGGCATTGCCGCTTGAAGTTTACAACCGCAACCTTAAGAATTGCGGTAATTCAAAATCATAGCGTGAGGGAGAGACGGTCATGAAGCTCTATTCGCGGCCGTTGTCGCCCTACTCTTCGATCGTGCGGGCACTGGCCTATATCAAGGACGTGCCGCTCAAGATCATCGCGCCGCCACCGGGTTTTCCCATCCCCGAAGAGTTTCGCGCCATCTCGCCGATGAACCGGATTCCGGTTCTGATCACCGGCTCGGGCGAAACGATCGTCGAATCGGTGGTCATCGCCGAATATCTCGAGGAGCGGTTTCCCGAACCGGCGCTGTTGCCGCCCGATTCGAAGGACCGCGCGCTGGTGCGCATGTTCGCCCGCATCACCGATCTCGATGTGCTGACGCCGACGATGAAGCTTTTCGAACTGCATTTCGTGCCGAAGCGCAACACTGCCGAGATCGACGCCCAATTCGCCCGTCTCCACCATGGGCTGGCGGCCATCGAGGCACGCATGGCGCAGGGCCCCTTCGCGCTCAGCAGCGACATCAGTTTCGCCGATGCCTGGCTGACGCCGACGCGGTTCATCCTCAACAATTTCCGCGCCATGACAGGCCGCCATGACCTGCTCGACGCCTATCCCAAATTCGATGCCTATGAGCAGATCGCCTCGCAGCATCCGGCATTGTCCCGGGTATGGGGCGAGATGACCGACGGCCTCAAGATCTTTCTGTCCGAACTTGAAATGGGTGCCGCTTGATCAAGACGAGGACGATTGCCATCGTCGCCGCGGCGGGGTTTGCGCTGGCATCGTGCCAGTCGAGCCCCAAGAGCACGCCCGTGCCGTCGGGCAAAAGTGCCGCGCTGCTCGCCATGGAACAGGTGGCGATATCGGCCCACAAATGCTGGATCGCCAGCAAGGACCCAGCCTTCAAGCAGTATCAGATGGCCAATGAGCTGAACTCGTTCAGCGGCCAGCCGCGCTTCCTTCTGGTGCCGGCCAAGCATTATGGCGGCAAACCGCTGCTGGTCGTGCAGGCGCAGGGGAATTCAAGCCATGTCGACGTCTTCGGACCGTTGATGAACGACCCGCTTGGCGCACGCATCAGCTCGGATGTCGCGCGCTGGCAGGCGGGCAATCCGGCCTGCGCAGCCACCGCCTGAGCCAGCCATGGGCCGGTTCCTGCAGATCGCGGGATTGGTTGTTGGCCTGATTGCGCTTGCCCTGCAGTTCTCGATCACCATTCCAGCGTCGGTGGAAGCGGGCCGCGGCCTGTTTGGCTCGATCGTGTTCTATTTCAGCTTCTTCACCATCCTGACCAATATTGGCGCCGTGCTGGTCCACACCTCGCTGTTGTCATCCAACGGCCATGCGTGGCTGCCGGCCTTTGCCGGATCCCGGATGCGCGCGGGCGTCGCGGCTTCGATCACCCTGGTCTTCATCGTCTATGCCACCGTGCTGGCGCGGCTCTGGCAGCCACAGGGCCTGTTCCTGCTTTGCGACGTCCTGCTGCACTACGTGACGCCGGTGCTGTTCGTGCTGTGGTGGCTGACGTCAGGCGCCGAGGGCAAAACGAGATGGAGCGATATTTCCTGGTGGGTTGTCTATCCCATCGCCTATCTGGCCTATGCGCTGGCGCGGGCGCCGCTGGCGGGCGAGGCGCCCTACCCCTTCCTCGATATCGCCAGGAATGGCGTTGAGAGCGTCACTGTAGCGGCACTCGCCATCACCGCGCTGTTCGTGGCGATATGCGTCGTCGCCGTTTTCGTCGATCACGGCATCGGACGCCTCAGGAGCAAAGGCATCCGATAGACCGGTCCCTATTCCCAGAGCGGCTTGATGCCCTCGCGGTGAGCGTCGCAGCGCGAGATGCCGATATCCTTGAGTTGATCGTCGGTCATCTCCAGCAGTGCCAGCCGGCCGCGCCGGCGCTCCAGCAGATGGTCGATCCATTTCGCCAGCGACCTGACCACTTGCACAAGTCGGCCGGCGAAGCCGCGCTGCCCGGACGGGCGAGCAGGCTGGCCGAGCAATTCGGTTCTCGAGTGGCGGAATGTTCCGATTGTATCCATTTTCTTTCTGCCAGAATATCAATTGCACCCTTTTTGGCGCGCTAGTGATATGTATTGACTCCCGAAACGGTGCAATATAGAAAATTGTCACCATGACAAATTGGGTTCCAGATCTCACGGGTTCAGGTCCGCTGTATCAGCGCCTCGCAGACGCCATTGAAGCGGATATCGACCGGGGTGTGATTGGCGCCGGGGCAAAGCTGCCGCCACAGCGCGACCTCGCCTACGACATCGGCGCCACGGTCGGCACGGTCGGCCGGGCCTATCAATTGCTGCGCGAGCGCGGTCTTGTCAGTGGCGAGGTCGGACGGGGGACCTATGTGCTGGGAGAGAACATTGGCGTTACAAAGCCAGAGGAGCCCGACACCAGTGTCGAAGGCACGCGTTATGCCGATGCCCCCAAGGACAAGCTGCGTTTCGACAGCACGGCAGCCCCTGACATCGGCCAAGGCGCCATTGTTGCTGACGTCCTGTCACGCGCCGCGCAAGACCATCCGCATGAGATTTCGAGCTACACGCGCGATTTCCCGGATCGCTGGTACGAAGCCGGCGCCCGTTGGCTGTCACGGAACGCCTTCCGGCCAGCGGTCGATACAATCGTCCCCACTCTCGGCACTCATGCCGCGGTGATGGCCGCGATCGCGGCCCTTACCACGCCCGGCGACTATGTCGCCTTCGAGCACCTCACCTACTCGCAGATTTCCCGCAGCGCCGGACTGATTGGCCGGCGCACCGCGCTGGTGGCCTCGAACGATGAAGGCCTCGACCCGGCGGATTTCGAACGCGTCTGCGCGCAAAAGCATCCCAAGATGATATTTCTGATGCCAACGGCGCAGAATCCGACCTTGGTGACCTTGTCGTCGGCGCGCCGTGAGGCGATCGCGCGTGTCGCCCGTGAATACAACGTCATCCTGATCGAGGATGACCTCTACGGCCATCTGACCGACGACCCGACACCGCTGCTTGCCGAATTTGCGCCTGAACGCACCATCATTGCCGGTGGCCTGTCGAAATCGGTCGCGGCCGGCCTGCGTGGCGGCTGGCTCTCCTGCCCGCCCGCCTATCGCCACCGCATCCGGGTCGCCCACAAGATGATGACCGGCGGCATGCCATTCCTGTTGGCGGAGGTGAATTCCCGGCTGGTGCTTTCCGGTCAGGCCAGCGAAATCCGCAAGCGCAGCATCGCGGAGATCAGCGCCCGCATGGCCATGGTACGCGAACGCTTGACAGGCTTCTCATTCAAATCGCACGACAAAGTGCCGTTCGTCTGGCTCACCCTGCCCGATCCCTGGCTTTCCGGCACGTTCAAGAATGCCTGCCTGGAGCACGGCGTGCTGATCGACGATGAGGATGAGTTCAAGGCGGGGCGCTCGGAGCGGGTTTTCCATGGGGTGCGGTTCGGCGTCTCGCAGCCGAAGCGGCGCGAGGATATTGCCGGCGGCGTCGCGGTGATCAGGCGGCTGCTGGACGAGGGCCGCGCAGGTTACGACAGTTTTTCCTGAGCCATTCGCGGCCACCCGCCGTGCTTGCCTCGAGACGCCGCCTTTGGGAAACCGGGACTTGTCAGAACCGGACCGGATCAGCCTTCGGCCTTGAAGTTCTTGGCTTCCTTCTCGGCCTTGTCCTTGCCGTGCTTCTCAGCCAATTCCTTGGCTTGCCGGGGCGAAACGTCGGTGGTCTCCGCGATTTGGAGAGCCTCCTTGTCCGAGAGGCGATTGTCGTTCTTGCCTTGCTTGGTGGCCATCGTGCTGTCTCCTAAGTGATAGGACGTAACGGCTGGGACACCATGGCGTTCCCCATTTGGCTTTGTGGGAGGTTCAATCGCTGGCCTGGCGCCTCTCATTGCTCACCAGAGAGCCTGCCGCGATCCATCGTGGTCATCACCCTGTCGCTTTCTGCCTTTTTCCTCAGCCGACGGGTGTATCGACCGCAAAGCTTGCGATAAGAGGAGACTCAAAATCCCTGCTCCATGGACATAAACCGCCGCCCATGACCATTTCCAATTCCGTGCCGATCACCCCGGATCTCATTGCCGCGCATGGGCTGAAGCCCGATGAGTATCAGCGCATCCTCGACCTCGTCGGACGCGAACCGAGCTTTACCGAACTCGGCATCTTCTCGGCGATGTGGAACGAGCACTGCTCCTACAAATCCTCGAAGAAATGGCTGCGCACCTTGCCGACCACCGGTCCGCAGGTCATCCAGGGCCCGGGCGAGAATGCCGGCGTGGTCGACATCGGTGACGGCGACTGCGTCGTCTTCAAGATGGAAAGCCACAACCATCCCTCCTTCATCGAGCCTTATCAGGGTGCGGCGACCGGCGTCGGCGGCATCTTGCGCGACGTCTTCACCATGGGCGCGCGGCCGATCGCGGCCATGAACGCGCTGCGCTTCGGTGCTCCCGACCATCCCAAGACCAGGCATCTCGTCGCCGGAGTGGTTTCCGGCGTCGGCGGCTACGGCAATGCCTTCGGCGTGCCGACGGTCGGCGGCGAGGTCAATTTCGACGCTCGCTACAACGGCAACATCCTGGTCAATGCCTTTGCCGCGGGCCTTGCCAAGACGGACGCCATCTTCCTGTCAGAGGCAAAGGGGGTCGGCCTGCCGGTCGTCTATCTCGGCGCCAAGACCGGCCGCGACGGCGTCGGCGGCGCCACCATGGCGTCGGCCGAGTTCGACGACAAGATCGACGAGAAGCGCCCGACCGTGCAGGTCGGCGATCCCTTCACCGAAAAATGCCTGCTCGAGGCCTCTCTCGAACTGATGGCCTCGGGCGCGGTCATCGCCATCCAGGACATGGGTGCGGCCGGCCTTACCTGTTCGGCGGTCGAGATGGGCGCCAAGGGCGACCTCGGGATCGAGCTCGACCTCGACAAGGTGCCGGTGCGCGAAGAGCGCATGAGCGCCTACGAGATGATGCTGTCGGAAAGCCAGGAGCGCATGCTGATGGTGCTGCGCCCCGAAAAGGAAAAGGAAGCCGAGGCGATCTTCCACAAATGGGGCCTCGACTTTGCCATCGTCGGCAAGACCACCGACGATCTGCGCTTCCGCGTGCGGCACCAGGGCGACGAGGTCGCCGACCTGCCGATCAAGGACCTTGGCGACAAGGCACCGGAATACGATCGCCCGTGGGTCGAGCCGAAGAAGCCGGCGCCGCTTGCCGCCAACGATATCCCGCAAGCCGACCTCGCCGATGCGCTGCTGAAGCTGCTTGGCGGACCGGACCTGTCTTCGCGTCGCTGGGTGTGGGAACAATACGACACGCTGATCCAGGGCAATTCGCTGCAGCTTCCGGGCGGCGATGCCGGCGTGGTGCGCGTCGAGGGACATCCGACCAAGGCGCTGGCCTTCTCCTCCGACGTGACGCCGCGCTACTGCGAAGCCGATCCCTATGAGGGCGGCAAGCAGGCCGTGGCCGAATGCTGGCGCAACCTGACCGCCACGGGGGCGCTGCCGCTCGCCGCCACCGACAATCTCAATTTCGGCAATCCCGAACGGCCAGAAATCATGGGCCAGCTGGTCGGCGCGGTGAAAGGCATTGGCGATGCCTGCCGGGCGCTCGGTTTCCCGATCGTGTCGGGCAACGTCTCGCTCTACAACGAGACCAACGGCCAGGGCATCCTGCCGACACCGACCATCGGCGGCGTCGGCCTGATATCGGACTGGTCGAAGATGGCACGGATCGGCTTCGCCGCGGAAGGCCAGATGATCCTGCTGGTCGGCGCGCCGGCTTCCTGGGGAACGCATCTTGGCCAGTCGGCGTATATGCGCGATGTCCACGGCCGCAGCGATGGCCCGCCTCCGCCGGTCGATCTCGGGCACGAGAAGCGCGTCGGCGACCATGTGCGCTCGTTGATCGCGTCCGGTATCGTCACGGCGGCGCATGATGTCTCCGATGGCGGCATCGCGGTGGCGCTGGCCGAAATGGCGATGGCGTCCGGCATCGGCGCGACCGTTCCCGGACTGGTCGGCACCGATCCGATCCCGGTCTGGTTCGGCGAAGACCAGGGCCGCTATCTCCTGACGCTGTCGATCGATCCGCACGGCGATGAATGGGACGCTATTCGCAAGCAGCAGGGCGAACTCGGCATCTTCGCGCCGTGGATCGGCTCGACGGGCGGCAACGCGCTGAAGCTCGGCGATGCCAGGGAGGTCCCGGTCAGCGATCTGACCGCCGCCCATGAAGGCTGGTTCCCGCGTTTCATGGACCAGGCCAGTTGATGAGAGCATGATCCCGAAAAGTGGAAACCGGCTTTCGGAAAAGATCCTGCTCAATCATAAGAAACTCGCCGTCCGAGCGCTGCTTGCGGTCGTCTTCTGGCCGTCGCTGTTCTTCTTCTGGTGCCTCGGGCCGTTCGTCTTCTTCTTGCTGTCGACGACCTCGAGCGAGGTTTGCCCCAGGCTGGAAACACGCGCCGAGTTTCTCGCCGCGGCCAACGATACGCTTCCGATGCTGGTCCTGCAGAACCTCATCTATGCGGTTCCGATTGTGTGTCTGGTGCTTTGGAACCGGCTCCTGCCGGAGCCAGCGCGAGCCAGGCATATCATCACCTGCATCAAGCTTTTCGCCGTCTCGGCTGTCCTCGGGGCCTTGTGGGAGTATGGCTCTTCGCTTGTCTGCGATGGCTACGGCCAGCCGTTCTTCTCGCCCGCGTGGCGGATGACCAGCTATCTGCCGATCGCCAACCTGGCGGTCAACACCCCGCTCTACGTGCTGGTCTTCAGTCTGGGCCGCGCCTTCTCGATGCGCGAGGACGAGCCGGCGCAGGGGCCGGGTGAAACCATCTCCTGAACACCAACAGAACGAACTCCGGACGGAACCGCTTCAATCCGGATTGGAAAGGCTTTAGGCTTGCCCGACTCTCATCGCATGGGCCGCCGCGCCGCCGCCCGCCCGAAACAGGAATTTCTGCAATGGCAATGGACGCCCACGATATCGAAAAACTGATCAAGGACGGCATACCGGACGCCCGCGTGACGATCCGCGATCTCGCCGGCGATGGCGACCACTACGCGGCCGAAGTCGTGGCCGAGAGCTTTCGCGGAAAGAGCCGCGTCCAGCAGCACCAGATGGTCTATGACGCGCTGAAGGGCAATATGGGCGGCGTGCTGCACGCGCTGGCGCTGCAGACCAGCGTTCCCGACTGAGGCATTTCCACCCGACACGCTTGGCCCAAAACGGCCCATTCTTTGCGCCATTCGGGTGATGGCATGGCTAAAGTCTTGTTTCGGGCAACCTATGGGTTTATTTGAAAGACATGCTTCGAGCCTGACTCCCACAGGCATGAAAGGATATTCCATGAGCGGTATCAACGACTACATCGACAATGAAGTGAAGGGCAACGACGTCGTCCTTTTCATGAAGGGCACGCCCGGCTTTCCGCAATGCGGGTTTTCCGGCCAGGTCGTCCAGATCCTCGACTATATCGGCGCCGACTACAAAGGCGTGAACGTCCTGGACTCCGCCGAACTGCGCCAGGGCATCAAGGATTATTCCAACTGGCCGACGATCCCGCAGCTCTATGTCAAGGGCGAATTCGTCGGCGGCTGCGATATCATTCGCGAAATGTTCCAGGCCGGCGAGTTGCAGACCTTCCTGGTCGAGAAGGGCGTCAGCGTCAAAGGCGCCGCCTAATTCAGCCAAGGCATGTCGACACCGCCATGCCTTGGGCACCGGGGGCACCCCACCTCGGCAATTTTACATCCCGGACACCGGGACCAGGACGAGCCAATGCGCCGGCCCGCCGGCGCGTTTTCGTTTGAGAGATCGGACTTGCCGTGGACCAGCAGAAATCAGCGCCGCAAGGGGCAAGCGCCTTGCCCGGGGCAAGCGCCTTGCCCGGGGCAAGCCAATTGCCCATTCCGCGCTGGGAATTCATCGCCCTCTGCGCGGCGCTGATGGCGCTCAATTCGCTGGCCATCGACATCATGCTGCCGGCGCTGCAGCAGATTGGCGCCTCGCTCGGCGTCGAGAATGAAAACCACCGGCAATATGTGATCACCGCTTACATACTGGGTTTCGGCGGTGGCCAACTGTTCTTCGGGCCGGTCTCGGACCGGTTCGGACGCCGTTCGCCGCTTGTCGCCGGCCTGATCATCTATGTGGCTGCGGCCGCCGCGGCCGCCATCGCGCCCAGCTTTGAAACACTTTTGCTATGTCGTGTCGTGCAAGGCATCGGCGCGGCCGCCACGCGCGTCATCGCGGTCTCGATCGTGCGCGATACGTTCGATGGCCGGCGTATGGCCGAAGTCATGTCGCTGATCTTCATGGTGTTCATGGCCATTCCGGTCGTGGCGCCGGGCATCGGCCAGTTCATCATGCTGTTCGCGACCTGGCATTGGATATTCGTCACTATGGCCGTCGGCGCCTTGATCGTGTCGGCATGGTCGCTGCTGCGCCTGCCCGAGACGCTGCATCCCGAATATCGCCGGGCACTGACGGTCTCCTCCATTGTCGGCGGCTTCCGCATCGTGCTCACCAACCGCATCGCGCTCTGCTATGCCTTCGCCAGCACGTTCATCTTCGGTGCCATGTTCGGCTTCATCGCCTCGGCGCAGCAGATCTATGTCAACGTCTTCGACGTCGGCGAGATGTTTCCCGTCATCTTCGCCGGTGTCGCGGGCGTGCTCGGCTTCTCCAATTATCTCAACTCGCGCCTCGTCGGCCGCGTCGGCATGCGCCGCCTGTCGCAAAGCGCGCTGCTGCTGTTTCTGGTGATCAGCCTGGCCTGGCTGGTGGTTTCACTGGAAACGAAGATGCCGCTCTGGCTGTTCATCAGCTTCTTTGCCGGCGCCATGCTGCCGTTTGGCTGCCTCGGCGCCAATTTCAACGCTCTGGCCATGGAGCCGCTTGGCCAACTGGCCGGCACGGCGTCGTCCATCCTGGGGTTCATGCAGACGTTTCTCGGCGGCATTCTCGGCACGCTGATCGGCCAGGCTTTCAATGGCACGGTGACGCCACTGGCCGCCGGGTTCTGCAGCGTCTCGGTTGCCGCGCTGCTGATGATCCTGATTGCCGAGCGCGGCAAGATGTTCCAGCCGCAGAACGCACCCGTCTCAGGGCACGTCACCGATCTGCACTAGATCTGCCGCGGACGCCGCGTGGAACTTAACCTATTGCGCCCACAATTCGCGGCGCAGCTCCTGCCAGCTGTCCTGGTCCGGCGCGACAAGCAGGCCGCCGTCGACATGCGAGGGCAGATAGGCGCTGCCGTCAATGCGCGCGGCATGGCCGCCGGCTTCCTGATGGATCAGCACGCCCGGCAGGTGATCCCAGGGCATCAGCTTGTTGTAGACGACAAAATGGGCATGCCCGCTCGCCAGCAGGCGATATTCGTGCGCGGCGCAGCGATAGGCGAACTGCGACAGCGCCTTGGTCTGGTTGCGCGCAAGGCGTGAGCGCTCCGGTTCGTCGAGATATTGCCAGGAGACCGCGCCGGTCATTTGCGAGATCGGCACGGGTGCTGCCACATGCACTTTCTCCAGGCTGCCATGGGCATGCCTGATATGGCTGCCGGCGCCCCTGGCGGCGATGAGCCAGTCCTTGCCCACCGGATCATGGATGATGCCCGCGACCGTCTCGCCCCTGAGCACGACCGCCAGCATGACGCCGAACAGCGGTACGCCGGATGCGAAATTGAAGGTGCCGTCCACCGGATCGATGGTGAATGCCAGTTCGGCATCACCCAAGCCATCGAGCAGCGCCGGATTCTCGGAACAGGCCTCCTCGCCCACCATCATGGCCGAGGGATAGCGCTCGCGCAGCCTGGCGGTGATCAGCCGCTCGGCGTTGACATCCGCCTCCGTCACCAGGTCGGCCGCGGAAGTCTTCTGGCGGATATCGCCATCGCCCAATCGGCGAAAGCGCGGCATGATTTCGGCCTGGGCTGCCTCGGCCAGAATACCGGCCAGCCAGTCGATCGCGGTGTCGTCAAATGTCATCGGAAATGTCTTGCCTGGTCGCGAGGGTTACATTGAGGGCGGCGAAATCGAACAGCTTTCGGTCGAGCAAATGCGACGGCCTGGTGTTGGACAGAGCGCGGATCATCGTGTCCTTGCGGCCAGGCATGCGCTTTTCGATGTCGTCGAGCATCGCCTTCATGGCGTTGCGCTGCAGCCCTTCCTGGCTGCCGCAGAGATCGCAAGGGATGATCGGGAACCGCATCGCGGCAGCGAATTTCTCCAGGTCGACTTCCGCGCAGTAGCTCAGCGGCCGCAACACCATGACGTCGCCGTCGTCGTTGAGCAGTTTTGGCGGCATGGCGGCAAGCCGGCCGCCATGGAACAGGTTCATGAAGAAGGTTTCGAGAATATCCTCGCGATGATGGCCGAGGACCAGGGCCGAGCAGCCCTCCTCGCGGGCGATCCTGTAGAGATGGCCGCGCCGCAGCCGCGAGCAGAGCGAGCAATAGGTGCTGCCCTCCGGGAGCTTGTCGGTGACGACCGAGTAGGTGTCCCGGTATTCGATACGGTGGGCTATGCCGTTGGCGTCGAGATAGTCGGGCAGGATGTGCTTGGGGAAATTCGGCTGACCCTGGTCGAGGTTGCAGGCCAGCAACTCGACCGGCAGCATCCCGCGCCATTTGAGATCAAGCAGCATGGCAAGCAGACCGTAGGAATCCTTGCCGCCAGATAGCGCGACCAGCCAGCGCTCACCGGGCTTCACCATCGAAAAATCCTCGATCGCCTGGCGGGTCAGCCGCAGCAGCCGCTTGCGCAGCTTGTTGAACTCGACCGAGGACGGCACATCAGCGAACAGCGGATGGAAACCACCGTCGGCGACCGGTTCAAGCGTTTCGATGTCTGGCAGCATGTTCATGGCGCGACGGCCCCGGAAATGTGACTTCCGCCCGGATTAACGCATCGGCCGGAAAATCGAAACGGCAAAGCGGATGCCCGAAAACAAAAAGGCCGCCTCGAAGGCGGCCTTTTCCGATATCGCAGAAAAGCGTTCGCTTAGCGCGAGTAGAATTCGACGACCAGGTTCGGTTCCATCTGCACGGCGAACGGAACGTCGGCGAGGCCCGGGATGCGCGAGAAGGTCGCGACCATCTTGTTGTGATCGGCTTCGATGTAGTCCGGCACGTCGCGCTCGGCGAGGCCGACCGACTCCAGGACGATGACCAACTGCTTCGACTTTTCGCGCACTTCGATGACATCGCCCGGCTTGCAGCGGTACGAGCCAATGTTGACGCGCTTGCCGTTGACGTTGACGTGGCCGTGGTTGACGAACTGACGGGCGGCGAAGATGGTCGGTACGAACTTGGAGCGATAGACGACCGCGTCGAGACGCGATTCGAGCAGGCCGATCAGGTTCTCCGAGGTGTCGCCCTTGCGGCGATCGGCCTCTTCATAGACCTTGCGGAACTGTTTTTCCGAAACGTCGCCATAGTGACCCTTCAGCTTCTGCTTGGCGCGCAGCTGTAGGCCGAAGTCGGAAAGCTTGCCCTTGCGGCGCTGGCCATGCTGGCCGGGGCCGTATTCACGCTTGTTGACCGGGGACTTCGGGCGGCCCCAGATATTTTCGCCGAGACGGCGGTCGATCTTGTATTTCGCGGATTCGCGCTTGCTCATCGCATTCCCTTTTCAAAACAGTACACCCGGCACCTCATGGTCCGGGTGAAGGAAACGCGCCCTCCTCTGGCCTCCATTTTCGAGACCTGACAGGGTTTTCCCACGCAACGCGGCGGAAAACCCACGGGACACGTCAGTTCAAACAAGGCCAGAAACAGATAGGGTGACTGACTTTGCGCATATAAAAGAAACACCGGACATCGCTGCCCGGCGTTGGCGGCTGGTTAAACCGAGATTTAACCGATGTCAAGCTTGTGAGTAGCGTGGCCAACCACAACCATGTAGCGTTTGCGACGTTGATGCGATGCCGGATGTGGCGGGAGGTTTTGCGCCAGCGGCAGCAGGAAGGGACTGGAGCTAGAGGAGCCCAATTGCATGAAGAAGTTCTTCCTTACCCTGGCAGGCGCCGCAGTGCTTGCAGGATCGATGGCGGTGGCGCCGGAGCCGGCCATGGCGCGTCATTGGCATGGCCACAAACAGGTCTGCCGGATCATCGTCAAAAAGAGAGTGGTGTGGCGGCATGGTCATCGCAGGGTGATCGTCGAGAGAATACGGCGCTGCCACCGCTGGTAGGCTGTTCAAGCAACAATCCCAAAGGGCCAGCCAACGTCGCTGGCCCTTTTTCATTTCCAAGATAGTCTGGCTCGAAGCGCTCAATCCTGGGATTTTTTCTCCGGTAGTCCCTTGCGCTTGGTCTCGGCGAATTCCTCGAGCTGCTTTTCATTCATCGATTCATACATGCCCTTGGAAGCGCCTTTGAGCTCGCTCTTCTTGGTCTCGCCACGTTTGGCGGAGAGTGCGGCGCCGGCGGCCTTCTGCTGGGCTTTCGAGGTGGCTGGCATGGCGGTTCTCCTTTGCTGTCAGGAGAAACGCCGCGCTTCGGCGGCGGTTCCAGCGCCAGTGGCCCATTCCGGTCCGCTCGGTGCCAGCCGGTGGCCGGCCTTGGCGATTTTCGTTGGTACCTTCCCGTGTCCGGAACCCCAGTGTAGGACGGCTGAATGAAATCCCTGACCGATCCCCCACAGGCTCTCTCCACCGGCCTGGCGAAAATCCGCACCGAATTACACGTGCCGGATGGATTTCCGGCTGAAGTAGTTGCCGCGGCGGGGGCGGCGGCCAAACGCGTCCCCGACCAGCATGCCGATCGAAGGGCGATGCCCTTCGTCACGCTCGATCCGGCTGCCTCCACCGATCTCGATCAGGCGTTCTCGATCGAGGCGAGCGGCGGTGATCTTCTGCTGCATTATGCCATTGCCGACGTGGCCTGGTTCGTCGAGGACGGCGACGCGGTGGATCTCGAAGCCTGGACGCGGGGCGAGACACTTTACTTGCCGGACGGCAAGGCCGGGCTCTACCCGCCGGTGATTGCCGAGGGTGCGGCAAGCCTGTTGCCGGATGGACCCCGTCCAGCTGTTATCTTCACGGTCCGGATTGCGCAGGACGGTGCAACGAAGTTGGACGGCGCGGAGCGGGCAATCATTCAAAGCCGCGCCAAGCTCGCCTACGACAGCGTGAAGGCTTCCGACGTTCCGGCCGGCTTTGCCGAAATGGCGCTGCGCATGGCAATCAACGAACAGCGTCGCGGGGCTTCCCGCGTCGACCCACCCGAGCAGGAGGTGGAAAGGCTTGCCGATGGTTCATACCGGCTTTCATTCAGACCGCTGCTGCAATCCGAGCAGGACAACGCAGCACTTTCGCTGGCCGCCAACATGGCGATTGCCGATGCCATGCTTGCGCACCACACCGGCCTGTTCCGGGTGATGTCGGGGCCGGATGCTCTCAAGGTTCAAAGATTGCGCAACGCGGCACAGGCTCTCGGACTGTCCTGGCCGGCCTCCACCGGCTTGCGAGACTATCAGCGAACCCTCGATCCGACCGATCCGCGACAAGCAGCACTGATGCTGGAAATCCGCCATGCAAGCCCCGGCGCGTCTTATCAACCCTATCACGACGGCGTTGTCCCATGGCATGAGGCCATGGCTGCGACCTATGCCCATGCAACGGCACCACTCAGGCGACTTGCCGATCGCTATGTCGTGCGCTGCGCGCTGGCTATCGCTAACGGCCAGCCCGTGCCCCAGGCTGTCACCGACGCGTTCGCCAGATTGCCGAAGACTATGGGACGTGCGGATAGCCGCGCTTCGCAGATCAACCATGCGGCTATCGACCTTGCCGAGGCCATAATGCTCAGGGGACGCGAGGGGGAGATTTTCAAAGCCGTCGTCACCGACTTCGTCGACCATGGCGTGCGCGTTCAGCTTGCCGACATGCCTGTCGTCGCCACCGTAAAGGCCTCCGGCCTCAGACAGGGCGACGGTCTGACGCTAAAGCTGGTCCTGGCCGATCCGGATCAACGCAGCATCGTCTTCGAACCTGTTTGAATGGCGGGCACCTCCGCCACCTTCTAAGTGCACGGTCAGTCCAAAGCCCTGCATAAGGCGGCTGACGGCGAAATCCGCCTTGCCCGAGGTGAAGACCGCGATATCGGGCTCGCCTTGCGGCAGCGCCCCATCGATGGGCGGCAGCAGCGAAAGGGCGCGCCGTGCGATCGCCTCGGCCGGATCGATCCAGTCGACCGGCCAGGGCGCGGTCTTGCGCATGCGATTGACCAGAAAGGGATAGTGCGTGCAGGCCAGCACAACGATATCGGTGCGCATGCCGTCACGCTCGATGAAGCATGGCGCGATCTCGGCGCGCACGGCCTCCTCGTCGACGAAGCCCTCGCGCATATAGGCTTCGGACAGGCCAGCCAGCCTGTCGCTGCCGACCAGGCGGACATGGCATTTCTGCGCCCATTTGCTGATCAGGTCGCGCGTGTACTGGCGCTTTACCGTGCCCGGGGTCGCCAACACCGAGACCAGGCCCGAGCGCGTGCGCTCGGCCGCCGGCTTGACCGCCGGCACCGTGCCGACGAAGGGATGGCCGGGAAAGGTATCGCGCAGCGCATCGATCACCAGCGTCGAGGCGGTGTTGCAGGCGATGACCGAAAGGGCCGGCGCAAAGCGGTCGAGCAGTCTGGCGAACAGCTGCAGTATATGGGCCCGCAGCGCCGGCTCTTCCCAGGCGCCAAAGGGAAAGGCGGCATCGTCGGCGACATAGATGAAGCGACGGTCGGGCATCAGCACGCGCGCCTCGCGCAACACGGTGAGCCCGCCGACGCCGGAATCGAACATCAGGATCGGCTGGTCAGTCATTGTCGGTTCCCTTGCCGCCGAGCGGCGGCGTGTCCGCGTCGTCGCCGTTAGCGTCCGGCACCCGGCCAGCGGCCTCCGCCTTGCGGGCGCGCGCGGCGGCCGCGGGCAAACGCCTCGGATCATCGCCCGGCGAGCCATCGCCGCGCGGCATCGCCGGTGAGAACCGGTCTAGTGACGAGATGATGCCGCGCAACACCTTGAGCTCCGGTTCGGCGAAGCCAGCGCGCGTCAGCACGGCGCGCAGATTGTCGACCATTTTCGGCTTCTTCGGCGCCGGCCGGAAATAGCCGCGCGCTTCCAACGCGCCTTCCAGATAGGCGAACAGGCCGTGCAATTCTTCCTTGCTTGCAGGCTTCATCTCCGGCCCCGTAAAGTTTGTCATGGTCTCGTCCTCCAGGCCCGACTTCATCCACTCATAGGACATCAGCAAGGCCGCCTGGGCGATGTTGAGCGAGGAGAAGTCGGGATCGACCGGGAAAGTGACGATCTCGTCGGCGAGGCCAACCTCGTCATTGTAGAGACCGAAGCGTTCGCGTCCGAACAGGATGCCGGTGCGTTGTCCCATTTCGGATCGGGCACGCAGCATCCTGCCTGCTTCCACCGGGCCGCGCACGGATTTAAAGCCGTCGCGCTGCCTGGCGGTGGTGGCGAAGACGAAGTTCAGGTCGGCGAGCGCCGTGGCCAGGTCGTCAAAAACCTTGACGGCGTCGATGACATGGTCGGCACGGCTGGCGGCGGCGCGTGCCTTCTCGCTCGGCCAGCCGTCGCGCGGGTTGACCAGGCGCAGCTCCGAAAGTCCGAAATTGGCCATGGCGCGGGCGACCATGCCGATGTTCTCGCCGAGCTGCGGCTCGACCAGAATGATCGCCGGGCCGGCGGCTGCGGGGTTAGCGGGGTCTTTGGTGATGGGCATGATTGTCAATGAACTGCTGTTTGCGGCATTTCAGCGTCCCCTGCCATATTCGACCGGGAAAATGAAGCATTCGCAAATGGCTGCGGTCATGGCCTCACATTCGTGACCGATCGCCGTTTGCGTGGCCAAAAGCGCTTTGATATACGGGCGGCATCCCCGGCCAACGCCACGCGGGCAAGGCCGTCCCATTCCCAGCAACGAGGCATTCTTTCCATGGCGAAGATCAAGGTGGCGAACCCGGTCGTCGAACTCGACGGCGACGAGATGACCCGCATCATCTGGCAGTTCATCAAGGACAAGCTGATCCACCCTTATCTCGACCTCAAGCTCGAATATTACGACCTCGGCATCGAGCACCGCGACGCCACCAACGACCAGGTGACGATCGATTCGGCCAACGCCATCAAGAAATACGGCGTCGGCGTGAAATGCGCGACCATCACCCCCGACGAGCAGCGCGTCGAGGAATTCAAGCTGAAGAAGATGTGGAAATCGCCCAACGGCACCATCCGCAACATTTTGGGCGGCACCATCTTCCGCGAGCCGATCATCATGAAGAACGTGCCGCGCCTGGTGCCCGGCTGGACCAAGCCGATCATCGTCGGCCGTCACGCCTTCGGCGACCAGTATCGCGCCACCGATTTCCGCTTCCCCGGCAAGGGCAAGCTGACGATCAAATTCGTCGGCGAGGATGGCCAGGTGATCGAGCATGACGTGTACGATGCGCCCGGCGCCGGTGTCGCCATGGCCATGTACAATCTAGACGAGTCGATCCGCGAATTTGCCCGGGCGTCGCTGAACTACGGCCTGCTGCGCAATTATCCGGTCTACCTGTCGACCAAGAACACCATCCTCAAGGCCTATGACGGCCGCTTCAAGGACATATTCCAGGAGGTCTACGAGGCTGAATTCGAGGCCGAGTTCAAGTCAAAGAAACTTTGGTACGAGCACCGCCTGATCGACGACATGGTGGCGTCGAGCCTGAAATGGTCGGGCGGCTATGTCTGGGCCTGCAAGAACTATGACGGCGACGTCCAGTCCGACACGGTTGCGCAGGGTTTTGGGTCGCTCGGCCTGATGACCTCGGTGCTGATGACGCCGGATGGCAAGACCGTCGAAGCCGAAGCCGCGCACGGCACTGTCACCCGCCACTATCGCCAGCATCAGAAGGGCGAGGAAACCTCGACCAATTCGATCGCCTCGATCTTCGCCTGGACGCGGGGCCTGGCGCACCGCGCCAAGCTCGACGACAACGCCGAACTGAGGCGTTTTTCCGAGACCCTGGAAAAGGTCTGCATCCAGACCGTCGAGAGCGGTTTTATGACCAAGGACCTGTCGCTTTTGATTGGCCCCGACCAGCCTTGGTTGTCTACCACCGGCTTCCTCGACAAGATCGACGAGAATTTGCAGAAGGCAATGGCGTAGGTACCCGCAGTTCCAAATGCCGAAGGGTCCGAAAGGAGCCTTCGGTTTTTAAGGCCGGCGAAAGCAAAGGGCTGACAGCGTGACCAAGCCAATCCTCTACGGCGCGGACTACAGTGTGTATGTTCGCATCACGCGGATGGCGCTGGCGGAGAAAGGCATCGACTGCGAGCTGGTGCCGGTCGACATCTTCGCGGATGGTGGCGCGCCGGCATGGTACGGCGAATACCATCCGTTCGGCCGCATTCCGGCCTTCGAGCACGACGGGTTCCGCCTCTTCGAGACCAGCGCGATCGCTCGCTATGTCGACGAGGCCTTCGATGGGCCGGCGCTGCAGCCTGCCGATGCGCGCGGCCGCGCCAGGATGGGCCAGATCATCGGCATGCTCGATGCCTATGCCTATCGGCCGATGGTCTGGGACGTCGCTGTCGAGCGGCTGGAAAAAGAAGCGCCCGACGAGGCAATGATCGCCGACGGGCTGCGGCAAGCCGAAACAGTGCTCGGGGTGCTGACGTCGCTGAAGGCACAAGGGCCATGGCTGCTTGGCGACCAGCTGACGTTGGCCGACCTGCACGCGGCGCCGATGATCGGCTATTTCGTCAAGGTTGCCGAAGGACGCGACTTGCTGGCGAGGTTCGCGAATATCCGGGACTGGTATGCGCGTGTCTCGGTGCGTGCAAGCTTTGCGCGCACCGAGAAGGTTAGTTGACAAGGATTGAGATGGCTGCGGGGGCAGCGCCCCTCCACCCGTCGTAATAAGTCCAATCCGACGCTTACGCCGCTTCCAGCGCCGCCCTCACCGCCGCGATCGCATCGTTGGCTTTCGACGCGTCCGGTCCGCCGGCCTGGGCCATGTCGGGACGGCCGCCGCCGCCCTGCCCGCCTAATGCGGCGGAGGCGACGCGCACCAAGTCGACGGCGCTGAAGCGGTTGACGAGATCATCGGTGACGGCGACCACGACGCTCGCCTTGTTGTCCTCGCCAGCGCCAACGAACACGACGACGCCAGACCCCAACGAAGTCTTGCCGGCGTCGGCCAGCGGCTTCAAATCCTTCGGCGAGACGCCGGAAACCGCCTTGCCGAGGAAGCCGACGCCAGCGACGATCTCGCTGGCGGCCGGGGCATCGGCAGGCGACCCGCCGCCCAGCGCCAGCTTCTTGCGCGCTTCGGCCAGCTCCTTCTCGAGCTTCTTGCGCTCTTCGAGCAGTGCTTCGACGCGCGCTGGCACATCCGCCGGCGAGATCTTCAGCGTGGCGGCGGCCGCCTTCAGCCGCCTGTCCTGCTCGTCGAGATGTTTTCGCGCGGCTTCGCCTGTCAGCGCCTCGATGCGGCGCACGCCTGCGGCGACCGCGCCGTCCGAAACGATGCGTACCAAGCCGATATCGCCGGTCGCCCTGACATGCGTGCCGCCACAAAGCTCGACCGAATAAGGCCGGTTGGCCTTGGCGCCATGAACGCCCGTGCCCATCGATACGACGCGCACCTCGTCACCATACTTCTCGCCGAACAGCGCCATCGCGCCCTCAGCAATGGCGTCGTCGACCGACATCAGGCGCGTGGTCACCGGGCTGTTTTGGACGACGATCTCGTTGGCCATGCGCTCGACCTCTTCGAGCTCCTGCGGAGAGATCGGCTTGTTGTGCGAGATGTCGAAACGCAGGCGCTCGGGCGCGACCAGCGAGCCTTTTTGAGCGACATGGGTGCCCAGCACCTCGCGCAGCGCCTCATGGATCAGATGCGTCGCGGAATGGTTGGCGCGTAGCCTGGAACGCCTGGCATGATCAACCTTCAGTTCGACCGCGGCACCCGTCTTGACCGTGCCTGCGACCACCTTGCCTAGATGCACAAACAGACCATCGGCCTTCTTCTGCGTATCGGAAATCTCGATCGAGAACCCCTCACCCGAGATTACGCCGGTGTCGCCCATCTGGCCCCCGGATTCGCCATAGAACGGCGTCTGGTTGACGACCACGGAGACCGCATCGCCCTTGGCGGCGCTGTCAACGGTCTTGCCGTCCTTGACCAGCGCCTGGATGAGACCCTCAGCCTGCTCGGTTTCGTAGCCGAGGAATTCGGTGGCGCCGGTTTTTTCACGCACGGAGAACCAAACCGTTTCGGTGGCGGCCTCGCCGGACCCGGCCCAGTGCTTGCGCGCCTCCGCCTTCTGCTGCTCCATCGCATTGGTGAAGCCGGCAAGATCGACCGAAATGCTGCGCTGGCGCAGCGCGTCCTGCGTCAGGTCGAGCGGGAAGCCATAGGTGTCGTAGAGCTTGAATGCCGTCTCGCCATCCAGCATGTCGCCCGCGCCGAGCTTCTCCGTCGCCTCGGAGAGCAGCCCGAGGCCGCGCACCAGCGTCTTGCGGAACCGTGTCTCCTCGAGTTTCAAGGTCTCGGTAATCATCGTTTCGCCGCGCACCAGTTCCGGATAGGCCTGGCCCATCTCGCGCACCAGCGCCGGCACCAGCTTCCACATCAACGGATCGCGGGCGCCGAGCAACTGCGCATGGCGCATTGCGCGGCGCATGATACGGCGCAGTACATAGCCGCGGCCTTCATTCGACGGCAGCACGCCGTCGGCGACCAGGAAGGAGGACGAGCGCAGGTGATCGGCAATGACGCGGTAGGAGGCAACCGTTTCCGCATCGGGCGCGCGCCCAAGCGCGGAGGACGCCGCATCGATCAAATGACGGAACAGGTCGGTCTCGAAGATGCTCTCCACCCCCTGCAGGATGGATGCCATGCGCTCCAGACCCATGCCGGTGTCGATCGACGGGCGCGGCAGGTCGACGCGCTCCTCCTTCGTCACCTGCTCATACTGCATGAACACCAGGTTCCAGAATTCGAGGAACCGGTCGCCGTCCTCCTCCGGACTGCCGGGAGGGCCGCCCCAGATGTGCTCGCCACGGTCGATGAAGATTTCCGAGCACGGGCCGCAGGGTCCGGTATCGCCCATCGCCCAGAAATTGTCCGAGGTCGGGATGCGGATGATGCGATCGTCGGAGAAGCCGGCGATCTTCTTCCAGAAACCGGCCGCTTCATCGTCGGTGTGGTAGACGGTGACCAGCAGCTTGTCCTTGTTCAGCCCGAATTCCTTGGTGATGAGGTTCCAGGCAAGCTCGATGGCCCGCTCCTTGAAATAATCGCCGAAGGAGAAATTGCCGAGCATCTCGAAGAAGGTCAGGTGGCGCGCGGTATAGCCGACATTGTCGAGATCGTTGTGCTTGCCGCCGGCGCGAACGCTTTTCTGGGCCGTGGTGGCACGCGAATAGGGCCGCTTCTCCAAACCGGTGAAGACGTTCTTGAACTGCACCATGCCGGCATTGGTGAACATCAATGTCGGATCGTTGCGCGGCACGAGCGGGCTCGAGGCCACGACCTCGTGGCCCTCCTTGCGGAAATAGTCGAGAAATGTCGACCGGATCTCGTTCACGCCACTCATGGATACTGCCTTTTCAAGAGAGCCGCCGGCCGGACCGGCGGGAGATGGCTCTGTGTTTTCTAGAAGATGGAGTTGGCCTTTTAGCCGTAGCTCTTGACCCTGTCCAGAAACACGGAATTGGGCCAATTCGCGCTTTGCACCGGCACTTACGCAGGCACGCAAACGAAAACCGCCGGCGCGAAGGCCGGCGGTTTGGAACGCGGTACTACAGAACTCTGTTACTTAAGCATCAGATAATAGGCTGGATTTATGGCCAAACTCTGGCGCTGCCCTACATCGCGCCGGCTTCGTCCTCAAAACCGTCGTCGCCATTGCCCTCTGAGCCACCGTTTTCGAGGAACTTTTCGGCGATCAACCCGGCATTCTGCCTGAGCGCCAGCTCGATCTCGCGCGCGGTGTCGGGATTGTCGCGCAGGAACAGTTTGGCGTTCTCGCGGCCCTGGCCGAGACGCTGCGAATTATAGGAGAACCAGGCGCCCGACTTCTCGACCACACCGGCCTTGACGCCGAGATCGACCAGCTCGCCAGTCTTGGAGACGCCCTCGCCATACATGATGTCGAACTCGACCACCTTGAAGGGCGGCGCCAGCTTGTTCTTGACCACCTTGACGCGGGTCTGGTTGCCGACCACCTCGTCGCGATCCTTGACCGAGCCGATACGGCGGATGTCGAGACGCACCGAGGCGTAGAATTTCAGCGCGTTGCCGCCGGTCGTCGTCTCGGGCGAACCGAACATGACGCCGATCTTCATGCGGATCTGGTTGATGAAGATGACCATGGTGTTGGAGCGAGAGATCGAGGCGGTCAGCTTGCGCAGCGCCTGGCTCATCAGGCGGGCCTGCAGGCCGGGCAAGGAATCGCCCATCTCGCCCTCGATTTCGGCGCGCGGCGTCAGCGCCGCCACCGAATCGACCACCAGCACGTCGATGGCGCCGGAACGCACCAGCGTGTCGCAAATCTCCAGCGCCTGCTCGCCGGTGTCGGGCTGCGAGATCAGCAGGTTTTCAAGATCGACGCCGAGCTTGCGGGCGTAGACCGGATCGAGCGCATGTTCGGCATCGACGAAGGCGCAGATGCCGCCCTTCTTCTGGGCCTCGGCCACGGTGTGCAGGGCCAGCGTCGTCTTGCCCGAGCTTTCCGGGCCATAGATTTCGATGATACGGCCGCGCGGCAGGCCGCCGACGCCGAGCGCGATGTCGAGGCCGAGCGAGCCTGTCGGCACCGTTTCGATCTCGACGACCTGCTCGTTGGCGCCGAGCCGCATGATCGAGCCCTTGCCGAAAGCCCGCTCGATTTGCGACAGCGCCGCATCCAGAGCCTTTGATTTGTCCACTGCCTTATCCTCTACCAGCCGCAAAGAATTCTGAGCCATGATACATCACCCCTTGGTCGTCAATGAAGGCCGGACAATCCGTAATCCTTGTCATTTTGTACCTTTTTTGTTCTCATTTGGCAAGGGGTGACAACCAATTGAAAAACAAGCGATATCCTGATTTGTTCTTTTTTTGTCTCGCAAACCCGGGCAGGAACAGGCTCCGCCCGGGCAGGAACAGGCTCCGCATTGGGCCAAACAGCTCGATCCTATAGTCCGGCCGAATCGCCGTCCTGCATGCGAAGCTCTGTCGCGCATTGTAGCGCTTGTGCGGCCCCAACAACAAAGGTCATATCGCCGCCATGGTGGAATCCGCGAAGATACTGGCCGTGGGCGGTGCCCATATCGACCGGCGTGGCCAGGTGTCCGGCCTCTATGTGCCGGCCGCCTCCAATCCCGGCACGATGCGCGAGGATGTCGGCGGTGGCGTCTTCAATGCGTTGCGCAGCATGGTGCGGCGCGGCCTCTGCGCATCGCTGCTTTCGGTGCGCGGTGGCGATGCGTCAGCCGATACGGTTTCACGGGCCATCGCCGAGGCTGGCATCGCCGATCTTTCGGCGGTGTTCCTCGACCGTACCACGCCGAGCTACACGGCGCTGATCGACCGCGAGGGCGAACTGATCGTCGGCTTTGCCGACATGGCGCTGTACGACCTGGCTTTTCCCAAGCAGATCAGGCGTTCCAAGATACGCCAGGAAGTGGCCGCCGCGGATGCCATCCTGTGCGACGCCAACCTGCCGTCGGCCGCACTGGAGGGGTTGCTGTCGCTCGCCGCCGATAAACCGGTTTTCGCCATCGCGATTTCGCCGGCCAAGGTGACGCGGCTGATACCGGTGCTCGGCGGGCTGGCCCAACTCTTCATGAACCGACGGGAGGCCGCTGTGCTGGCCGGCGTCAATGCAAGTGCCGGCGAGCAGGAAATGATCGACGGGTTGCGGAGCAGCGGCCTTGCCAGCGGCGTGGTCACGGCAGGCAGTGGCCCTGTGCTGGGTTTCGACGGTACGGGCGCCTTCTCGATCGTGCCGCCTGCCCCCAGAAAAGTCGCCGATGTCACCGGCGCCGGCGACGCGCTGGCGGGCGCGACGGTCGCGGCGCTGCTGCGCGGCCTGCCATTGCGCCAGGCCCTGCGCGAAGGCGTCGCGGCGGCAATCCTGGCCATCGAAAGCGCCAACGCGGTGCCCGAATTCACCGCGTCGAGCTTCGCGGAGGCGCTGGCCCTTGTGCCCGATGCCAGGGAAGTGGCATGAGACCGGCAAATTCATAGAGCGCAGTGGATGCGCCGCACTCCGGATTGGAGATCAGAGATGACGCCAGAAACCGCCCGCCCTTTCATCGATATCCACGCACCGGTGGCGCAAGCCCTGGCCGCCGGGCGTCCGGTGGTGGCGCTCGAAAGCACCATCATCACCCATGGCATGCCCTATCCCGACAATGGCGCCATGGCGGCCAATGTCGAAAAGATCATCGCTGACGGCGGCGCGGTGCCGGCGACGATCGCCGTAATTGGCGGCCGCATCAAGATCGGCCTCTCCGACGGCGAGCGCGAATCGCTGGCGATGACGGGTGACGCCATGAAGCTGTCGCGCGCCGATCTCGGCTTCGCCGTCGCGCAAGGCCGCACCGGGGGCACCACGGTCGCGGCGACCATGATCGCGGCTGACATGGTCGGGATAAAAGTATTCGCCACCGGCGGCATCGGCGGCGTGCACAAGGGCGCGGAAAAGAGTTTCGACATCTCGGCCGACCTCGATGAACTGGCGCGCACGCCGGTCATCGTCGTCTCGGCCGGCGCCAAGGCGATCCTCGACATCGAAAAGACGCTGGAAGTGCTGGAGACGCGCGGCGTGCCCGTCATCGGCCATGGCTGCGAGACGATGCCGGCCTTCTGGTCGCGGCAGTCGCCGTTCCGGGCGCCATTGACGCTGCACAAGCCGGAAGACATCGCGCATTTCTATCAGACGCGCCTGGCTCTGGGTTTGGGCGGCGGCTTGCTGATTGCCAATCCGGTGCCGGAAAACCACGAAATCCCCGCTGAAGAAATGGCGGGCTACATCGAAGCCGCGCAGAAGGCGGCCGAAGCCCTCAACGTCACCGGCAAGGCGGTGACGCCGTTCCTGCTGGGAAAAATCCTCGAACTCACCGGCGGCCGCAGCCTGAAGACGAACATCGCGCTGGTCGAGAACAATGCAAGGCTGGCGGCTGAGATCGCCAAGGCTTTGTAGGTCACTTGCCGGCGCGCCGCCCCGCCTCATAGGCGCGGCGTGCCCAGACCGTCATTTCATCCGGATCGTCAAAAGCGCTGTCGGGAATGCTCCAGTAGGGCATCGCCACCAGCTTGCCGTGGCGCGTGCCGGTATAGGTCCACTGCCGGCAGCCCGCGGATTCGAAATCCGGCGCGCTTTGTTCGTCGGCTTTCAGCAGCAATTCGCCACGCAGGACAATGGCGACGATGACGCCGTCGAAATAGATGCCCTTGCCGCCGAACAGTTTTCGGATGCTGACCGGACCGAGGCCCTCGAACAGTTCGGCGATGCGTTCATTGTCCATGCCGCGATCATGTCACCGGCATTTGGCCTTGTCATCGCCGCAACCAAAATCATGCTGACAGGTTGAGGCTATCCTGTCGGAGATTTTTGCCATGCCTGTGCTGCTCAAGGGGTCCTGTCGCTGCAACGCCGTGCGTTTCGAAGTGGAAAGCCACACGCCCGTGCCGTTCATGCTGTGCTACTGCTCGATCTGCCGCAAGCAGCAGGGCGGCGGCGGTTTCGCCATCAATCTCGGCGCCGACTACGAAACGCTGAACATCAGGGGCAAGAGAAACCTTGGCGTCTATCGCGCCGAGATCGAGGACGACGAGCATCCCAACTGCGAGGTCTCGACCGGCGAGCGCAATTTTTGCCGCAAATGCGGGTCGGCGCTCTGGCTCTACGACCCGACCTGGCCGGAACTGGTGCATCCCTTCGCCTCGGCGATCGACAGCGACCTGCCGAAGCCGCCCGAAAAAGTGCATCTGATGCTGAAATACAAGGCGAACTGGGTCGAGCCCGATGTCGGGCCGAAGGACAAGGTGTTCGACGTCTATCCCAAGGAATCGATCGCCGACTGGCACAAGCGGACAGGCATGTGGGTGGATTAGCTTTCTTCTCCCCGTTTACGGGGCCAAGGAAATGCTCAGGCCGAAGCGCGCGCCTCGGCCAAGGCTTTCAGATCGGCGGGCTTCAATTCGACCGATTCGCCGCAGCCGCAGGCCGAACTCTGGTTCGGGTTGCGGAAGGTGAAGCCAGTGCGCAGCGTCGTCTGCTCGAAATCCATCTCGGTGCCGAACAGGAAAAGTGCTGCTTCCGGCGCGACATAGACATGGGCGCCGTCGCGCTCGATGTGGTCGTCCTTGGCGTTCGGCTCGGTCACTAGGTCGACCGTATATTCCATGCCGGCGCAGCCGCCCTTCTTGATGCCGAGGCGAATGCCATGCGCGTTGTCGCGCGTGGCGACGATCTCGCGCACCCGGTCGGCGGCCTTTTCGGTCATCGTGATGACGGCAAAGCGTCCCATGTCTTTCCTTCTCCATTCCATGCAGGTTCAAGGCCTGCCGAATGATTCCTCACCTAAAATGGTGAAGTTTTCTGCCCAGTGCAACCCGATCGAGGCTCTATTTCAAAAGACGGCAATCGAAATTAAATGTCCACTAGGTATGTTCAACGCAACGCCGACGATGACATGGCGGGAAAGCCGAATGCCATTTGACACCAATCGAACGGTTGAGTTTCGCTCATCTCCTGCTCGGCTCGGCTTGGGTGCTATCTTATTGGTGATGGTAGGAACCCTGTGCCTTGCATTAGGCTGGCCGCTACTGCCGGGCATCGCTCCCACTGGTTTCGAACAAATTCTCGGTTGGACAGGTGCAATTTTGTCCGCCGCCACTTTTGTGATTGTCGTAGTGCGTCTTTTCGACTTGAACCGGCCAACGCTAATTTTATCGCCAAAGGGCTTTTGGGACGTCCGCTTGTCGGCCGAATTCATTCCATGGAGCGCCGTGAAGCGCATTTCGGAGCGGAGCCATCGGCGACAAAAGTTCCTTTTGGTAGAAGTCCTGGAGAGCGTCTGGCAGAATTCGTCTTTGACCAAAATGGCGCGCTGGAGTCGGGGACCAAATAGGATGATGGGTCTCGATGCAATGTGTATTGGCACGGGTGATCTCGAGGTCAAATATGACGAGCTGTCCTCAATGATCACAGCTTACGCCAAAGCACACGGCGTCAAAGTCTACTAAGCTCAATACCAGCCCACCGCGACCTGCGCCTCTTCCGACATGCGGTCGGGCGTCCAGGGCGGATCGAAAGTCATGTTGACCTCGACGCCAGACACGCCTTCGACGGCGCCGACGGCATTCTCGACCCAGCCAGGCATTTCGCCGGCCACCGGGCAGCCGGGCGCGGTCAGCGTCATGTCGATCTTGACCGAGCGGTCGTCCTCGACGTCGATCTTGTAGACGAGGCCGAGCTCGTAAATGTCGGCCGGGATTTCCGGGTCGTAGACCGTCTTCAGCGCCGAGACGATGTCATCGGTCAGCCGCGCCAGTTCATCGGCCGGGATGGCCGAGGCGGAAATGACGCTATTGCCGGCGGTTTCCGGCGTAGCTTCGGTGGTGGTGCTCACATCATCCATGGTCGTCACCCGAAAAACTTGCGCGCTTTTTCAAGCGCCTCGGCCAAAGCGTCGACTTCGGCCCTGGTATTATACATGCCGAACGATGCCCTGCATGTGGAGGTTACGCCAAAGCGTTTCAACAGCGGCTGGGCGCAATGGGTGCCCGCGCGGACAGCCACGCCTTGCCTGTCTATCACCATCGAGACGTCATGGGCATGAATACCTCTTAGTTCGAAGGAGATGATGGCGCCCTTGCCAGGCGCATCACCGAAGATGCGCAGCGAATTGATGGCGCGCAGCCGCTCATGGGCATAATTCTTGAGGTCTTCCTCGTGTGCCGCGATGCGATCACGGCCGACAGAGTCCATGTAGTCGAGCGCGGCACCCAGTCCGATCGCCTGGACGATTGGCGGCGTGCCGGCCTCGAAGCGATGCGGCGGGTCGTTGTAGGTGACGATATCTTCCGTCACCTCCTCGATCATCTCGCCGCCGCCCATGAAGGGCCGCATGCCGGCGAGACTATCCTTCTTGCCGTAGAGCACGCCGATGCCCGAAGGGCCGTAGACCTTGTGGCCGGTAAAGACGAAGAAATCGCAATCGAGATCCTGCACGTCGATGGGCATGTGCACGGCGCTCTGGCTGCCGTCGACAAGCACCGGAATGCCGCGGGCGTGAGCGATCCGGACAATCTCCTTGATCGGCGTCACCGTACCCAGCGCATTCGACATCTGCGTGATGGCGACCAGCTTGGTGCGGTCGGTCAGGCGTTTTTCGAATTCCTCGATGTGGAAGACGCCGAGGTCGTCGACCGGCACCCACACCAGCTTGGCGCCCTGGCGTTCGCGGATGAAATGCCACGGCACGATGTTGGAATGGTGCTCCATGATCGACAGCACGATCTCGTCGCCCTCGCCGATATTGGGCATGCCATAACCATAAGCGACGGTGTTGATCGCCGAGGTCGTGTTCGAGGTGAAGACGATGTTGTCGGTGCTTGGCGCATTGAGGAACCGGCGCACCGTTTCTCGCGCCTTCTCATAGGCGTCGGTGGCGGCATTGGAGAGGAAATGCAGGCCGCGATGGACGTTGGCATATTCTTGGCTGTAGGCGTGCTCGATGGTATCCAACACCACTTGCGGCTTCTGCGCCGAGGCGCCGTTGTCGAGATAGACGAGCGGCTTGCCAAAGACTTCGCGCGACAGAATCGGAAAGTCACGGCGGATCGCCTCGACGTCGTAGGGGGTGGTTTCGATCTTCTGGTCCATCACAACTTCATCGCCTCATTCTGCCGCGCACCCTCATCCGACCGCTTCGCGGCGACCGCCCAGGGCGAGTCACTCGCCTCGCCCGCCCTTCAGGCCCCACAAGGGGAGAAGGAAGAGCGCTTTACCTTCTCCCCTTGTGGGAGAAGGTGGATTGGCGCGTAGCGCCAAGACGGATGAGGGGTGGCCTAGCCAGGCCCCATCCAATTTAGCCGTGCGTCACGAACCACTCATCGAGCCGCGCTTCCAGCGCCTCGACGATCGCTTCGTCATCCAGTTCCTCGATCACCTCGGCGACGAACGCCTTGACGAGCAACCCCCGCGCGCTCTTTTCGTCGACGCCGCGCGCCATCAGGTAGAACAAATGATCGTGGTCGATCTCGGTGACCGTCGCGCCATGGCCGCAGACCACGTCGTCGGCAAAGATCTCGAGCTCCGGCTTGGTCGAGAACTCGCCGTCGTCCGACAAAAGCAGCGTGTTGCAAGCCATCTTGGCGTTGGTCTTCTGCGCATATTGATGGACGTTGATGCGGCCCTGGAACACGCCCCGTGCCTTGCCGGTCACCACATTGCGGATGATTTCGGTCGATGCCGTGTGCGGCACGGCATGGTCGAGCACCATGGTGACGTCGGTATGGGTGTCGCCGGCCAGAAGATTGATGCCGCGCAGCTTGAAGTCGGCGCCTTCGCCCGTCGTCTTGACCATGATTTCCTGGCGCACCAGCCTGCCGCCGGCGTTCATGACGAACAGCGTCAGTTTGGCATCCTTGCCGATATGGGCCTTGAACTGCGCCAGATGTGTCGCCGTATCCGGCTGCTCCTGGACGATCAGCCAAGTCACCTCGGTGCCCTCGCCAAGCACGAGCTGGCTGACCGAGCTCGTCAGCGCCGCGCCGTCGCCGGCCTGACGCTCGACGATGACGGCCTTGGCGCCGGTGCCAACCCGCACCGGCAGGCGCACATGGGTCTGGCCACCGGCCTGCAGGTTCTGCAGCTCGATCGGCTTTTCCAATTCAATACCGTCGGCGATATCGACAAAATAGCCGTCGGCAACGAAGGCCGTATTCAGCGCGCCTATGGCATCGTCGCTGCCATAGGGATCGAGCCCCGGCGCGATGCTGCCGTCGGTCAGCTTTTCGGACAGACGCTGGACGCTGACGCCCTCGACGACCGGCGCCTTGGCGCTTGATACGCCGTTCAACAGGGTGAGGACCGTCGAACCCTCGACGATTGGCGCGATGGCTTTCGCGGCGGCGGCCGGATCGAAGTCCGGCACCGCATTCAACAGCCGGCGCAGGTCGGTATAGTGCCAGGATTCGATGCGCCGCGTCGGCAGGCCGTGCTTGACCGCCTCGATGGCGTCATCACGCTTCAGCATCACCGCGCCGTCTCCCGGCAAAAGCGACAGCCGTTCGCCGAAGGCGTCGATCAACGCGGTCTCGGCCGGTGTCCGCTGCGGTTGTGTGTGCATATTCATCAGTCTCGCCTGTCTTTTGGAACAAAATGACTTGGCACGTTACGCGGCTTGCCCGATGACGCCGGCATAACCGTTGGCCTCGAGGTCGAGCGCCAGCGACTTGTCGCCCGACTTGATGACCTGGCCCCTGTAGAGCACATGCACGCTATCAGGCACGATGTGTTCGAGCAGGCGCTGGTAATGGGTGATGACCAGGAACGCCCGGTCCGGCGAGCGCAGTGCGTTGACGCCATCGGAGACAATCTTCAGCGCATCGATGTCGAGGCCGGAATCGGTCTCGTCGAGCACGCACAGTCTCGGCTCCAGCAGCTTCATCTGCAGGATCTCGGCACGCTTCTTCTCGCCGCCGGAGAAGCCGACATTGAGCGGCCGCTTCAGCATCGCCATGTCCATGCTGAGCGAGGCGGCGGCTTCCTTCACCCGCTTCAAAAATTCCGGGATCTTCAGCGGTTCCTCGCCGCGCGCCTTGCGCTGCTCGTTCATCGCCACCTTGAGGAATTCCATGGTCGCCACGCCGGGTATCTCCATCGGATACTGGAAGGCGAGGAAGATGCCGGAAGTGGCGCGTTCGGCCGGATCCATTTCGAGGATCGACTGGCCGTTGTAGAGGATGTCGCCCTCGGTCACCTCATAGTCCTCGCGGCCGGCAAGGATGTAGGAGAGCGTCGATTTGCCCGACCCGTTCGGCCCCATGATCGCGGCGACCTCGCCGGCTTTCACTGTCAGGTTCAGGCCGCGGATGATTTCGGTGCCGTCATCGACGATGCGGGCATGCAGGTTCTTGATCTCAAGCATTGTTCTTTTCTCTGAAATAATCGTCGTAAGTGATCGAATGGTCGGTGTGCCTGCGTTGCAGGGGCTTGAACCACGAGAATGACAGGCCAAGGCTGACCGCGAAGACGCGCACGGTCCAAAGCCGCCACCAATAAACGGCGAACCAGATGTTCTCTCTGGGAATGGACGCGGTCATCAATATCACCCAGCACCGCCATCGACTTTGTGCTGCCCCATCGGTCTCATCCGGGAAACAAAGCCAAACACCAGAATGGCAGCAAAGAAGCAGAGCACTCCCAAGGCAGACAGGGAGCCGCCGACTTGCTTCAGATCCGGAAAGCCGCCGATAGAGCCGACGAGCGCCAACACCGCACCGGCGATAGCAAGGAATAGCGCTATCGCCAATGCACCAAGTAGCGTGTTTCTCAAAACCTTCAGCATCTTCTCGACTAGCCAACCGAGCCTTCCAGCGAGATGCCGATCAGCTTCTGCGCTTCCACCGCGAATTCCATCGGCAGCTGCTGGATGACATCCTTGACGAAGCCGTTCACGATCAGCGCGATGGCTTCCTCTTCCGGGATGCCGCGCTGCATGACGTAGAATTTCTGGTCCTCTGATATTTTCGACGTCGTCGCCTCATGCTCGAACTGCGCCGTCGAGTTCTTGGCTTCCATGTAAGGCACGGTGTGCGCGCCGCACTGGTCGCCGATCAGCAGTGAGTCGCAATTGGTGAAGTTGCGGGCATTGGTCGCCTTGCGGTGCGCCGAGACCTGGCCGCGATAGGTGTTCTGCGAGAAGCCGGCGGCTATACCCTTGGAGATGATGCGGCTCGACGTGTTCTTGCCGAGATGGATCATCTTGGTGCCGCTATCGACCTGCTGGTAGCCGTTCGACACTGCGATCGAATAGAACTCGCCCGAGGAATCGTCGCCGCGCAGGATGCAGCTCGGATATTTCCAGGTGATCGCCGAACCGGTCTCGACCTGCGTCCACGAGATCTTCGAACGATGGCCACGGCAGTCGCCGCGCTTGGTGACGAAGTTGTAGATGCCGCCCTTGCCCTCGGCGTCGCCGGGGTACCAGTTCTGCACCGTCGAATACTTGATCTCGGCATCGTCGAGCGCGACCAGTTCGACCACGGCGGCATGCAACTGGTTCTCGTCGCGCTGCGGCGCCGTGCAGCCCTCGAGATAGGAGACGTAGGCCCCCTCCTCGGCGATGATCAGCGTGCGCTCGAACTGGCCGGTGTTCTTCTCGTTCATACGGAAATAAGTCGACAGCTCCATCGGGCAGCGCACGCCCTTGGGCACGAAGACGAACGAGCCGTCGGTGAACACGGCCGAATTCAGCGTCGCGTAAAAATTGTCGGAGGTCGGCACGACCGAGCCGAGATATTTCTTGACCAGTTCTGGATGCTCGCGGATCGCTTCGGAGATCGAGCAGAAGATGACGCCGGCCTGCGCCAACTCCTTCTTGAAGGTGGTGACGACAGACACGGAATCAAACACGGCGTCGACGGCGACGCGGCCCGATTTGTAGACATTGTCGCTGACTTCCTCGAGCTCCGAGGCGTCGGTCTTCTGCACGCCGGCGAGGATTTCCTGCTCCTTCAACGGAATGCCGAGCTTCTCGTAGACTTTCAAGATCTCGGGATCGACGTCGCTGAGCGAAGTCGGTCCAGGCGTGCTCTTGGGCGCCGCGTAATAGTAGATGTCCTGGAAATCGATCTTGGGATAGTTGACGCGCGCCCAGGTCGGCTCTTCCAGCGTCAGCCAACGCCGATAGGCTTCGAGGCGCCATTCCAGCATCCAGGACGGTTCGTCCTTCTTGGCCGAAATGAAGCGGATGATGTCTTCGCTCAGGCCCTTGGGAGCCTTGTCGACAGCGATCTCGGTCTGGAATCCGTATTTGTATTGGTCGACGTCGATCTTTCGGACCCGATCGATCGTGTCCTGCACAGCAGGCATATGCGTTCTCCATCCACGCCGGGGTCAAGGCCCGACAGTTTTCAAACTATGGCACCGCCGAATGAACGCCCGAGCAGCATCCGCGGCAGCGTAAGTTTCATATAGTGCGCCTCGACCGGAAATTCACCCGGCCAGCATGAAACGCACGGCTCTACCAGGCCGAAGCCTGATCCTTTTTCTCAAGCATCGGATTTCCCGGTCCGATGCTCCAACCGCTACGCGGCCTTTTCTCTACCCGCCCGACGCGCGGCAATGCTTGCCAGCGCGGTGCGGAACAGTTCGATATCCTCGTCGGCGGTCGCGGCACCGACCGACACGCGCAAGGCACCAAGGCTGTCGCCGTGTCCCATGGCCTTCAGCACATGGCTCGGCCCGACCTTGCCCGACGAGCACGCGGAACCGGCGGAAAGCGCCACGCCCGCCAGATCGAAGGCGATCTGGGCGGTTTCGGCTTTGACGCCGGGAATAGCGAAGAATGTCGTGTTGGCAAGCCTTGGCGCGCCGGCTCCGAAGATTTCCACGTCCGGCACCAGCGTCTTGATTGACGTTTCGAGCTCATCGCGACGCTGACGCACGGCGCCGATAGCCTCCAACCCGGCCAGCGCTTCTCGCGCGGCGGCGCCAAAACCGGCGATGCCGGGCAAGTTCTCGGTGCCGCCACGGTGGCCCTTTTCCTGGCCGCCGCCATTGATCAGCGGCTTCGGCATCATCAGGTCGGCAGCGGCAACGACAGCGCCGGCGCCCTTGGGGCCGCCGATCTTGTGCGAGGACAGAATCACATAGTCGGCGTATCCGGCCGACATATCGATGGAAACGCGGCCCGCGGCCTGAACGGCGTCGACGACAAGAATGCCGCCCGCTGCCCTGACGATCTCCGCGATGCGGTCGATGGGCTGGATGACGCCGGTTTCGTTGTTGGCGGCGTGGATCGCGACCAACGGCAAGCCATCGGCCTTGTCGTGACCGCCGAGCGCTGCCGTCAAGGCGTCGAGACTGACGATGCCATCAGCGCCGACACCGAGCCGCGTCACCAGGTTTGCCGGAAAGCGTCCGCCATTCAGCAGGCACGGATGGTCGGCCTCGCACACGTAGAGCCGGCTCATGCGAATGGCGCCGCGCCCCATCTGCCAGTCCGGCGTCAGCAGCGTCGAGGCGGCCTCGGTGGCACCCGAGGTGAAGACGACATGTTCGGCCTTGCCGTTGACCAGTGCCGCCACGTCGCGCCTGGCATTGTCGACCAGCCTGCGCGCGGCGCGCCCCTCGGCATGAACCGACGAGGGGTTGGCTGCGTCAAACGCCGCGACCATGGCCTCGCGCGCCGCTGAAAGAAGCGGCGCACTGGCATTATAGTCGAGATAGGCGCGTATCGCGGCCATTTTCGTCCAGTTCTTCCCGTCAAAAGCCATTCCGCCGACGTATGGCGTTATTTCCTTGAAATTCCAAGGCAAGCCGTCCTATTTACGCGGCTTGCGGCGAGTGCGACCGGGCGATTGCGTTTCGGCCACCCAGTTTTGAACAATTCTAAACTAGCTTCTAGGAAGACGCTCGCCCTGCGTCAAGGTCTGTGGAAGCGGGGCCAGAGCAAGAGTTCCGGGCGCCGCGCATTTGTATATGTCACGTGGAGTATTTCATGCCTGAGGTCATTTTTACCGGTCCGGCCGGCCGCCTGGAGGGACGCTACCAGCCCTCGAAGGAAAAGAGCGCGCCGATCGCCATCGTGTTGCATCCGCACCCGCAGTTCGGCGGTACGATGAACAACAAGATCGTCTATGACCTCTTCTACATGTTCCAGAAGCGCGATTTCACCACGCTGCGCTTCAATTTTCGCGGCATCGGCCGCAGCCAGGGCGAGTTCGACCACGGCACCGGCGAGTTGTCGGACGCGGCGGCCGCACTCGACTGGGTGCAGTCGCTGCATCCGGATTCCAAGAGCTGCTGGGTGGCCGGCTATTCCTTCGGTTCGTGGATCGGCATGCAACTCCTGATGCGCCGGCCCGAGATCGAGGGCTTCATCTCGATCGCGCCGCAGCCCAACACCTATGATTTCTCCTTCCTGGCGCCCTGCCCATCCTCGGGCCTGATCATCCACGGCGATGCGGACAAGGTAGCGCCGCCGAAGGATGTGCAAGGCCTGGTCGACAAGCTGCACACGCAAAAGGGCATCACCATCACGCAGAAGACCCTGCCCGGCGCCAACCATTTCTTCGCCAACGACGCCGATGTGCTGATCGAGGAATGCGCCGACTATCTCGATCGCCGGCTGGCCGGTGAATTGTCCGATCCGCGGCCGAAGCGGCTGCGTTAAGACACCAGGCGGTCCGTATCCCCGGGCTATGAGCGGGCGGGCAAGGCCCGCCTCCTCGACATAAGGCCGCCGCGGTGCTGACGGTCCGGCAGCGACCTATATTTCTGGGGCAATAAGCCGGAACGATGGCTTGCGGACCGGCAATCCTGACGGTGCCGGCCGGAAGATGAAGCCGAGCCTGGCAAAGACCAGTCCGCACGCCAGCGCGAAGGCGCAGCCGAGGCCGAAGCCGGCAACGGTGTCGCTCGGATAGTGCGCGCCGACGAAGACCCTGGTCGAGGCGATGCAGGCCGTGACCACCAAAGCGATGTGCCAACGCCGCGGAAACAAAAGCAGCAGGATGCCGAACACGGCGCCCATCGTCGTGGCATGGCCGGAGGGAAAGCCGGCAAAGCGCGCATCGAAGGCAAAAGGGTGCAGCGCAAGGACGCCGAAATCCTGGAAATAGAGCGGGCGAGCCCTGCCAATGGCATATTTGAGGACATTGACCGTTAGGCCGGACAGGCCAACGGCGCTCAGCACCAGGAAAGCCAGGCAGGTCCAACTGTAGGCCAGCATCAGCGCGCGCCGCGAAAGGCTTCGCCAATCCGTCAGATTGGCCGCGACAAGCAGCAGCGCGGACGGGATGAGATACCAGCCGCCCAGTCCGAACTGCGTGAAGAACTCGGCAAGCCTGGCGGCGCCCGCCGACCACTGGCCATGTGCCACTCCTGCCGGCGTATCGAGACGGACAAAGGCAGCTGCCGTCAGAAAGACCCAGACCAGGCCCCACGCCCACCATGAGATGTTGGGATAGCGAGCGGGGCGAACGGCAAGGCGCCGTCTTGCGATCTGCAGGGTGTCGCGAAAATTGCCGAGGGACCGGCGTCCTATCCCGAGGAGCGATCTGGAAACTCGAGGCCGCGATTTCACGAGCATTGGGAACTCGACCCCATCATCGAAGTCATTGCGCTATACGGTAGAGACCGAGCGACAGTTTGTCTCCCGACGAATAGTTGAGGCCGTCGACTTCGGCGAGGCGGTTCGCCGACTTGCCTTGCGCGGACAGCATGCCATTCAATTTCTGCTCGTCGCCGATCGGCACCAGGCCCAAGGAGCAAGCGGGATCGGCGAGCAGATGTTCCGCCACGCCCCCGACATCGGTCAGCACCGTTTTCGTGCCGACCAGGAACACCAGGCTCGGCTCCTGATAACGCGCCGAGGCCAGCACGGTCGTGTCGCAAGGTTTGTTGGCGCGCACCGCGTCCCTGATTGCCGGGCTCAGCCAGATCGGCTTCAGGGACGGGGCGATGACGCCGAACAGCAAGGCGTAGGCGATGCCCGCACAGGCGGCGGTGGCGCCGATGCGGGGCAGCGGCACCTGCAACTGCCGCGAAAACGCGAAATAGCCCGCGCCGAGTGCGGCCGCGGCCGCCGGAATGCTCCACCAGGAAAAAGTGTGGGTAAGGTAGATCGGCGCTCCGATGCAGACCGCCGCCAGGCCCAGGCTGACCACGACAAGACCGAATGCGGTCGACCACCACAACCATTGCTGCCAGCGCCTGAGCGGCGCATTGGCGTCCTGCGGCTGCAATGTCAGCAGCCAGCCGATCAGCAGCGCCATGCCGGGATAGGCGGGCAGGACATAATGCGGCAGCTTGGTGGGAATGAGTTCGAAGACGAGCCAGAACGGAATGTACCAGGCGAGGCAGAAGCGCAGCCTGACATCGTCGCGCATGCGGTTAAGGGCCTGCAGGCCAGCGCCTACCGCGATCAGGCCGAACGGCCACATGAACAGCGAATAGGTCAGCATATAGAAGCCGGGCGGCAGTCCGTGCGATTCCGCGCCCGACGCGACCTTGCCGAGCATGTCCTTGCCGACGGCCTGCTGCAGGAAAGCACCGTGGCTCTTCCAGGTGATCGCGGCGAGCCAGGGCAGAGCAATCACCAAGACGAGCAGCAGGCCGCGCCCAACCCTAAGCTTCGACAGCCAACGCCCGTCGCGCTCGAAGGCGAACAGCACGGCGATGGTCAGCGCCGACAGCAGCGGCGCGATCGGCCCCTTGATCAGGATCGCGGCCCCTTGTGCGATCCAGAAGATCCACCAGAGATGGCCGGCGACCGGTTCATTGCGGCGCGATGCGAGATAAACCTGCGCCAGCGCGCCTTGCGCCGCAACGCAGCAGGCCAGCAGCATCGCATCGGTCTTGGCGTCGCGGCCCTCGAAAGCCGTGGCGAAGATCGCGGCCATCACCAGGCCGGCCGCGAGACCGGCATTGGCACCGAAAAGATTGGTCCCTGTCCAAGCAATCGCCAGCACGGCAAGGGCAATGCCAAGTGCCGAAACGGTGCGATAGACCCAGATCGGTGCCTCGGCCCCCTGCCCGCTCAGCGCCACGGCCGCCGATTGCAGCCAGTAGATGCCGATCGGCTTCTGGTAGCGCGAGGTCTCCTGGAAGCGGATATCGACATAGTCGCCGCTCTCGACCATCTGCTTGGTGGCCTGGACGAAGCGGGGCTCGTCACGGTCGACTGGCGGCATGGATGCCAGGCCTGAAGCCGTCATCACCAGGCTGAACAGGAAGAGAAGGATGTAGTTCCTGTTCAACGCCATTTCTGAGTCTCTCCGATCATTTCTTTTGGGCGGTTGCTCAATCGACCTTGGTCATCGCCGCCTTGCGCTCATTGGCGATCAGCCAGAGATTTCTGATGTAGATGAACATGCCCATGGCCTGCCCGGCGATGAACACCGGATCCTGGCGCTGGATGGCATAGATCAGAAGCAGGCCGCCGCCGAACAGGGAGAAGAACCAGAAGGCCACCGGCACGACACTGCGCTTGGCTTTCTCGGACGCCAGCCACTGCACCACGAAGCGCATGGTGAAGAAGAACTGGGCGACGAAGCCGAGCAGGATCCACGCATCGAACTGCTTGATGAAAACCTGATGAAGCCAGGTTCCCAGTTCCTGAAGCACATTAAACACGCTTGATTTCCTCTATTTTTGGCATTCTGCGGCGCCGGCGCCGCAGCCACCAGACACCGCAGAGATCGAGCACACCCTGCAGTCCGCGATCGAAAATGCCGTAATTCGATTTGCCGTGCCGGCGCGAGCGGTCGACGACGTCGCAATGCACGACGCGATACCCCTCCTGGATGACCAGGGCCGGAACGAAGCGATGGGTGCCGTCGAAGAACGGCAGTTTGCGCAGGATATCGGTATGAACCGCCTTCAGGCCACAGCCGGTGTCGCGCGTCTCGTCATGCAGGATGGCGTTTCGCAGCCAGTTGGCGAAACGCGACGCCAATTGTTTGACCTTGCTGTCGCGGCGCTTGAGGCGCTGCCCTTGCGCGGCGCCGAAATCGGGCCCGGCTTGGCGCAGCGCATCGACCAGCACCGGAATGTACTGCGGATCGTTCTGGCCGTCGCCGTCGATGGTCGCGACGATGCCGCCGCGCGCCGCCCAGGCGCCCGAACGCACCGAAAGGCTCTGGCCGGCGGACTTCCGATGCCGCAATTCGCGTAGCGGAAACGGGCGTCGCGCCGCCTGTTCGGCGAGCACGGCAGCCGTCTCGTCGGTCGAGCCATCATTGACGATGATCAACTCGAAGTCGCGGCCGGCCATCGCCGCCTCGATCTCGTCGATCAGCAGTGGCAGGTTTGCCGCCTCGTTCCTGCAAGGAATGACAATGGATATCAATGCGTCCGGCATGTCGCGTCGGGGCTCTGTCGTCGGATATGGCATTTTATGGATGCCGTGCGGTGCCGCTTGAGGTCGTGGACTGTTAGAACCTTGTGGCGCGGCGCCTCATTACGCCAGCCGAAACGATGAAGCAAGCATTGCGGCCGGACCGCCGCTGGCACCATCCGCGCGGCCGCAAAACCGGAATCCGCTTTTGCTGATCGCCAACTCTTGCTTGGCGCGCGATCCGGCGCAAAACCGGAATCCACTTTTGCTGATCGCGCTTGGGTGCTAAACGCGCGCGTTCACATATGCCCGCCACGGACCGTGGCGTACGCTTCGGGAAAGAAAACATGCCGGCCTTCAAATCCGATTTCCTGCGCACGATGAGCGAGCGCGGTTTCATCCACCAGACCTCGGATGATGCCGGTCTCGACACTATTTTCGCCAAGGAAACGGTGACGGCCTATATCGGCTTCGACGCCACGGCCAAGAGCCTGCATGCCGGCTCGCTGATCCAGATCATGATGCTGCATTGGCTGCAGCAGACCGGCCACCGGCCGATCGCGCTGATGGGCGGCGGCACGTCGATGATCGGCGACCCCTCCTTCAAGGACGAGGCGCGCAAGCTTTTGACGCCTACGGATATCGACGCCAATCTCGCCGGTATCCGCCGCAACTTCATGCCCTACCTCAAATTCGGCAACGGTCCGAACGACGCGGTCATGATCAACAATGCCGACTGGCTGATGGAGATCAACTACGTCAATTTCCTGCGCGATGTCGGGCGGCACTTTTCCGTCAACCGCATGCTTGCGTTTGATTCCGTCAAGTTGCGGCTCGATCGCGAGCAATCGCTGTCGTTCCTCGAATTCAACTACATGATCCTGCAGGCCTATGATTTCGTCGAACTCTACAAGCGCCTCGGCTGCCGCCTGCAGATGGGCGGCTCCGATCAATGGGGCAACATCATCAACGGCATCGATCTCGGCCGCCGCATGGAGGATGCGCAACTCTACGCACTGACCACGCCGCTACTCACCACCTCGTCCGGCGCCAAGATGGGCAAGTCGGCATCGGGCGCGGTCTGGCTCGATCCGGAGATGCTGAGCCCCTACGAGTTCTGGCAGTACTGGCGCAATACCGAGGACGCCGACGTTGGCCGGTTCCTGAAACTCTACACCACGCTGCCTTTGGAAGAGGTCGCACGGCTCGAGCGGCTGGGCGGTTCCGAGATCAACGAGGCAAAGAAGATCCTCGCTACCGAGATCACCGCTCATCTGCATGGCCGCGCCGCCGCCGAACAGGCCAGCGAGACGGCGCGCAAGACCTTCGAGGAAGGCGCGCTCGCCGACACGTTGCCGACCGTCGAGACGGACAAGGCCGCGCTCGAAGCCGGCGTCGGCATCCTGTCGCTGTTGGTCAGCGCGGGGCTGGCTTCATCCAATGGCGAGGCACGGCGGCACATCCAGGGTGGCGCCGTGCGCCTGAACGACCAGCCGGTAAGCGACGACCGTCGAATGGTCACGCTTCAGGATTTGAGTCCGGAAAACGTCGTAAAGCTTTCATTGGGCAAGAAAAAACACATCCTGGTGAGGCCGGCCTGAGTACCCCTCACCGGTATTCGAAGATCGACCTGAATATCCCTGGCGCGATCACCGACAGCGGGTTGACGTCGAGCACCGGCTTGTTGGCATTGCCCCTGAGCCGGAAGGTGACGCCGATCAGGCCGCGGTCGCGACCATTGCCCAGAAGCGCGCCGACGATGGGCAGTTCGCCGAAAATGCGGTTGAGGCCGTAGGCCGGCATGAAGGTGCCGGTCATGTCCATATTGTTGTTCTGATCGTAGAGGATGCCCTGGAACGTGGTGCCGATGCGCGGGCCACGCAGCACGCCATTGGTCAGCTTCAGATAGCCGCTGCCCTTGTCGATCTCGGCGTAACCACGTTCGAATTTCACCCGCGACGTGTCGAGCTTGCCCTTCACCGCCTGGTTGAGGCTGCGACTGTCGCCGGCCGGCGTGGTCGAGACGATGGAGGCGAGCTTGGGTTCGTTGACGACGAAGAAGTTGCTGGTGTCGACCTTGCCCTTCATCGGTCCGTCGCTGGCCCCCGTCAGCGCCAGCGCGATCGACCCACCTTCCATGTGCTCATAGATGTTGAGGAACCGCAGGATCGCGCCGGCGTCCGCCGACTGCACGTTGAGCGAGCGCCTGCCGTCGCCGGTGGTGTTGCTGATGGCGATGGCTGCGCCGGAACTCGCCGTCGCGCTGACCTTCAGTCCGTTGACCCTTGAACCAGCCGCACTGTAGTCGAGCTTCAGGTTGGACAGTTGCTCATCGTGGAAGCCGGTCAGCTGATCGACATCGGCGCTGACGGAAATGTTGTCTGTTCCCGTCGTCTTGGTTGCGGTGTCCACATCGGACGTGAACTGCTTGATGAGCGAACGAGCGTCGAGCGCGTTGCCATTGATGTCGACCGCATAGCCCTTGCCCGATCGCTTCACCGAAACCGCCACGTCGTCGCCCCTGTTCAAGGTGACCTTGCCGAACTTGGCCGAAGACAAGGCGCCGTTGACCAGCACGATGCTGCCGTCGACGGAGAACGTCTTGCCGTCGAGCTCGAAGTCGGACAGCGTCGTGGTGTCGCCGGACTTGGTCATGACGAATGTGGCGCTGGCGGGAACCCCTGCCCCCTTGCTCCAGCCGGCCCAGGGAATGTCCAACCTGGCATTGGTGAGGTCGGCCGACACATTCTGGTTGCCGCTGCCGCTCTTGTCGATCGCGACCTTCACCGTTCCGGCAAGCAGCGGCGTCAGGCCGGGCATGGCGGCGGCGCGGATCTTGTCGTCGAGTACCAGGGCTACCTTGCGGCTGCGCGCCGGCCCGTCATCCGCCAGCGGCTCGACGAGATCGAGTTCGGCCGGAATGCCGTTCAGCGATGCCTTGGCCGAAATGACAGCCTTTTGCGGGTCGACGGTGATCGAGCCATCGGCATCGGTCACGGCCTGTCCCTCGAACGGCTTGGCCAAGGACAGGCCGGTGTAGTCGAGCGACACCAGCCAATCGAGCTTCGCGGTGTCGACGCCCGACTGCAGCGGAATGTCCGCCTTGACATGGCCGGTGACGCCGCCGGAAAGGTCCTCCGGCAGAATGCCGACATGGCGCATGGCATTGATCGGTTCGTATGATGCAAGTTCGGCGACGGCAGACGCATCGCCGGCAACGTCGATATCGAGAGCGCCGATGACCGGCGGGCGGTTGGCTGCCTTGACGGCCAATGTCCCGTTGCTGGCCGCCACCACGCGGCCACTGGGCATGAAGACGGTGCCCGACGACAACGAAATATCGACGTCGTTGCCGTGAAATCCGACGACGCCCACCGCATCGCGTATCGGCGGAATGCGGCCGGCCGTGTCGAAACGCGCCCCCTCGATCTGGAAGCGGCCAAAGACCTCGTCGGCTGAAAGGGGCACGCCATTGCCGAGGCGGTCCGGCACCACCTGGAACTGGAGATTGGCGTCGACCACACGGCCGCCGAACAGGTTGTCCAGACACCAGAGCCGCGCATTGCGCGCCGAAAACCACGGCCACAGCTGTTTGACATGCGAGACCGGCATGTCATGGATGTTGAGCGCCAGATTGATCCCGGGAGCCTTGCCGTCGACGAATTGCATCGCCGCGGTGCCAAGCACCTCGCCGGAACCGGCGGACCGAACCGCGATCTGCTCGGCCACCAGTTTACGGCTTTGCGGCTGGTAGACGCCGGCGATCCGCGCCAGGAAGATCAACGCGGGCTCTGGCGATTCCGATGGCGCCAAGGTCGAACCATCGCTGGTCAGGTCGTAACGGTAGGAGGGTTCCTCGCCCGCCATCCCGGTTGCCGGTTTTGGCCCGATCGAGCCGCCGAAATCGAATGAAGACCGGCCGGTTTTCAGCAGCAACCTGTCTACCTGGATCTTGTTGGAGCCGTAGACCAGCGTCGCATTGACATCGGCATCCGCCGGCAGCAGCCCGCGCGTGCCAAGATCCAGCACCGACCCGGTGGACGAAAGGGCGGCCATCAAACGTGATGCGGTGGCACCTAAGCCTTCCGATCCTGTCAGCTTCAACGCGACGGCACCAAGCCTGCCGGAGCCGGCAGCAGTGTCACCGGCATCCGCCAGATTGATGCTGGCATCCAGGCTTATCACCCGATGTGCGGCGATATCGCGGGTGGCGGAGGCGGCAACGGTGACTGTCCTGCCGTCGACATCCGCCTCGGAGGTAAACTCCATGCCGCCCGGCCCCGACTGAACGACGGTGGCGTCGGCGATCTTGACCAGTTTGATCGATCCGGTGTCGGGCAGCACGAACTCGACATTGCTGAGATCGATGCGGCGCATCGAATCCTCCCGCACGGCGTCGAGCGCGCGATGGATGTTGCCGAACACCGCGTCCGACAGTTTTTCCGGATCGACGAGGCCGTTCTCATTGCGCAGCGACGCGGTCCAGTCGCCGCCGGACGGCATCGCCGCCATGACGATGCGGGCATCGGATATCCTGGCGCTGGTCAACCGCACCTCACCCCATAGCAGCGGCACGAGACGCACGCCAAAGCGCACACGACCGGCATCCGCCATCGGTTTGCCGTCTGATGTCTTCAGGCTGACATCGCTCACCTGGAGGGCGACGAAACTCGAACTGTCGAGCGTGATGCGGGCTGGCCCGACCGCGACATTGACGTCGACGCCCGCCAGCCTCTCTATGGCGCTCTCCGCCTCGACGCGCAGCCTGTCCGACCCGATGCCTGAAAGGCCGATGAGATAGATGGCGACCGCGGCCAGCAGCATGAATGCGACCACGCCGGCAAACACGCGCGAAAGGATGCGAAAGCCGCGGCCGATCGCCGCCTGGCCGAGAGGCGGGACGCGGCACGCGGACGGCAAGGCTCCCAGGTCGGTGATTTCGTCCCGCCTGAACCGGATCTTCTCGTGCTGCGGTTGGTCCTGATCCACGCAATCTTCCGTTGTACAAACTCGCTCGTGGACGAATCCCCGCTCGACACTATATCGGTGTGGCTTCGCGCGTAACCTTAAACAAGGGCATCGATATGGCTGACCTGGAAGTAGGCGATCCCGCGCCGCAATTCGATCTGCCGCGGGACGGCGGCGGATCGCTCAGCCTGGCCGCATCCGCCGGCAAGCCGGTCGTGCTCTATTTCTATCCGCAGGACGACACGACAAGCTGCACGCAAGAGGCGATCAGCTTCTCACAGCTGAAGCCGGAATTCGAGAAGGCCGGCGCCGTGGTCATTGGCCTGTCGCCCGACAGTGCCAAGAAACACGACAAGTTCAAGTCGAAATACGATCTTACCATCGATCTTGCCGCCGACGAGGAGCGCAAGGTGATCGAGGCCTACCATCTATGGGTCGAGAAATCGATGTATGGCCGCAAATACATGGGCGTCGAGCGCGCGACGTTCCTGATCGGCCGTGACGGGCGGATCGCCAGGATTTGGCGCAAGGTCCGGGTCAAGGGCCATGCCGAGGCCGTGCTGGAAGCCGTTCGCGAGCTTTGAGCGCCGCCGAAGCCCACCAAAGCAATCGACAATTATGGTCGCTACTCGTCAGGTGCCTCGGCCTTCGGCTGCCGCCCAGTCCTCCAGGATTTCGAAACATGGCTCACATGATCGGCCAGCGCGGCGAGATGACCACGCAGGCCGCGCGCGCCCATCATCGATGACAGCGTGACTGATTGCGTGGCGAAGCGCCGCTTGAAATCCTCGCCGCCGCAGAGAAAATCAATTGTGGCAAGGCCACGGTCGAACGACCACTGGATATAGTCCATCATCAGTACCATACCCGGCGAGCCGCGCTCATATTCGGGATCGTAGGTGGTGACGAAAGCCATCATCGTGCCGTGCTGCTCGAAATTGATCGAGACGGCGACGATCGTGTCGTCAAGCTCCAGCACGAAGATGCGCAACAGCCCGAGGTCGGCAAGCACCGAAATAAGCGCGGAGAGAACTGGCGAGCCCTTATCGAATAGATCCGAGGCGCGACCATGCCGGGCGAGCCAGAGGCGCTTCAACGTCGCGACCCGCTCGAGCACCGGCTCGCGCGGGTCCTCCGCATCCAGGAGCCGGAAACGCAATGCACCGCTCTCTTCCATGGACTTGCGGCCACGACGATAGTTCTGCCGGCCCTTCTTGGACAACGTCTCGAACCATTCCGCCCCACGTTGCCAGGGACCCGCAACACGATAGCTGATTTCAGTGCGGTGGTTGCGCCGAAGCGCCTTGCCATGGGCCGGTCCCAACAGGGCATGAACACCGGCATCCGGCAGCAGACGGTTGAGATAGATCAGGTCGAAGCCGCCCTGGTCAAAAACATACTGCCAAAGGTCGGAGATCGCTCGCGGGTCGCTGTCGGGTGCAACCAGCGCGTCGCCATAGTCACTGTGATCCTTCGCCGCCCATTCGAGCATGCGGATGCCGGAGCGCCTGAAGGTCGCGAGCGCTATCACGCCATCGAGCCGGTCACCATTCCAGGCAAGCCCGATCCTGAGCGCGCGCCGCTCCTGATGCGGGGTGGTGCGCCACCAGGCCGCAATCCAGTTCGGATGCTGGAAGACAAGCCCGCCAGCCCGCTGCCAGAGCGCACTCCAGGCCGGTGCGATCTCGGCCAGGCGCACCGCCGATGTCACGACTTCGAAGGTGCGTGTCCGCGGGATCGCGAGCACAACGGGAGCGTTCATGGCCGTGTTCCTTCCGATGACCGCGCGGTCCTTGGCCGTGGCTTTCCTGGCCGCATGCGCCTGGCGATATGCCCCCACATCCGCTTCAACGGCATGACGTAGAGCCCGGCGAGCGACTGGTAGTCACGCACATCGCGGTCGACCAGCCCGAACTTGAAGTCCTCGTCGGGCGTCGGCACACACAATGTTCCGAAGAGCCGATCCCAGAACGAGAAGAGCAGCCCGAAATTCTTGTCGTAGTGGCGCGGATCGACGCTGTGATGCAACTGGTGCCAATGCGGACACAGGATCAAATTGTTGAGCCGGCCGAACGAGATCTTGAAATGCGTGTGCCTGACGAAATCCATCATCAGTATGTTACGCATGACATAGACGTTGACGCCAAAGACGGTCAGTTCGACAAGGTTCAGCGAAATCAGCGACCAGATGCCGAAGCACAGCCCCACGATGAGGCCGTCCCAGGCTCGGTTCATCAACTCGTCCAGCGGATGGACCCTGTCTTTGGTGATCCCGACCATCACCTCGGCCGAGTGATGCACCTTGTGCAGTTCCCAAAGCAGCGGATAGCGATGCTGGGCGACGTGATAGAGATAATAGGAGATGTCGTAGGCCAGCAGCATGCTGACGGTGAAGATCAGCACCGTCACCGGCCCTGCCGGCCCCTCGATCAGAGGCGGCTGAAACTGGAACAGTGTCGAAAACAGCCAGTTGGTCCCGTAGCCCACCGCCGTGACGAAAACGATTCCGGCGGGGAGCATCAGGAAAGGCATCAGGGCCTTCTTCGTCACCCAGAACAGCAGGTCGGCCTTCGCCGAGGGATGGGTGATGACCTCATGCGGGATGACGAACTCGAAGAACTCCTTCCAGCTCTTCTCCTCGACCGTGCGCCAATAGGCCACGAGCGCGCTGACAAGGGCAGTCAGCAGCAAAAGCCCGGTCGCCAGCAGACTGGCGGCCGAAATCTTGTCGAGGATCTTGCCAATCAGATCGTTCAGCATCCCTACCGCCACGGTGAATCCGAAGTACCAGCACGCCTTTACTCGAAAAACGTCAACTAAATGCAATCGAAGACAGTTAAGAAACCCAAGCCTTGCACTGCGGGCGACAGGCCACTGCTGGCGGAGCATTGGTGCTCATCACCAACGATTTCGCGACATGGCGGCCGCACCCCGGCGGCTTTCATGCAACCTCTTGCCCGTGCTGCGTGCATTCGGCGCGGCGCAGTGGACAAGGCAAGCCTTTGTTAACCCTAATAATGTGTAGTCAGGCTGTCGTGGTGTCGTAAACGAAAGCTTGGTCCCGTGAACGTAACCGGTCAGTCCGCAGTCTTCGGCAGGCGCAAGGAACCCCATACGGTCATCATCGCCCGGGGCAACGAGATCAGGCACTTCACGATACGGCCCTGGCTCGCGGCATTCATCGGTTCGGGACTCGCCGCCATTGCCATCGGCTATCTCCTGGCCACATCCTATCTTGTGCTGCGCGACGACCTGATCGGCGCCACCACCGCGCGCCAGGCGCGGATGCAGCAGGCTTACGAGGACCGCATTTCGGCGCTTCGCGCCCAGGTCGACCGCATCACCAGCAGGCAGTTGCTCGACCAACAATTGATGGAAACCAAGGTCAGCGAACTGCTTCAGCGCCAGACACAGCTCAGCCAGCGGCATGGCCGTCTCGGCCCGCTGTTCGAACGTGCCGAGAACGACGTCGGAACGGTGCCCGCGGAAGATCCGGCCGCGACCGCCAAGCCGGACAAGCGCGCCGAGGTGACCGGCAGCATCAACCAGCCCGCGCAGACCTACGCGGTCGCCGGCCTGGGCGCCGACCTCGGCACCGCCGACACAAGGCCCTTCTCCTTGTGGTCAACCCGCACCGATCCGCTGCCCAGCGATTCAGCCGCCGATCGTGCCGACAAGCTGTTCGTCTCAATCAACCAGTCGCTGAAATCCATCGAGAATGATCAGCTCAGCCGCATCAGCACGCTCGCGGACAATGCCTACAAAAGCGCAGATGCCATCCAGCAGGCGCTGCAGGCAGCCGGACTGCCGGTCGACAGCGATTTCGGCAAGAACGAAAGCGATGTCGGCGGACCGCTGATCCCGCTCGACTCCTCAATGATCTTCGACAGCAAGGTCAAGGAACTGGACGAGGCGCTGGACACGCTCGATCAGCTGAAAAAGGAAGCGCGCCGGCTGCCGCTCGCCAATCCCGCCCCTGGCCACTCCGTCACCAGCCCGTTCGGCGTGCGTACCGATCCCCTTCTCGGCACCGCCGCGCTGCATTCGGGAATGGACTTCAGGGCGCCCATCGGCATGGCCGCCAAGGTCACCGCGCCCGGCATCGTGACCAAGGCCGGCTGGAACGGCGGTTATGGCCGCATGGTGGAAGTCGATCACGGCAACGGCTTTGCGACCCGTTACGGGCATCTGAGCGAAATCGACGTGACCGTCGGCGAGAAGTTGGACGCCGGCGCCATCATCGGCAAGACCGGCAGCAGCGGCCGCTCGACCGGCCCGCATCTGCATTATGAAGTGCGGCACAATGGCGAGGCGATCGATCCGCTGCGCTTCCTGACCGTCGGCAGGAAAGTCGCGCAATATCTCTAGCAAGGGCAACCGCTCGCCTGCCGGCTGAATCGGGAGCCGCCGGCCGGCGCGCGCCTCTCCCTCGCCAAGCAGTCTCCCGCACGTCGTCAAACTGCTGACGGCCACCCGCCAACGGCAGGACCGCAAACCATCGCTTCTTAGTCTCATCCCTAATCCACACCGAAGGTGAGAAGCCGTGGAATCGGCAGCTCGGTCCGCGTGCCGGATTATTTTTGAATTCCATTTGACTGAATAAATATTTGATGCGAACCTCACGTCAAGCAAGGGGCGCAAGGCATGGCATTGCGAGGGACCAACCAGGAGTTCGGGCGGCCGTACAACCGGCGCATCGTGCTGGAGTCCATCCGCCGTCATGGCCCGATCGCCCGTGGCGACATCGCCAGGCATGTCGGGCTCACCGTCCAGACCGTGTCGACCATCGTTCGCGAACTGGAGGAACAGGGCTACATCCTGTCCGTGCGCGAAGAGCCGAAGGGCCGTGGCCTGCCACCGGCGACGCTGCGCATCAACCCGGAAGGCGGCTATGCCGTCGGCATCCACCTGACGCCGCTTGGAATAGACGCCGCACTGATCAATCTCAGCGGCGACGTCATCGAGAGTTCACGTCGAGAAGCGTCCAACGCGGCGCCCGATCATGCGTTCGAACAGATTGGCGCCATGGTCCGCGACCTGACGGGCAAGCGGCCCGGCGGCCGCGTCATCGGCATCGGCATGGCGCTTCCGGGCCCGTTCGACGTGGACTCCATGAGCTTTGTCGGCCCGACCACGATGACCGGCTGGAAACATGTGGCGCTGCGTGAGCGACTGACGGCCGCGACGGGATTGCCGGCGTTCTTCGAGAGCGACATGGCCGCCGCCGCGATGGGCGAGCGGCTCTATGGCATCGGTGCCCGCCATTCCGACTATTATTATCTCTATTTCGGCGTTGGGCTTGGTGGCGCCATGATGCATGACGGCAGCGTTCTGCGCGGCGCCTGGGGCAATGCGGGCGAGATCGGCCATATTCCCGTGGTCCCCGAAGGCGAGCTTTGCCCCTGCGGCAACCGAGGCTGCCTCGAGCGCTACCTCTCGCTCGAAGCGCGGGGCCGCCGGGCCGGCAATGACGCCGATTGGGTGGCGCAGGTCGGCCCGATCTTCCGCAACACCATCGCCATCATCGAAAACCTCTTCGACCCAGAGACGGTCGTGCTCGGCGGCCTGGCTACATCGGAGTTGCTCGAACGCTTGGCAGACGCGGCCGAACCGCTGCACAATTCGGTTTCGGCCCGCGCGGACCGCAAGACGCCGCGCGTCGTCGTCGCCAGCGGCGGCCAGCATGCGGTGCTGCGCGGCGCGGCGGCACTCGCCGTTTCCGGGGTGTTGTCGCCACGCTTCGGCCAGATGTTCGCCGCCGAACGCGAGCGCGGCCGCGACCTCCTTTCGGCCGGGGAGATTGCAGCATGAGCGAACCCCTGCTGGTGCTCGACAACGTGACCAAGAACTATGGCGCGATCGAAGCGCTGAAGGGGATCAGCTTTTCCATCGGCAAGGGCGAGGTGGTGGCGTTGCTCGGCGACAATGGCGCCGGCAAGTCGACGCTGGTCAAGATCATTGCGGGCGGTCTCGAACCGACCTCCGGCCGCATGCTGTTCGAGGGCAAGGAGTTCCTGGCCCGGTCGCCGGCGGAAGCCAAGGCGGCGGGTATCGAGACCGTCTACCAGGACCTGTCGCTCTGCACCAATGTCGACGTGGTGGCCAATTTCTTCATGGGCCGCGAGATCACCAGGAAGGTGCTTGGCATTCCCGTGCTCGATGAGCGAGCCATGGAAGCCGTGGTCGGGAAAGCGCTGGCCAGCGCCGGTACCCGCATTCCTTCACTGCGCACCAATGTCGAGCATCTCTCGGGCGGCCAGCGGCAGGCCATCGAACTCAACCGCTTCGTGCACTGGGGCGGCAAGCTGGTGCTGCTCGACGAACCGTTCGCCGCACTTGGCGTCGAGCAGACGCGGCGCGGCCTCGACATGATCCGCCAGGTGGCGAGCCAGGGCATCGGCGTCGTCATCATCACCCATATCATGCAGCAGGCTTTTCAGGTCGCCGACCGGATCGTGGTGATCCGGCAAGGCGTCGTGGCGGGCGATGTCGCACGCAACAAGACAAGTCCCGACGCGGTGATCAACATGATCACCGGGGAGACGCTTGCCGGTGCCGGACCGGCGGGCTGAGGGACAAAGAGGGGTCCGGCTTAACAGGGAGCCAACGACATGAAGCGAATACTTCTTGATGTCTTCGGTATCCTGGCACTGGCTTTTGCCACACTCACGCCGGCATTCGCGCAGTCCAAGGGTATTGTCTACTACATGGTGCCGACACTGCTCGACGAGTTCCAGACTGGCTCGGTGAGCGCGCTGGAGCTGTTCCTGAAACAGACCGGCTACGACATAAAGACGCTGAACGCCGACAACAAGACCGACGCCCAGCAGTCACAGATGAACGACGTCATCGCGCTGAAGCCGGCGGCGATCATCCTGGCCGCCGTCGATTTCAATGCGCTGAAACCGTCGATCGAGGCAGCGCGCGCCGCCGGCATTCCGGTGGTCGAGTTCGACCGCCAGATCACGTCGACGCCGTCCGACTTCACGTCGGTCGCGGGTACCGTCGAGATCGGCTACGTCGCCGCCGACCAGGCCGAAAAACTTCTGAAAGCCAAGAACGGCTCGGTGAAGGGCAAGGTCCTGCAGGTGCTTGGCGATCCCGGCGATCCCTACACGCTCGACATCCAGAAGGGTTTTGAAGAAAAGATGAAGGCGTTCCCGGACGTCAAGATCATCTCTCTGCCTGCCATGCAATGGGAAGCCAGCAACGCCGGCACCATCGTTGCCGACCAGATGCTGGCCAATCCCGACATCGACCTGATCTTCAGCCATGCCGCGCACCTGTCGGTCGCCGCCGTCGCTTCGCTCGAGGCCGCCGGCAAGAAGCCTGGCGACGTCATGCTGATGAGTTCGAACGGCGCGCCGGTCGGTCTCGACCTGATCCGCAAGGGCTGGCTCAACGTCGAGGTCGAGCAGCCGCTTTACGCACAGGCCGCGGCCGTCGCCATGTTCATGGACAAGGTCGTCAAGAAGGAAGAGATCAAGCCCGGCGAATACGATGTGCTTGGCCTGAAGTCGACCGTCACCAAGGAAGCCTGGGGCCCGAACATCAAGATCCCTGGCGCCGCAATCACCAAGGAGAATGTCGACAATCCGGCCTTCTGGGGCAACCAGAAGCCGCCGACCGATACGGTCAAGCCGGTCGAATAGACAGATGGCCCAACCGCTCCGGGCCATATCCGGCCCGGAGCCCTTCCCTGTCCGTATCGAACGAGACGCAGGCAATGTTCTGCGGCCTTGATTGCGCACGCCAACCGGATCGACATATGAACCCTCGCACACGCAACGCCCTGGAGTTCGTCCTCGACAACCTCGTCTGGTTCATGCTGCTCCTTGTCCTGGTCGTCTTCTCGCTGTTCATCCCGAACTATTTCCAACTCGGCATCTTCGCCAACATCATCGAGGCGTCGAGCGTGCTCGGCGTGATGTCGATCGGCCTGGCGCTGGTCATCATTGCCGGTCACATGGACCTGTCGGTCGAATCCGTCGCCGCGCTCAGCGCCATGGCGGTGGGCATCCCGTTTTGTTCCTCGGGCATCGGTCTCGGCGTCCAGTTGCACCCGGAATGGCTGATGGTTCCGGTTTCGCTGCTGCTGGCGCTGGCCGTCGGCGGCCTCATCGGAGCCTTCAACGGCTATCTTGTGGTCAAGGTCAAGATGAGCGCCTTCATCATCACGCTCGCTTCCTACATCTGGGTGCGCGGCCTGGTGCTGGTCATTTCGGGCGGTCGCTCGGCCCAGGATCTGGCACCTGCCATCCGCTGGTTCGGCATCCAACGCCTGATCGGCCTGCCGCTTACCGCCTGGATCGCGGTGGCCTGTTTCGTGGTCTTCTCGCTGATCATGGCCAAGACGCCGTTCGGCAGGCACCTCGTGATGATCGGCGGCAATGAAACCGCGACCTTCCGCGCCGGCATCCGGGTGAACCGCAACCTGATCATCGCCTTCGTGCTCGCCGGCGCCATTGCAGGGCTCGCCGGCTGGCTGCTGGCGATCCGCACCTCGGGCGCCACGGCCAATCTTGGCGTCGGCCTTCTGTTCAACGCCTTTGCCGCGGTCGTCATCGGCGGCGTCAGCCTGAAGGGTGGTGTCGGCACCTTGCCGGGCGTCTATGCCGGCGTGCTCCTGCTCTCTGCCATCAACACGGCGATCAACCTGATGGGCCTGCCCGCCAACTTCACCCAGGTCATCCACGGCCTGCTGGTTCTGGCAGCCGTGTTGCTCGACGCATTCAAGCAAACCATTCGCCAAAGACTGGCGTGAGAGGGGAATTGGCGTGAGGCGGGGATTTGGCATGACAGGACGGCTCGCATGACAGGACGACTGGAAGACAAGGTGGCGTTGATCGTCGGCGGCGCGCGCGGCATCGGCAAGGGCATCGCACTGCGCTTCGCCGAAGAAGGCGCAAGGCTGGTGCTGGCCGACACGGAGGAGGAGGCCGGGCAAGCAAGTGCGGATGAACTCGGTGTCCCCTTCATCCGTACCGACATCTCGCAAATGAGAGACGCCGAGGCCGCGGTGGCGATGGCGCTGAAACACCACGGCCGCCTCGACATTATCGTCCAGAATGCCGGCATCTATCCCTGGCAGTTGATCGAGAACACCAGCGCCGACGACTGGGACCGCGTCATGGCCGTTAACCTGCGCGGCACTTTCAATGCCAGCCGCGCGGCCCTGGTACCGATGAAGGCGCAGCGCTTTGGCCGCATGCTCTACACCTCCTCCATCACCGGCCCGCATGTCACCAGCCCTGGCCATGGCCATTATTCGGCGACGAAAGCGGGCATCAACGGCTTCATTCGCGCTGCGGCGCTGGAGTTCTCCGGCTACGGCATCACCGTCAACGGCGTCGAGCCCGGCAATATCCTTACCGAAGCCATCCAGCAGCATCGCGGCGCCGCCTATATCAAGAACATGGAAGATTCGATCCCACTCGGCCGGCTCGGCAGCCCGCGCGACGTGGCCAACGCCTTCCTGTTCCTCGCCTCGGACGACGCCAGTTACATCACCGGCACCACCATTGTCGTCGATGGCGGGCAATTGCTGCCCGAGGGCAAGGATTTCCGGATGGTGCCGCCGTGAGCGGGGGCAGCCATACGCCACGAACCGTGTGCCTGCTGAATTGCCGATTTGGCTCGAGCGCTTCGGCGAATTCCTCCAGGCGTCCGGCCGGCTTCAGCCCTTACGGATGGCTGAGGGCAGGCAAGGCTTTCGTCTTGCCGGACAATCTAGCTCCTAAGGTCAGGCTATTCGGGAACCACCCCACGAACGCCTTCATCGCCGTATTGGACCTGGGGAGGACGGCAATGCGCGCCAACAGTGCGGCCGCATGAATGCGAGTGGCAAATTGCCGGCTCCACGCTCTTGAATAGCGGTTGCCGACGGCGATGCGCGCCGTCCGGTCCCATTGTTCGAACCTTGCCAATTCGCCAGCGAGAAGCCAGCTGGACTGCAGGGCCATGGAGATGCCTTCGGCGATGATGGGATGGGACTCGCCGGCGATGTTGCCGACCCGAAATATGTCGTCGGCAAATCGTGGGCGCATCCCCGGACGTATGGGACCGGCGGCAAGCCATTCACCTTCGAGGCTGGCGTCGCCGATCGTGGAAACCACCGCCGGGCACGATGCCAGTATGTGCGCGTGAACGGCTTGGGCGGCTGACGTGGCACCGCCCTTTTTGCGCAGCCTGGCCAACACGTCGCGGCGTATGCAGCACGACAGCGATATCCTGTCCTGATCCGCCCACACCATGCCACCATAGCCGCCCGGAAACACCAGGAGCGGCATGAGGTCTTGAGCGAGCGAAGCTCCCCTGAAATGGGCCTTGAAGCCAAACAGATCGGGGGCCGCGCTGCTCTTTGGGAGATTGGTCGGCAACCTGCCCTGGCCCCAGGAGCCATGCGCCGCAATCACCACCTGCCCGCTAAGACTTGTCTGACCGTCCTTGTTGGCGATCCGGACGATGGCACGATCGCCATTGCTGGCGATCTCCACCGCGCGCCACGGCTGAAAAACGTCGGCTCCGGCGTTGCGCGCCGTGTCCAAGAGGATGCCATCCAGAACGTCCCGTCCAAGCGCCCGCCCGAAAGCATCTCCGGCGGCGCGCGGCATGCCTGCTTGTATGCAGGGGCCCGACGCGAACAACGCAACCCGCTTGACCTCGGGTCCTGCCTTGGCGCGAACCGCCACGCCTGCCTCCAAACGGTCCAACAGCTCCAGATTGACCGCCGACATGAATTCGCCGCAGACCTTGCGGCGTGGAAACTCGCTTGCTTCGATGATGGCCACGGAACGACCCTGGCCGCGCAAGGCCAAGGCTGCCGACGAGCCGCTTGGGCCGGCACCTATGACGATGGCATCGTACATCGCGCAAATCCTTCCTTGGGGAAAACGCGGAAGGCGTGGGTAAACGGGCCAATCCTGCGTTCTTCACACTGCTGCGCGGAACCGAGAGGCCACAAACCGGAAAGTTCCTTGCCAGCGAAACCTGCGCGGACGCTTGCCGCCGCATCGTGCATGGTGACCTGGTTTGCACCGACAAGGCGCAGGAGCGAGCATGCCTTCAAGGCGATAACGTTTCGGCTTGGCTCGGCGGCGAGGAACACCGGTGCCAAACGGCGCAGGGCTTCGAACAGGACCTTTAGGGCGGCGTCGGAAAAATGGTGCAGGAACAGATTGGCCGAGACAACGTCGTACGCGTCACCCCCGGGTTTTGCGATCCAGTCGAAGACATTGTCGGTGACGGTTTCAACCCGCCAGCCCAGTGCCGCGAAATCGGCGCGCCGCCGGTCGGTGATGAGGTCAACCTGGTCGAGCATGACCAGCTCCACGTCGATCCACTTCCTGGCGAGGCGCCTTGCAACCGAGAGCATGAATGCGCCGTCGCCGGACCCGACTTCCAAGATTCTGATCGAACTCTCGCGCACGCTTGCCTTCAGGAGGCTGGACATGATCGCATGTTGAAACATCAGCGAATTTATCCAAATCAAGTCACGCCGGGAGCCAATCGCCTTGGGATCGTCGGGAGGCAAATGATCGAGCAGTTCCGGCTGGATATGACGACTGTCGAGACCCGTGGCCATGTCAGGCACTGCCGGCAGTGTGGAACATCATCGTCTCGGCCGTGAGGCCGGGGCCGAATGCCATTGCACAGCCCACGTCATCATCCGTGAACCCCCGAAGCATCCGCTCCAGCACGAACATCACGGTGGCGGAGGACATGTTTCCGTTTTCGCGAAGCACGTCGCGCGACTGCAACAGCGCATCGGGAGGAAGATCCAGCGCGCGCTCCACGGCGTCGAGAATGGAACGCCCACCTGGGTGAACAGCCCAAAGGTCGACGTTGGCGGCGGTCCTGTTTCCCAGGATGGCGCCGAGGCCCTTGCCAAGCGCATTCTGGATTGCAGCAGGAACCTGCCCCGACAGAACCATGTCGAACCCGTCGTCGTGCACGCTCCAGCTCATCAGGTCGCGGGCGTCGGCCTCCACGATCGCGTGAAAACTGTCCAGGCCGATGCCGAACGGGCGGGCGGTCACCGACGCGGCCGCGCAGCCATCGCCCCAGAGGGAGAAAGATAGCAGTTTTTCGAGATCAGCCGTCTCCTTGAGATGGAGCGTACAGAGTTCGATGCAGACGATCACAACGTGGGCCGCAGGTTCCGACAGGACGATGTGCCGCGCCAGTTTGAGCGCATTGATTGCCGCATAACATCCCATGAAGCCGATGATCGTGCGCTCCACGGTGGTGGGCAGATTGCACCGGGCGATTATTTCCAGATCGATGCCGGGGGCGGAGAAGCCCGTACACGTGGTGACAATCAGATGCGTGACACCCTTTCTGTCTTCGCCCTCCAGGAGCCGCTCCAATGCTCGCTCGGCCAGCGCGGGCGCGGCCGTGGCAAACATTTCCATGCGTTTGGCCGTACCTGGAAACGCACCGCGCTTGAAAACACCCGCCAGGTCGACGCTCAGACCCTCAGGATCACTGGCGGGTGCGAAGCAGGAATAGCGATGTTCGATGCCGCCCTTGTCGGCCATGCGATCGAAAATTGCGCGGCGGCGGGGATCTGCCAGCTGGGAGCCCGCAAATTGAAGGAAGAATTCGTGGACACCGTGATCAGGGACGGCCGTGGCAATTCGGTTGATGAAAGCTTGAACGGGCATTTTCCTTGACCTGCAGCCGCAAATCCGTGGTCGCGAACCGAGAGGCACAGTTGCCTTCGGCGGGAGCTGTGGCCCCCCACGGCAATGGCTATCTCTATCGAGGTGAACGCTGGGAGGCCCAAAAGATTTCCCGAAAATGCCGCTCACCCGTGAAAAAGCAATGCACGCCCTCAGGAGGGAGAACAGGTGAGCTGTGCGCGGAACCGTTGTCGACGCGGCGATTCGTGGCGCCCGCAAACCGGAAAACATCAACGGGTGGAAAGATATGGTGGGCGATGACGGGCTCGAACCGCCGACATCTTCGGTGTAAACGAAGCGCTCTACCAACTGAGCTAATCGCCCGCTCCGGGCCGGACCTTTAAGCGGTCGGGACTTGCTTCGCAAGGCTAAATGAGTGTGGGATGCCCTGTTCGCAGGCCCGATTTGCGAACAAAATGCCGGCTGTCAAAAAACCTTCTCCTGTTTGGCGTTATGATGGTTTGGTGCGCTTGACACCCGGTAGCGAACCCCTTATCCAGCGCCCCAACGACGAACACGGCTGACACGTGCTCGTCAATGCGCGGGTGTAGCTCAGTTGGTTAGAGTGCCGGCCTGTCACGCCGGAGGTCGCGGGTTCGAGCCCCGTCACTCGCGCCATTTCCCTCAAGGATCATGATCCTTGGCTCAAGGGAAATGCCGACATGAATTGTCAAAGTTATCTTCAGAAATAGTGTGCCGAAGGCCTTCTTCGGCCTGGCTCTCCTACGGTCCAAAATCACCCTTGCATGAGCGATACCGTGGAACCCACGACGCGGTTCCGGTAGCTGACAAACAACGGACGAAGCGGCCCTGCAGACCGCGAACGAATTGGTCGTTGCGAATCTGCTTGCGCAATCGCCTACAAAGCGCTCGATTCATGCCGCAGGCAGCCAAATCGCAGTATGCTGCCGGAATGGCATGGAGGACGTAATGTCAATTGCACCGAACATTTCTACGCGCACGATATTCACGCTGATTTGCCTGGGCGGCGCGACGACGGCCGCCTCTATCCTTTTTCCCGCCGCCGCGTCGGCGGACCGGCTGCAGCGATGCGCGCGCGAGGGCGAGATCTGCCGCCTGCCCTATCCCGCCGAGGTCGTCTACGGCGCCAAGGGCCGCACGACCTCGCGTTACATCGAGCGCAACGCGATACCCTGTTCGAACCGCGTTTTCGGCGATCCTGCGCCGGGCAAGGAAAAGTTCTGCTTCATCGTGAAGCGCGACCGTGACGAGTCGAACGACGATTACGATGAGCCTCGCCGCGAGAAGTGGGCGGTCTGCGCCGAGGAAGGCGAATTCTGCGATTTCTATGGTCGCAAGGTGGTCAGGTACGGCGCCCACGGCCGGTTCACGCAGGACGTGTTCCGCAATGGCGTCCAATGCGACAACGATGCATTCGGCGATCCCGCTCCGGATCAGGGAAAGCGCTGCTACGTCAGGCAGTAGCTTCGCAACGCCCATCGAACATGAGACTTCGGAGGCCGGAACAGTCTGGCCTCCGGGGTGCCTGCGAGTTCCGTGCAATTGCCTCAGCCCTTGGCCAGCAGCGCCTCGACCTCCTGCAATGTCGGCATCGACGGTGCGGTGCCTGGACGGGTCACGGAAATGCCGGCAACGGCGCAGGCGAAGCGCACCGCCTCCAGCGGCTCCACGCCGCGCGAAAGTGCTGCGGCCAAGCCGCCATTGAAGGCGTCCCCCGCGCCGGTGGTCTCGACGACAGGGCCGGCACTGATGGCTGGAACATGCTCGGACCGATCCTGCGCGTGCAGCAGCGCGCCCTTGTTGCCGAGCGTGACGATGACCGTGCCGACGCCCTTTTCAAGCAGCTTGTCCGCGGCGGCGCGCGCGTCGTCGACCGAAGTGACTCCCATTCCGGTCAATTCCTCGGCTTCGGTCTCATTGGGCGTGAGATAGTCGCAGAGCGTGTAGATGCGGTCGGGAAGCTTTGCCGCCGGTGCCGGATTGAGAATGGTCGTCACCCCGGCCCCGCGCGCGATCTCAAGCGCCCGTATCGCGGCATCGATCGGCTGTTCAAGCTGCGTCACGAAAACACCGGCACCACGGATCAGGTCGACATTGGCTTCGATATCCTCAGGCGTGATCAGCATGGCGGCGCCGGGACTGACGATGATGGCGTTGTTGCCGCTTCCCTCCTCGACGAAGATGTAAGCGGCACCGGTATAGCTGTCCGGCGTGTCGATGGCGGCGCTCTTCACGCCGGCATCCTTCCAGGTCCGCCTGGCCATGTCGGCGAAGGCATCGACGCCGAGGCGGGTCAGGAATGTGACGTCCGCCCCGAGCTTGCCGGCGGCCACCGCCTGGTTCGACCCCTTGCCGCCTGGCCCCAGCTTGAAGGAATTGCCGAGGATCGTTTCGCCCATGCGCGGCTGGCGCTGCGCCCTGTAAGCCGTATCGGCGACAAAGACTCCGAGGATAACAACCGGCTTGCCCGAGGCCATGCCGCTACTCCGCATCCGGCGGCACGACGCCCTTGCGGAAGGCAAAGCAGCCGTAGAAGCGGCGTTCGCCAGTCTGGATGACGCAATAAGCCTGCTTGGCGCGCTCATAGAAGGCGTAACGCTCGACCGGCACCATCGGCCAGGACTTGCCCTCGGCGGCGTCGATCTCCTTCTGCACTTCCTTCTGCACCGCTGGGATCTCGTCCGGCTTGCCGACGATCTCCATGCGGGCGGCCGAATCATCGACGAACGTGTCCAGTGGATATAGCGACAGCACGGCCTTCACCACCCGCGCCGCCGAGGCATCGATGCGCAGCACTCGACCGAGCGCCGTCCGGCGCGCTACCGAATCGGAGGGAAAGTTGGTGTCGGCGATGATCAGGTCGTCGCCATGTCCCATCGCCCGCAATGCCTGGAGCACGTCGGCATTGAGCAACGGATCGATCCCTTTGAGCATGATGGTCCTCGTGAAGTGCGTTTGAGATCAGAGACGCTTGCCGGTCTCGGCGTCGAACAGATGGAGATGGTCGAGCCTTGGCCGAAGCTTCAGCGTGTCGCCCGGCTTGAAGTCATGGCGCTCGCGAAACAGCGCCACCATCTCGCCGTCGCCGAAACGCAGGAAGACCAGGGTTTCCGAGCCGGTCGGCTCGACCACCGAAATCTTGGCCGGCACGCCATCGGGGTGGATCTCAAGATGTTCGGGGCGCACGCCATAGACGACGGAGCGCCCCTCCTCGACGGCGTTGTTCGGAGCAACCGGGAACAGCGTTCCGGCGATGTCGACGCCGCCCTTGCGCCCGGTGCCCTTGAGCAGGTTCATCGAAGGCGAGCCGATGAAACCGGCGACGAAAAGGTTCGCCGGCCGGTCGAAAAGCTCCAGCGGCGCGCCGACCTGTTCGATGCGGCCGTCGCGCATGACGACGATCTTGTCAGCCATCGTCATGGCTTCGATCTGGTCGTGGGTGACATAGATGGTGGTGGTCTTCAGCCGCTGGTGCAGTTCCTTGATCTCGGTGCGCATCTGCACGCGCAGCTTGGCGTCGAGGTTCGAAAGCGGCTCGTCGAACAGGAATACCTGCGGATTGCGCACGATGGCGCGCCCCATGGCGACGCGCTGACGCTGGCCGCCGGAAAGCTGGCGCGGATAGCGCTTCAGATAGGGGCTGAGGTCGAGGATGTCTGCGGCGCGCTTGACCCGCTCGGCAACCACGGCCGGATCGGTCTTGCGCAGCTTGAGGGCAAAAGCCATGTTCTGCTCGACCGTCTTGTGCGGATAAAGCGCATAGTTCTGGAACACCATGGCGATGTCGCGCTTTGCGGGCGGCAGGTGATTGACGACGCGGTCGCCGATGGCGATCGTGCCGCCGGAGACAGTCTCCAGCCCCGCCACCATCCTGAGCAGCGTGGACTTGCCGCAACCGGACGGGCCGACAAGCACGACGAACTGACCATCGGCAATGTCGACGCTGACTTCGTGCAGAACCTTGACGGTTCCAAACGCCTTGGCCACATTGCTGATCGCGACTTGAGCCATCGTTCCCCCCTCGGCTCCACTGGCCGTAGGCGCAGAAGCTAACCAACGCGACCGGTCAGGGCAAGTCGGTCTCTTATAGACAAAAACCGTTCTCGTTGACACGGCGTTTGGTTGCGAGAATAGTGACGAGCGCCGATCCGAAACGCTGGTACTCTACCCGAAAAACGGAACGCGAAGCGACGCAGGTTGGGGTCCTACGTTTCGCTTCTGAACAAAGCCAGCGCCCGGCGCGATCGGCACTTCGATTCACGACTAATGTTCTGGGAGGAATAGTCCATGCGAGTAGGTCTTTACGACAAACTGGTCCGTGCCGGCGCTACAAGGCGCGACATATTGAAGGGCGCGGCCTCGATGGCCGCGATCGCGGCCGCATCCGGCGCCGGACTTGGCGCGCTGACGCGCCCGGCTGCCGCCGCAAGCGAACTGCGCTCGAAAATCCTGCAGATCCCCGGGGTCGGCAAAGGCCAGCCGACCGACGCCGACTTCCAGAAGGTTGGCGAGCTTTGCCTCGAGGCGACCAAGGCCAATGTCAAGGAAGGCGAGTTCGCCGGTGTCGAACTCACCTTCATGGGTCTCAACAACCAGAACCTGCACAATGTGCTGTTTCGTGGTTTCCTGAAGCCATGGGAGACCTATACCGGCGCCAAGATCAGCTGGATCGACCTGGCGCAGGCCGACTACAACGCCCGCCTGCAGCAGTCGATCGCCACCGGCACCGTCGATTTCGACATCATCGAGATGGGCGCCCCGTTCGAGGGCGACGTCTGCGGCAAGGGCCTGACTTCGGAGATGCCCGACTGGGTCAAGAACCAGATCGACTTCGACGATCTCGTCAACTACCTCAAGCCGCCCGTTGGCACCTGGGATGGCAAGCAGTACCGGGTCACCATCGACGGCGACGCGCACAACTTCAACTACCGCACCGACGTGTTTGCAGACGCCGACCTCGCCAAGCAGTGGAAGGACGGCGGGGCGACCAGCGAATGGGGCGTACCGAAGACCTGGCAAGAGGTTCAGGCCGTGACCAAGTTCCTGAAGGGCAAGAAGTTCAAGGGCCAGGATGTCTACGGCTATCTCGACGCGCCCAAGCCCTGGGGCGGTTTCGGCTTCTATTTCCTGGGCAGCCGTGCCAGCGCCTACGCCAAGCATCCCGATGACAAGGCCTGGCTGTTCGACGCCGACACGATGAAGCCGCGCGTCAACAATCCGGCTTGGGTACGGGCCATCCAGGATGTCATCGACGCCCTGCCGTCGGAACCCGCCGACCAGATCAATGCCGACCCGAACACCACTGCCTTCCAGCAGTTCCTGGCCGGCACCGGCTCGATGATCCCCTGGTGGGGCGATGTCGGCTCGAACGTCAAGACCAATGATAGCTCGGTCATCGGCGATGTCACCGGCTTCTCGATCCTGCCGGGCTCCGACGATGTCTATAACTCCAAGGCCGGCAAGTGGGAGAAGCTCGCCAGCGGCCCGAACTATGCGCCGAACTGCGCCTATCTCGGCTGGGGCGTCTATGTCATGGCCCGCGTCGATGCGGATGAGAAGAAGAAGAAGGCTGCATGGTCGGCGGCCGCCCATCTCGGCGGCAAGGACCTCTCGATCTGGACGGCGATGTATCCGTCGGGCTTCCAGCCCTACCGCAACTCCCATTTCGACATTCCCGAATGGGTGGCGGCCGGCTACGACGAGGCTTTCATCACCTCGTATCTCAAGTCGGAAGGCGACAGCTACAACCACCCCAACGCGGCGATCGAGCCGCGCATCCCCGGCATCTTCCAGTACTACAGCGCCGCCGAGGATATCCTGGCCAACACTTTCGCCGGCAAGATGAAGGCGCAGGAAGGCGCCGATGCCATCGCGGCCGCCTGGGAGAAGCTGACCGACCAGATCGGCCGCGACAAGCAGGTCAAGCTCTACAAGGCCTCGCTCGGCATGTAAGCTGCCCTTTGAACCGTGGTCCGGCGGCAACGCCGGACCACAGCCTTTCCTTCCAAACGGGCGAGATTTGTGGCTGACCAGACTTCGACCGCGACCGGGTGGCCGGCAGACGCCGCCTCCTATGATCTGATCCCGCCAGGCCGCAGGCGTTTGGGCTGGGCGCTGATGGCGCTTGCCACGCTCGGCCTGCTGGCAACGATCGTGCTGCAGATCCTCTACAAGACCGAGGTCGACACGATCGGCTTCGAGACATGGCGGCCCGTGGTCTATGCCTATGTGCTGTGGGGTGTGGCGATCGGCATCGGCCAGGTTCTGACACGTGGTGAGGACGGCCAGCGCGCACTCTTCCTGCTGCCGGCCCTTTTGTTCACCATTGCGATGGTGATCTTCCCGACCCTGTTCGGCTTCTACATCGCGCTCACCGACTGGAATCTCAGTTCGTTCAGTGGCCGCAGGTTCAACGGGCTCGACAATTTCTGGCAGATGCTCGCGGATCCCTATTACCGCAACGCCCTGTTCAACATGGTGCTCTATGTGCTGGCGGTGCTGGTCGAATATGTGATCGCGTTCGGCCTGGCGCTGCTGCTCAACGCGCAGATCCGCGCCCGAAAATTCTTCCGGGTGGTGTTCCTGATGCCGCTGATGCTGTCACCGGTCGCCGTGTCCTGGATGATCGGCAAGTCGCTGATGGAATACCGCTTTGGACCAGCAGCCACGCTGGCGCGCCATCTCGGCTGGGAAGACCCGGCTTTCTTCTCGAACCCGATCACCGCCCGCATCTCGATCATGCTGCTGGACGCCTGGACCTTCATTCCGTTCATGATGATCATGCTGCTGGCGGGACTGCAGGCGATGTCGCGCGAGGTGCTGGAGGCGGCACGTGTCGATGGCGCCACGGCCTGGCAGACCTTCTGGCAGGTCACTTTCCCGCTGATGCTGCCGGTGTCGGTAACGGCGGTGATCCTGCGCATCATCTTCAAGCTGAAGCTTGCCGACATCATCATCACGGTCACCTCGGGCGGTCCGGGCGGCGCGACCGATTCGGTGTCGAGCTTCATCTACCGCGAGTACCGCGACCGCTCGAATGTCGGCTACGGGACCATGCTGGCGATGGCCTATCTGGTCATCATCGTGGTGTTCGTGACCTGGCTGTTGAAGTTCGCCAGCCGTTTCGTGCGCAATGTGAATTAGGGCAAGATGAGCGTCCAGACCACAGACTACGTCGCCTCCGAAATCCGCTCGCCGGCGAGCTTCGTCGCCAGCCGCGTCTTCATCTATGGCGCGCTCGCCTGCTGGGGCTTCATCTGCCTGTTTCCGATCTACTGGACCATCACCACCTCGTTCAAAACGGCGGTGGATGTCACCCAGGGCCACCTGATCCCGTTTGTCGACTTCCAGCCGGATTGGAAAGGGTGGCGATCGCTTGGCCTGTCGCCGGACTCGATCTTCCAGACTTCGACCGTGCGCGACGAATTCCTCAAGCGTTTCATGAATTCGGTCATCACCTCGGTCGGCGCGTCGAGCCTGGCGATCATCATCGGCAGCCTCGCCGCCTATGGCCTGACCCGCTATCGCTACCATTTCGCCTGGTTCAAGAACGAGGATATCTCGTTCTTCTTCCTGTCGCAGTTGATCCTGCCGCCGGTGGTGCTGGCCTTACCCTTCCTGGTGCTCTACCGCGAAGTCGGGCTGCTCGATACGCGCATCGGGTTGATCCTGCTCTACACGCTGATGGTGCTGCCGATCGTCATCTGGATCATGCGTGACCAGTTCAATTCCATCCCCGTCGAGCTGGAGGAAGCAGCCCTCGTCGACGGCCTGTCGATCTGGGGCGCCTTTTTCCGCATCGTCATGCCGATCGCGCTGCCGGGCATGGTCGCAGCCTTCATCCTGGCAATGGTGCTGTGCTGGAACGAGTATTTCTTCGCCGCCCTTTTGACATCGACGGACGCCAAGACGATCCCGGTCATGGTCGCGAGCCAAACGGGCTCGCAAGGTATCAACTGGTGGTCGATGGCCGCTCTGGCCACCGCGGCGATCGCGCCGCTTGCGGTCATCGGCATCGCGCTGGAACGTTACCTGATCATGGGCATGACGGCTGGTGCGGTGAAGTAACCGGGCGCCTCTTCCTTCTCTCCGCTGTGGGAGAAGGTAAGGTCGCGCTTAGGCCTTCAGGATAGCGCGCAGATGATCCATGATCATGGCGACGCCCTGCTGTCCGAGTTCTGCCGAAGCATCCGCCGCGCTCGCCGTATACCAGCTTTTGTTGTCCGCGAAGTGCGCGGGATCCACCGCTTCCGGGCACAGCGCCAGCATCAGCGATGTCTCGCCGATGCCGGCATGGTCGAACGGGTATTTGCCGTTCATGGCGACCGGCATCAGCGGATGCACCTGTACCCAGTTGAAGAAATTTTCGCCCGCGGCATGTCCGGCGTAGTAGTCGGCCATCGTCTCGGCTCCCCACCAGCCTTCGCCGCGCTGCTTCTCGATGAAGCGGAAGATCGCCTGTCTGCCGGCGGTCTTGAAAGCGAGATCGGTCGGCATACCGGCAGCGAAATTCTCGGTCTGGTGATGAATGATGGCGTGGATGTTGCGGAAACCGATGCGCAGCAGGCTGTAGAACAGCTCTTCGCCGAACGGCGCCAGTTGATTGCCGCCGACGTGAACGGAGCCGCTGCCTTCAGGCGGTGCGACAGCATAGCTCGCCGCCCCGTAATAGAAGGGCGGCAGGATGACGATGTCGCTCTCTTTTTCGAACAGCTCCAGCGTCTTGACGACGGCCAGCGTGTCCATACCGACGGCCATGTGCTCGCCATGGTATTCCAGCACGCCCAGCGGCAGCGCGACCGGCCAATTCTGCGCGATCGCCTTGCGGATCTGGTGCGGCAGCATCAGTTCATAGCGCATGGTCTATTCCATGTTGGTGTGACGGGCGCGCATGGCTTCCGGCGACGCCGCGGTCAATTCCCTGAGTTTCAGCACCATGATCTCGAACAGCAGGAACAACGCGCCCTCGAATACGGAGCCCATCGGCAGCACCGACGTCTTTTGCGGCCCCTGGTCGTCGGCCATGGTCTGCGCCGGGATCAGCAGCGTCAAATCGGCTAGCCCTACAGCGCTGCCGCCCGCCTGGGCGGTCAGGAGCAGGACGGTTGCGCCGGCCTCGCGCGCGACGCGCATCAGGGTGAGTACGGTCGAGGTTTCGCCAGGCCCGGAACTGACAAGGAAGACATCGCCCTGCCCTACAGGCGGGGTGGTCATGTCGCCGACGACCGAAACCGGCAGGCCCAGATGATAGAGCCGCATGGCGAAGCCCTTCACCTGCAAGGCCTCGCGACCGCAGCCATAGACGACGATCTGTCTGGCATCCGCCAGCATCCCGCAAACGGCGTCGATCCGATCGCGGTCGACGCGCGCCAGCACCGCGCCAAGCTCGTCGAGCGCGGTGCTGAACATTTGCGAGCCGGAGTTGCTCATGGCCGCGCCACTGGCGTGCCAGTAGTCGAAGATGATTGGCAATTTCCGATCATGCTCTTCCCCGGAACAGCTTGATTTCGTTCATGCTAGCAACCGCGAAAATGCGTGTCCAACGCTCAGCGGTGCTTTTGCCGAGCCCCGAGCATGATAGTGTCATGTTAGACAAATCAATCCGGGAAAATTTCAAGACATGAAGACACGGCATTTCGACCGCATCGGCAATGGCGGCATCGCCTTCACGGAGCTGGGCTTCGGCACGGCGCCGCTCGGCAATCTTTACCGCGCCGTCTCCGACGAGGACGCCAATGCGACGCTGGAGGCCGCCTGGGCGACTGGCTGCCGCTACTATGACACAGCACCCCTCTATGGGCTCGGCCTGTCGGAAACGCGCCTCAACCCGTTCCTGCGCTCCAGGAAGCGCGACGACTATGTGCTGTCGAGCAAGGTCGGCCGCATCATGCGCGCCTGCCCGCCGGAGGAGCGCACGGGCATCGGCAAGTTCTTCGACACGCCGTCGCGCAAGGAGGTCTACGACTACAGCTATGACGGCGTCATGCGCTCGTTCGAGGCCTCGCTGGAGCGGCTTGGCGTCGACCGCATCGACATCCTGTTCGTGCACGATGTCGACATCTTCACCCATGGCAGCAAGGAGGCGTCCGACCAGCGCATCGATGAATTCATGCGCTCGGGCTATTATGGCCTGCTTGCCTTGCGCGACCAAGGTGTCATCAAGGCGTTCGGCGGCGGCATCAACGAGTGGCAGGTGGCCCAGACGCTGGCCGAGCGCGGCGATTTCGACCTGTTCCTGCTTGCCGGTCGCTACACGCTGCTGGAACAGGAGGCGCTGACATCGTTCCTGCCGCTTTGCCAGAAACGCGGCGTCGGCATCGTTCTCGGCGGCCCCTACAATTCCGGCATCCTGGCGACCGGACCGAAGCCCGGCGCCTACTACAACTATTCCGAAGCGCCGCAGGATGTGCTCGACCGCGTGACGCGCATCGAGGCCGTCTGCAAACGCCATGATATCAGGCTGATCGAGGCCGCCCTGCAGTTCCCGCTGTTGCACCCGTCGGTGGTTTCGGTCATCCCCGGCGGCCAGAGGCCTGAAGAAGTCGAGAGCAACCGGTCGCTGCTGGACACGAAACTCCCTGCGGCGCTCTGGGCCGATCTCAAGAAGGAAGGCCTGATGCGCGCCGACGCCCCGACTGTTTGAGGAGCTTCCGATCCGATCGACACGAGTCCAAAAATGAAAAGCCGGGCAAGCCCGGCTTTTCTGGTTTTTGAAAATCAAATGCGCTTAGTTGACGGCGTCCTTGAGGCCCTTGCCGGCCGAGAACTTCGGCACGGTGCGCGCCGGGATCTGCACTTCGGCGCCGGTCTGGGGGTTGCGGCCGGTGGATGCAGCGCGCTTTGACACGGTGAAATTGCCAAAGCCGACAAGCCGGACATCGCCGCCCTTCTTCAGTTCGCCGGAGATGACAGAAAACACTGCATCGACCGCCGACTGCGCGTCACCCTTCGAAATGCTCGCGGCGTCGGCGACAGCGGACACCAGTTCGTTCTTGTTCATAAAAATTCCCTTCCATGAGAACACCGGAACTTACGACTCATCCGGCAGGAAACGGACTTTAGAAAGAAGCGTTGCCGCAACCAAGTCGAAAAGGCAGGAAAAAAGCGGAAAAAGCCCGGAATTCCGGGGTTTTTCACATGAAAAAGCCGGGCGCGAGGCCCGGCTTTCTGTTTGTGCGCTGCAACTTTAGAAAAAACTAATGCGCAAGCGACTTTCCGGTATCGTCGGCACTGTCGGTCGTGGCCGGCGGATTGACCGGCTCGACCCATTCGATCGGCTCCGGCATCCGCACCAGCGCGTGGCGCAACACCTCACCGACGCGTGAGACCGGAATGATTTCCATGCCGTTCTTCACGTTGTCCGGAATCTCCGCCAGATCCTTGGCATTGTCTTCCGGGATCAGCACCTTCTTAATGCCGCCGCGCAGCGCGGCGAGCAGCTTCTCCTTGAGGCCGCCGATCGGCAAGATGCGGCCGCGAAGCGTTATCTCGCCAGTCATCGCCACATCGGCCCGAACCGGAATACCCGTCAGCACCGACACAATGGCCGTGGCCATGGCCGCGCCCGCGGACGGGCCGTCCTTCGGCGTTGCGCCTTCCGGCAAGTGCACGTGGATGTCGCGCTTGTCGAACAGCGGCGGCTCGATGCCGAAATCGATGGCGCGCGAGCGGACATAGGAGGCCGCCGCCGAAATCGATTCCTTCATCACGTCGCGCAGATTGCCGGTCACCGTCATGCGGCCCTTGCCGGGCATCATGACACCTTCGACCGTCAGCAGCTCGCCGCCGACCTCCGTCCAGGCAAGACCGGTGACGACACCGACCTGATCGTCAGCCTCGACCTGGCCGAAGCGGTAGCGCTGAACACCGAGATAGTCGGCGAGGTTCGCCGCCGTGATGCTCACCGTCTTCTTCTTCGTCTTCAGGATCTCGGTCACCGCCTTGCGCCCGAGCTTCATCAGCTCGCGCTCCAGGCTTCTGACGCCCGCTTCACGGGTGTAGGTCTGGATGATGGCGCGGATCGCGTCCTCACCGACGGAGAACTCCTTCGGCTGCAGCGCGTGATCGCGGATCACCTTCGGCATCAGGTGCCGCTTGGCAATCTCGATCTTCTCGTCCTCGGTATAGCCGGCGATACGGATGATCTCCATGCGGTCCATCAGGGGCGCAGGGATGTTCAGCGTGTTGGCCGTCGTCACGAACATCACGCTCGACAGGTCGTATTCGACCTCGAGGTAATGATCCATGAACGTCGAGTTCTGTTCGGGATCGAGCACCTCGAGCAGGGCCGACGACGGATCGCCACGGAAGTCCTGGCCCATCTTGTCGATCTCGTCGAGCAGGAACAGCGGGTTGGACTTCTTTGCCTTCTTCATCGACTGGATGACCTTGCCGGGCATCGAGCCGATATAGGTGCGCCGGTGACCACGGATCTCGGCTTCGTCACGCACGCCGCCGAGCGCCATGCGGATGAACTCGCGACCGGTTGCCTTGGCGATCGACTTGCCGAGCGAGGTCTTGCCGACACCGGGAGGGCCGACGAGGCACAGGATCGGCCCCTTCAGCTTCTTCTGGCGGCTTTGCACGGCAAGGTACTCGACGATGCGGTCCTTGACCTTGTCGAGGCCGAAGTGATCGGTGTCGAGGACGTTCTGCGCGTAGGCCAGGTCCTGCTTGACCTTGGAGTTCTTGCCCCACGGGATCGACAGCAGCCAATCGAGATAGTTGCGCACGACCGTCGATTCAGCCGACATCGGCGACATCGTCCTGAGCTTCTTCAATTCGGCTTCCGCCTTTTCGCGAGCCTCCTTGGAGAGCTTGGTTTTCTTGATGCGCGCCTCGATCTCGGCGGCCTCGTCGCGGCCGTCCTCGCCTTCGCCGAGCTCCTTCTGGATCGCCTTCATCTGCTCGTTGAGGTAGTATTCGCGCTGCGTCTTCTCCATCTGGCGCTTGACGCGCGAGCGGATGCGCTTCTCCACCTGCAGGACGGAGATTTCGGCTTCCATGAAGCCCATCGCCTTTTCCAGCCGCTCCTTGACGGAAAGCGTGGCCAGCATTTCCTGCTTTTCAGGGATCTTGATGGCGAGATGCGAGGCAACCGTGTCGGCGAGCTTGGAATAGTCGTCGATCTGGCTGGCGGCACCCACCACTTCGGGCGAGATCTTCTTGTTCAGCTTGACGTAGTTCTCGAAGTCGGTGACGACCGAGCGGGCCAGGGCCTCGACCTCGACCTCTTCCTCTTCCGGCTCGACCAGGGCCGCGGCCTTTGCCTCGTGGAAGTCGGGACGGTCGGTGAAGGAGACGATTTTCGCACGCGAGGCGCCCTCGACCAGAACCTTGACGGTGCCGTCGGGCAGCTTCAGCAGTTGCAGCACATTGGCGAGCGTGCCGATGTCGAAGATCGCATCGGGCTCGGGATCGTCATCTGCGGCATTCATCTGGGTGGCGAGCAGGATCTGCTTTTCCTGACCCATCACCTCTTCCAGCGCCTTGATCGACTTTTCGCGCCCGACGAAGAGCGGAACGATCATATGCGGGAACACCACGATGTCGCGCAGCGGGAGCACTGCGAAGACGCCGTCGCTGGGAGCCTTGGATATTTTGGCCATTGTCCAACCTTTCATGTCGCGGTCACCATCAGGCCAACCGCGAATCTCATATTAACGACCGGGGATCGTTCCGCCTACCACCGTTTATGACGGGAGTTTTACAGCACAGAAATCGGGCACCTCGGCCTTCTCGTGTTAGGTGGAGGCAGGCGGGCCAAAGATCAAGAGTTAACATGGTCCACTCCGTCGCGAAGGTGTGCCGGTTCCTCACAGCAAAACGGCGCCGCATGGGCGCCGTTCCACAAAAATATAGGGCCAAGTGCCATGTCAGGCGCTGACATTGCCCTTCTTTTCCTTCTGTTCGGAATAGATGTAGAGCGGCCGAGCGCTGCCGGTCACCACCTCTTCCGAAATCACCACCTCGCGCACGCCTTCGAGCGCGGGCAGTTCGAACATCGTGTCGAGCAGGATCGCTTCCATGATCGAACGCAGGCCGCGCGCACCGGTCTTGCGCTCGATGGCGCGCTTGGCGATCGCCGAAAGCGCGTTCTCGTGGAAGGTCAGGTCGACATTTTCCATCTCGAACAGGCGCTGATATTGCTTGACCAGCGCGTTCTTCGGCTCGGTCAGGATCTGGATCAATGCCGGCTCGTCGAGATCTTCGAGCGTCGCCAGGACCGGCAGACGACCGACGAATTCCGGAATGAGGCCGAATTTCAACAGATCCTCGGGCTCGACCAGACGGAAAACGTCACCAGTGCGGCGATCCTCCGGCGACGCGACGATGGCGCCAAAACCGATCGAGGTTTTCCTGCCGCGGTCCGAGATGATCTTGTCCAGCCCGGCGAAGGCGCCGCCGCAGATGAACAGGATGTTGGCGGTGTCGACCTGCAGGAACTCCTGCTGCGGGTGCTTGCGGCCGCCCTGCGGCGGCACGGAGGCGACGGTGCCTTCCATGATCTTGAGCAGCGCCTGCTGCACGCCCTCGCCCGACACGTCGCGGGTGATCGAGGGATTGTCGGACTTGCGCGAAATCTTGTCGATTTCGTCGATGTAGACGATGCCGCGCTGGGCGCGCTCGACATTGTAGTCGGCCGACTGCAACAGCTTCAGGATGATGTTCTCGACGTCCTCGCCGACGTAACCGGCCTCGGTCAGCGTCGTGGCGTCCGCCATGGTGAAGGGCACGTCGATGATGCGGGCCAGCGTCTGCGCGAGCAGCGTCTTGCCGCAGCCGGTCGGGCCGATCAGCAGGATGTTGGACTTGGCCAGTTCGACGTCGTTGTTCTTGCCGGCATGCGCGAGCCGCTTGTAGTGGTTGTGGACCGCCACCGACAGCACGCGCTTGGCGTAGGGCTGGCCGATGACGTAGTCGTCGAGAACCTTGAGGATCTCCTGCGGGGTCGGCACGCCCTCGCGCGACTTCACCATCGAGGTCTTGTTCTCCTCGCGGATGATGTCCATGCACAGCTCGACGCACTCGTCGCAGATGAACACCGTTGGGCCGGCGATCAGCTTGCGCACCTCGTGCTGGCTTTTGCCGCAAAACGAGCAATAGAGCGTGTTCTTGGAATCACCGCTGTTGTTGCCGACCTTGCTCATTTTCATGTCCTTTCATGGCCGCCCGCCGATGGTCTGGCTGAAAGGGCGCATACTCTATTTATCGCGGGAATCCGCCGCCGCCAGTCTTCCGGCTCCCGCAACGTATTCCGTACGAAACACAAATCAGAAAACGTGGCAATGATTCGCAGCTTCCCCACGCAAAGCTAAGCCGTCGAAAATCAACATAGCCTTAACGTAGGCAATCCCGACCTCCGAGGGAACAGCCAATTGTGGCCGAAATGACGCAAGACGCGCCAAAAGCGCGTGATGGTGCCATCCAACTGCCAACTAGCCTTTATGCCAACGCCCCCTCGGCCGCCTCGCGCGACGAAATGACCTTGTCGATCAGGCCGAAATCCTTGGCCTCGTCGGCGGTCATGAAATGGTCGCGGTCGAGCGTCTTCTCGATCTCGTCATAGCTCTTGCCGGTGTGCTTGACATAGACCTCGTTGAGACGACGCTTCAGCTTGATGATGTCCTGGGCATGACGCTCGATATCGGATGCCTGGCCCTGGAAGCCGCCGGACGGCTGGTGGACCATGATACGGGCGTTCGGCGTGGCGAAGCGCATGTCCTTGTGGCCCGCGGTCAGCAGCAGCGAGCCCATCGAGGCCGCCTGGCCGATGCACAGCGTCGACACCGCCGGCTTGATGAACTGCATGGTGTCGTAGATCGCCATGCCCGAGGTGACGACGCCACCTGGCGAATTGATGTAGAGGTTGATTTCCTTCTTCGGGTTCTCGGCTTCAAGGAACAGGAGCTGAGCGCAGACCAGCGTCGCCATGCCGTCCTCGACCGGACCGGTGATGAAAATGATGCGCTCCTTGAGGAGGCGCGAGAAAATGTCGTAGGCCCGCTCGCCGCGATTGGTCTGTTCGACCACCATCGGAACGAGGTTCATGTAGGTTTCGACGGGATTCTTCATCAGTTATCTCTTGTCTCGCGGTGGGATTCCGGCGCCGGACAGGCTGGCAGCTCGGGCAGAATCGGTTCTGGATCGTCAAGATGTAAATAGGATGCCGGCTCATCCTTGTGCAAGGCCGACCCGTCCTAGCCATCTGGGTAAGTCGAATCAAGCTTCCGGGCAAGGATTAGCAGCAGCTGATGCCTCGCCGACCCGAAATACCGAGCCGGCCCCCACCAGGTAGCAGTTTCTTAACCTCGTCACTTAACGAAACGCGCCAAAACCGCTTTTCTCCGCGACGGCCTCCCCTACAATTCAACGTTGAACTTGTGGCTTTGTCTTTATGCATGTCGTTGCCCCAAAACCGAGGTTCACTTTTGGGCGCCATGCAATGGAGTTCAAACGGGGAGTGTCATGTCAGGGAAAACCGCATGCTTCGCCATTGCCGGGCTGACCATGCTCGGCTCGATTTCGCAAACGGCGGCAGGCGGCCGCGCCGTCGAATGCTACGAGCCCGTCCGCACGCCGGCCGTTTACGACACTGTCTATGAAGACGTCATGGTCAGCCCTCCCGGCCAGCAGATCGTCGACTATGACCCGCCGATCTATGGCACGCGCGAGCGCGTGGTGATGACCGTTCCGGCACAGGTTCAATATGAAGTGGTCCCGGCAGTCACCCGGACCATATACCACACCGTCAGGGTCGATGGCGGCGGATATTCCTGGGAATGGCGGGTCATCCATGGCCGCCGGGTGCTGTGCAAGGTCTGGCACAAGGCGCGCTACGAACGCGTCGCCGGGACGGTGGTGATCCAGCCCGAGCGAACGCGGCGCGTCGTCGTTCCGGCGCAATATGACAGCATCGCCGAGGAGGTGCTGGTGCGGCCCGAGCAAAGGCGCGTCATCGATATTCCCGCCGCCTACCAGACCGTCCCGCGGCGCGTGCTGGTGCGCGAAGGCTCATCGGGCTGGCGGCGCGTGCATATACCGAGGCATTGCCAGGACTGAGCCTAGGCCACCTCGGCCCGCAGCCAAGCCTTGAGGCCCGCGACATCGCTGTCGTCAATGGCTTTGGCAACACGGCGCCCGACGGCGGCGCCAAATTTGTAGCCGTGGCCCGAGCAGGCGGAGACGACCAGGCACTTGCCTGTCTCATTCGCCAGGAATTTCTCGTCTGACGTGAAAGTGTAGGCGCAAGTGACCACTTCGGTCACCTTGTACTCCTCGATGCGGGCGATCGGCGGCGAAAACAGGTTGCGGATCGCCTCGCCCTCGCCCGGCACCGGCTCGCGGTTCCAGTCGGCGTCGCTGGTCGGCACCTTGTGCAGGCCTGAGCCGAATTTCATGCCGGCGCCACGGGTGGGCGGGATCATGTAGCCGTCGGTCTTGCCGCCGACATCGAGAATGACGGGCGCCGCCTTCCAGGCCGCCTTGAGATCGGCGGGCGGTTCGACATAGGCGAGCGCGGTGCGAAAGGTCTTCAATTCGCCGCCGAGTTCGGGGAATAGCTTCAGCACCCAGGCGCCGGCGGCAACGACTATGCGGTCTGCCTGCATCGACTCGCCGCTTTCCAGCACGATATGGCCGGCCTCGGCATCGATCTCCGTCACCTTGCTGTGCTCGTAGACGTTGGCTCCGTTGGCGCGCAGCCAGTTGGCGAGCCCCGCCGCTATTCCGCGGCAATGCAGCGCGCCGCCTTCCCTGGAGAAATAGGCGTAGCGGAACGAGCCGGCCTCAAGAAACGGCCAGCGCTCGACGGCAGCGTCGGGTTCCAGCAGTTCGAAAGGGAAATTCCCCTCTTCCAGGCCCTCGCGATATTCCTCGGCCTCATCGCCGGGCTCGCGCGAAACGCAGACGAACCCGCGCGCATCGAGGTGGTTCTCGCCGAGATCGGCCCACATCTCGTCCCAGGCCTCATAGGCTTCGGTGATCAGCCGCCCATAGCCGGTTCCAGCGCGGTAGGCGCGGCGAATGATACGGTGATGGTCGCCCGATGCCGCCAGCGGATTGGGAATCGGCCCCTGCTCGACGATCGACACGGCGTGGCCCGCCTTGACCAGCGACCACGCCGTGGAGAGACCGGCGATACCCGCGCCGACAACGATCACATTCATCCGTTCAGACTTTCCGCAACCCTATGGCTGGCTCAATGCATCGGGCTGTCGGACGCAACATACGGTCTGGAACCGGGCTGGCAAGCCGCGCTATGGGTCTGGCATGACCAAATCGACGCTCCCGTATCTGGCCTTTGATCCAGCCACTCGCCGGCTCAGGCTCGACCCGCGCGAACCGGCTTTCTTCCTGAACCCGTACGAAGCCTACGGTTTCCTGCACGACGCATCGAATGCATTTTTCTGGGAGGAGTTCGGCTTCTGGTGTTTTGGCGGCTTTGGCGATGTCAACAGACTGCTGCGCGACCGCCGTTTCGGCCGCCAGAACCCGGCCGGCATCCCAGACAGCCGCGATATCGGCCAAGGCAGGACCCATCTCAAGGCGTTTGACGGCATCGAAGCCAACTCGATGCTGGAACTGGAGCCGCCGGTGCACACGCGGCTGAGGACATTGGTCAACCGTGCCTTCGTCTCGCGTCAGGTCGAACGGTTGCGGCCGCGTGTCGAGGCACTCGCCAACGAATTGATCGATCGTTTCGAACCTGGCAAGGCCGTCGACCTCCTGCCGGCCTTCGCCTCCCCGCTGCCGATCACCATCATCGCCGAAATGCTCGGCGTGCCGGTGGAGATAGGCCCGCAACTGCTCGACTGGTCGCATCGGATGGTCGCCATGTACATCCATGGCCGCACCCGCGATACCGAGGACACGGCCAACCGTGCCGCGGGCGAATTCTCCGATTTCCTGCGCGGTTACGTCACCGAGCGGCGCAAGAACCCGGGCGATGACCTGCTGTCGCTGCTGATCTCGGCCCAGGAAGACGGCCAGAAACTGTCCGAGGACGAACTGGTCTCCTCGGCCATCCTGTTGCTCAACGCCGGCCATGAAGCGACCGTGCACCAGACCGGCAATGCCGTCCATTCCATCCTGGCGCAAGGCGGCGACCCGCGCCGCTTCTTCACCTCACCGGAAGCGACAGCAGCGACGGTCGAGGAATGCCTGCGCTTCGACGCGCCGCTGCACATGTTCATGCGCTATGCCTATGAGGAGATCGAAATCGCGCCCGGCATCGTCGTGCGGCCGGGCCAGACGATCGGACTTTTGCTTGGCATGGCCAATCATGACCCGCACGCCTTTGCCGAACCGCAGGCCTTCCGGCAGGAGCGCACCGACCAAAAGAACGTGTCATTCGGCGCCGGTATCCATTTCTGCATCGGCGCGCCGCTCGCCCGCCTCGAACTGCAGGTTTCGCTGAAGACTTTGTTCGAGCGGCACCCGCAAGTGCATCTTGCCGAACAGCCCCGCTTCCGCGACACGTATCACTTCCATGGGCTGGAGGCGCTCTCCGTGCGCTTCTGACCATGGTGGGCTGGACTTGCGATGAGATTGTTTTCGAGAGGCGCGATCGCGCTCGCCGTGACGATCCTGCTCGGCTGCATGGCTGACGCCGTGGCCCAGAAGCCGGAGAATATCCGGCGGCAAGATGATCAAAGCTTGATCACATACTCCTTGCGAGTCGTTTCAAGCACTTCCCAGCTTCCCCTGAAGCCCGGCCTCAGCACGAAGCTGTCGCCGGCCTTGAAGGTGCGCGCTTCCCCACCCTCTTCGGCGATCACCGAGACGCCTGAGAGAATGTGGCAGAATTCCCATTCGTCATAGACGATGCGCCATTTGCCGGGGGTCGATTCCCAGATGCCGGCATAGAGGCCGCCGTCGCGCTCCTCGACATTCCAGGTGCGGAATTTCGGATCGCCCGAGATCAGGCGATCCGGCGCGGGCGCTCCGGATTCGGGCACGACGCTTTTGGTGTCGACGGGAAGAAGCGCGGTCATATCAGGTCAGACCTTGGCGAGTGCCTGTTCGAGGTCGGCGACAATGTCGGTGACATCCTCGATGCCGATGGACAGCCGCACAGTGTCCGGGCCAGCGCCGGCCTTGACCTTCTGCTCGTCGGAAAGCTGGCGGTGCGTGGTCGATGCCGGGTGGATGACCAGCGACTTGGTGTCGCCGACATTGGCCAGATGCGAGAAGAGCTCGAGTGCCTCGACGAACTTGATGCCGGCCTCGTAGCCGCCCTTGAGGCCGAAGGTGAAGACGGCGCCGGCGCCTTCAGGCGAGTATTTCTTCTGCAACGCATTGTTCTTGTCGCTGGGCAGGCCGGGATAATTCACCCAGGCGACCTTGGGGTGGTTGGACAGCCAGCCGGCGACCGTGATCGCGTTGTCGCAGTGCCGCTGCATGCGCAGCGGCAAGGTTTCGAGGCCGGTGAGGATAAGGAAGGCATTGAACGGCGAGATCGCCGGGCCGAGATCGCGCAGGCCGAGCACGCGGGCGGCGATGGCGAAAGCGAAATTGCCAAAGGTTTCGTGCAACACGAGGCCGCCATATTCTGGGCGTGGTTCCGACAGCATCGGATATTTGCCCGACTTCGACCAGTCGAAGGTGCCGCCGTCGACAATGACGCCGCCGATCGAGTTGCCGTGGCCGCCCATGAACTTGGTCAGCGAATGGACGACGATATCGGCGCCGTGCTCGATCGGGCGGATGAGGTAGGGCGAGGCCAGCGTGTTGTCGACGATCAGCGGCAGGCCATGCTTGCGGGCGATGTCGCCGATCTTCTCAATATCGACGAAGGTGCCGCCCGGATTGGCCAGGCTCTCGATGAAGATCGCCTTGGTCCTGTCGTCGATCTGGTTCTCGAAGGTCGAGAGATCATTGGTGTCGGCCCAGCGTACCTCCCAGCCATAATTCTTGAAGGCATGGCCGAACTGGTTGATCGAACCACCGTAAAGCTTGTTGGCGGCGACGAAATTGTCGCCGGGCTGCATCAGATTGTGGAACACGATGACCTGCGCGGCATGGCCGGATGCAACCGCAAGCGCAGCCGTGCCGCCCTCGAGAGCCGCGACGCGCTCTTCGAGCACTGCCTGGGTGGGATTCATGATGCGGGTGTAGATGTTGCCGAACGCCTTCAGCCCGAACAGCGAAGCTGCGTGGTCGGCGTCATCGAAGACGAAGGAGGTCGTCTGGTAGATTGGCGTGGCGCGCGCGCCGGTGGCCGGATCGGGCTTGGCGCCGGCGTGGACGGCGAGCGTGTTGAAACCGGGCGTACGGGTCACTGAAACCTCCCTCAAGAACTTTCTCAAATTCGCCGGGCATTCTTGGCGAAGCGCGGCCTGGATTGCAAAGAAGAAAATACCTTTCGGCGTGCGATCTGCGATGAACGCACGGGAAACTCAATCGCTTCCCGGAAAAACTTTGCGCACCGGCAGTTGACTGGAATCTTTTGCGAAAAAGCGATCCTGGATCACGTCACTTCTGGCGGACGCCAAAACTCTGGAAGCCCTGGCGCATAAGCGGCTTTTTCGACGACAGGACGCCGGAGTTGACGCCGGTCCAGCCGATCTCGCCGGAGAGCTTGCCATATTCGATCTTGGGGCAGCGGTTCATCACCACCTTGATCCCGGAGGCTTCGGCGCGGGCGGCTGCCTCGTCATGGCGCACGCCAAGCTGCATCCAGATGACTTTCGGCAAGGGATCGAGCGCCAGCACCTCGTCGACGATACCGGGAACCGCAGCTGCATTGCGGAAGACATCGACCATGTCGATCGGCTCCGGGATGTCGGCCAGCCTGGCATAGGTCATCCGGCCGAGGATTTCCTTGCCGGCCTGGCCGGGATTGATCGGGAACACCGAAAATCCCTTGGCCAGCAGATATTTCAGCACGAAATAGCTCGGCCTGACATCATTGGCCGACGCGCCGACCATGGCGACGGTCTTCACCGCATTGAGGATGCCGCCGATATAGGTGTTGTCGTAGCTATCGTGGTTCATGCGGCAACTGCTTTCCTGCGGTAATGGTAGCGGTAGAGTTCACGGCTGAACCCGAGCGAGGCATAAAGCGCGCGGGCAGGTGTGTTATCGGCAACCACTTGCAAACATGCCGCCGATGCGCCCGCCCGCTGCGCCCAGTCGATCAGGTTGCCAACAGTACTGCGGCCCAGGCCTTGCTGCCTGAAACGGCCGTCGGTGCCAACCGATTCCACGACAAGCAGACCGTCGCGGATGACGCCGAAGGCAATGGCGACGATCATGCCTTCCTGCTCGCAGGATACAAAGGCCCGGTCACCCACAATCAATGTCGTCATCTCGCGAAAAATGCGGCGTTCGGCCTCGTCGTAGGACTCCATGCGAAACCGCGCATCGAACCAATTCTCGCTTGGTGTCGACGAAATGATGACCTGCTCGTCGCGCACTTGCGCCATGTCTTCGATGTCATTGTAAAGATGAATCGTGCCGCCTTCGGTGGCATAACCGTGTCGATCGAGAACTGCGTCCATCTCATCCGCGATGCTGGGAACCCGGAACAACGGTGTCTGGCCGTAATCGGCGTAAAAAGCCTCAGCGGCGGAAAAGGCCTCGGCCGGTCCGGCTCGCTTGCCCCGCAATGGATTGACTGAATTGGGGCGACGGACCCTGCCGCCGGAGCGCCGCAGCAGCCAGCCATCCGCGACCTGTTCGGTGGCGGCGGGCCAACCTTCTCGGCAAGCCTGTTCGACCCGCCAATTGAGATCATCATCGTTGATGCTCACACGTCGTCCTCCCCGAGCGCTTCCTCCATAAAGGAGTGCGGATCGGAGCAGAAGTCGCGCATCATGCGAAAATGATCGGTGTCGGTGAAATCGGTCGCATCGAGCCCGAAGCGGCTGATGCGGAACAGTTGCGCGCCGGGACAGGCCATCAGCAGCGGCGAATGGGTCGCCATGATCACTTGCGCTGTGCCCGACTGGTCCATGCGCCGAAGCATCTTCAGCAATTCGATCTGGCGCGTCGGGGAAAGCGCGCTTTCGGGCTCGTCGAGAATATAGATGCCTTGCCTGCGGCAGCGCTCCTCGAAGAAGCGGATGAAGCCTTCGCCATGCGACCAGGACAGGAAATCCGGCGGCGGCGGCTTGAACGGGTCCTCCAGCGCCGCCTGATCGAGGTAGCGGGCCACGGAGTAAAAGGATTCAGCACGAAAGAACCAGCCGGCGGTGACTTTTGGCAACCAGTGGTCACGGAATGTGTTCGCCAGTGCGGCGCCACTCTTGTCGATGGCACTGGCATGGTCGACCGGTCGGTAGCCCTTGCCGCCGCCGGCCTCGTCATAGCCGGCCAGCGCGCCGATCGCCTCGAGCAGCGTGGATTTACCGGTGCCGTTCTCGCCGACGATGATGGTGATGGGCGTGGCGAATTCGAGCTCGAACTCGTGGCCGCGAAACAGCGGCAGGTTCCAAGGGTATTTCTCCCAGTCCGTCACGCGCTCCGGGTCGAGCAGAATGCGCTTGAGATACGGTGCCTTGAGCCGTGTCAGCTGCTTGCGATAAGCCATCAATCAGGCAGCGAAATCGTGCCGTCTTCCGCGATCGGGAAGGCCGGATTGTGCGCCACTTCCCAAATATGCCCGTCTGCATCGGCGAAGTACCCATACCAGCCGCCCCAGAAGGCACGGCCGGCCGGCTTGACGATACGCCCGCCGGCCTTCTCGGCCATGGCGAGCACCTCGTCGACTTCGGCGTCCGAGCGGGTGTTGTAGGCGAGATAGACGGCCGAGGGCGCCTGGGCGAAGGTGATGCCCGAATCCTCCTCGGCGCTGGCGCGCGGGAACAGACCGAGGATGGCGCCGCCCATCTGGAAAAAGGCGACACCGTCGGTGATGCCCGCGTGGCGCTTAAGACCCATGGCCTCGTAGAAACGCACCGCAAGATCCAAATTGTCGGTGGCGATGGTGATGATGGAGATGCGCGGTTCCATGATCCTCGTCCTATTCGTCCGTCCATTCCGGCTTGCGCTTGCCGATGAAAGCACCAATGCCCTCTTCCGCGTCCCGCGCGAGCATGTTCTCGACCATGACGCGGCCGGTATAGGCATAGGCATCCGCCAAGCCCATCTCGGCCTGCGCATAAAAAGCTTCCTTGCCGGTCTTCACCACCAAGGAGGATTTGGAAGCAATGGTTTGCGCGTATTTGGTGACAATCTGATTCAGGTACTCGCGCGGCACAACGCGGTTGACGAGGCCGAATTCCTTCGCCGTTGCCGCGTCGATCGTCTCGCCGGTCAAGAGCATCTCCATCGCCTGCTTGCGCGAGACGTTGCGTGACAGCGCCACCATCGGCGTCGAACAGAACAGGCCGATATTGACGCCCGGCGTGCAGAAGGTCGCCTCATGCGAGGCGATCGCGAGGTCGCAGCTTGCGACCAGTTGCAGGCCGGCGGCTGTCGCCAGGCCGTCCACCTCGGCGATGACAGGCAGGGGATGGCGCACGATGGTCTGCATCAGGGTCGCGCAAGCGGCAAACGTCTCTTCGAAGAAGGCCTTGCCGCGATCGGCGTCGGCGCGCCGCGCGGTCATTTCCTTGAGGTCGTGACCGGCGCAAAACACCTTGCCGGCCGCCGACAACACGATGACACGAACGGCTTGGTCGGCCTTGGCGCGGTCGAGTTCCGCCGTCAGCGCCGCCATCACAGCCAGCGACAGGGCGTTGGCGGGCGGATTGGCGAGCGTCAGGCGCAGCACGCCCTTATCCAGCCTCGTCGTGACCGGGCCCTCGTCGGCGGCAGCAGGCTTGATGGCAAGGATTTCGGCCATGACTAAGGTCTCCGCGATTCCGGTCGTGCTGGCAGAGTATCTAATATCGGATCGGCTTTCGTCCAACACCCATCGCTTGCGCCAGGATCGCTTGCGCCGGGGATGAAGGTGTTGCCAGAAATGCCGCGCTGCGTTCATACAGGCCTGGCACAAAACGAGAGGCCGACATGCCCGCCCAGAACAATCTCAAGCCCGTGCTGACCGCAGCGCAAGTCAACGTGCTGATGGAGACCGTCTATCCGCAACTCAACGAACAGTTCAAATATTACGAGGCAATCGACGTGTTCCCAGGCGGCTGCATTGTGCGGCTCAACGCCGGCGAGCGGCACCTGCGTCCTGGCGGAACTGTATCCGGTCCGTCGCTGTTCACGCTGGCCGACATTGGCGGATATGTCTGTGTGCTTTCCCACGCCGGGCCGGACGCGCTTTCTGTTACCGTCAACCTCGACATCAACTTCGTCCGCAAGGCCGAGGCCGGGCCGATCGATGGCCATTGCCGCATACTGAAGCTGGGAAAGAGCCTGATGGTGTTCGACATCGACATCGTCGCCGGCCCGGATGGACACACAATCGCGCATGCCACGGGTACCTATTCGATCCCGCCGCAGCGCGCCACTGATGTGGTAAAATAATACCTTTAACTCAACCTTTTGTTTCTACAGCATTTTCTGCACAATAGGACTTTCCCGCTGCCTTGACGCGGTCACTCCGCTCGCCTATAAGCCCTCACGAAGCAGCGGCCCGCAAAGGCCGCCGTTTTGTTATTGGCTGGGGACAAAGGTCTTTCGCCAATCCAAGCAACAAGAAACGCCTTCCCCGTGAAGGTCAAAACCGAGAGCAGAAAACATGACAACCTTTTCGCAGAAGCCTGCGGATGTGGTGAAGAAGTGGATCCTGATCGACGCCGAGGGTCTCGTCGTCGGCCGTCTTGCCACTGTCATCGCCAATCATCTTCGCGGCAAGCATAAGCCGACCTTCACCCCGCATGTCGACGACGGCGACAATGTCATCGTCATCAATGCCGACAAGGTGGTGTTCACCGGCAAGAAGTTCACCGACAAGGTCTATTACTGGCACACCGGCCACCCCGGCGGCATCAAGGAGCGCACCGCGCGCCAGCTGCTCGAGGGCCGTTTCCCCGAGCGTGTCGTCGAGAAGGCCGTTGAGCGCATGGTTCCGCGTGGTCCGCTCGGCCGTCGCCAGATGAAGAACCTGCGCGTTTATGCAGGCGCGGAGCATCCGCATGTCGCCCAGCAGCCAGAAGTCCTTGACGTGGCCAAGCTGAATTCCAAGAACAAGAAGGTCGCATAAGATGGCTGAGCTTTCCTCGCTCGCAGAACTGGGCGCCGCCACCGGCAACACGAACACGCAGGCCGCGGCTCCCGTCCACGTCCAGAAGCTCGACAAGTCGGGCCGCGCCTATGCCACCGGCAAGCGCAAGAACGCCATCGCGCGCGTCTGGGTGAAGCCGGGTTCCGGCAAGATCGTCGTCAATGACAAGGAATTCGCGACCTATTTCGCGCGTCCGGTCCTGCAGATGATCCTCAACCAGCCGATCATCGCCTCCAACCGTTCGGGCCAGTACGACATCGTCGCCACCGTCGTCGGCGGCGGCTTGTCCGGCCAGGCCGGTGCCGTGCGTCACGGCATCTCCAAGGCGCTGACCTACTATGAGCCGGCGCTGCGCGCCGTGCTCAAGAAGGGCGGCTTCCTGACCCGCGACAGCCGCGTCGTCGAGCGCAAGAAGTACGGCAAGGCCAAGGCCCGTCGCTCCTTCCAGTTCTCGAAGCGCTAGGCGTTTCGAACTCCGATATCGAAAAAGGCCGCCTCCGGGCGGCCTTTTTTGCTTTTGGGCTACAGATTTGATTGATCGACAGGTGTGGGACAGCGCCCCTGCGACCTGCCGGGCAACTCTCTCGAGAGAGGGGACAGCGGCAGTTTCAGCGGCCACTCCTAATTGATGCTGGCTGTATGCGCCGATTCTGTCGGCAGCTTGTCCTCGGCATAAGACACGCGATAACCATTCGCCGCCAGCCAGCCGACCGCGGCCTTCGGCTCGTCGGTCTGGATGATGGTGGCGCCGCGATCGGCCCAGAAGCCCCAGGCTTCGCGCGGCAGGCTGGCCTGGACCGCCAGTTCATCACCACGGCCGCCAGCGAGGAAGCCGCCCGGTTTGTTGACGATGGCGTAGGTGTCGGCCCAGATATGCCAGTCGCCCCTCACCGCCTCGGCGCGCATGCGGGTGCTGAACAGCGACCCGCCGGTTTCGGTCAACGTCTCGGCGCCCGCCCGCCAGTTGATCAGCTCGATCGCGCGCGGCGCGAAAGCATGGTCGACCGTCGAGGCGAAGCCGGCATCATGCACCGCGTCATCGGCGATGATCGGCATGAACTGGAAGCCATCGCCTGCCGCGGCCATGGCGGCCCTCACCGTGGTGATCCTGTCCTGGTTCCACAGGTTTTCCTTGACGATGACTTGCTCGGCCATGCCGAGATCCCGAGCCACCGCGATCATGCCCGGGAGGTCGCCGACTTCGAGCTTGTTGTCGAGATTGATGAGGATCCTGTCCCTTGTCGCCATCAGCATCTCGCGCAACGTCGAGACGGTCTCGTTGGTAACGGCATGGGTGCCCTCGATCACCAGCCGGCATCTCTTCAGTTCGGCCAGCGTGTAGTTGAGGACCTCTCCCTTGCAGGTGGTCGTGCGGTCCAGCCAGCTGTCATGCATGACGATGAACTCGCCGTCCTTCGAGCGCCGGATATCGACCTCGACGATTTCGGCGCCGATCGCGATCGAGCCTTCCACGGCGGCAAGCGAGTTTTCCGCATAGAGCGTCTTGCCGGCCTGCATGCTGCCGGCGCGATGGGCAGCCACCATGACATGGTCGCGCCACTGGTTGGCATGTTCGAAGCGGTCGAGGATCTGCCTGGCGCGAGTTTCGCCGGCGAAGGCCTGACCGGAGGCGGCCGCCAGCGCGGTGGAAAGCAGAAGGCTCAGCCAGATCGTCCGCATCGAGAATCGCTCCTTGCCGGATCGAGCCGGGGATAGGCGACATCGGTGACATCCAGGTGAACGAAGCCGGCTAAAGCGCGTCAGATGCGCTTCGACAGCCGGCGGAACCAAGCCATTGCAGGCATTTCGACCAGGCGCCATATGACCCACGACACGGCGATGGTGGCGGCGAGCATGACGACGATCGCCACAGTCCCTGTCCATCCGGCGCCAAAGCCGGTCGCGGGCTCTCCACGCAGTACTATGTCGCCAATCAAGCCGAGGCCGAGTTTGCGCTCGACGAGCCCGGCGACATTGATCAGGCGCGCCTGAACGAAGATGTGGACCATGTAGATCGAATAGGACAGCGCGCCGAGCGTCAACATGAACGACGTCCTGAGCAACGCGCTGATCCAGCCGCCTTCATGGGCGAAGAGAAACAGCGCCAGGGCGAACACCAGGGGCGCGGCAATGCCGGCGTCGTTGTCGCCCGCCAGCGAGACAAAGAGAACGATAACGGCCACCATGACGATTTCGGCAAGAGTCCAGCTCATCCGCGGGCCGTTTGCGAGCAAAACCTGTCGCGCCCCTGCAATGGAATCATGCTGAAACCAGGCCAGCAGGGCGCCGAGCGAGAAGCCGAAGAGGCAGCGGATGAAGCCGAAATCATAGGACACATCCATATGATGCGTGGAGAAGCCGAGCAGGAACAGCGGCGCGGTAACGGCGGCGGCGACAAACCATATCCAGGCGCGTGCGCCGGCGACGAAGACCACGCCGGCAAACAGGAGACAGGCAAAAAACCCGGCCGAAATGCTCCAGCTTGGCGCGTTCCACGTCAACCGATCCTCGAAGCCGACACCTTGCAGCAAAAGGAGATTGGCAGCCAAGCTCTTGAGGTCGAAGCCGCAGGTGAAGGGAGCTGCCCCCGTGCCATGCAATTGCGGCAGCACCTGCCGCAACAGCTCGAAGGCGGCAAACGCGGCAAGCATGACCAGATGCAGCGGGTAGATGCGGCCGAAACGGACCAGCGCAAAGCGGATAACCTCTCCCGGCCGGCCCAGCCGATTGGCATAGCTCGAGGCGATGACAAAGCCGGAAAGGATAAAGAAGAAATCGACAAAAAGGTAGGACGAACCGATAAAGCTGCTCTGCGAGATCGCCGAGGCGGTCGGGAAATGAAACAGCGTCACCAGCAACGCGCAGATGCCGCGCCACGAATCGAGAACCTGGAAGCGATCGCCGGCGATCGTGCCGGCGTGGGTCGACACCACGGCATCCGACGGATTAAGAAACGCGGTCTGCGTCATGATGATACAAATCCTGTCTTGCCGTGGCACCCGGGCGGCACGGTTTCGTCTCCCCAAGCTGTGACTGGCATCTTCCATGCCGGTTTTGTAGTTGTTGCACCCCGATGAAAACGAGGACCAGTAATGGCGACCAAGAACATCGACCATGCCTTCACCACCCGCTCCAAAACGGGTGGCGCCCTTGAGCCGACCTATTCCGGCGCGCTGTCTTTCATGCGGCGCAAATACACCAAGGACGTGAGGGGCGCGGATGCGGTGGTGTGGGGCATTCCCTTCGACGCCGCCGTCACCAACCGGCCGGGCGCCCGGTTCGGGCCGCAGGCGATCCGCCGCGCCTCGGCGATCCTCGACAACGACCCGCAATACCCGTTTTCACGCGATCTGTTCGAGCACCTCGCCGTGGTCGATTATGGCGACTGCCTGCTCGACTCGGGAAACCATCAGAAGACGCCCGGCACGATCGAGCGCGAGGCGGCCAAGATCCTGAAATCCGGCGCCTTCCTGCTGACGCTCGGCGGCGACCATTTCGTCACCTGGCCGCTGCTCAAGGCGCACGCCGCCGTCCACGGGCCGCTCGCCCTGGTTCAGTTCGACGCCCACCAGGACACATGGCCCGATGACGGCAAGCGCATCGATCATGGATCCTTCGTCGGCCGCGCGGTCAAGGAAGGCATCATCGATCCCGACCGCTCGATCCAGATCGGCATCCGCACCCATGCGCCCGACACGTTCGGCATCAAGATCCTGCATGGCCATGAAATCGAGGAAATGCGCGCCTCCGACATCGCCTACGCCATCGTTGATCGCACCGGGGGCAGGAAGACCTATCTGACCTTCGACATCGACTGCCTCGATCCGGCCTATGCGCCGGGAACCGGCACGCCGGTTTCTGGGGGGCCGTCGTCAGCGAAGATCCTGTCGACGCTGCGTCAGCTCAACCAGGTCGATATTATCGGCGCCGATGTCGTGGAGGTTGCGCCGGCCTATGATCACGCCGATATAACGGCGATCGCCGGTTCGATGGTGGCCATGCAGTATCTCGGCCTGCTGGCGGAGCGAAAGGCCCGGCTCGATGAGCTGAACAACGGCGACCACAATGGCGCCGCGGTCAATCATGGCAATGGCATATAGTCCTCAGGGAATTTGATCAGCAATGAAACCGAAAATCTTCATCGACGGCGAGCACGGCACCACCGGCCTCCAGATCCGGGCGCTGCTTGCCGAGCGCGGCGATCTGGAGATCATTTCCATTCCGGTCGAGCGCCGCAAGGAAACGGCCGCGCGCGCCGAATTCCTCAACGCCGCCGACATCGCGATCCTGTGCTTGCCCGACGATGCGGCCAAGGAAAGCGTCTCGCTGATCGCCAACGACACCACCAAGGTCATCGATGCGTCGACGGCGCATCGCGTGGCCGAAGGCTGGGAATATGGCTTCGCCGAATTGGACAAGGAGCAGGCGAAGAAGATCGCCACGGCCAAGCGCGTCGCCAATCCCGGCTGCTGGCCGCAGGGGCCGATCGCGACGCTCAGGCCATTGGTCACGGCAGGCCTGCTGCCGGCCAATTTCCCGATCTCGGTCAACGGCGTTACGGGTTATTCGGGCGGCGGGCGCCCGATGATCGAGGATTACGTCGCCAAGGGCGAGGACGCCTCGGAGTTCCTGCCCTATGGCCTGACCCTGCAGCACAAGCACGTGCCGGAATTGAAGGCCTATGCGAAGCTGTCGCACGATCCGATCATGCAGCCGGCGGTGGGCAATTTCGCGCAAGGCATGATCACGGTTGTGCCGTTGCAACTCGGTGGCCTCGACCGCGTACCGACGGGTGCCGAACTTCACGCCGCCATTGCGGACCATTTCGCCGCGATCAAGGGCGGTGTGGTCGAGGTGGCTCCCTATGCGCATCTGGAGCGCGTGCCTGACATCGATCCGGAGGTCTACAACGGCACCAACCGCATGAAGGTCTATGTCTTTGCCAACGACGGCAGAGCTCAGGCGCTGCTGCTGGCGGTCTATGACAATCTCGGCAAGGGTGCTTCCGGTGCAGCCGTCCAGAACATGGACCTGATGCTCGGTCTGTGATGAACGCGCCGGCCTTTCCACCGCGCTGGAAAGTCAGCGAACCCGAACTCATTGCCGAGACCTTTTCGAGCCGCATCTGGAAGGTGCGGCTCGAGGACGGCTCACCGGCCATTGTGAAGGCACTGAAGCCGTTCGACGACGTTGCCGACGAGTTGCGCGGCGAGCATTTCCTTGCCTGGCGGCGCGGCGAAGGCGCGGTGCGGCTTCTCGGCCGCGACGGGCTTTCCATGCTGCTCGAATATGGCGGGAACACACTTCTGTCGCAGGTTCTCGACGAACAAGGCGACAATGCAGCGACCGCCATCGCGGCGGATGTGATGGCGAAATTGTTTTCGCCATCTGATCACCCCTACCCGTCCGAGCTTCAGCCGCTCAGGGAGCGGTTCGCCAGCCTCTTCAAGAAAGCCGCAGCCGATCGTGGCACCGGCGGTGACAGCCCCTATGTCGAGGCCGGCGCCATCGCGGATCGACTGCTGGCCAATCCGCATGACATCAGGCCGCTGCATGGCGACCTGCATCACGAAAACATCCTGCGGGGACCGCGCGGCTGGCTGGTGATCGATCCGAAGGGCGTGCTCGGTGATCCCGGTTTTGATGCCGCCAACATGTTCTACAATCCGCTCGACCGCGATGCACTTTGCCTCGCCCCGGAGCGGATCGCGCATATGGCCGAGGTCTTTTCCCGGACGCTGGGACAATCACCGGCGGCAATACTGGACCATGCCATCGCCTATGGTTGTCTGTCCGCGTCCTGGCACCATGAGGACGACAATGCGGTCGAGGAGAACCGCGAACTGTCGATCGCCGCGGCGATCCGGGCAGTGCTGGCGCGTTTCTGACTCGGGGAAGAGCCGAAGCGAGCGCTTGTTGACCATGATCGGTTACGGACCTGCCCTGGCTCCCTTACCAGGGATTTGTCATGCTCAGGGCGACGCAGTCGAATGAATTCTGGATGTGATTGGCCGCACTCAGCGTCCGACGGCAACCTCGTTGGGCAAGGGATAAGCGCCCTTGGTGCCGCGCCAGTGCGCGGCGGCAAAGCCCAGCACGACAAGCGCAAAGGCCTGATGGGTCAGGGCCATATGCAGGGGCACCTGCATCAACAGCGTACCGATACCGATCGAAGCCTGGACCAGCACCAGGACAAACAACAGTGTCGCGCGTCGCGCATGCGTTGAGCCGGGCAGCCGCCGACGCGTGGCGATCATGTGCCAGAGCGCGACGGCGAAGACCGTATAGGCACCAAGCCGGTGAATGAACTGCACCGTTTTCGGGTTCTCGAAGAAGTTGCGCCACGCCGGCTCGAGGATGAGCAGATCGCCTGGAATGATCCTGCCGTCCATCAGCGGCCAGGTGTTGTAGCTCATGCCGGCGTCGAGACCGGCGACCAGGCCGCCGAGATAAATCTGGATCAGCGCCAGGAACACGATGAAGCCGGCCAGACGCTGCGTCGAGCGATCGGCCGCGGGCTCGGAATGCGGCGCCAGTCCACGCGCAACGACCATGGTCGCGGTGAAGATCAGTGCCGCCAGCGTGAGATGCGTGGCCAGCCTGTACTGGCTCACCGACACCCGGTCGACAAGGCCGGAGGCCACCATCCACCAGCCGATGGCCCCCTGCAGCCCGCCGAGAAGCAGAATGCCGACCAGTTTCGGCCCAAGGCCGCGCTCGATACGGCGCGCCGGCCAGAAGACCAGCAGCGGCAGGGCGAAGACCAGGCCGACGCTGCGCGCCAGCAGGCGATGTGCCCATTCCCACCAAAAGATCGACTTGAACGCTTCGACGCTCATGCCTTTGTTGAGCTCGGTGTATTGCGGGATCTGCTGATAGCGCTGGAATTCCTCCTGCCACTCGGCGTCGTTGAGCGGCGGGATGACGCCATGGATCGGCTGCCATTCGGTGATCGACAGGCCGGATTCAGTCAATCGCGTGGCGCCGCCAACCAGCACCAGCGCGAACAGCACCAGGAGCACGACGTACAGCCAGCCGCGTACGAGTGCCCGGTTATAGAGGTCGCGGTCGCGAGCCTGATAGGGCGCGGCGGCAGTGATGGCGGCCATGGATATATCCCGGCAGTTTGAATGTCGCGGATTGGTGAACCATCGCACTCCTGCTGGCAAGACCGCGCAGCGCGGCACGCCGTCGCGCCCGGTGTCGCGGGTTGCGCGTGCCTCGCGTTCGGCCTAAGCGATAGCTATCAACGAGGCCAAGCCATGCCCATTCGACTGAAAAAACTGATCGGAATGTTCCTGCTGTTGGCGCTGGTCATCATCTACGCACTGGTCGCCTCGATCTTCGCCGTCGCCCGCCTGTCGGAATCGGGCGCGCTGGTGCAATTCCTGTTCTTCCTGCTCAGCGGCCTGCTCTGGGTGCTGCCGGCGATGGGCATCATCAAGTGGCTGATGCTGGAGCCACGGGCCAAGCGCTGAGCCCTGCCCGGTCAGGCGGTACGTCAGACAGTGACGAGCATCTTGCCGGCATTGGCGAGCGGCGGCGTCACGCCCGACAGCATGGTGCGGATGCGGGCCAGGCTCTGGTAGCGGCCATTGACCGAAATATAGCAAGGCCTGCAGGAAGCCGGCATGTTCGGCGGCGGGTGGTCACGTCGGAGGCATAGCCGGCGTCGCGCGCAAAGCACACTTCGCGGCAGCCGGACAGGCGGCCCCTTCCATGGAAGACGAACACTAGGCGTCAGAAATTGAGAGCCTCGCGGAGCGCTGGGCCTGCCCTGACGCGCAGATCGAGATCAGCCTCGATGTGGTCGATGTGGTGCAACATCAAGCGGCTCACCAGCCCGGAATCGCCGCTTTCCAGCGCGCCGACAATGCCCGTGTGCTCACTGTGGCCGCAGGCCGACACGCCAGACCGTCCGTAAAGTGCGATGACAAGCGACGAGCGCGCAACCAGCTCCTCCATGAAGCGCTGCAGGATGGCATTGCCGGCGACCGAAGCAAGCAGCAGATGGAAATCGCCGGACGCCTTGATTTCGGAACGCCGCGCCGTCGGACCGCGCTCGGCGATGAAGCAACCCTCCTCGTCGAGTTGCGCCCTGAAGGCGACAATGTCGGCGGCTGTGACCCGTTCGCAGGCGGCAATAGCAATGCCCGGCTCGATCAGCCGGCGCGAGGCGAACACCTGGCGCGCTTCCTCGGGTGATGGATTGGCGACGAAGGCGCCGCGATTGCGCTCGGTGCGCACCAGCCCTTCGAAGGACAGCATCTGCAGCGCCGCGCGCGCGACGGTGCGCGACACGTCGAACAGCGTACCGACCTCGCCTTCCGACAGCTTGGTGCCCGGCGCCAGCCTCCGGTCGACAATGGCGTCGCGCAGATTGTCGCGGATCGCCTGAGCGCGATCCTGGTTGGCGCTATCGGCGGCGGAATAGATCTGATCGGTGATGTTCATGGCGATGATGGTTCCCGCCCTCTTCTAGCGCGACTCGTCGCCTGTTCACGAGAGGCAAAGTGCACACGAAGCCAAAAAAGATTGCATACGATTTTTGCCAAAATTGCGCGCAGTAGCCCACAATTTGTGCAACGCACAAAGCAGCCTCAGAGATAGGCAGCGGGCAAGAATCCTGATCTTTGAGACAATTCAAGTGCTTGGCCGGTCACCTCCGGGTTGGCACGCATGATGCTTTGTTCAGTGCGACCAAACGGGGAAGCCTGAATGTCCAAAGCCGCCGAGATCGACATCGTGTCCGTTTCGAAAATCTATGGAACGACGACCGCCGTCGAGGACATCAGCCTGAAGATACCGGCAGGCACCTATTGCTGCCTGCTCGGCCCCTCCGGCTGCGGCAAGACCTCGACCCTGCGCATGATCGCCGGTCACGAAAGCATCTCGTCTGGCGACGTCCGGCTCGGCAACACTGTTGTCACCGACCTGCCACCGGCAAAGCGCGGCACGGCAATGATGTTCCAATCCTATGCACTGTTCCCGCATCTGGACCTCATCGACAATGTCGCCTTCAGCCTGAAGATGAAGGGCATCGACAAGGAACAGCGCCGCGCCAAGGCGCTCGACATGCTGAAGCTGATGCAGATGGAGGCCTATGCGACGCGCCGGCCCGCGCAGCTTTCCGGCGGCCAGCAGCAGCGCGTGGCGCTCGCCCGGGCTTTGATCACCGATCCGGAAGCGCTGCTGCTCGACGAGCCGCTGTCGGCGCTCGATCCCTTCCTGAAGATCCGCATGCGCGCCGAGCTGAAGAAACTGCAGACCTCGCTCGGCATCACCTTCGTCCACGTCACCCACAGCCAGGAGGAGGCCATGGCCTTGGCGGACCTGATCGTGGTGATGAATGACGGCCGCATCGAACAGGCGGCACCTCCGCGCGACGTGTTCGAACGTCCGGCCACGGCCTTCGTCGCGCGCTTCATGGGTGATCACAATGTCATCTCCGGCCGGGTCACCGGTGCACGTGACGGCATGGTCGTCTTCGACGTCATTGGCGGCGGCTCGCTCGCCGCCCGCGGTCACGGCCGAGAGCCGGGCGCGCCGATCGACATCGCCATCCGCACCGATCATGTGCGCATCGGCGACGCGCCCGCGCCCGGCCTCGGCTTCACCGGCATCGTAGCCAACATCGAATATCGCGGCGCCACGGTGAAAATGTCGATCAACGGAGCCGGCATCGACGACTTCACCGTCATCATCGACGATTCCAACTTCTTTGCCCGGCCTGTGGCCATCGGCGACGCCGTTCCGCTTGCCTGGGATTCCGAGGATGCAATCGTCCTCGGCCAGCTTCATTCATGAATTCAACAAAGCAAAACAAGACAGGGGAATAGGCATGACAAACACATCGAAAACCAAGACCGGCATTTCGCGCCGCTCGCTGCTCAAGACAGGTGCCGCCGCCGTCGGCCTCGCCGCCGGCTCGGGCGTCATCACAGGCTTTCCGACCATCTGGGCACAGTCCAATATCACGCTGCGCCAGTTCGGCACCGGCGTGTCGAATCTCAACGCCATCGCCGACAAGTGCAAGGCCGACCTCGGCATCACGCTGGAGATGACCGCGACCGATTCCGACGCCGCCGCCCAGCGCGCCGTGACCCAGCCCGACAGTTACGATATCGCCGACATCGAATATTGGATCTGCAAGAAGGTGTTCCCGAGCGGCGTGCTGCAGCCGATGGACGTCAGCAAGCTGAAATATTACGACGAGTTGGTGCCGCTGTTCAAAACCGGCAAGCTCACACCCGACAGCGTGATTGCCCAAGGTACCGCGCCGCACACCGTTGGTTACGTCGAGGCGCAAGACAGCAAGACCTTCGCCAAGGCACCGACCAACTGGTTCACCATGGTGCCGACCATCTACAACGCCGACACGCTTGGCATCCGCCCCGACCTCGTCGGTCGCGACATCACCACCTGGGCCGACATCATGGACCCGGCCTTCAAGGGCAAGACCGCGATCCTCAACATCCCGTCCATCGGCATCATGGACGCGGCGATGATTATGGAAGCTACCGGCAACATCAAATATGCCGACAAGGGTAACATGACCAAGGACGAGATCGACAAGACGATCGACTTCCTGATCAAGGCCAAGCAAGCCGGCCAGTTCCGTGCCTTCTGGAAATCCTTCGACGAGAGCGTCAACCTGATGGCATCGGGCGAGGTCGTCATCCAGTCGATGTGGTCGCCGGCCGTCGCCGCCGTACGCTCCAAGGGCATCGCCTGCCGCTTCCAGCCGCTCAAGGAAGGCTATCGCTCATGGGGCGGCGGCCTTGGCCTCGCCGCCCATCTCAAGGGGGCTGAGCTCGATGCGGCTTATGAATACATCAACTGGTATACGTCGGGCTGGGTGGGCGGATACCTCAACCGCCAGGGCTACTACTCGGCCAACATGGTCTCGGCCAAGAAGTTCATGTCCGACGACGAGTGGGGCTACTGGATCGAGGGCAAGCCGGCCAAGGGCGAGATCAAGGCGCCGGACGGCACCGTCATGGAAAAAGCCGGCGCCGTGCGCGACGGCGGCTCCTTCGAAGAACGCATGGGCAAGGTCGCCTGCTGGAACTCGGTCATGGACGAGGACCGCTACATGGTGAAGCGCTGGAACGAGTTCATCGCGGCGTAAGCGAACAACAAGCCCCCTCCTCTACCCCTTCTCCCCTTTGCGGGAGAAGGGGTAAGCGGCCCAGGCCGAGTCACCAAAAAGCGAGACATTGATGACAGTCGCGCTCGAACGCCCCGCAATCGCCGCCGCGAAACCAGCTCGACGCCGCTTCTCCATCGGCGTCGTGACGCCCTATCTCCAGTCGGCACCTCTGGCGCTGATCCTTGGCGCGTTCCTGCTCCTGCCCATCATCATGATCGTCGTCGTGTCGTTCTGGGACTACGACTTCGCCGCCATGTATCCGGACTTCCTGACCACGAACTATTCCGACGTGCTGGGCTCGTGGGTCACATGGAAAACTTATCTCAACACCATCAAATTCGCTGTTGTCGTCTGGGCGCTGACCTTGTTCATCGGCTTCTGGGTTGCCTATTTCCTCGCCTTCCACATCCGCACCACGGCCATGCAGATGGTGCTGTTCCTGGTCTGCACCGTGCCGTTCCTGACCTCCAACATCATCCGCATGATCTCGTGGATCCCGGTGCTCGGCCGCAACGGGCTGATCAACTCGACCCTAGTGCATCTGGGCCTGGTGCCGAAACCCATCGAATGGCTGCTGTACTCGGAATTCGCGGTCGTGCTCGCCATGGTTCATCTCTACACGCTGTTCATGGTGACGCCGATCTTCAACACGCTGATGCGCATCGACCGATCGCTGGTCGAGGCCGCGCGCGATGCCGGCGCTTCGGGCTGGCAGGTGCTGTGGAACGTCATTATCCCGCTGGCCAAACCCGGCATGGCGATCGGCACCATCTTCGTCGTCACGCTGGTAATGGCCGATTTCTCCACCGTGCAGGTGATGTCAGGCGGCCAGAGCGCATCCGTCGCGCTCATGATGAAGAACCAGATGTCGCTGCTGCAATATCCGGCCGCCGCCGCAAACGCCGTGGTGCTGCTGGTGCTGGTGCTATTGATGGTCGCCGGCATCCTGCGCATCGTCGACATCCGCAGGGAACTGTGACGTGAGCCACGAAAAACGCACCCTTGAATTCTACGCGCTGGCGGTGTTCTTCGCGCTGTTCGTGCTGTTCCTCTATGGCCCGCTGTCGGCGATCCTGATCCTCTCCTTCCAGGGCGAGACCGGCGGCCTCACCTTCCCCCTCAACGGCGTGTCGCTGCACTGGTTCGCCAATCTGTTCGAGCGCCAGGCGGTCGGCGATTTCGGCGGCAGCTTCAAGCGCTCGCTGGTTCTCGGCCTCATGGTGATGATCGTCACCGTCGTCGTCTCGCTGCTGGCGGGGCTTGCCTTCCGCCAGAAATTTCGCGGCGCTACCGCTTTGTTCTACCTGGCGGTCGCCAGCCTTGTGGTACCCTCGATCATCATTTCGCTGGGCATCGGCGTCGTCTTTCAGCAGGTCGGCTTCCGACCAGCCTGGTATACGTCAGCCTTCGGCGCGCATTTAACCTGGACCTTGCCGTTCGGCGTGCTCATCATGTTCGCCGTCTTCAACCGCTTCTCGCCTGCCTATGAGGAAGCCGCGCGCGACCTTGGCGCCTCATCCTGGCAGACCTTCGCCCATGTCGTGCTGCCGATGATCGCGCCAAGCCTGATCGGCGTCGGCCTGTTCGGCTTCACGCTGTCCTATGATGAGTTCGCCCGCACACTGATGACCTCGGGAACCTTCAACACACTGCCGCTCGAGATCTACGGCATGACCACCAATGTCACCACGCCGGTGCTCTACGCGCTGGGCACGGTGACCACCGTGTTTTCCTTCCTCGTGATCCTGGCGACACTAGGCGCCATCATCTATGTCGGCCGCCGCCGGACCAGGGCGTGATCGTGCAGATCCTGGTGGTAAATCCCAACACGACGGCGAGCATGACCGAGACGATCGCGGCGGCCGCGCGCAGTGTCGCCGGTGTCTGGACCGAAATCGTCGCCGTTACCTCGTCCATGGGACCGGCCTCGATCGAGGGTTATTATGACGAGGCACTGGCCGTGCCCGGCCTGCTGATGGAAATCGCCGCTGGCGAACGTGCCGGGGCGCAGGCCGCGATCATCGCCTGCTTCGACGACACCGGCCTCGATGCCGCAAGGGCCATGGCGGCCATTCCCATCATCGGCATCTGCGAGGCAGCACTCAGCATGGCCTGCTTCATTGCCCAGCGTTTCACTGTCGTAACCACCACCGAACGCTCGCGTGTGCCGGTGGAGGGGTTGGTGCAACGCTACGGCATGTCGGGCCGGGCACGCGTGCGTGCCGCCGATATTCCGGTGCTGGCACTTGAAGACCCGGCATCAGGAGCGGTTGGCAAGCTCCGCGACGAGATCGCCCGGGCCGTGGAGGAGGATCGCGCCGAGGCCATCGTGCTTGGCTGCGCCGGCATGGCGGATCTTGCCCACAGGTTGCAGAGCGAGTTCGGTCTGCCTGTCGTTGACGGCGTCGGGGCCGCTTTGAAGCAAGCCGAGGCCCTGGTGGCTCTTGGCCTCGCGACATCGAAGCGCGGTGCTTATGCGAACCCACTCGCCAAGCCCTATCGGGGTATGCTGAAATCGTTCTCCCCAGGAGTAGTCGCTGCGGAGTAAGCACCATGAAACCGACCATCCGCATGCTGTCGCCGGGAGAGTTGGCTGATCTCATCGACTGGGCGGCCGCGGAGGGCTGGAACCCCGGCCTTGACGATGCCGCGATGTTCCAGGCGGCGGATCCCAAGGGTTTCATCGGTGCCTTTGCCGGGAGCGAAATGGTCGCCGGGATATCGGCGGTGGCCTATGGGCACGATTTTGGTTTCGTCGGTCTCTACATCTGCCGTCCGGACATGCGCGGCAAGGGCTATGGCAAGGCGGTATGGACCGCGGGCATGAACAGGCTGGCCGGTTGCACCATCGGGCTTGATGGCGTCGAAGAGCAACGGGCGAACTATGAGAGCAGAGGGTTCAGGCCGGTTTACGAGACCATTCGTTACAGCGGGCGCCCTGTAGCATTGATCATCGACACCAAACGGTCTCGCATGGTGACCACGCAATTGGTGCCCGACATCATGAGATATGACGCACTCTGCTTTCCAGCGTCCCGCCATTCTTTCCTGCAGCGGTGGCTGCAGCCGCCGCATCGCGCGCTGGCAGCGATCACACCACGGGGAACGGCCGGCTATGCGGTAGCGCGATCCTGCCGCAACGGCTTCAAGATCGGCCCGCTCTTCGCCGACGATACGCGAACCGCACTGGAACTGCTCGAAGACCTGGCGGGCGCCTGCGAAGGAGGCGACCTGAACATCGACGTACCGGCCAGCAAGGTGGACTTCATCGCGGCGCTCGTGGCGGCAGGCTTCTCACCGACCTTCACCACCACGCGCATGTACAAAGGCGCGCCGCCAAGGCTCGACGCCAACAGGATATTCGGCGTGACGACGCTGGAACTGGGATAGGCCAGGCGTGCCTTTGAGTGGCAGCTCTTTCAGGCTGCTGAACGCCGCCCCGGCACCGGATTGGCTGGCGGCTCGTGCCCGAGCGGCGTCACCAGCGTCAGGTCGGGATAGCCGCTCTCGATCAGCTTGACCGCGGCTTGCGTCACCTCGTCGTCGGCCTCCAGCATGGACAGGAACACCTCGGTGGCCTCGCCGCCCAGACGGCCGATGCCTTGTGCATCGGCCGGCCCGCATTCGACCACCACCAGATCATAGGCTGTCGTCAGCGACTGCATGATGATCGGCAGCCGGTCAGCGGCGCGCATGGCACGGACCGGATCGGCGGTGCCGACGGGAATGACATGGCAGTCTGAATAGAGGTCGGCATGGATCACGTCGCTGAACTGCGCCTGCGACGCCAGCAGATTGGTGATGCCGGGGAAAAGCCCGCTGTCCAGCATCGGCCGCGAGGCAGCCCCCGAGGCCGTGAGGTCGAGCAGCAGGACGCGCAGGCCGGCGTCGGAAACCTCGCGCGCCACCAGGATCGCCGACGCCGCCGCCTCGTCGCCCTCGGGGGAAACGAATATGGCGCGCGCGGCCCCGCTGGCGATGAGCTTCTCGGCGGCCTTCTCGACGTCGATCTCGCCGAGCACGGAGCGCGGCCGCCGGACCTCCACGGTCTCGACCTCGGCGGCGGGCCGCGGCTGCGCCGGTGTTTCCGTGACCGTTTCGGGCCATGATGGCTCGGCGGCGCGATTGGCGAACTCGTTGGCGACTGGCGGCTGCGAGCGGGTGGATGGGTCCTGATAAGCGGCTGGCGGCATCGCCACCTCGTCGATCGGTTCAAGCCGGGCACCCCTTGCCGGGCGCATGGCCTGGCCGAAGAAGAGTTCCCGCAGCAGCGTGAACACCGCCGCCAGCAGAAGGGAAGCCGCGGCGGCGGCGCCAACGATCGGCCAGACCTTGGGGAAGTAGGGCTCGGAGGGGACCAAAGCCGGCGAGGCGATGCGAGCGTCGACCGGAACATAGTTGCGATCCCGACGCGACGCCGCCTCGCGATAATTGGTCAGGTAAAGTTCGAGCTGCTGGCGCTTGGCGGCGGCATCGCGCTGTAGCGCGTCGAGACCGACCTGCTGCTCGCCGGCCTGTGCCGAAGCAGCCTTGAGCGTGTCGACGTCAGCGACGAGCTGGTTTTCGCGCGCCTTGGCGGCATCGGCCTGCATCGCCAGGCCCTTCATGATCTTCTGCGCTTCGCTGCGGATCTGGGCGTCGAGATCGGCCAGTTGTGATTTGGCCGCGCGAATACGCGGATGATTGTCGAGCAGCGTCGTCGACAGATCGGCGATGTTGGCGCGCAATTCGACCTGCCGCCCGCGCAAACGCTGGATCAGGTCGGAAGACAGCACTTCCGGCAGTGAATCCAGCGATCCGCCGCTTTGCAGTGCCTTGCGCACGCTCTCGGCTGTGCCTTCGGCCGAGGCGCGGCTGGCCCGCACTCGCGACAACTCGGTCGACAGCTCGGCCAATTGCTGGGTGGCCAGCGTGGAATTGTTGCCGCCCATCAGGAGGTCCGACTGGGCGCGGTAAGCCGCGACCTTGGCTTCGGCATCCCTGACCTGCTTGGACAGGTCGGCGATCTCGGGTGCCAGGAAATCCGCGGCGGCGGTGTTCGATTCGCTCTTGGTCGCGCCCTGTCCCGCAATATAAGCGGCGGCAATGGCATCGGGGATGGTGGCGGCAAGCTTCGGATCCTCCGAAGAGAACTCGATGGCAATTATGTTAGTCTTTTCAACGCCGTAGACGTTGACCTTCTCACGCATTTTCTTCAGAACACGTTCATCGGCAGGAACATCCATCGGGTCGTTCTTCAACCCGACCAGGACCAGCAGCCGGTTGAATGCCGACATGTCGACCGTCTCGTCGAATTCGTGCAATCGCGACAGGCCGAGGTTCTGGGCGACCTGTTTGAGGATTTCGTTGGACGAAATTATCTGGACCTGGGTGGCAATGCCTTGCTCGTCGAGGATCGGCTTGTCGCTGTCCGGGTTGCTGCTGGCGGGCCGCGTGTAGTCCGATCCGCGCGGGGCGATCTCCACCTGCGTCTGGGCCTTGTAATGCCGGGTCGCGAGCGACACGGCCGCGAAGGCAAGTCCCGTTACCACGAGAACGAAGACCAGAATCCGCAGCCAGTTCCGGCCCAGGCTGGCGAAGGACTGCCTGAGATCAACATCGACGTCTGCGGCCGCGGATTGAACGGACATGCATCCCTACTCCGAAACTGGTCGGATGCACCGTAAATAACTATGGTAACTCAGCCGTTAAGATCACGGTAAGCTTCATTAGGGTTTACCGGCGGGCGACGGCAAAAAAATCGATAAAACCGCAAAACCTTGTCTGCTTGATCGCCATTGGCGCGCTCCTTTACCGGCCATTAACCCTAACAGGATGATAACGGAGCCGATCCCAGATGTTTGCTGCGACGCCGCAGCGGCCAGTCGAAGGTACCTGTCCGGCCATGCAAAGCACTGCTTCCCTTTTTCGCGCACTGCTTGCCGTATCGTTGCTCGCGGGCTGCTCCAGCTACCGGCCGACGCCGGCCGCCTTTCACGAGGTCCTCGACCAGCCCTATCGCCTCGGCGCCGGCGACCGCGTCCGCGTCACCGTGTTCGAGCAGGAGGGCCTGACCAATAGCTACAGCGTCGACCAGTCCGGCTACATCTCCTTCCCGCTCGTCGGCGCCATACCGGCACGTGGCCACACCGCGCAGCAGATGGAAAAGGAGATCGCCGATAAACTGCGGCAGGGCTACCTGCGCGACCCTGACGTCTCGGTGGAGATCGATCGTTACCGGCCGATCTTCGTCATGGGCGAAGTGGGCGCCGCCGGCCAGTATTCCTATGTGCCCGGCCTGACTGTGCAGAAGGCCATCGCCATCGCCGGGGGCTTCACGCCACGCGCCAACCAGGAGAGCGTCGATATCACCCGCGACATCAACGGCAAGGTGATAACGGGCCGCGTGGTCACCTCCGATCCGCTGCTGCCGGGAGATACCGTCTACGTCCGCGAACGCCTGTTCTGAACAGCGTGACGGGCAACTCAGGATCGTCCACCGCTTTCGCTCACCCGTCGGCACGTGCGCGGCCTGACGGAAGCGCGGGTCGTCGCCGTGCTGGAGACACGTGCCGCGGCGAGGCCAATGAGTTCGCCGCGCTCGAAAGGTAGTTCAGGCTCTTCCAAAGCCACAGGTTGTTTCAAGGGTTTCTTAGCTCTCTTTTGCTAATCACTCTTGGGAAGCTTGCGGACTGTTCCATGAACGAGATCGACCCCGCGCATCGCTTTTCATCAGAAGCGGTGCGTCAATTCGACGGCCCTGCCGATGGCGACAAGTCCGGCGGCATGAACGACGTTGCCCGGCAGGTCGCGTCGCAATACCGGCGCGACACGATGTCGCCGATCATGGTCAGCGGCGTGTTGCGCATGGTCGAATTCGCGGTGCTGCTGGTCTCAGGGCTCTGCGTCTATTTCTACTATGTCGGTTTCTTCAATTACCTCGCCTGGCAATATCCACTGACGATCGCCGCCGCGTCGTTCCTCGCCGTGGTGCTGCTCGATGTCACCGATTGCTACCAGGTGGTCTCCCTGATGCGGCCGATCACCAATTTTGGGCGCATCCTGCTGGTCTGGGCCGGCACCTTCGCCCTGATGGCGTTGACGGCGTTCACCATGAAGATGTCGCAAGACTATTCGCGCCTGCTGTTCGGCACGTGGTTCGTCGTTGCCTTCGTCTGCCTTTTCGGTCTCAGGCTGATGATGTCGAAGCTGATCCGGCGCTGGGCGCGCGATGGCAGCATGGAACGGCGCGCCGTCATCGTCGGTGGCGGCAAGGCAGCGGAAGTGCTTATCCGCTCGGTGGAAAAGCAGCCCTACAACGACATCCGCATCTGCGGCATCTTCGATGATCGCAACGACAAGCGTTCGCCAGCCCTCGTCGCCGGCTATCCCAAGCTCGGCACCATTTCGGAACTGATCGAATTCGCCCGCATCGCCCGCATCGACATGCTGATCGTATCGTTGCCGCTGACCGCCGAATCGCGCGTCCTGCAATTGCTGAAGAAACTTTGGGTGCTGCCGGTCGACATCCGGCTGTCGGCGCATTCCAATGCGCTGCAGTTCCGTCCGCGCGCCTATTCCTACATCGGCTCGGTGCCGATGCTCGACATCTTCGACAAGCCGATCAACGACTGGGACTCGGTCGCCAAGCGCGCCTTCGACATCATCTTCAGTGTCATCGGCATCGTCGCGTTCTCGCCTGTGATGCTGGCCACGGCGATCGCCATCAAGCTCGACAGCAAGGGACCGGTGCTGTTCAAGCAGAAGCGGCATGGCTTCAACAACGAGATCATCGAGGTCTACAAGTTCCGCTCCATGTATACCGACCGGTCGGATCCGACTGCCAAGCAGACGGTGACCAAGAACGATCCGCGCGTCACCCGTGTCGGCCGCTTCATCCGCAAGACCTCGATCGACGAGCTGCCGCAGTTCTTCAACTCGCTGCTCGGCTCGCTGTCGCTCATCGGTCCGCGTCCGCACGCCATTGCCGCGCAGTCGCACAACCTGCTCTACAACGAGGTGGTCGATGGCTATTTCGCGCGCCACAAGGTCAAGCCCGGCGTCACCGGCTGGGCGCAGATCAATGGCTGGCGCGGCGAGATGGACACCAACGAGAAGATCCGCATGCGGACCGAATACGACCTCTATTACATCGAGAACTGGTCGCTGCTGTTCGATCTGCGGATCCTGTTCCTGACACCGATCCGCCTGCTCAATACGGAAAACGCCTATTGAGCGCGATCAGCCATGATCTGCCGCGTGCGCTGACCTCCTCGAGCGCTGTCGTGCTCGGCATTCTTCTGTCGGGCTTCGTCATCGGCGAGCCGGCGCCTTGCCAAATCTACATGGGCGGCTGATCGCCATCTGGGCTCTGTTCGGCCTGAGGATTTCGCGTACGGCGGCGGGGTTCCGCATCCTGCTGCGCGACCGGCCGTGGTAGCCCTACCTCCTATGCGCCTACGTCGCCTTCATCGGCAATATCGGGCTCGGCACCTTCATCGACATCGACCACTGGGGCGCCATCGCCCTGGAATACCGCCATCAGCGGCTGTTACGACCGGTATTGCCCGCCTCATTCAAACCTGCGATCGCGGCAAGATAATTATCGCGGAAATCGGTTGACCCGAGCCGGGTTATCACGATACATCGCGACCGGTCCGGAGTGTAGCGCAGCCCGGTAGCGCACTTGACTGGGGGTCAAGGGGTCGTCGGTTCGAATCCGGCCACTCCGACCATTATTTCCTTGATATCCCTAGTTTCCATTGAAGACTCTGTCTGGAGCCTTTCTCCAAATAAACCGACACCGCTTGGCAGAGCCAAACAATGTCCAATGCCTAAATGGACCTTGTTAGTTGATGTGACTGACCACTCATCATTAACCGCTGCAGCTTTTGACAAAACGCTGGAGACCTTCCTGGTGGACGTTTCATCCGCCTGGCCGCCGGCTAGTCTGAGAGAAATTTCGACCGTTCAATTCCCCGTGTATCCAGCCAATCGCCGGAACAGCCGAACGCTCTGCACGTTTGTTGTTGAAGTTGCACCCAAAAACGGAGGTGACGACCATGGCTTATCGGGAATATATCCACACGCCATTGACACCGCGCGACATGCGGTGGGGTCTTCGGCAGGGCGCCGTCGCAGGCATAGTCGCAGGCATCGTGTTTGCTGCCTTCGAAATGATCGTCAGCGCGGGGATGATGGGCGCGGGAGCATTTTTTATGCCGCTGCGCATGATCGGTGCCATCGCGCTTGGATCGGGCGCACTCGATCCCAGCTATTCGCTCATGACGGCGGGGGTCAGCGGCGTCGTCGTACATGTGGTACTCGCGATCATCTACGGAATAATCTTCGGTGAAATCGCAGCAGCGTTGCGAGGGCCGGTTGCCTTTATCGGCGCAGGCAGCATCTTCGGCTTCGCCCTCTGGCTGATCAACTTCTATCTAATCGCACCGGCCTTCTTCCCCTGGTTCCTGGAATCCAGTCCGCTGGTGCAGTTCATCGCGCACACCTTCTTCTTCGGTTCAGTGCTCGGCTACTACCTGTGGAAGTCGCACGAGAGAAGCGGGCTGGAGGAGCCGATAGTTTAGTCGTGCCGCCGGAAATTGCTAACGAGGTCGACGCGCAACTGGCATTAAAGCCGACCCAGCGGGGACGGCAAAAGTTTGTCGCGCGCGTTACGATATCCGCAGGCGGTAATTGAGCGCGACGGCGGTCAGGCCCTCGCCATTGCAACCGACGTCTCACTCCGAACCTTGGCACACATCGACCCACTCGGCGCCGGTAAGCTCAACCATGCGCTGCGGCGCAATGCGCACCGCCGCGTTGATGGCGCCGGCCGCGGGTACGACCTCAGCGAATTCGCGCAGCGAGACGTCGCAATAGACCGGCAGCGGCGCCGGCAGGCCGAACGGGCAGACACCGCCCACCGGATGGCTCGTGGCCGCGACAACCTCTTGTGCGTCCAGCATGCGCGGCTTGCCGCCGAACTGGTCCTTGAACTTGCGATTGTCCAGCCTGGCGATGCCGCTGGTCACGACCAGCATGGTGCGCTCGCCGACGCGAAGGCAGATCGTTTTGGCGATCTGCGCCGGCAGGACGCCATGCGCTTCCGCCGCCAGCGTCACCGTCGCCGAACTCGATTGCGTGACAATGACCTCGATATCAGGCGCGTGAGCCGCGAAAAAGGCACCAACGGAGTCCAGGCTCATATCGAAAAGCTCACGGTTCAGACCTGATGCACGGCAGATGTGATCGGCGCGGATTTGGATGCCGCACGTATAAACACGTGTGACTTGCAAATCGGCAAGCCCGGCCTGGCGGAGAACGCCATGGCGTCAACAAGAAACCCGCCAAGCAGGCCTTGGCGGGTTTCTTGCGCATGCCTGTCGCCGATCTATGCCTGGGGCCGGCCTTGTGCAGCCAGCGTCGGTGCGGCGGAAGCAAGGGAAGCGTCCTGGGGCAAACGGAGCGCGGACGCGATACGACGCAGCTTCGCCGGGTCGGCCGCCCGGCCGCTTTCGATGTCCTCTATCTCGTCGACCGAGAGGCCGCAGGTCAGCGAAAGCGCTTCGAGGCTGTATCCGCGCGTTTCCCGCATTGCCCTGAGGGTGTTGTAATCTGGCCCGATCTCGTTGGCTAATGGTTCGGAGAGGGCGTGGCTTTTTGCATTTTTGGGCATTGGCAACTCCGTTGGCTGAAAGCGTTTGATCAAAATGGGATGTTGCCTGAGACGAGCAGGAAGATGCCCTCTCGCCTGCGATTTGCCAAGCGCTGCCTAGCCCTGTCCCGATCAAGTTGTTTTGAACGCCCGAGCGGCTTTTGCCCGGCAGTTTCGCCCCACCCGTTCGTTATCTCGACGTCGCTGGCGTGAAACCATCCCTTTCCAGCCAGTCTTTCCCAAAAGGACATCCCTATGAACCTCAAGACACCCCTCCTCGTGCTCGGCACGATTTCGATGCTTTCCGGCGTCGCTGTGGCCAGCGCGCAGGCCGCGGACACTTTGCGCGTGCGCGGCACCGTGGTCAGCTTCGAGCCGTCGCTGCTGACCGTGAAAACTCGTCAGGGCGATACTTCCGCCATCAAACTGAAAGACGGCTGGAAGCTTTCAGGCGTCGCAAGCGCATCGGTAAAAGACATCAAGCAGGGCGATTTCGTCGGCATCGCCTCTGTCTCCAAGGCTGACGGCGGCAGCGGCGCGCTCGAAGTGGTGGTCTTTCCCGCGGCCTTGAAAGGCACTGGCGAGGGTGACCGTCCCTGGGACCTGGAGCCGAACAGCCGCATGACCAACGGAACCGTCGCCGACGTCACCGACATAAACGGGCGGGCCGTGACGCTAACCTACGACAATGGGCGGACGAAGAAGATCTCCATACCCGACGGCACGCCTGTCGTGACCTTCGCGCCGGCCGCGCCGACCGATCTCAAGCCAAGCGCGACCGTCTTCGTTACCGCGCAGCGCGAGGCTGACGGCACGCTCAGCGCCAGCCGCGTCGTGGTGGGCAACAATGGTGTGATCCCGCCGATGTAGGCCGAAACAGCCGGCTTTCGGCCCTGGCGATTATGGAGCAGGAAGCCGGTTTTCCTCGGAAACAGTTCAGAAAAAAGATTCTACAATCGGGAAATACCGAGGAAAAACTTCAGGAGCGTAATTCCATTCGCGGCGGTCGGGATATCGGCCCGATTGATCCCTGCCTGCGAAAAAAGGAAACGATCCAATGAAGAAGTCCCTCCTCTCGGCCCTCGGGCTTGCAGCAGCAATCGCTTTCGCGGTGCCGGTGGTCGGCGCGACGAGCGCGGACGCGGCCCCGATGGCAAAGCATCATCACCATCGTCACCACTACCATCATCGTTACCATCACCGCTATCACCATCATCATCACCACGTGAAGAAGATGGGCAACAAGGCCTAAGCAGAGCGCCAACGCGAAGACCGGCCTTGGTTTCTTGTTCAAGGCTGGTCTTCTCCTGGTCAGCAATGCCAAGCCCCGGACGACCGGTACTCGAACTGTCGCCGGATAGCAGCGCCAGTCCAGCTAGCGACAATAAGGGAATGGCGGCCGTGGATAGGCGAGTTCCCCTTGTGCCGGGGTAGCAGTCAGCGCCGGCTGAACAGCAGGCTGGCGGCCAGGCCGAGCACGACAAGGCCGACCGCGACGGCGGCCGCCGGATGGTCGCGTGCCGATTTCTCGATCACCCTGCCCTGTTTGCGAATTGCCGGCATGGCATCGCGCAGGCGCTCCGCAAGATCCGAATATGTATCAAGAGCAGCATCACGGCCGTCTTCATAATAAGCGCCACCCCGCTTTGACACTGCCTTGCGCAACGCGGCGAGTTCCCTCGAGAGAGCCGCGACCTGCTTTTCGAGGTCGATGTCCGAGAGGGTCGAATATGATGATGCCATCATGCGTTTCCTTGTCTTGCAGAAGGAAACGTAACGCCTCACCCGACCGCCGGTTCCGGTTTTCGAGGCGTCGAAGGAACTGGGTGCCGCCGGGGTCAGCGCACCTGGTCAAGCAGGCGCTTGCATTCCAGGAGGTCGAACAACGCCTCCTGCAGCAGCGCGCGATTGTCACGCGAGAGTTTCGACGCGTCCGGCGCAACGGGACCTTCCTCGTCGCTCTTGCCCAGGCCGAAAAAGCGGCGGCTGGGCTTGACCCTTGGCTGGCCAACCAGTTCGTCATCTCCGCCGCGCGGCTGGGATGCCGGCGTCAGCGGCACCTGGTCGGCCTGCTTGCGTTGCGAAATCGCCTCGACGGCGGCCATGTCGCCATTGCCGATGGCGACCAGGAAATGATTGCCGTTTTCGCGCAGCAGCTTCTGCACGCCCTTGATGGTGTAGCCCTGGTCATAGAGCATATGGCGGATGCCCTTGATCAGTTCGACATCCTGCGGCCGGTAATAGCGACGGCCGCCGCCGCGCTTCATCGGCTTGATCTGGTTGAAGCGCGTCTCCCAGAAACGCAGCACATGCTGCGGCAGGTCGAGATCTTCCGCGACCTCGCTGATGGTGCGGAAGGCGTCAGGGCTCTTGTCCATGGGCGAAATCCTCACGCTGGAGCGTGGCCCGGAACGGTCTTCAGACGAGATCACGCTCAACGAAGAAGAGCTTGTTCCGCCAGCGCGGAATCGATCATACGCCAGAACACCAATCCGGCCATGCTGCCGAATCGGGCCTTATTTCAGCGGTTTGTGAAGCAATATTCAAGCCCGCTGTCATCGGCGGGTCGGTTTTTCAACCGTGCAATGGAGGCTATTTACCGCCCTTGGCCTTGCTGTTCTGGTGAGAACGCAAAATGCGGTTCTTCAACACGTTGGACGATTTGAAGGTCATCACCCGACGCGGCAGGATCGGTACTTCCTCGCCGGTCTTCGGATTGCGCCCGATGCGCTCATTCTTGGAGCGGACATGAAACGTCGCGAAGGACGACAGCTTCACCGTCTCGCCGCGCACGATCGCTTCGCATATTTCGTCCAGTACCGCCTCGACGAGTTCGGCGGATTCAGTGCGCGACAAACCGACCTTCCGGTAGACGGCCTCGGCCAGGTCGGCGCGCGTAAGTGTTTTTCCCCCCATGCGACCGTCCCATCAGTTCAAGCGTAAAATCGGCACAACAGCGGCAGAGCCTAAGTAATTGATCCGGCAAGGTCAAGGACCGAAACCGGACCGTTCTCCACTTACCAGCGAACCAGAACGGCGCCCCAGGTGAAGCCGCCGCCCATCGCCTCCAGGAGCACCAGGTCACCCTTCTTGATGCGTCCGTCGGCGACGGCCACCGACAGCGCCAGCGGTACGGAAGCAGCCGAGGTGTTACCGTGCAAATCGACGGTGACCACCACCTTTTGCTCGGCTATCCCAAGCTTTTTTGCTGAAGCGTCAATAATCCGTTTATTGGCTTGGTGGGGCACGAACCAGTCAAGATCGTCGGCGGTGATACCAGCGGCCGAGAAGGTCGTCTCAATCACATCGGTGATCATGCCGACCGCGTGCTTGAAGACCTCGCGGCCTTCCATGCGCAGATGGCCGACCGTTCCAGTCGTCGACGGCCCGCCGTCGACGAAAAGCTTCTCCTTGTGCGCGCCGTCGGAACGCAGGCTGGCCGCCAGGACGCCCCGGTCGGCGATCGAGCCGACCCCCTCGCCCGCCTCCAGAACGACCGCACCGGCGCCGTCGCCAAACAGCACACAGGTCGAGCGATCGCTCCAGTCGAGGATGCGCGAAAAGGTTTCCGAGCCGATCACCAGCACGCGCTTTGCCAAGCCGCCGCGAATATAGAGGTCGGCTGTCGTCACCGCATAGACGAAGCCTGAGCATACCGCCTGCATGTCGAAGGCAAAACCGTGCTGCATGCCGAGCCGGTTCTGGATATCGACGGCGGTGGCGGGGAACGTGTTGTTCGGCGTCGAGGTCGCCAGCACGATCAGATCGATATCGGCCGGGGTCAATCCGGCATCGGCAAGCGCGGCGCGCGCCGCGGCCTCGCCCAGGGAAGCCGTCGTCTCGTCGTCAGCCGCGATATGGCGCTGGCGGATGCCGGTGCGCTGGGCGATCCACTCGTCGGACGTCTCGACCATGCCTTCAAAATCGGCATTCTTCATGATGCGGCGGGGCAGCGCGGCGCCCGTGCCGCGCACAACTGATCTGATCAAAATTCTTTCCTATTCCTTTGCGTCGGTAACGACGTCGGATTTCCTAGACGTCAGGGCATGCGGGTTGCGCGCATGAAACAGATCGAGGTCGGCCTCGATGCGGTCAAGCAGATTGTTGCGCACCATGTCGTAGCCGAGTTCAATCGCCGCGGCGAAACCGTCCGAATCGGCGCCGCCATGGCTTTTGACGACGATGCCGTTCAGCCCCAGGAACACGCCGCCATTCGAGCGGCCGACATCCATCTTTTCGCGCAGGCGGTCGAAGGCGCCCTTGGCGAAGACATAGCCGATCTTGGCCATCAGGGTGCGGCTCATCGCGGCGCGCAGATAGCCACCTATCTGGCGCGCGGTGCCTTCCGCCGTCTTCAGCGCGATGTTGCCGGCGAAGCCTTCCGTCACCACGACGTCGACCGTGCCCTTGCCGATGTCGTCGCCTTCGACAAAGCCGTGGTAGTTCATCGAGGCCATGTTGGCTTCGCGCAACATGCGCCCCGCTTCCTTGACCTCTTCCTGGCCCTTGATCTCTTCCACGCCGACATTGAGCAGGCCGACCGTGGGCCGGGCGACGCCGAATACGGAACGCGCCATGCCGGTGCCGAGAATGGCAAAATCGATGAGCTGGTGCGCATCGGCGCCAATGGTGGCGCCCACGTCCAGAACCACGCTCTCGCCACGCAATGTCGGCCACAATGCCGCAATCGCCGGACGTTCGATGGTGGCCATGGTGCGCAGGCAGAATTTCGACATCGCCATCAGCGCGCCGGTGTTGCCGGCGGAGATGCATGCATCCGCGGCGCCCGACTTGACGGCCTCGACCGCTTTCCACATCGACGATTTCCAGCGGCCATGGCGCAGCGCCTGGCTCGGTTTGTCGTCCATCCTGACCGCTATCTCGCAGTGGAAGAACTCGCTGACCTCGGCCAATTTGGGAAACTTGGCGAGTTCCGGGCGCACCAGTTCCTCACGTCCATAGATGACGAAGCGGATGTCGGGACGGCGGGTCGCGACCGTCATGAGCGCTGGAATGACCACGGTTGGTCCGTGATCGCCGCCCATGGCATCGATGGAAATCCTGATCACGCGGTATTCATCTCACGGTTAGGCGGCAAGTCGTTTTAGCGGTCGCAAAGGTTCGGCGAAAATAGCGGTTTTAGGCTGCCGCACAACCGACTTTTCCGTCGCGGGCGAGGTTTTCAGGATTTTCCCAGCAAGGATCGCAGTTTTTGCTGAAATTCATTCTCGGCCGATCCGGTGTCGTCACCGGCACCAAGCGAGGCGCCGGGCTTGCGCGGATAGGGGTCGATCGCCAATCCGAAGAACTGTTCGGCAAGCGCCCCGACATCGATGGTGTCGCCTGAAAATGTCTCGGGACTGTCGGGCCCGTCGGCGTCGAGCAGAATCTCGCCGGCGCTTTCGAATCCCTGCCGTCCGAGCTTGGAGTCCTCAGGCAAGAGCAGTGCCTCGACCGGCTCGTCGATATGCGCCTGGACGGGGTCGAGCGTGACGATGCAGGCCTGGGTGATGTCTGCCTCGACACGGCCGCTGACCTTAACACCATTGCGCTTCCACGACGTAACGAGCAGTTCGGCGCGATAGGCTTCGACCGACAGCAGCCCGTGCGCCTCGGCGAGTGCCGCGCGCTGTGCGGGGTCGGCCCCGATCACCACGGGCAGCCCCTTTTGCGGCAGCCGGGCGACATTGGCGAAAAAGGATACCGGACTCTGCATATCCGCGTGTTTCATCGATTAGCCTCCGTTGGCCCCTGGAAATGCCACAGTGCCGCCAACGATCGATTCGGTCGGCTGCGCACTCAGCTGCCGGCTGGCGTCGGCGACATACCCGGCCAAACGCGACGCTTCCGGCCAAGCGCCGGCGTCGGGACGGACATTACGGGTAAGTGCCGCGGTCAGACTATCATGATCGTTTCGTTCCAGCGCATCATCATAAGCGGCGGTGCGGCCATAGAACATCTTCGCCAGTTTCTTCATGCGTTTTGGCACGCCGACGTCGCCAATGCCCAGTTCCCGCAGCGAATGATCGACGTCGAGGAAGAACTCGTCGATCAGCACCTGCGCGATCTCCTGCGCCACGCCGTCCTCGCCGCGCAAGCGGTGCTGGACCAGGAACATGTGCAGCGAAAGCATCTCGAAACGGCCAAGCGGTGTGTCAGGCACATTCCAGTGGGAATAAAAAACAGTCTGCCGCGCCGCCGCCACGATTTGTGCGTAGAGCGCGTCGGTGATGGTGCGGTTGGCGTGGCGTTCGCGGCCAAAAAGGCGCTGGAACATGGGGATGGTCTCCGGGGACCGTTTGTTGAATTGGCCTTGTTGCATCGGCAAGCAAGCTGGTTTACCGGTTTTGCGGCCCAGCGCAAGTTGCGGCGATGGAATGGAGAATTGTTGTTGCGCGCGCTGAATTTCAAGTCGACTTTCACTTCCAGGCCTGCCGGTGCGATCTCGCTGCTGGCTATCGTAGCGGCGCTGTCTGCATGCCACACCAATAAGATGATCGGCGACCTCAGTCCGAGCGAGACGTTCACGCAAGGCTACGTCCTCGATCAGCAGGCGATCGATTCTGTGCCGGTCGGTTCCAGCCGCGAGCAGGTGCTTCTGGCGCTCGGCACGCCGTCGACCACGGCTACTTTCGACAATGAGGCGTTTTACTATATCTCGCAGACGCGCAAGCGCTACGTCGCCTTCGACAAGCCGAGGCTGGTCGACCAGAAGGTGCTGGCGGTCTATTTCGGCCCGGACAGCCGCGTCACCCAGATCGCCAAATACGGCTTGAAGGACGGCAAGATTTTCGACTTTATTTCGCGCACCACGCCGACCGGCGGCAAGGACCAGAACTTCCTCAGCCAGATCATCAACGGCGCCAGCAAGCTGGCGCCCAGCATTCCCGGCGGCACCCCCTGATCCTTGGATACCTGCTTCCCTAGATCCTGCTTCCCTGACTTTTGGGGAACAGAAATGTCTCAGGCGACCGAAAACCCGTGGGAGCGATCCCACGGGTTTTTGTTTGGCAGCCGGCGAGACACGGACGCCAGCAGCGGCTGAAATCCCGTTCCTGGTCGAAGCGACCCATCAAATGAAAAATCCGCGGGATCGCTCCCGCGGATTTTCAGATTCAATCGTTGCCGTTCAGCCGTGCGCGAGCACGGCCAGCAGCAAGAGTGCCACGATGTTGGTGATCTTGATCGCCGGGTTGACCGCAGGGCCGGCGGTGTCCTTGTAGGGATCGCCGACCGTATCGCCGGTCACCGAAGCCTTGTGCGCTTCGGAACCCTTGAGGTGCTTGACGCCATTCTTGTCGGTGAAACCGTCCTCGAACGACTTCTTGGCGTTATCCCAGGCGCCACCGCCCGAAGTCATCGAGATGGCGACGAACAGGCCATTGACGATGACGCCGAGGAGCGAGGCGCCGAGCGCGGCGAAGGCGGACGCCTTCGAGCCCGAGATCAACAGCACGCCGAAATAGACGACGAGCGGCGCCAGCACCGGCAGCAGCGACGGGATGATCATCTCCCGGATCGCCGCCTTGGTCAGGAGATCGACCGCACGCGCGTAGTTCGGCTTCGAGGTGCCGGCCATGATGCCTGGATCCTCGCGGAACTGCTTGCGCACCTCCTCGACGATGGCGCCCGCCGCCCGGCCGACCGCCGTCATGGCGATACCGCCGAACAGGTAGGGAATGAGGCCGCCGAAGATCAGGCCGGCGACGACGTAAGGGTTGGAGAGATCGAACGAGATTTCGCCCATGCCCTGGAAGTAGGGATATTTGTCGCCATTGGCGGCAAAGAACTTCAGGTCGTTCGAATAGGCCGCGAACAGCACCAGCGCGCCGAGACCGGCCGAACCGATGGCGTAGCCCTTGGTCACCGCCTTGGTGGTGTTGCCGACCGCGTCGAGCGCGTCGGTGGAGTGACGCACTTCCTTGGGCAGGCCGGCCATCTCGGCAATGCCGCCGGCATTGTCGGTGACCGGGCCGAAGGCGTCGAGTGCCACGATCATGCCGGCGAGGCCGAGCATGGTGGTGACGGCGATCGCCGTGCCGAACAAGCCGCCGAGCTGGTAGGTGGCGATGATGCCGCCGACGATGACGATTGCAGGAAGCGCCGTCGATTCCAGCGACACTGCCAGCCCCTGGATGACGTTGGTGCCGTGGCCGGTCACCGATGCCTGGGCGATCGAGTTGACCGGGCGCTTGTTGGTGCCGGTATAGTATTCGGTGATCACCACGATCAACCCGGTCACCACAAGGCCGATGAGGCCGCAGATGAACAGGTTCTTGCCGGTGATGGTCATGCCGGCAACGGTGCCGACCTCGCCCCAGCCGAGCGTGGCCGAGGTGGCGACGCCGAGGCCAACGACCGAAAGCAGGCCGGTCACGATCAGGCCCTTGTACAGCGCGCCCATGATCGAGCCGTTGGAGCCGAGCTTGACGAAGAAGGTGCCGACGATCGAGGTCAGGATGCAGGCGCCGCAGATGGCGAGCGGATACAGCATCGCCGCACCGAGGACAGCGGTGCCGCCAAAGAAGATGGCGGCGAGAACCATGGTGGCGACGACCGTCACCGCGTAGGTCTCGAACAGGTCGGCGGCCATGCCGGCGCAGTCGCCGACATTGTCGCCGACATTGTCGGCAATGGTGGCCGGGTTGCGCGGATCATCCTCCGGAATACCGGCTTCGACCTTGCCGACCAGATCGCCGCCGACATCGGCGCCCTTGGTGAAAATGCCGCCGCCGAGACGGGCGAAGATCGAGATCAGCGAAGCGCCGAAGCCGAGCGAGACCAGCGAGTCGATGACGATGCGGTCATTGGGCTGAAGGCCGAGGAAATGGGTGAGGATGAGGTAGTAGATCGAAACGCCAAGCAGGGCCAGGCCCGCAACCAGCATGCCGGTGATGGCGCCCGACTTGAAGGCGATGTCGAGACCGGCGGCAAGGCTGTTGGAAGCCGCTTGCGCGGTACGCACATTGGCCCGTACCGAAACATGCATGCCGATGAAGCCGGCGGCGCCCGACAGAACGGCACCGATCAGGAAACCGATGGCGGCGGTGATCGACAGCAGCCACCAAGCGAGCAGGAGCACGACGACGCCGACGATGGCGATGGTGGTGTACTGGCGTGCCAGATAGGCTTGCGCGCCTTCGCGAATGGCGGCGGAAATTTCCTGCATGCGTGCATTGCCCTGATCGGCCGCAAGGACCGAACGTGTCGCCCATATGGCGTAAAGGACAGAAAGCAAGCCGCAGGCGATGACGGCGGAAATTATGGTCATTGCCGGGTTTTCCTCGATTGTTGGCCCAAAAGAACCCCTCCCTGGGCCGTTGAGACAAAGACGGAATCCCGTGCATGGAATCCCCCTCTTCGCATCGGTGTATGCGAAACAGGGCTGCGAACGTCAAGATATGGTTCGATTTTTGCCCGGCTTTCGCCCAAAAGTCGATGCTGGCGAGTGTCCGTCGCGATCTCTCGGCGGTTAGATCGATTGAAATCGTCCCGACCATCGGGGCACGGGTCAGTCCGCCACTCTGCCCATGCGCCGTGCCGCGTAACGCTCGACCGCCGACAGTCCGTCGTAGATCAGCACCGCAAGTGCCGCCACGATCAGACCGCCCTGCAGGATGAAGGCCAGATTGTTCGACAGCAAGCCGGCGATGATCACCTCGCCGAGCGTCCTGGCCGCCACCGTCGAGCCGATGGTGGCCGTGGCCAGGCTGATCACCACCGACAGCCTGATACCGCCAAGGATGATCGGTGCGCTGAGCGGCAGTTCGACCTTGGTGAGCCTTTGCCAGCCGGTCATGCCGGCGCCGCGCGCAGCCTCGACGACATTGGCCGGCAAGGTCGTCAGTCCGGTGAGCGCGTTCTCGAAGATCGGCAGCAGACCATAGAGAAACAGCGCGATCAGCGTCGGCTTCTCGCCGAAGCCCACCGCCGGGACGGCGAGCGCCAGCACCGCCACCGGCGGAAAGGTCTGGCCGATATTGACCAGGCTGCGCGACAGCGGCAGGAATTCGGCGCCGGCGGGCCGGGTGACCAGGATGGCGAGCGCCACAGCGACGATCGTGGCCGCGACGGTCGCGATCAACACGGTGCGCAGATGCAGCAGCGTCAGCGTCAGCAGGCTGCCTTGATTGTAGATGACGGGAGCGTTGTTTTCGGTCAGCGGCTTCAGCAACGGCTCGAACCAACCCGGGCTGGTGATGAAGGCAACAAGCAACACCACAAGCGCAAGCCTGAGCAGCAGAGGCAGCCAGGCTTTCATGACGGCCTCGCCGCCCGCTTGACCAGGCCATCCACGGTGACGCGGCCGATCGGCTTGCCGTCGGTGCCCTTGACCGGCAGCGCCGGCCTGCCGGACCAGAGAAGTTCCGCGAGCGCGTCACGCTGGCTGGCGTCGCCGGGGATCGCCTCGCCTTCGGCGGCGCCCTGCTCCACCGCATCGCGCACCCGGCCCAGCGACAGCAGCCTGAATGGCCTTTCGCTGGCGCCGACCAGCGTCTCGACAAAAGCGTTGGCCGGCTTCGCCAGGATCTCCGCCGGCCCTGCATATTGCACGAGCTTGCCGGCATCCATGACCGCGATCCTGTCGCCCATATGCACGGCCTCTTCCATGTCATGGGTAACGAGGATGATGGTGGTGCCGAAGCGCTTCTGGATCGCCAGCAAATCCTCCTGCGCCTTGGTGCGGATGATCGGGTCGAGCGCGCCGAACGGCTCATCCATCAAAAGCACGTTGGGCTCGGCGGCAAGCGCGCGGGCCACGCCGACGCGCTGCTGCTGGCCGCCGGACAGTTCGTGCGGATAGCGCGGCCCGAATTCCCGGGGGTCGAGCTGGTAGAGCGTCATCAGTTCATCGACGCGGGCCTTGATGCGGTCCTTGTCCCAGCCAAGCAGCACCGGCACGGTGGCGATGTTCTGCGCCACGGTGCGATGCGGAAACAGGCCGTGGCCCTGGATTGCATAGCCGATGCTGCGCCGCAGTTCGTAACCGGGCGCGGATCGATTGTCGGCGCCGTCGAGCTTGATGATACCTGATGTCGGCTCGACCAGCCGGTTGATCATGCGCAGCAGCGTCGTCTTGCCGGAGCCCGAGGTCCCGACAATGACGCAAACCGTGCGCGGCTCGATGACCATCGAGACGTTGTCGACGACCGTCGTCGCGTCATAGCGCTTGGTGATGCCTTCGATCTCGATCATGCCGTTTCAACCCTGCGCTTGGTGGCGGTCATTTCGATTACCGCGTCGAGGATGATGGCGGCGGCGAAGGCGAGCGCCACGGTCGGCACCGCGCCGAGCAGCACCAGGTCCATCGCGGTCTGGCCGACGCCCTGGAACACGAACACGCCAAAACCGCCGCCGCCGATCAGCGCGGCGATGGTGGCAAGGCCGATGTTCTGCACCAGGACAATGCGGATGCCCGTCAGGATCACCGGAAAAGCCAGCGGAAACTCGACACCGAACAGGCGCTGGCGATCGGTCATGCCCATGCCCCGCGCCGCGTCGTTGGCGGCACGCGGCACGCCGGCAAGGCCGACCACGGTGTTGGCCACCACTGGCAGCAGCGAATAGAGAAACAGCGCGACGAAGGCGGGTGCCGTCCCGATGCCCCTGATACCGAGCGCGGCTGCTCCCGGCACATGAGTTGCGACCCAGCCAAGCGGCGCGATCAGCAGGCCGAACAGCGCGATCGAAGGAATGGTCTGGATGATGTTCAAGACGTTGAGGACGCCGGCCCGCAGGCTTTCGACACGATGGCACAGGATGCCGAGCGGCAGGCCGACGATCACGGCGGCAAGCAATGAGCCGAGCGCCAGGGTCACATGTTTGGAGCCTTCGGCCCAAAAGCTGTCGGCGCGGTTGGAATACTCCTTGAGGATCGAGAGGCTGTCCCAGCGTCCCGAAATCAGCAGCAAGCCGATGGCCAGCGCCGCAACGACAAGCACGCCGACGCGCGACCAGGGCGACAGGTTGAGCCTGGTCAGCACGTCGGCGAGCAAAAGCGTGAAGACGAAGATGAGAATCCAGAAGCCGGAGGCCGGCGAGACCCGGGCAAAGGTATTGCCGGCCGGAGTGAGGAATGTGCCGGCGACACCGATGAGCAGCGTCAGCGCGGCAAGCGCCACGACGCTGGCTGCAAGGCGCAAGATGAGCGGCGTCCTGAACAGGGCGACAAGGGCGGCCAGCACGAGGATCGCCAAAAGCAGCGGACCGGTCGTTGCCGGCAGAGCTTCGAGAATCGAGCGCGCCTGACCGGGAACGATGCGGTTGGCGCGGAAAGTGGCGAATGGTGCGAGAAACGCGGCGTAAGCAGCGAGCGCGGCGATGACCACGCCGAGTTTGTCGAAGCGGATGGTCATGACGCGCGTCTGCCTTGCACTGACGTCACTTATCGACGCGTAGCTATTTCAAAAACCCGTTCTTCTTCAAAAAGTCCTCGGCGACGCCCTTGACCGGCTCGCCACCAACCTGCACGCGTCCATTGAGCTCCTGCAGCGTGACGAGATCGAGCTTGGCGAACACCGGCTTCAGCAGCGTCTCGATCTCCGGGTGCTCCTTCAGCACGGATTCGCGGATGATCGGCGCCGGCTGGTAGACCGGCTGCACGCCCTTGTCGTCAGTCAACACGACGAGGCCCGATGGCGCGATGCCGCCATCGGTGCCGTAGACCATGGCGGCATTGGCGCCGCTGGTCTGGCTGGCGGCCGCCACGATGGTCGCTGCCGTGTCGCCACCCGAGAGGGTGATCAGCTGGTCAGGCTTCAGCGTGAAGCCATAGGTGGTCTGGAAGGCCGGAAGGGCTGCCGCCGAATTGACGAACTCGGCGGAGGCCGCCAGCACCACCTTGCCGCCGCCGGAGACGTATTTGCCGAAGTCCGACAGCGTGACGAGCTTGTTCTCGTCAGTCACTTCCTTGCGCAGGGCGATCGCCCAGGTGTTGTTGGCCGGCGCCGGTGACAGCCAGACGATCTTGTTGGCGTCGTAGTCGAGCTCCTTGGCCGTCTCATAAGCCTTGGCGGCATCCTTCCACGCGGGATCATCGGCCTTCTCGAAGAAGAAGGCGGCATTGCCGGTGTATTCGGGATAGATGTCGATCTCGCCGGCGGTGATCGCCTTGCGCACCACCGGCGTGCCGCCGAGCTGGATGCGATCCGTGGTCTTGATGTTGTTGGCGTTGAGGACGAGCTGGATAATGTTGCCGAGCACGCCACCCTCGGTGTCGATCTTCGAGGAGACGACGACCTGAGCGCTCGCGGAAGCCGCCGTGATGACGAGCGCCATCGCGGCGCTGGCCAGAACCTTGACTGAAAACATTGTGAAAACCCCTTGCTGTGAACCGGAATGCGGTGGGCGCATATGAGCATGGCTTCAACGGCCAGTCGGGGCATACGGTTTCATAAGAAGGGGGATCAGCGCAATATTTTTGTTCCAGACGCGCCGATTTCGGCGGGCGGCAACGGCGGGCTGGCGATCAGCCGCCATCGGGTGAATAATGCCGCGAGGGGTGGGCGGCAAACACCGAGAGCGTGTCATGGCCATACACAAGGTCGGTTATCTCATCGGCAGCCTTGCCCGGGAATCCATCAACCGCAAGCTCGCGAAGGCGCTCGTTCAACTTGCCCCTCCCGAGCTCGAAATGACGGAAATCGGCTTCAAGGATCTGCCGCTCTACAGTTACGACTATGACGCCAATTTCCCACCGGCCGCCCAGGCCTTCAAAAAGGCGATCGCCTCCGTCCAGGCCGTGCTGTTCGTCACCCCGGAGTACAACCGCTCGATCCCCGGCGGACTGAAGAACGCAATCGACTGGGCCAGTCGCCCCTACGGCAGGAATTCATTCGCGCGCAAACCATCCGCCGTCATCGGAACATCGCCGGGCGCCATCGCGACCGCCGTCGCCCAACAAAGCCTGCGCAGCGTTCTGAGTTTCTGCAACTCGCCGCAGATGAATGCGCCCGAAGCCTATATCCAGTTCACGCCGGGGCTGATCACGGATGAGGGCGAGGTGACGGTTGAGTCCACCGAAGACTTCCTGCGCAATTATATGGCTGAGTTCCATATGTTCATAGCGCGGGTGCTTCAGGTCCTGCCGCCGGACGCATAACTTTCAAATTGGCGTCAGGCCGGCCGCAAGCTCGTTATCTTCAGCGCGCCGAGTGCCACGAAGCAAAGTGCGGCGACCGGAAAGATCATCCAGTTGAGCATCGTCCAGCCCCATGCGTTGTAGACCATGCCCGACATCAGCGACGCGCAGGCGACGGAGCCGAACAGGACGAAGTCGTGGAAGCCCTGCACCTTGCCCTTTTCGGACGGGTGGTAGCTGGCCGCCACCATGGCGGTGGCGCCGATGAAGCTGAAATTCCAGCCGAGGCCGAGCAGGACCAGCGCCGTCCAGAATTGCCACAGCGCCAGGCCCGACAAGGCAACGACGGCACAGCCGGTCAGCAACAGCAGGCCAGTGGCGACAATGCGCTCGGCGCCGAAGCGATGGATCAGCGAGCCGGTGAAGAAGCTTGGCCCGAACATTGCCATGACATGCCAGGAGATGCCCAGCGTCGCATCGTCCTCGGACAGGCCGCAGCCGACCATGGCGAGCGGCGCGCCGGTCATGACGAAACTCATCAGCGCGTAACTGCCGACGGCGCAGAAGAGCGCCGCGACGAAACGCGGCTTTGTGACGATTTCGGAAAGGGGTCTGGCATCGCCGTCGGCAACGTCCACCTTGCTCAGGGCCCTCGCCGGCAAGCGCAGGAACGAAAGGATGATGGCGCCAACCGCCGCCAGCGGCAGGATCGAGGCGAAAGAACCGGCAAACATGACAGGCGCGAACAATTCGCGGGTGAAGATGACGATCTGCGGCCCGAGAATGGCGGTGATGATGCCACCGGCGAGCACGAAGGAGATGGCGCGCGCCTTGAACGCCGGCGGTGCGTTGTCGGCCGCGGCAAAACGGAACTGCTGAACGAAGGCGCCCCCGACGCCGATGACGAGCAGCGCGAACGCGAACAGCCAGAAGCTGCCGTGGAACAATGCCAGGGTGGCGACCAGCCCGCCGAGTGCGGTGACGACGGTTCCGGTCATGAAGCCGCCCCGCTGGCCGAGCCATCGGATGATGGCCGCCGCGGGCAAGGCGCCGAGCGCCACGCCGAGATTGAAGCCGGTGATCGGCGCCGTCGCCAGGGATTTGTCGGCGCCGAGCAGATATTGCCCGGCCAGCGCGCCCATGGAAATGGCGATGGGGGCGGCCGAACCGATGATCGCCTGCGAGGCGGCGAGGATCAACGCGGTGCGCCGCGCCTCCTTGCCCGCCTCGACGGCAATGGCTGTCATGATGCGTCCTTGCCGCGGCCCTCGCCACGCACACGGCGTGACACACGGTCGAGCACGGCGTTGACCAGCTTCGGCTCGTCCTCCTCGTAGAAGGCCTTGGCGATATCGACATATTCGGTGACGATGACCGCGACAGGCACGTCCTCGCGCTTCATCAGCTCATAGACGCCCGCGCGCAGAATGGCGCGCAGTGTGGAATCGAGGCGCGACAGCGGCCAGTCGTCGGTCAGCGCCTGGCGGATGATTGGATCGATGGTCTTCTGGTTCTCTACGACGCCTGTCAGGATAGCGCGAAACCATTGCGCGTCCGCCTCGCGATAGAGCGCGCCGTCGACTTCCTTGCCGAGGCGGAACGCCTCGTACTCGGCGGTGATCTCGAACACGCCGCTGCCGGCGACATCCATCTGGTAGAGCGCCTGCACGGCGGCCAGACGGGCAGCACCGCGCTTGTTGGCGTGGCGCACCGCGGGCTGTCCTGGCGAAGCGGGTTCGCTCACGATCGCGCTCCCAATTGTTCCTTCAGCGCGATCATGGTCAGCGCCGCACGCGCGGCAAAGCCGCCCTTATCGCCTTCCGAGCGTTTGGCCCGCGTCCACGCCTGTGCATCGTTCTCGGTGGTCAGGATGCCGTTGCCGATGCAGACCGAGTCCTGCACGGACAGGTCCATGAGCGCACGGCTGGATTCATTGGCGACGATGTCGAAATGATAGGTATCGCCACGGATAATGGTGCCGAGCGCGACAAAACCGTCATAGCCGGTCCCGCCTTCGGCCATGCCGTCGAGCGCGAAGGTGATCACCGCGGGAATTTCGAGCGAACCGGGAACAGTGACGACGTCGTAAGTCGCGCCCGCTTCATCGAGCGCGCTTGTCGCGCCGTCGAGCAGCGCGTCGGCAAGGTCGTCGTGAAAGCGCGCCTCGATAACAAGAAGGTGCGCCTTCGTCTTGGGACGAATGAACGCCTTGCCGTGTTGGGATGTGCCAGCCATAAATGTCTCCGGGGTCGCCGGTGACTTAGGCCGAAGCCGGTTTGATCGCAAGCGGAAGATTGTCTGCAGGCGTATCGGATCGCCGTGGGCCGGCCTGTTCCGCAGGCTATCAAAGCCCCTCTTTCGCCGCCTCCGCCAGCCGCGCCGCGTAGCGCGCCATGGTGTCGATCTCGAGATTGACGCGGTCGCCGGCCTTGCGCTCGCCCCAGGTAGTGACGGTCAGCGAATGATGGATCAACAGCACGTCGAAGCGGGTGCCCGCGACGCTGTTGACGGTGAGCGAGGTGCCGTCGAGCGCGACGGAGCCTTTCGGCGCGATGAATTTCGCCAGATCGCGCGGCGCTTCCAGCGTGAAGCGCACCGCATCGCCCTCATCCCTGCGCTCCACGATCTCGGCGGTGCCGTCGACATGACCCGAAACGATGTGGCCACCGAGCTCGTCGCCGATCTTCAGCGCCCGCTCCAGATTGATCCTGGTACCTGATTTCCAACCCGCCGCCGTCGTCAGCCTGAGCGCCTCCTCCCAGGCCTCGACCTCGAACCAGCGCGCATTCGAGCCGCTGTCGGGCAACGCCGTGACCGTCAGGCAAACGCCGCCGCAGGAGATCGAGGCGCCAATGGCGATGGTTGCGGGATCATAGGCGGTGTCGATGCGCAGCCCCACCCCTTCCCGCAGCGGCTTGACGGCGGCCACGGTGCCGATATCGGTGACAATCCCGGTAAACATCGATCGCTATCCCTGAAAATCCCTGATCCATTCGGCGTAACCGTCTTCGCCGAACCGCATCTCGCGCAGCTTGCGAAAACCTGCCGGGATATGGTCGGCATCGACAGGCGATGTAATGCCGTCTTCGCCGATCGCTTCCGGTCCCTGGAACAGCACGATGCGGTCGACCAGCCCGTCGGCTAGGAAAGCGCTCGCCACCTTGGCACCGCCCTCGACCAGCACGCTTGCCATGCCGAGCGCCGCCAGATCCTCGAGCAGTTCGGGTAATGCGACGCCGCCCTCGTGCGTTTCCGTGCCGATGAAGCGCACGCCGGCGCGCTCGAGTGCCGCCCGGCGATGCGGATCGGCCTCCAGGCAAGCCGCGACATAAAGCGGCACGCGATCTACGCCGGACACCAGCTTCGAGCCCTCCGGCAGCCTGGCCTGGCGGTCGAGCACGATGCGTGCGGGTGAACGGTTCTCCAGTCCGGGCAAACGCACCGTCAGCGCCGGATCATCTTCCAGCGCCGTGCCGATGCCAACCAGGATGGCGTCCGCCTCGGCGCGCATCAGGTAGACTTCGCGGCGCGCCATGTCGCCTGTTATCGCGACCTGGCCGGCGCCTTCCATGCCGATCTTGCCGTCGCTGGAAAGCGCAAGCTTCAGGATAACTTCCGGGCGTTTTCTCAGGGAGCGAATCAAATAACCCGCCATCTGTTCGGCAGCTTCGGTGGCCAAGACCTTTTCCACCACTTCGACACCGGCGTCACGCAGGATGGCATAGCCCTTGCCGGAGACCCGCGGATCCGGATCGCTGGCAGCGCCCACGACACGCGCGATGCCGGCGTTGACCAGCGCGTTGGCGCAAGGCGGCGTGCGGCCGTGATGGGCGCAAGGCTCGAGCGTGACATAGGCGGTGGCGCCCCGCGCGAGTTCGCCGGCCTCCGCCAGCGCCTCGGTCTCGGCGTGCGGCCGGCCCCCAATCGCGGTGACGCCGGTACCCACGATCATCGGGCCTGAGCCGTCGTCACGCACGATGATGGTGCCGACGGATGGATTGGTCGAGGTGCGACCGGCGTTCTTGCGCGACAGCCGCAAGGCAGCGGCCATGAAACGGCGGTCAAGGGCCGCTTGCCCGGCCTCGCTGCGTTGCGGTGCTGCCATGCTCAGCCGGCGTCCTCTTCGCTCTTTTCCTCGTCCCCCTTCAGCTCGCCGAGCAGCTCGTGGAAATCCTTGGCCTCGCGGAAATTGCGATAGACCGAGGCGAAGCGCACATAGGCGACATCGTCGAGCGACTTCAGCGCATCCATGACCAGCCGGCCGACCTCGCCGGAAGCCACTTCCGTTTCGCCGGAGCTTTCGAGCTGGCGGACGATGCCGGTCACGGCGCGGTCGATGCGTTCGGGGTCGACGTTGCGCTTGCGCACCGCGATCTCGACCGAGCGCAACAGCTTGTCGCGGTCGAACGGCACTTTTCGCCCTGATTTCTTGACCACGACGAGGTCGCGCAACTGCACGCGTTCGAACGTGGTGAAACGGCCGCCGCAATCGGGGCAGACACGCCGCCGGCGGATCGCCGCGCCATCCTCGGCGGGGCGCGAATCCTTCACCTGCGTATCTTCGGACTGGCAATAGGGACAGCGCATGGAGAGCCTTGGGTTCGCGAATCTGGTGAGGTGAAAAGGCTTAGAGCCTTTCCGGCCCGGATTGAAGCAGTTCCGTTTCTTCGACGGCCTGCCGCGCCTCAGAGATAGCGAGGCGCGAGGAAGATTGCCAGCGCGGCAAGCAGCCAGACTGCGATGCCGCCGGCAACAACCAGGCGATAGTCGACCTTGTCGATGAACAGCCAGCAGGCGCCGAGGAAGGCGAGATAGGCCGGAATCGTCTTCATTCCGGCAAGGCAGGCATCGCGGAATCCGCCTGGATCGCCCTTGGCGCCGACAGCGAGCAACGCGATGACGGCAAAGGTCGGCGCCAGCGGCAGGATCCCGGGCGAGACATTGCCCCGCTTGGACGCCCAGACGATCAGGGCCGTCACCAGCCCGCCGACCACGCCTTTCCAGAGAATGTCCATGGCCCCCCTTGCTCCAGCCAAGCCGTTAAGGCGCAACATCCTTGGTTGGGAAGCCGCAAGACGTGCCGAGATTGCGATAGGCCTTTGTGAAACCGTCCATCGGAATGCTGGCGACGGCCTGCTTGCCGAAGGTGACGTCGAGCGATGTGACTTTTCGCATGGCCCGCAGCAAGGCCAGACTTGTCTTGGCCTGGTTGTCGATCGTCCAGCTGGGACGGCCGTTGACGGCATCGTTGGAGTAAACCGTCGCGGAAACCTTGACGCCCGGATCGCCGAAGATGGCCGCGATCTTCTTGTCGGCCGGCAGGGTCCGGTTGTCGATGGTGATCATGACGGCCGGGTAAGCATCTGGCGGCAGCGCGTCGCCGGTCGAGATCGACAATGTCAGCGTGCCCGAATTGCCACCCGCGTCGTAGAACGCCGTGGAGGCCGCGCAGGTCTTGTGCGCATCCTGGCCGGTGTCGAGCGTATCGACCATGGTCGTCCATCGGCCGAAACTGCTGGTGGCGGGCATGTCCGGAGCGGGCTGCGTCTGTGCCAAAACGGACCCGCAAGCAGCCAGCCAAACGAAGGTGCCAAGTGAGGCAAGACAAAAATCGCGCATCATCAATTCTCCAGTTCCATGCATCACCCGATCAGGGGTAACGCACCGCCGGTGGATAAAAGATGACGCGTCGCGCCCGGTCAACCGAGATAGGGATAGAGCGGGAATCGATCGGTCAATGCAACGACCTTGGCCTTGACCGCCGCCTCGACCGCGGCATTGCCTTCGTCGGAATTGGCGACCTTGAGCCCATCCAGCACCTCGGCGATCAGCTTGCCGATCTCACGGAATTCGGCCTGGCCGAAGCCGCGCGTGGTGCCGGCCGGCGTGCCCAGCCGCACGCCCGAAGTGACGAAGGGCTTTTCCGGATCGAAGGGGATGCCGTTCTTGTTGCAGGTGATGTTGGCGCGGCCAAGGGCCGCTTCGGCGCGTTTGCCGGTGGCGTTCTTGGGCCTGAGGTCGACCAGCATCAGGTGGTTGTCAGTGCCGCCGGAGACGATGTCGAGGCCCGTTTCCTTGAGGCTGGAGGCCAGCGCCTTGGCGTTGGCGGCGACGCTTTCGGCATAGACCTTGAAGCTCGGCTTCAGCGCTTCGCCGAAGGCCACCGCCTTGGCGGCAATGACATGCATCAGCGGACCGCCCTGCAGGCCGGGGAACACCGCCGAGTTCATCTTCTTGGCGATATCCTCGTCATTGCACAGGATCATGCCGCCGCGCGGGCCGCGCAGCGATTTGTGCGTGGTGGTCGTCACCACATGTGCGTGCGGCAAGGGCGAGGGATGCACGCCGCCGGCAACGAGGCCAGCAATGTGCGCCATGTCGACCATCAGATAGGCGCCGACCGCATCCGCGATCTCGCGAAAACGCTTCCAGTCCCAGATGCGCGAATAGGCGGTGCCGCCGGCCAGGATCAGCTTCGGCTTGGTCTCGTGCGCGGTCCTCTCGATGGCGTCCATGTCCAGCAGATGGTCGTCCTTGCGCACGCCATAGGAGACGACCTTGAACCATTTGCCGCTCATGTTGACCGGCGAGCCGTGGGTGAGGTGGCCGCCGGAATTGAGGTCGAGGCCCATGAAGGTGTCGCCGGGCTGCAGCAGCGCCAGGAACACCGCCTGGTTCATCTGGCTGCCGGAATTGGGCTGGACGTTGGCGAAGTTGCAGCCGAACAGCTTTTTCGCGCGCTCGATGGCCAGTTCCTCAGCCACGTCGACGAACTGACAGCCGCCATAGTAGCGCTTGCCCGGATAGCCCTCGGCATATTTATTGGTCATGATCGACCCCTGCGCCTCGAGCACGGCGCGAGAGACGATGTTCTCCGAAGCGATCAGCTCGATCTCGTGGCGTTGGCGACCGAGTTCGTTGCGGATGGCGCCGAAGATCTCCGGATCGGCATCTTCCAAAGTGGTTTCGAAAAAGGATTCGAATTTGTTGGACGCCGCCGCTGCTGTTGCCATGGCCTGAGTTCCCCGGGGTTGGAAGGGCAAATTCGTGGATGCAGTCGTCGCAAACCACTGGGCGGTTCTGGGCGACATGCATTGCGTTCGCCGGCCATTAACACAGTTGTTTTGGGCTCGCCACGTTTGCGGCGCGAAATTTGCTGGCCGGTTTGCGGCAAAGGATCGGGACGGACCGCTATTTCCTGTCCCGCCGCTGCTTCAGCAAGGCCTCGGTCAATGTGATTTCGGAAAACAGGGCGCGCATCGTGTGATCATTGATCTCTTGGCTGCGGAACATGTCGCGTAGCGCGGATCGCTCGGCTTCGATGCCCGCCGCCCTGAGTTCGAGCTCCAGCCTGCCGGCTTCACGGGCCTCGGCGCGGGCCTCGTCGGCTTCGTCGGAAGCCGCTATGCGCCGCCGGTAGCCGGCCACGATGCTGTCGGCGACGGCCAGCCGGGCCTCGACCGCCTCGCCCTCGCCTGCCTCGTTGGCGATGCTCTCGATCCTGGCGATCGCCGCACTGGCGGCGCCGACGCGCGCCCGGCGCTCCTCCGCGGCGGCCGGATTCTCGCCTGGCTCGACCAGTCCCCGCGCGATCCTGGGCAAGGCAAAGCTGGCAATGACCAGCGAGCAGATGATGACGCCGGCGGCGAGGAAGATCACGACATCGCGTGCCGGAAAGGGCGAGCCATCCTGCAAAGCCAGCGGCAATGACAGGATGCCCGCCAATGTGATGGCGCCGCGCACGCCGGCCACGGAGCCGGCGAGCCGGACGCGAAATCCGAACGGCTCGGCCTTGCGCTTGCCCACACGCGCCGCGATCGCCTGGGCGATGTCCCCGACCCAGATCCACAGGAAGCGCAGCCCGATCAGGCAGAGCGTCAGGATCAGCACCGTCGCCACCGGCTCGATCAGCCAATGCCGGCTGGACAATTCCGGCGGGACCTTGCGGATGATGTCGGGAAGCTGCAGGCCGAGCAGAATGAACAGAGCGCCATTGAAGACGAAAGTGAGCGTCGCCCAGAGCGACAGAATCTGCATGCGCGCCGACACGCCGAGGAAACGGTACATGCCGCTGACCCCGGTCAGCAGGCCGGCGGTGACCGCCGCCAGGATGCCCGAGGCTCCGATATGCTCGGCGCCGAGATAGGCGACGAAAGGCAGCAGGATCATCACGAGAACCTGCGCCTCGGACGGCACGCCGCCGATGCGGCTGAGCAGTTGCAGCGCCTTGGCGGCGATGAACAGGGCCGCGATACCGGCCAGGATGCCAGCGGCGACGGCGTAGAGGAAGCTGAGCGAGGCTCCCGCCAAAGAGAAGCTGCCTGTCAATGCCGCCGCCACCGCGAAGCGGAACATGACGAGACCCGACGCGTCGTTGAGCAACGACTCGCCCTCCAATATGTGCATCAGCCGGGCGGGAACCACATTCCTGTCGACGATCGAGGACACCGCCACGGCGTCGGTCGGCGACAGCACGGCGGCCAGCGCGAAAGCGACGACGAGCGGAATGCTCGGCACCAGCCAGTGCAAGGCATAGCCGAAGCCGACAATGGTGAAGAAGACCAGACCGATGGCGAGATCGAGTATGGGTCCGCGCAAGGCGACGAGTTCGCGCTTGGGCGCCGCGAAGGCGTCACCGAACAGAAGCGGCGGGATGAACACCAGCAGGAAAAGTTCGGGATCGATCTCGACATGCAGGCCCCTGGCAGGCCAGGCCAGAGCCGCGCCGATGGCGATCTGCAGCACCGGCAACGGCACCCGAACCAGCCGGACGAGCGCGCCGGACAGCGCCACGAAGACAAGCACGACGAGAATGAAGATGGCGACGTCCATGGCACGATTCCGGCTGTCTGCCGACCATGCGCAATAGCCGGAGCTTCGTCCAGCCGGTCGAACGGCTGGAAATGGCGGCGTCCGCAATAAAAAAGCCGCCCTGAGAGCGGCTTTTTTTCAAAAATATCAGTTCGTTATAGCGAAGACGTGATCTGCAGCTCGCTGGCGCCGTCGAGCGCGTAGACGTCGTCGCGGAACTGGACGACGCCGGTTCCTGTCGACCACGCCGAGAGATAGAGGAAATGCACCGGCACCGGGTTGGTGACCTGGATCGGCGTGTTCTGGCCGGTCTTGATAGCCGCCTCGAAATGCTGGCGATCCCAGCCGGGCGTGTCGCGCAGGATCCAGGTGACGAGATCGCGCACGTTCTGGACGCGCACGCAGCCCGAGGAATCGAAGCGCATCATCTTGCCGAACAGGCTCTGCTGCGGCGTGTCGTGCATGTAGACGCCGTCCGGGCTCGGGAAATTGATCTTGACCGACGCCATGGCGTTTTCCGAACCGGGATCCTGACGGAAACGGTACTTGGCGGCATCGTCGGTCGACCAGTCCACATTCATCGGATCGACTTCGCTGCCATCGGGCGCGAACAGGCGGATATGGCTGTTTTTGAGATAATCGGGATCCTTCCGCATCAGCGGAATGATGTCCTTACGCACGATCGAGACCGGTGCGTTCCAGTACGGATTGACGATGATCTCGTTGATCTTGGAATTGACGATCGGCGTCTGGCGATCGATCTTGCCGACGATCGCGGTGTGGCGAAGCACGACGCGGTCGTTCTCGACCGCTTCGATCTGTGCGGCAGGAATATCGACCAGCACATAGCGGCTGCCCAGCGTGCCGGCCTTCTCTTTCAGCCGCTGCAGATTGGTCTGCAGCTGGCCGAGCCGGATTTGCGCCGAAACGTTCATCGCTGCGTAGGTATACTTGCCCATCGAGCCGTCAGCCGGCAGGCCATGGCGCAACTGAAAGCGCTTGACCGCCGAGTCGACATAGGAATCGAAAGCCGTCGAAATGCCGGCGCTCTGCGACAGGTCGCCCGCCATCATCAGGCGCTTGCGCAACGGCACCACGTCCGGGTCATCGACGCCGAGTTGCAGTTTCTTGGTCGCGGGAACGTCCGTCCAGCCGCCCTGCCCGACGATGTTCTGATATTGCGCGACCGCCTGCTCGGTGAAGGCGACGGTCTGCGGGCTGAAGATCGGCAGCGTCGAGGCCACCTTGCCGCCTTCGCTGGCGCGGGCATCGAACTGATCATCCCAATTGCCGCGGGCCGAGGATTTCAGGATATCCCCGATCACATCCTGCGCACTGGCACGGCCGGCCACCAGGGCGGCGGCGAGCGCGGAGGCTCCGGAAAGGAAAAAGCGGCGGCTGGTTCTCATGGACGTTCCAGACATTCTTGTAGCGTTCGATCACTTTGCTGCGTCGATCATCGCGCGATCTCGCCCGCACTCTAAAATCGGCGATCTTAACAATTAGCCAACCATGGTCCGTATCATATTGGCGACAAAAGCAAGAGGCGCGATGCGGTTGCGGGTGGACGCATGGTCCTCACCACAGCATCACTGCCACTCTCGGTTCCACTGGAATATGGCGGCAACGTGGCCTTGGCCCGTAATTTGCTTTGGCCGGACGCAAGAAAGAAAAGACCGGTGCTTTTCGGCACCGGCCCTGACTGGAGGTCGCTGTCATGGCCACGCTTCTGCGGCGCGGCTCCGTTTCCTGGATGGTCTTACATCCGGTAGGCGATGGTGTCGTTCCAGAAGCGGTCGAGCCGCTGCAGGGCGCGGTTCATCTGCTTGAACTCGTCGGTGTTGATGCCGCCGACCTGTTCGATCGAACCGACATGGCGTTCATAGAGACCGGCGACCACATCAGCCACTTCATTGCCTTTCGGCGTCAGCGAGACGCGGACCGAACGGCGGTCGATGCGTGAGCGCTGGTGGTTGATGAAGCCGAGATCGACCAGCTTCTTCAGATTGTAGGAGACGTTCGAACCGAGATAGTAGCCACGCGAACGCAGCTCGCCGGCGGTCAGTTCGGAATTGCCGATGTTGAAGAGCAGCAGCGCCTGGATGGCATTGATGTCGGAACGGCCGTTGCGGTCGAATTCGTCCTTGATCACATCAAGCAGACGGCGGTGCAGACGCTCGACCAGCTGCAGCGATTCCATGTACAGGGAACGGATAGCCTCGCGGCGATCGTCGGAAACGTTGGCGGTCTTGGCCGCCGGACGCGAATTGATCATTGTCTTTGCCTCTCGTTTGTCGCCCTGGTGATTTTTTGTTTTTCACCTTGATCGCGACACTATCGAATACTCATAAAATTCGACTTAAACGCTAGGGCTAACAAGAGCTTACCGGTAAGAGGTTTCGGAAGACGCTTAACGAACGGTCACCCGGGCAAGGATGATTAACCTAAAGATTTAGGCAATGATCGCCGGGGCGGATTCGAGCGATCGCCAGGTCGTCAACACGTACAATGGCTTAGTGTCGTGCCGGGCGTTTTTGCAGGTAGATGACGACGCGAAAGACGATGTAGAGCAGCGCTACGCAGGCATGCGAGACGATGATCAGGAGACGATGGCCGAAAAGCTCGGGAAAGCCGGCATACATGACGGTCTCGGTGACCGCGCATATGAACCAGATCACCGGACCCCAGGACGCCAGCATCCACAACCCGGCCGCGGCGAAGGGAAAGAACACGGCGAGCATCACCGCCGCGACCTGCCAATGCACCGGCATAAGGTCGAAGCGCCACAGCGAGCCCGGATAGAATCCGATCAGCTTGATCCAGTACAGGATGCCGAACATCAGGCAGTAGCCCGCGATGACGCGCTGGAACCAGGCGAAGATCACCTCGACCGTCGAGGGCTGCAGGACGACGCGTCTCGATGTCACTTCGCTCACAGCCCAAGCTCCCGATCGCCGAGCGGAGCGAAATAGGCCTCGACATTCGCCTCGCTGACGGCATCGATCTTTGCCGGCCGCCATTGCGGCTTGGAGCCCTTGTCGATGATGGCGGCGCGGATGCCCTCGTAGAAATCGTGGCCGGCCAGCATGCGGTTCAGGATGCGGAACTCCATCCTCATGCAGTCGTCCATCGACAATGTCAGCCCGGTGCTGATCTGGCGCCAGGCGACGCGAAGGCTGGTCGGCGAGCGCATGCGGATCGTCGCCAGCGTCCTGGCCGCGAATTCGTCCTTGCCCGCGCGATCCAGGCTGTCGATGAGGTCCGGCAGCGAAGGTTGGGCGAAATGGCGGGAGATCGCCTCCAGGATGGGCCTGTCGGTCTCCCGCTTGGCCGGAACAAAGAACCCGCGCAGCACCGATTCCGGATCGCCCGTCAGTGCCAGCCGGTCGAGGAAGCTCGGCTGGTCCTCAGCCTTGATGGTGTGGGTGGCCAGCCCCGACCACAGCGCATCGCCATAGCGGATGCGGTTGCCGGTCAGCGCCAGGTACATGCCGAAGGAACCGCCAAGATCGGGCAGCAGATGGCTGGCGCCGACATCGGGGAAAAAGCCGATGCCGACCTCCGGCATGGCGAACTGGGCATTCTCAGTCATCACCCGGTGCGAACCGTGGAAGGAAATGCCGACCCCACCGCCCATGACGATGCCGTCGATGAGCGCCACATAGGGTTTCTTGAAACGGGCGATGTAGGCGTTGAGCCGATACTCGTCGGCGAAGAACTCGACCGGCGGTTTTCCGGCCCGACCGGCTTCGTAGATGTGCAGGATATCGCCTCCGGCCGAAAACGCCCTGCCCTCGGCCTTGACGACGACGACATCCACGCCGTCGTCCCGCTCCCAGGAACGCAGGGCCTCGCCCAGCGCCTTGACCATGCCATGGGTGACGGCATTGAGCGCCTGCGGCCGCGTCAGGGTGACGACGCCGGCCCTGCCCAACCTTTCGAAGCGAATTTCGTCGCCTCCACCAAAATCCATCGCCAGAGAATCCTTCCCCGCGCCTGCGGGACTGAAGTGCTAAAGGCGGAGCATGGGTGCGTCAATGGCAGCAGTCTGTCCGCCGCGGCCTTGGCGGCAAGTGGCGGCCGATGCTAGATGTTGGCGGCCATTACGACAGGCCAAGAGCCGGATAGTGAGCCATGCCGCAGTTTTTGCGCCTTGTCCTTGTTCTGAGTTGCCTGTCTGCGTTGTGGGCAACCAATGTCCCCGTGGGGGCAACCGACCTTGGCGACCTCTACCAATCGCAGACCATCGTCACCGGCCAGGGTGAAGAAAACCGCCAGCTCGGCTTCAGGACTTGCCTCGACAAGGTCCTCGTCCGTGTTTCGGGCGATCAGCGGCTGCTTGCCAGACGCGAAATGGACGCGTTGCGCGACAAGGCCGGCAGCTTTGTCGACAGCTTTCGCTACCATGACCGGCTGGAGGGCATTCCGATCCATGACGAGCAAGGCACGCATGACCGGCCGCATGACCTCACCTGCCTCTACAAGCCTGATGTGATCGACAAGGTGCTGGCGTCGCTCGGCAGCAGGCCCTGGCTTGGCGAGCGGCCGACACTCGCCGTATTCCTCACGACTGAACAGGGCACTCGGCATTTCGTGCTGAGCGACGAGGAAGGGCGCGGCGAGACGATGCGCGAATCCTTCGTCAATGCCACCGGTCCAACGCTGATGCATGTCGTCTTTCCGAAGGCCGCGCAGCTTGGGGACCTGGGCGAAGCGCTGCGGGCGGCCGACATGGCAAAGTTGGATCGGCTGGCCAAACAGGCCGGAGGCGACCGAGCGCTCGCCGGCAGCATCGTATGGAGCGATGAGGAGCTAGGCTGGATCGCCGATTGGCGACTGGCCGATCGCGGCAAGACCTATCGTTGGCAGGTGCGCGGTGTCAGCTTCGACGAGGCGTTCCGTGTGGCAATCGGAGGCGCGGCACAGATCCTTTCGGGCAATGGGCAGCCCTGACCCAATAGGCGTGCGGGACAGCGCTGAGGCAGCTTTCGACACTGGCACAAACGTGTCGCATTGGTCAGCATCATGGGCTCGTGGTAAAAGCCGCCGATCCGGAGTTTTGGCCATGAACAAATTCACCCCAGCAAAACCCGCCGGCGCGCGCAGCGTCGACGACGTCACCGGCAGCCGCCGCCTGCGCCGCATGCGAAAGGCCGACTGGTCGCGCCGGCTCGTGCAGGAGAACAGGCTTTCGGTCGACGACCTGATCTGGCCGATCTTCGTCGTCGAGGGCAGGAATGTCCGCGAACCGATCGCCGCCATGCCCGGCGTCTTTCGCCTGTCGGTCGACCTTGCCGTCAAGGAGGCCGAACGCGCGGCCAAGCTCGGCATCCCGGCTCTTGCCACCTTCCCCAATGTCGATCTCGGCCTGCGCGACCAGACCGGCTCGCATATCCTCGACCCGGAAAACATCATCAACCGCGCCACCCGCGCGATAAAGGAGGCGGTGCCCGAGATCGGCATCATCACCGACGCGGCGCTCGATCCGTTCACCAGCCATGGCCATGACGGCATCCTGCGCGACGGCATCATCGTCAATGACGAAACCGTGGAACAGGTCGCGGCGGCGGCCGTCATCCAGGCGGCTGCCGGCGCCGACATCATCGCGCCATCAGACATGATGGACGGCCGTATCGGTGCCATCCGCGACGCGCTCGACGCCAACGGTTTTCAGGACGTGGCGATCATGTCCTACGCCACCAAATTCGCCTCGGCCTTCTACGGCCCTTATCGCGAAGCAGTCGGCACCGCCGGCCTGCTCAAGGGCGACAAGAAGACCTATTATATCGACCACGCCAATTCGGACGAGGCGGTGCGCGAGGCCGAACAGGACATCGCCGAGGGCGCCGACATGCTGATGGTGAAGCCCGGCCTGCCCTATCTCGACATCATCCGCCGGCTGAAGGACGAATTCCAGATGCCGACCTTCGCCTATCAGGTGTCGGGCGAATATTCGATGATCAAGGCGGCCGGCGCCAATGGCTGGATCGACGGCGAGAAGGCGATGCTGGAATCGCTGCTCGCCTTCAAGCGTGCCGGCTGCGACGGCATCCTGACCTATTTCGCTCCCGAAGTGGCGGAAATGCTGAAAGGGTAGATCCACCGTCCCGGGCAAGACCTTTCAGTAGATGTCACCACTCTTTCGATCGGTCGGCGGTTCCTTCGAATTCCCGCTGACAAAAACCGGCAGCTGCAGCTATGATGGCCGGAGGCGGCCGGCAGCCCGCATCTCGGCCCAAGAGGTATGGCGAACGCCTCCAGAGGATGCTTGCTGACACGTTTCACCGTCGGGGTCGGGCGTCGGCAATGCGGACACCACATCCGTTTCGTGAAATTTACAGGCGAATGAGTTGATATCGCGGCTGTCTCGACGGCCGCCACTGGCCGTCCGAGCCGACCGCCACACAACAGTCTGGATATCGCTTGGTGCGAAGGTCTCGATAGATATCTTTCGATCCGAAAAATACCACTTGCAATTCAAAATCAGTTTGCTAGAAGAAAACCACTTGCAAAATACAACTGGTTATCGAGGAGGTTTCATGTCCAAGCTGCGCGTCAACGCTTTCAGCCTGTCCCTCGATGGCTACGGCGCCGGGCCTGATCAGAGTCTGGAAAATCCGCTCGGCGTCGGCGGAATGGCCCTGCACAAATGGGCTTTCAGCACCCGCACCTTCCGCAAGATGTTTGGCGAGGAAGGCGGCGAGACAGGCGTCGACGAGGACTTTGCGGCGCGCAGCTTCGAGAACCTCGGCGCCTGGATCCTCGGCCGCAACATGTTCGGCCCGATCCGGGGTGAATGGCCTGACGACAAGTGGAAGGGCTGGTGGGGCGACAATCCGCCCTATCATGTGCCGGTGTTCGTGCTGACCCACCACGAGCGGGCGCCTATCACGATGGAAGGCGGAACGATTTTCCATTTCGTCACCGGCGGGATCCATTCGGCGCTAGAGCAGGCAAAATCAGCGGCCAGCGGCAAGGACGTGCGGGTCGGCGGCGGCGTCTCCACCATCCGGCAATATCTGCAGGAGCGGCTGATCGACGAGATGCACCTGGCGATCTCACCGGTGCTGCTGGGCAAGGGCGAAAACCTTTTTGCCGGCCTCGACATGCCCAACCTTGGTTATCAGTGCACCGAACAGGCGGCAACGGCACTTGCCACACACGTGGTCATCAACAGGGCTTAGGCCGAGCCCTTTTGGCGGTCTAACCAGTTAGCCCTGCGCCGCCCCTCATCCGCCCTTCGGGCACCTTCTTCCCGTGAAACGGGGAGAAGGAAAGGTTTCTCAATATTTCTCCGGCACGTACAGTTCGCGCGGCAAGACCTGGCGTTCGTATTCGGGGTTGAAGACGCGCTCCGGCAGCGTGATCTCCTCGTGCGGCACGTCTTCGTACGGCAGCTGCTTCAGCAGATGATCGATGCAGTTCAGGCGCGCGCGCTTCTTGTCGTTGCCCTCGACGATGAACCAGGGCGCTTCGGGGATGTTGGTGCGGGCGAAAGTCTCCTCCTTGGCCTTAGTGTACTGTTCCCAGCGCACACGTGACTGCAGGTCCATCGGCGACAGCTTCCACTGCTTCATCGGATCATGGATGCGCATCAGGAAGCGCATCTGCTGTTCTTCGTCGGTGATCGAGAACCAGTATTTGACCACGGTGATGCCCGAGCGCACCAGCATGCGCTCGAACTCCGGCACGTCATGGAAGAACTCCTCCACCTGCTCGGGTTGGCAAAACCCATTACCCGTTCGACGCCGGAGCGGTTGTACCAGGAGCGGTCGAGCAACACGATCTCGCCGCCTGCCGGCAAATGCGGGACATAGCGCTGGAAATACCATTGCGACTTCTCGCGTTCGGTCGGCGCCGGAAGCGCCACGACGCGGCAGATGCGCGGATTGAGCCGCTGGGTGATGCGCTTGATGACGCCACCCTTGCCGGCGGAGTCACGGCCCTCGAAAATCACCACCAGTTTCTTCTTGTGATAGGCGACCCAGGATTGCAGCTTGATCAATTCGGACTGCAAGCCGATCAGGTCGCGAAAATATTGCATGCGATCGATCGAAGGCGGATGCGAGTTCTTGTAGATCTTGGCGATCTCCATCGACAGCGCCGGCTCCGACATTTCGAGCTCATAATCTTCGTCGAGCGTGTCGGCGAGTTCGGCTTCGAGCCAGTCCTTGGCAGGGGAATTCTGTTTTAGCTCGGTCATATCAGCTGCTCCGCTTGCAAGCCCTGTCGGTTACTACTGGGCGCCCCAAATTGCTGGCCAGCGGCCGAGAATGGAAACACCTGAGCCGACTTCAATATAGGCCGGCGGTGACGGTTTTATTGCAGCGCAATTGCCGCCACGGCGGATTCGGCGATGTGTGATCGATCCAACTCATTCTACGGCGACAAGCCGGCCGAATTGTCCTACAAATCCGCGGTCGCGTTCCAGGCCTGCCCCTTGGCGGCACGCCTCTTCAACAAAGTCGTGAGGATCTGACATGGAATACCGCACCCTTGGCCGTTCGGGCCTGAAGGTTTCGACCCTGACGCTTGGCACCATGACCTTCGGCGGCTCCGGGCCCTTCGCCGCGGTCGGCAACAGCGATCTCGCCGAAGCCAAGCGGATGATCGATATGTGCATTGACGCCGGTATCAACCTCATCGACACCGCAAATGTCTATTCGAACGGCCTGTCTGAAGAGATCATAGGCGAAGCGCTCAGCGGCAAGCGCAAGAATGATGTGCTGATCGCGTCCAAGGCGCGGATGCGGATCGGCAAGGGCCCGAACGACGAGGGCCTGTCGCGCCATCATCTGATCCGCGAATGCGAGAGAAGCCTGAAGCGGTTGAAGACCGATGTCATCGACATCTATTTCGTCCACCAGTGGGATGGCCTCACCCCGCTCGAGGAAACCGTTGCCGCGCTCGACACTTTGGTCAGCCAGGGCAAGGTGCGCTACATCGGCTGCTCCAACTATTCCGGCTGGCAGGTGATGAAGGCGCTTTCCATCAGCGACAGCCGTCACCAGCAACGCTTCGTCACCCAGCAGATCCACTACACGCTGGAAGCGCGCGAGGCCGAGTACGAGCTGCTGCCGATCTCGGTCGACCAGGGGCTGGGCGTGCTGGTCTGGAGCCCGCTCGCCGGCGGCCTGCTGTCGGGCAAATACCGCCGCGACAGCCCGACCGCCCGCCAGCTCGCCGGCTGGTCCGAGCCGCCGATCCGCGACGAGGACCGGCTGTGGCGGATCGTCGATGTGCTGGTCGACATCGGCAAGGATCGTGGCGTGTCGGCGGCGCAGGTGGCGCTTGCCTGGCTGCTCGGCCGCCCTGCCGTCTCGTCGCTGGTGATCGGCGCCCGCAACGACGTCCAGCTGAAGGACAATCTCGCGGCCGCCGCCCTGGAGCTCGGCACCGAGGAACGCCAGCGCCTCGACGCCGTCAGCCGACCGCCCCTGCTCTACCCCTACTGGCACCAGCAACTGACGGCGAAGGATCGCTTCGGCCCCGCCGACATGGTTCTCGACCGCAGCGACATCTGATCAGGGGCGTCGGGCCGAGCACAAGAGCTAGGTCCCGATGAACCGCCAGAGCTCGGGATCGGGTTCGATCTGGCCGCTGAGCACGAAATATTTGTAGAGGACGAGCAGGGAGATCGCCTGCTCGTCCCGTTCATTGGAAAATTTGCGGCAATAGGCATTGGCCGCGGCGATGATGCGCTCCGCCGCGGCCGGATGCTGCTCGAAATAATCCACCCTTTCACGAATATCGGAGAAGTCCGGGTCGAGCGGCGAATAGTGGACACCGGCCTCGAGCTGGCTCTCGCCAAACCATGTTTCGTAGGTCGGCGGCGGCATCAGACAGAGCGAGTTGGAATTCATGATCCATTTGAGGTTGGTCGCCACGTCATTGCCCTCCAACGAGACGATGTAGCGATAGCGCAGATGCTGGCTGATGCTGAGGAAAGGCTTGCTGTACTCAGCCGGTGCACTGCGCTTGTGCGAACCGACGTCGCAGAACGGCAAGCCGCGCGCGACATCCAGGAACCGTGTCCTGATCGGATTGTTGAGGTCGCCGCGCCAGACCACAACCGGGCGTTTGTCGGCGAAGGCGACGGTGTCGACGGGCATGTGGAAGTGGCGAAACTTGTTGAACTTCATAACGACAGCGTTGCCGTTGTCGACGCTGATCGGCCGATCCTTGACGAGCGTCGGCAGCCTGGGCACGCCTTTGACGTCGCCGAACTTCAGGTCGATGAGCAATGACGGATCGAAATAGCGGGCAAATTCCTTCAGGTCGTAATAATACATGCTCGGTTCAAACGGCATCTTGTCGATGTGCACGGCATCCGGGCTTGGCGTAAAAGCGTTCTGCAGCTTGTTGTAGTGATTCAGCCGTCGGCGCACGGCTTCATCCGAGAGCCTGGCCTGTTCCAGGCGGCCCGCCAACCGTCGTCGGAAGATCGCCTGGGGTGCGATATCGCGCATGACGTTTCGCGCGTAGTAGAAGACCCTTGCCGTCGTCCGTTGTATGGTGGCCATCGTTCTCGTAGTCTAAAACAAGCGCCACTAAACAGACAACAGCCGGGATGATTCCCGCAGCGTGATTGCGCATCGTTAGGGCACGTATTCCGGCAGTGCCCGAACACGTGATGGCCGGCCTCGACGAGACGCGCCGGGGATGCCGCGGCAACTACAGCACGTCGCGGCGAACAGGATTCGCCCGACCTTCCGTAAGCTTCTGATTTTATGCATGTCCCGGAACCGAGGACACTTCCGGGCGACATGCATTAGCCCGTTATGTAGCGCCACACCTCGGCATCAGGTTTGATCTGGCCAGAGAGCACGAAGTATTTGTAGAGCACCAGCAGGGAGATCGCCTGTTCGGTCCGCTCGTCGTCGAATGTCCGGCAATAGGCGTTCGCGGCGGCGATGATGCGCTCTGCCTTGGCCGGGTGCCGCTCGAAATACGTGACGTGTTCGGCAAGATTGGAGAAGTCTGCCTCTAGCGGCACATAGTGGACATTGGCTTCGAGCTGTCGCTCGGCAAACCATGTCTCGTAGGTCGGCGGCGGCATCAGGCAAAGCGACTTCGAGTTCATGATCCATTTGAGGTTGGTCGCCACATCGTTACCCTCGAGCGAGACGATGTAGCGATAGCGCTGGTGCTGGCTGATGCTGAGAAAAGGCTTGGCGTATTCCGCCGGCGCGTTCGGCTTGTGCGAGCCGACATCGCAGAACGGCAGGTCGCGCACGGCCTTCAGGAATCTTGTCCTGATCGGATTGTTGAGATCGCCGCGCCAGACCACGGCCGGAAGCTTGTCGGCGAACGAGATGGCATCAGCCGGCATCTGGAAGTGGCGAAACTTGTCCAGCTTCATGATAACCGCGTTCTTGTCATCCTCACGGATCGGCCGATCCTTGACGATCGTCGGCACCTTCGGCACACGCCTGACGTCGCCGTATTCGAGGTCGATGAGCAAATCCGGATCGAAGTAGCGGGCGAATTCCTTCAGGTCATAATAGTACATGGTCGGCGTGAAGGGCAGCTTGCTGATGCGCTTGGCATTGGCGCTTGGCGCGAAACCTTCCTGCAACTTGTTGTAGTAATTCAACCGCTGGCGCGCCGCCTCACCGGAAAGCCTGGCCCTTTCGAGACGGCCGGCCAGCCTGGCGCGAAACAGCGCTTGCGGAGCCACATCGCGCGCGGCGTTTCGCGCATAATAGAAAACTCTTGCTGCGGTCCGCGAAATTGTGGCCATCGGTCACTTGATCAAAACTAACAGGCAGCTCTCAATTCATTGGCGCCCCGGGTTTCCTACATCATTGTGGCGCCCATCTGGCAAGCCCCGGCATCTCTTCGACGCATCGTCGCTTCGGCTGTTGTGTTTGACGGCTAATGCTCCTAGGCAGGTTCAGGGCCGCAAGGCAGTGACAAAAGGAGCCGATATGGCGCGAGCACCAAACTACGATCAGGAACGCAAGGAGCGCGACCGCCAGAAGGCGGCCAAGAAGGCTGAAAAACTGGCGGCCAAGGTTGCCGCGCGCGAGCGTTCGAAGCCTGAGACCGAGACGGAGACCGAAACCGAGGAGTAACGGCATGCGGCCCGCGAAAGCGGGCCGTGCCTCAATCCGAATTGTCGGTGTCAGCCTATGTCAGGCTGGCGCCTTGTCGCTGATGAAAACATCCACCTCCCGCGCCGCCGCGATGAAAGCGCGTCGGGCGTTCATCGCCGGCTTGTCGCCGGCGAGTGCGTCGTGGCAGGCCTGCAGCGCCGCACGATGCTTGGCGCTGCGCTTGCCCGGCCAGCTGTTGAGGAGGTAATCCGAAGCCTCCCTTGCCGAACGCAAGAGCTGAGTGCTTCCCGCCGTGACGGATTTGACGGTCACGGGTGTTTCAAAACGATTGTTTTCCATCGCCGCTCTTACGCCATCGACTTGCTCGAAGCGAGGCTGAAAGTGCGCTTCGCGTCGGATGCCGCCTGTTTTCCGGCGAGCGGGCTGCCGCGCATAGGCCGTACTAAGCGGCGACGACGGCAAATCCCCTGGCGCGAAGGCCACGTCGGTCGTTGGCAAGCGACGTCACCAGCCGGTCGCGGCTGCCGACGATGTGGGCCGACAGGAGCCGCGCGGCTTCATCGGCCTGAGCAAGGCGTGTAGCGGCTAGGATGGCGCGATGCTCGAGCCAGGCACGGCCAAGGGCCGTTTCATCACGCACTTCCAGCCAGCGGGCGCGCGACAGGCGCGTCATGGCGTCACGAACCGCCCGGAACAGGAATTCGTTGCCGGAGAGCCGCGCCAGTTCGATGTGAAAATCCGTGCCGACACGATGCCATTCCTCGCGCGGGGTATTTTCGTCGCAGGAATCGAGCATCGCCTCGATGACATCGATAGCGCTCTTGTCGGCTTGCCCGCATGTCAGCCGCAGCGCCGCGACCTCGACCGCCTCGCGATAGACCGCGATCTGCTCGAGCTCGGCCAGGTTGATGGGCGAGACCGTCCAGCCGCGCCCGTCCCTGCCGACCAGCCCCTCGGTCTCCAGCCGCAGAAGTGCCGCCCTGACCGGCGTGCGCGAGGCGCCGAAACGGCCTTCGATCCAGCGTTCGGTCAGCCGCTCTCCCGGCCCGATCTCGAGCGCCAGGATCATCTCGCGAAGCTGCCGTTCGACATTCTGCATCTGCGACATCGCGCATCCTTTCCGAAGCCGCATTGACAGCGACCGGCTTGAAGTTCATGACGGATACCAGTTTGGTATCCCAAAATGGTATCCGCAACAAGCACTGATACCGGGCAGGCAGGAATGACGCAGGAAGACACGCGGCAAAGCGGCTACAACATCCACTGGCGGCGCAATCTCGCCGTCTGTTTCGCGGGGTCGTTCAGCACGCTCATCGCCATGACCCTGCTCTTGCCCTTCTTGCCGCTCTACGTCGAACAGCTCGGCGCACGGGGTCATGCCGCCATCGTACAATGGTCCGGCATCGCCTATGGCGCCACCTTCTTCGCCGCGGCGATGGTCGCACCGTTGTGGGGACGCCTGGGCGACCGCTACGGCCGCAAGGTAATGCTGGTGCGCGCCTCCTTCGGCATGGCGATCTGCATGTCGCTGACGGGCATGGTCGAGACGGTCTGGCAGTTGGTTCTGCTGCGCCTGCTGATCGGCTTCGCCGGCGGCTATTCCTCGGGTTCAACCATATTGGTGGCCATGCAGACGCCGAAGGAACGCTCCGGCTGGGCGCTTGGCGTCCTGTCGGCGGGCATCACGGCGGGCTCGCTGGTCGGCCCGCTGCTCGGCGGCGTGCTGCCGCCGGTGATCGGGATTCGCGCCACCTTCCTCTTGTCGGGCGGGGTGATCTTCCTCGCCTTCCTGGCGACGACCTTCCTCATCAAGGAGAGTTCGCGCCCGAGGGCTGCCAAAGCCGCGTCGGCGACAAAACCGAAAAGCGGCTGGTCGCAGATCCCGGACAAGCGCCCGGTCGTGGCCATGCTGACCACCGGCATGCTGCTCGCCTTCGCCACGATGTCGATCGAGCCGATCATCACCGTCTATGTGCAGCAGCTCATCGAGGACCAGAACCGGGTGACCCTCGTCGCCGGCGTGGTAATGTCGGCGGCCGCCCTCGGCACCATCTTGTCGGCGTCCTGGCTCGGCAAGCTCGCAGACCGGATCGGGCACTGGAACGTTGTCGTGGGAGCGCTGGCCGTCTCGGCGCTGTTGCTCATCCCGCAGGCTTTTGTCACCAACAGCTGGCAGCTTATCAGCCTGCGTTTCCTGATGGGCCTGGCGCTGGGCGGCCTCCTGCCCTGCATCACCAGTGTCATCAGGCACAACATCCCCGACGGCGTCGGCGGCAACGTGCTTGGCCTTGCGATCTCGGCACAGTATGTCGGGCAGGTCGCGGGGCCGCTGGCCGGCGGTTTCGTCGGCGGCCATTTCGGAATGCCGGCGGTGTTTCTCGGCACGTCGGTGCTAATGGCGCTGGGTGCCGCCTACAACTGGATCGTCCAATCGCGGCGGACGCGGCATATGGCGCTGGAAGCGGGCAAGCCCTGAGCTTGCCTGACCTGCAAAAGAAGGAGCACGCCGACCATGAACCTCGCCAATCCAAACGGCAGCCGGCTCCTCGTGCTTGCCGGCGGTCTCGCCGGCGCGGCGGGGGTGGCGCTTTCGGCAGCGGCCGCGCATCATGGCGGCGCTTTCACCGGCACGGCCGCGTCGTTCCTCCTGATGCATGCGCCGGTCTTTCTCGCCATTGGCCTTATCGGAGCAAACCGCTGGCTGCGCATCGCAAGCCTCATTCTGCTCGCCGGGCTGCTGCTCTTCGCGGGTGATCTTCTCGCCCGCGATTTCTGGGGCTCAAGGCTGTTTCCGATGTCGGCGCCGATCGGCGGCACCCTGCTCATTGCAGGCTGGCTTGCGATAGCGATTTCGACCGTGGCGCACCCACGACCCCTGAAATGATTGCTCCACGTCAATCCCGGCGGCGTTCCGGGCGGACCCAAAGTTCGCGATCGTGCGCGGCGGGTTTTGTCCGGCGCCGCGCCTCCGGTCGCTCCGTGGCCGGCGCGATGCCCCAGTAGTTGCGATAGATGTCCTCAAACAGATGTTTGATGGGGTGCATGACTCATCCTCCTTGTCTTTGAATCGATCCAATCCACGGGTGCGAAAAAATGGTTGATCGGCCCCGCTTGCGGGACACGAGGAAGCGAAGGTCGCGAACCCATGGACCGGCTTCACCACGGCGCCTGACTTTGTTGGCGGCTGTCCTGACATTCCAGTCGTTGCGATAAATGTCTTCGAACAGATAGTTGACGGGATGCATGGCGCTCCTCCCCTCCGGTTAAACAAGCAGGCCAAGCCTGCCATTTGGATCGATTCAAGCATATGACTCCGGCCATGGCCGGTCAAGCAAAATTTGAATCGATCCAACGAAAGTGCTAGATGCGGCCCAGGAACGTGCTAAATGCATGTCAGGAGGCACGCGCAAATGGCGTCACTCACCGCAGGCAATCGACGACCCGTCCGACTGGCCGATATCGCAAAGGCCGCCGGTGTTTCGCACGGCACCGCGTCCAATGTATTCAGCCGCCCCGAGATCGTGCGCGAGGAAGTTCGCGATCGGGTTCGTGCGGCAGCCGAGGCAATGGGTTATGGCGGACCCGATCCAAAGGGCAGGCTGCTGCGGGCCGGCAAGGTCAACGCCATCGGCGTTGCCACCGCCGAGCCCCTCTCCTATTTCTTCGACGATCCGTTTGCGCGCGTTATGATGGCAGGCATCTCGCAGGCTTGCGATGCGACGGGAGCCGGCATTTCCCTGGTCTCGGCCGCCAACAACGAGCAGCTTGCCTGGAACATCCAGAGCGCCCTGGTCGACGGCTTCATCGTCTTCTGCATCGAAGGCGGCTCTCGCCTGGTGGAGTTGGCACGCGAGCGCAAGCTTCCCTTCGTCGCGCTCGACCTCGATTCCGAGGACGGGTCGGTCGCCGCGATCGGTGTCGACAACATCGCCGGCGCCGGCATGGCGGCCCGCCATCTCACCGATCTCGGACATCACCGCTTCGCCGTTCTGGCCCTGCCCTTCGCCGACGACAGGACAGGCCTTGTTTCGGCCGAACAGGTCCGGGCGGCAACCTATGCAGGGACGCGCGACCGCCTCACCGGCTATCTCCGGGAGCTTTCGCGGGTTGGCGTCGATATATCCAAAGTACCCGTCTACGAGACCGCCAACGACGTGGCGAGCACGAAGGCAGGGCTCGAAACCATCTTCGCCTCCGACGCACCGCCCACCGCCATCCTGGCCATGTCGGATAGAATAGCCCTGGTGGCGCTCGAATGGCTGAGCGCACGCGGGCTCAACGTGCCTGACGAAGTTTCCGTCGTCGGGTTCGACGGTGTTCCGGAAGCAGCGGTGTCCGAGCCGCCATTGACCACGATAGCCCAGCCGATTGCCGAGATGGGCCGCCTTGCCGTCAGGGCGATCCTGGAGAGCGACGGGCCGGTCAGCCGGCAGCAACTGCCGGTCGAACTGATCGTGCGGGGCTCGTCGGGTCCGCCCCGCGGTTGAACCGCACGCCCGAACCGACTACCGATTGGCTCTTCCCACGGCGGAGAGGCCGAACGGCGCACGAACCGGCGCCGGATCCTTTTGGGCCGTGCGGGCCTTGCCCGAACCCCCGATGGTCGACAGCCATTCGAGATAGAAGGCGAGCGCGAACTGCATGGCAATGCCGGCCGATATCAGCAGGCTGTCATAGACGAAACCGCCCGGATTGATCACCTTCATCACCTGCGCGACCATGGCGATCACCGTGCCCGCGATGAAGACCGGCAGCGATCGTTTGCCCAGTATCGCCAGCGGATGATCGGGGCTGGTGCGCAACAGGCTGGACAGCGCCGGCAGGGCGACGACGAGATAGCTGACCGCCAGGATGTGCAACAGCCGCGGCAGCGACAGGAAGGTCTTGTCGAAGCCGCCGATCACCACCGGCAGGTTGAACCACGTTATATGTCCCCAGAGCGGGCTATGCACCCACACCAGCGCCGCCAGCACGTAGGCGGCGGCCGCGCCGATCAGCCAGCGGTTGACCGGAATGACACCGCCGCGCCTGACATGCAGCATGGCGGCAAGGCCGATGTTGAACAGGAACTGCCAGGACAGCGGATTGAGGAACCAGAAACCGGGCTCGGGATAATTGGGCGGCGCGATCTGCCAGATTCCGGCAACGAGCCACAGCATCCCGGAAAGGAGAAGGGCCGCGACGGGCCTGTAGCTGACAAACAGCACGAAGGCCGGCGCCATCAAAAGCAGCGCTGCATAGACCGGCAGGATGTTGTTGTAGCCCAGCTGGTGGCCGAGCGTGACGATGCCGACCAGCACTTGCGGCGTGTCCTTCATCAGCGGCTCGATATTGATGAGCTTCAGCAGTTCCGGCCGCTTGGCAAACACCGCCACGGCGCAGAACAGGGCCATCACCACCATCGTCGTGACGATATGGGCGACGTAGAGCACGCCCGCCCGCCGCCACATCTTCAAGGCCGCGAGAAACCGGCCTCCCGGCCGGAATTTCGTGCCGTAGGCGAGCGCGACAGAGATGCCGGAAATCAGCACGAACGCTTCGGCCGCATCCGAAAACCCGAAATTCTTGTAGGTCAGGGCCTCGAAAGCCGTGCCCGGCACATGGTCGATGAAGATCGTGAGCAGGGCCAGCGCGCGCAGTACATCGATACGCGTGTCGCGTTCCAAGATACGCAACCCGCGATCTGGGATACGCGAATCGCGATCTGGGATACGCAAATCGCGATCCGGCGAAACAGGGGTGGTCATCGACAAAAGGCCTCAAAGCTGGTTGTTCATGTCCAGCAATGCGACCCCCGACGCACCGCTTCGATTCCTCCCGCAGGGAGTGTATCGGCGCAGAAACGGGCTGGAATGCGCCTGGTTCAATCAACTTTCGCGGAGCATGAAAATATTGCGTTTTGAAGCCGGCAAATTGAGCGAAACCTCATATAATCAACGGGATGCGATATGACTGGCGCCAGTGTCGAAAATGGCTCGCTGATACTGGACCTGGCCTTTCCCTATCGTCTCCTCGGCGCCGGCGGAGACGGCCGTGAATGCCTGTTCCTGTTGCATGGATCGGGTGTCGACGAGACAAGCATGGTGGCGCTGGCGAGACGCATGGCACCAGATGCCGCATTGGTCGCGGTGCGTGGCCGTATCCCCCAGGAGGACGGTTTTCGCTGGTTCGAGCGAATCACGCCGACGCGTTTCGACCAGGAAAGCATCCGTGTCGAAACCGCCACGTTCGCGGCATTCGCAAGAGAAGCCGCCGCGCGCCACGGGCTTGATCTCGATCACGCGACATTCCTTGGCTATTCGAACGGCGCCAATCTGGTTTCAAGCCTGATGCTGCTCCATCCCGGCATGGTCTGGAGCGCCGCGCTGCTGAGGCCAATGCCTGTGCTCGACAAGGTCCCGGCGACGGACCTGATGGGCACACGGACATTGATCATTGCCGGAGCCGCCGACGAGACCTACGGGCCTTTCGCGCCGGCGCTGGTGACGCTGCTCAGCCGGCACGGCACGGAGATCGACGCCCGGATTGTTCCATCGGGCCACGACATCGGCGACCCGGACGCCGCGATCGTCGAGCGATGGCTGGCGGGATCGGCGGCGACCCAGTTGGTTAATCTCCGAGACAGCTGTGCGTGATAAACGTCCAGCGCATCGCAGGAGAGCTGTGCTGAGATGGCGAGAGCAAAAGCCAGGGTAATACCGCAAATAGCCGCCGGACTCTTCCTGGTCATCGCAGAAATGCTGGTTTTCTGGGGACCAGGCTCCAAACCGATATTCCGCATCGGTACCAGAGCCAACGACTACAGTTCAGGAAGCACCAGGGCGGACGAGATCTATGGTGAAAAGGGTAATGACCGCATCGTCGGCTCGGCGGTGGCGATTTCCTCGATGGCGGAAGCGGAGACGATACGTTGATTGGCGGAGACGGCGCTGATGCATTGCTCGGCGACGACGGTAACGACCGCCTCGACGCTGCTGGCGGCGACGACTATCTAATTGGGGACGCAGGGGAGGACGTGCTGATTGGCGGTGATGGCAATGACACGCTGGAAGGCGGTGCCGGCAACGACCATCTTAACGGCGGCGCAGGCAATGACAAATTCGTCCTCAACCTGGCGCCCGATGCTTCAAACAATGTCGACACGATTGCCGATTATTCGGTGCCCGATGATACTATATTCCTGGCGCGTGGGTCGTTCATGAGCCGGACGGAGGGCACGCTGCCTCCTGAAGCATTTCATATCGGGGCAGCAGCCACCGATGAATCACAGCGCATTCTCTACGATGCGAGCAACGGCTGGCTCAGTTGCGACCCCGATGGCACCGGAACACGGTCCGCGATCCACATCGCGACAATGTCGCCTGGCCTCGGCCTGACAAACGCCGACTTCGTCATTACCAGGAACTAGACCTGGCGCGGCATGGCTATTCCTTGCTTGCGTTGAACTCCACTCAAGGAGGGCATGCCCGGCCGCCGCCCTAACCCCGCCCCATCCTGTTCCACGCGTCGAGGCCGGCGATCTTGTAGGCTTCCGCAAGCGTCGGGTAGTTGAAGGTGTTGTTGACGAAGAAGTCGACCGTGCCGCCGAGGTTGATAACCGCCTGGCCGATGTGAATGAGTTCGGTGGCGCCCTCGCCGACGATGTGCGCGCCGAGCAGGCGTCGCGTCTCGATCGAGAACAACAGCTTCAGGAAGCCGGTGTCGACGCCCATGATATGGCCGCGCGACGTCTCGCGGAAGCGAGCGACACCAACCTCATAGGCGCCGCCGCTTTGGCGTACCTGTTCCTCGGACTGGCCGACCGTAGATATCTCCGGCACCGCATAGATGCCGTAGGGAAAGGTCTCCGGCGGCGCCGGCAGGGTCACGCCAAAGGCATGGCAGGCGGCCACCCTGCCCTGCTCCATCGAGGTGGAGGCGAGGCTCGGAAAGCCGATGACGTCGCCGGCGGCGTAGATATTGGCCACGTTGGTCTGGAAGGTCTGCGGATCGACCTTGATACGGCCCCTGGAGTCGGCTTCGATGCCGACCACGTCGAGGCCGAGGCTGCCGACATTGCCGGTGCGGCCGGCGGCGTAGAGCACGACCTCGGAGCGGATGGTTCGGCCATCGGCCAGTTCCACCTCGGCGGCTTCCGGCTTGGAGCGGATTTCCTTGACCGCGCTGCCCAGCCTTATCGTCATGCCGCGGTCGCGCATCTGGTGGATGAAATCGTCGACGATCTCCCGGTCGACGAAATCGAGGATGGAGTTGCGCGGCTCGACCAGCGTCACCGGTACGTCGAGCGCGGAAAAGATCGTGGCGTATTCGACGCCGATGACGCCGGCGCCGATCACCGTCAGCGTGCGCGGCAGCCGGTCGAGTTCAAGCATCTCGTCGCTGTCGAAGACACGGGTCTTGTCGAAGGGCACGTCGCGCGGCCGATGCGGCCTGGTGCCGACGGCGATCAGCGCGTTGGCGAAGCCGACTTCGCTGTAATCGCCATTGTCCGATGTCAGGCTGACCTTGTTCGGGCCGAGAAATTTCACCGCCGCGCGCGCACTTTTGACCGTGTTTCGCATGAACTGGTGTTGCAGCACCTCGACCTCGTGGTCGAGCGTCTTGTGCAGGCGCTCGATCAGGTCGCCGACCGAGATATCCTGCTTGACCCGATAGCCGCGTCCATAGAAGCCGCGCTCGCGCCAGCCCGAGAGATTGAGCACAGTTTCGCGCAGCGTTTTCGAGGGGATGGTGCCGGTGTGCACAGAGACGCCGCCAAGACGCCGGCCCCGGTCGACCACCAGCACCGATTTGCCGAGTTTGGCCGATTGCACCGCCGCGCGGCGGCCCGAGGGGCCGCTGCCGATGACCAGCATGTCGTAGTCCATATTACCCCGTCCCCTCGGCGTCTTGTTGCGCCGCAGCAAGCTAACGCCATCCACGCTGCAAATTCAACCGGTTCAGACCGTCAGACGTTCTACTCTGCCCCGATGCGCGCGGCGAAACGGCCCGATCTTGATTCCGCCATGAGCCTTCACCATTTCTGATGAGGTGGGCGCAGGCTAAGCAGGCCCCTGTTACGAGGAAATGACATGAACGCTCGCGTTCTCGACGGCGAAATCATCGATACCCGGCTTGACGATGTCAGGGCTTATGAAGGCGTGCGCACAAGGCGCATCCTGGCCTTCGTGCTCGACTATATCATCGTCGCCCTGCTCACCATTCCGTTCGCCATCCTGGTGTTCTTCCTCGGGCTTTTGACCCTCGGTCTTGGCTGGATGCTGTTTGGCGTCCTGGTGCCGGCAGTCGCCATCCTCTACATCTGGAACACACTTGGCAGCGCCGACCAGGCCACTACGGGCATGAAGATGATGGGCATCCGCCTCGACCGTCTCGACGGCAGGCCGATCGACGGCCTCACGGCGGTTGTCCATTCCGTGCTGTTCTGGGCCGGCAACGTCATCCTGTCGCCGCTGGTCCTGCTGGTGACCCTGTTCTCCGACCGCAAGCGCACGCTGCACGATCTTTTGCTCGGCACGGTCGTCAGCCGCACTGGCCGCTAAAACCGACCCTCAAGAGAAACCGCAGCCCCTTGAGCGCAAATGTGAAGGTGTTCAGTCAACCGCACCTTCACTATCCTATTGAATTTTTCGCCGCCGGAGCCAAAGGTAGAGCGATTCGAAGGAGTGTTTCCAAGGCTCGATGACGCAGCATCCGACCCAGTCGCCGCAGTTCTTCCTGACCGCGCCGTCGCCGTGCCCCTACCTTGACGGCCAGTTCGAGCGCAAGGTGTTCACGCATCTGGTCGGCGACAAGGCCTCGGAGATGAACGACCTGCTCACGCAAGGCGGCTTCCGGCGCTCGCAGAACATCGCCTACAGGCCAGCCTGCGAGACCTGCCGCGCCTGTGTATCCGTGCGTATCCTGGCCCAGGAGTTTACCGCCAGCCGCAACATGAAGCGCGTGCTGCAGCACAATTCCGACCTCGTCGGCGCCATGCACAATGCCGAGCCCTCGACCGAACAATATTCGCTGTTTCGCGGCTATCTCGATGCCCGCCACCGCCGCGGCGGCATGTCCGACATGACGGTGCTCGACTACGCCATGATGGTCGAGGATACCCACGTCGATACCAAGGTGATCGAATACCGGCGGCGCGGACCCGATACTTTCATCACCGGCAAGGGCCAGGGTGAACTCATCGCGGTGGCGCTCACCGACAAGATGGCCGACGGCCTGTCGATGGTCTATTCCTATTTCAATCCCGATTTCGAAAGTCGGTCGCTCGGCACATTCATGATCCTCGACCACATCGCCCGTGCCAAGGCGATGGGACTGCCCCATGTCTACCTTGGCTACTGGGTCAACGGTTCGCGCAAGATGAATTATAAGATGCGCTTCATGCCGCAGGAGCATCTCGGCCCAAAAGGTTGGGAGCGCTACACCAACGAAGCGGTCTGACGCTGAGTTTTCCCACGATCCACGCTTAACTGTTTCAAGGCAGGGGATGCTGGTCTTTCAGCCGCTCGGATGGAGAGAGTGCGCGATTGCGCCGGTCGGCCACCGCCTGCAATTCAATTGCGAAAGTTCCTGCATGTCCTCTCACCATGATCACCAGAAGGGCCTTCTGATAACCGCCATCGGCGGACTGATACTGACTGTCGACATACCGTTGATCCGCCTTGCGGATGGCGGCGCGTGGACGATCCTTTTGCTGCGGACCGGAACCACCTTCATCGCCGCGATGATCATCTGGTCGGTCTGGCGCGCGCTGAGCCGGAATGTCCCGCCGCTCATCCCCGGCTGGTCCGGGCTGATCGTGGCGATATGCTATGGGCTGACCTCGATCACCTTCGTTACCGCGGTCTTTCATACCTCGACCGCCGATCTGGTGTTCATCCTGGCCTTCAACACCGTGTTCGCCGCACTGCTGTCCTGGATATTCCTGAAGGAAAGACCGCGGGCGGTGACGATCGTGGCGATGCTGGTCATGATCCTCGGCGTGCTGGTCATCGTTGGCGGTTCGGTCGGCACCGGCAAGCTGTTCGGCGACTTCATGGCGCTCTGCTCGGCTTTCTTCATCGCGGTCGCCATCACCATCTCGCGCGCCAGCGGCAAGGATATGGGATTCACCTCGCTCATAGGCGTCCTTCTGCCGCTTGGACTGGCCACCTTCATGGTGACAGGCGAAGGCTTCCACGTGAACGCGCCATGGTGGATCATCTTCAACGGCGCCGTCATCATGCCGATCTCGTTCTTCTGCCTCGCCGCAGGGCCGAAATACATTTCGGGACCGGAAGTGGCGATGTTCTACCTGCTCGAAACGGTGCTGGCGCCGATCTGGGTGTGGATGATCTTCGCCGAGACGCCGACGCGCAACAGCCTGATCGGTGGCGGCATCCTGATCGTCACGCTGGTCGCGCATTCGCTCTGGCAGCTGCATGATGGGCGCAGGCGCCAGGGCACGCTTGCATCAAGTCACTCCGTTTAGAAGCCCTCGGCACAGAGGTACTGGATTTGGAATCCTGGCCGCCGTTAGCGCATTAGTAACAGCTCGCCTTAAGGATGGTTGCTCCTATGATATCGGGTGAGCCGTGAAATCAAACATGCGCGTTGGGATCACTCGAGAGGCGACTATTTCGACCGTGGTCGTCCTGCTGCTAATCTTGGCAGCATTTGGGGCTGCACGAGGCTTCGACCCCAGTGCAGCGACACTATTTTCCAGTTGGTTCGTCCGGAAAGTAGACCTCGGGCAGTGCGGCTTGCCTTTTGCTCGCAATATAATTGGAGCGACTTTGTTCATAGCAATGGCCGGAGTAATCCATCTCGGCGTGCTGGTGAAATGTTGGATGATCGCACGACCATGGGAAGGCAAATATGCCAAGGGCACCTTCTGGTGGTGCCTTTTTTTTGCATTCTCTTACTTTTTGATGGTCTTTATTGACCGTCAAGAAGGGGGATGGTTGTCCAGGGGATTTCGCGTCCCGAAAGGACCAGACTTAACCGAGGCGTGTCAACTCAGCCACTTCTGGAATGGCGCGGAATCGATTTTCTTGCCGGGCTTCAAGTTCATGCTGCTGGCAGCCTTCTTGACGTGGGCCACACTCATATGGGCGCTTGTGTTTCCAAAAGTGATGACACAAGCCCGGCCCAAGCAGTAATCAGGCCTTGGCCCTTTTTTCTGCTGTAATCTCGATCTGTGGCGGCCCGCGTTCGAGTTCGGCTACGGGCTCCGCAGCGGTGTCATCTGCCAGTTCCACCTCGCGCAGCCACTCGCGCCAGATCGCGACCAGCAGCGCCATCAGCACCGGGCCGATGAACAGGCCGAGAAAACCCATCGTCTTGACGCCGCCGATCAAGCCGAAAAAGGTTGGCAGGAAGGGCAGTTTTATCGGTCCGCCCACGAGCTTGGGGCGCAATGTCTTGTCGACGATGAACAGCTCGACCGTTCCCCATATGAACAGCGCTAGGCCGGCCATCGGCGAGCCGCTGGCGGCGAGGTAGATCGAGACCAACGTGAAGGACAATGGCGCACCGCCGGGGATGAGCGCCATCACGCCTGTCAGCGCGCCCAGCGTCACAGGCGACGGCACGCCGGCCAGCCAGTAGGCGACGCCCAGCACCAGACCCTCGCCGATGGCAATCACGGTCATGCCGGTTACGGTCGAGGAAATGGTCGCCGGCACGACGCGCGAGATCCGCTCCCAGCGGGTCGGCAGGATGCGTTCGCCGAGGCGGTCGATCTGGCCGGCGAAATTCTCGCCATCGCGATAGGCGAAAAACAGGGCGATCATCATGAACAGCAGCGTCAGAAAGAGGCTGAAAGCGCTGCCTCCGGCGGCGAGCGCGCCGCGGTAGATGCTGCCGATATTGGCGCCGCTGACCAGCTGGATCAGTTCGCCGATGCCGCCGGGATGGCCGAGATTGGTCGTCCACTGCTCGTTCAGCCACTCACCCACCACAGGCAGGGTGGCGATCCAGTGCGGCGTCACCGCACCGTGCCGATTGGTCTCGATCGCCCAGCCGACCCACTCGCGCACCTCGTTGATGGCATAGGTGCCGGCAAGCGCGATCGGTATCACCAGGAAGGCGAGGATGAACAGGATGGCAAATGTGGCGGCGATGGTGCGGTTGCCGCCGACGCCGACCAGCAGGCGACGGTAGAGCGGCCAGCTGGCGAAGGCGATGACGAGCGCGGCCAGCACCGGGAACAGGAAACCATGGAAGAAATAGACACCGGCGGCAACGATCAACACCAGCAGCCAGCGCGCCGCCGACAGCGGCGGTATGACGGCCGACCGAAGCGGTGTGGACAGCCCGAAGAGGCGCTGCTGCCGTTCCGGTTTCTGGATCTTTGCTTCCTTCAAATGCCCTGTTCTCCCCGACCCGTCCGGTCAGTTATGCACTGATATAGTGCAGCAATCGTGACGATAGTCCAAATGGTGATGGTGGCGCTGTGTTCCCTTCTCCCCCTGTGGGAGAAGGTGTCGCCGAAGGCGACGGATGAGGGGTGTTCCCGCGGAGCGAGGCGTTGGTGTTCCCTGGAACACCCCTCATTCGACCTCGCGTTGCGAGGCCACCTTCTCCCACAAGGGGAGAAGGAAGAAGCGCCCCGTTACCCGAACTTGCCAGTCCTCGGGAAACCCTTCGGCACCATACGCCCTGCCGATGCCCTCGCGCCGATCCACTCGGCCAGTTCTTCGCGCGACCGCGTGAAGGTGCGGTCGGCCGAATCCTGCCAGGAAAGACCGGTCTCCAGCGTGAATGGCTTGAGGTCGAGAAGGCCGCCGTCCTTGTATTTCTGCAGCCGCACGCCCTTACCGCGACCCATCTCCGGAATTTCCGAGAGCGCGAACACTAGCATCTTGCGGTTCTCGCCGACGATGGCCAGATGATCGCCAGTGACCGGCACGCAGCGCTTGGCTTCGTCCGGGGCCTTGACGTTCATCACCTGTTTGCCCTTGCGGGTGTTGGCGACCACCTCTTCCTCCGCAACGATGAAGCCGTTGGCGTCGAAAGAGGCGAGCAGCAGCTTGCGCTTGGGATCGTGGACGAAGGCGGTGACGATGTCCTGGTCATTGTCCATGTCGACGATGATGCGGATCGGCTCGCCATGGCCGCGGCCGCCGGGCAGCCGGTCGGCGCCGATCGTGTAGAATTTGCCGCCGGTGGTGAAGACCAGCACCTTGTCTGTCGTCTGGGCATGGAAGGCGAGCTTGAGACTGTCACCCTCCTTGAAGGTCAGCGTCGAAAGATCGGCCAGATGGCCCTTCATTGCCCGCAGCCAGCCTTTTTCCGAAACCACGACGGTGACCGGCTCGCGCTCGATCATGGCATGCGCGATGTCGGTCAGGTCGTGCTCGGGCGCATCGGCGAACTGGGTACGGCGCTTGCCGATCTCGGTCTCCGGGCCGAACTTGTCGCGAACCTGAGTGACTTCCCACTTGATCGTCGACCACTGCTTTGCATCGGACGCCAGCAGCGCCTCGATCTGCTTCTTCTCTGCGGTCAGGCCATCGAATTCCTTGCGGATCTCGAATTCCTCCAGCTTACGCAAAGCGCGCAGCCGCATGTTGAGGATCGCTTCGGCTTGGGTGTCGGTGAGCGCCCAGCGGGCCATCATGACCTGCTTTGGCTCATCCTCCTCGCGGATGATCTTGATCACCTCGTCGATGTTGAGATAGGCGATCAAGTAGCCGGCGAGGATTTCCAGCCGCCTCTCGATCTCGCCGAGGCGATGTTTCGAGCGACGGATGAGGACGTCGCGGCGGTGATCCAGCCATTCCTGCAGCACGCCTTTCAACGACCGCACGTTGGGCACCTTGCCGCGCGACAGCACATTCATGTTGAGCGGGAAACGGCTCTCGAGCTCGGTGAGCTTGAACAGCGATTCCATCAGGATGCCGGGGTCGACGGAACGGCTCTTGGGCACCAGAACGACGCGGATGTCCTCGGCACTTTCGTCCCTGATATCCTCGAGCAGCGGCAGCTTGCGGGCCATCAACAGCTCGGCGATCTTCTCGATCAGCCGCGCCTTCTGCACGCCATAGGGGATTTCGGTGACGACGATGCTCCAGGTGCCTCTGCCCTGGTCCTCCTGGTTCCATTTCGATCGTACACGAAAGCCGCCGCGGCCGGTCTCATAGGCTTCGAGAATGGAGGCGCGGCTGTCGACGATGATGCCGCCGGTCGGGAAATCCGGGCCCTGGACGAAATCCATCAGCTTCGCCACCGGCGCGTCGCGATGCTCGATCAGGTGCAGCGCGGCGTCGCAAAGCTCGGCCGCGTTGTGCGGCGGGATCGACGTCGCCATGCCGACCGCGATGCCGGACGAGCCGTTGGCCAGCAGATTCGGGAAGGCGCCGGGGAGCACGACCGGCTCCTCGTCCTCTTCATTGTAGGTCGGCCGATAGTCGACGGCATCCTCGGTGATGCCGGCAAGCAATTCGGTCGCCACGTCGGTCATGCGCGCTTCGGTGTAGCGCATGGCGGCGGCGTTATCGCCGTCGATGTTGCCGAAATTGCCCTGGCCGTCGACCAGGGGGTAGCGCATCGAAAAATCCTGCGCCAGCCGTACCAGCGCATCATAGATCGACTGGTCGCCATGCGGGTGGAACTTGCCCATCACCTCGCCGACGATACGGGCGCATTTGGCAAAACCCTGGTCGGGATTGAGGCGCAGCAGTCGCATGGCGTGCATGATACGGCGATGGACCGGCTTCAGTCCGTCGCGAACGTCGGGCAGCGCCCGGTGCATGATGGTCGACAACGCATAGGCGAGATAACGCTCTTCCAGCGCCTTCTTCAGATCGACCGGTTCAATATGATCGCCGCCGCCATTGTCAGGCGGCAAAAGCCTTTTTCCCATGGGCTGGGACTAGCCGAGCGGGTGATTCGCGGCAAGAGGCGCGCACCGGACCGGTCGATTTGCGCACGTTTCTGCAACAGGAGACCGCAAGGTCGAGCTTGCCGGCCAACATCAATCTGTTACATGCCGCATCTATTGCGAAGCACGCTGGCGGCCCGACCTTCATGCCAAATTCACTGCATTGTCCAATAGCGTTCGGATCGGGTTTGCCTTTCACCGCGATTTTCGACCATTGTGCCGGGACACGCCTTTTTCCCGTCCAGTTCGTCACGGAATGGTGATGGCGCAAAGAATTGAAAAATAATTTCAGGACACTCTCAGGGACCTTGCGATGACAATCAACCGCTCAACTCTCCGGAAATTCGCTCTTTCGACCTTCTTGCTCACACTGCCGCTGAATGCTGCCCTTGCCCAGGACGCCGCGGTCGCGGACCGGCTGAAGGCTGCGCTCTCCGCACAGGGCGTCGACATCTCCTGGACCGGCGTGACCGGCGACAACACCAGCATGGTGCTGCAGGGCGTGTCGGTGAAACCGGCCGCGGAAAAGGAAGCGCTGACGATCGGCGACGTCAAGCTCGAGAACATCACCGAAGCCAATGGCGGCTATGATATCGGCACCGTGTCGACCTCGGCCTTCGAACACAGCAAGGACGGCGTCACCCTCGATCTCAGCCCCTTCATCATCCACGACATGACAGTGCCGGCCGACGGCTCCACCAGCCCGCTTGGCTCGCTGATGATGTATAAATCCGCTGAACTGTCGAACATGACGGTCAAGGTCGCCGACAAGACCGCATTCTCGATGGACGGCCTTGCCATCGAGATCACGCCGCCCGCCGACGGCAAGGCGATGGAATTCACCGCCAATACGGAGAAGTTCACGGCCGATCTCTCGCTGGTCGACGATCCCAAATCCAAGGAGGTCCTCAACGCGCTCGGCTACCAGAACATCTCGGGCAATCTCGAAATGGCTGGCACCTGGCAGCCATCTGACGGCAAGATGGAACTGTCGAAATACGACATCTCCGTCGAGAATGCCGGCACGCTCGGCATGACCTTCGACCTCGGCGGCTACACGGTCGACTTCATCAAGTCGCTGCAGGAAATGCAGAAGAAGATGGCCGCACAGCCGGAAGGCGCCGACAATTCGGCGCAAGGCATGGCCATGCTCGGCCTGTTGCAGCAGCTTTCGTTCAACAGCGCCTCGATCCGCTTCGACGACGATTCGCTGACCGGCAAGGTGCTGGACTATGTCGGCAAGCAGCAGGGCATGTCGGCCAAGGACATCGCGAACCAGGCCAAGGCGATCGTGCCGTTCGGCATGGCGCAGCTCAACAATCCGGAACTCACGGCTCAGGTGACCGCCGCGGTCAGCAAATATCTCGACGATCCGAAGAGCCTCGAAATCTCGGCCGAGCCGCCGGCATCGGTGCCGTTCGCGCTGATCATGGCGGGCGCCATGTCGAACCCGCTGGACCTGCCGAAGACGCTCGGCGTCAGCGTCAAGGCGAACGAGGACTGATCGAAACGGCCTCAGGACACGAAAAAACCGGCAGCGATGCCGGTTTTTTTTGTTGCCGAATCGGAAGAACCGGTTCGAGCAAGTTCCTGAAGTGAAGCCCGAAGCTTCCGGTCAGGCGTCCTTCTTGGTTGGCGCGACGCGCAGCGCCAAATCGCGAAGCTGCTGCGGGCTCGCTTCCGAGGGCGCGTTCATCAACAAATCATAGGCCTGCTGGTTCATCGGGAACATGGTGATTTCGCGCAGGTTCTTGGCGCCGACCAGAAGCATGACGACGCGGTCGACACCGGCGGCCATGCCGCCATGCGGAGGCGCGCCATACTGGAAGGCGCGATAGAGGCCGCCAAAGCGCTCCTCGACCGTGGCGCGGTCCAGCCCGACCGTCTCGAATGCCTTGACCATGGTTTCGGGCAAATGGTTGCGGATGCCGCCGCTGGCGATCTCGAAACCGTTGCAGACCATGTCGTACTGGAAGGCCTTGATGCCGAGCAGGTCCTCGCCGTTCAGCGCATCGATGCCGCCCTGCGGCATTGAGAACGGGTTGTGGGCGAAGTCGATCTTCTTCTCCTCCTCGTTCCATTCGAAGAACGGGAAGTCGACGATCCAGCACAGTTCGAAGCGCTCGCGGTCGACAAGGTTCAGCTCCTCGCCAGCGCGCGTGCGCGCGGCGCCCGCAAAGGAGACGAACTTCTTCGGGTCGCCGGCGACGAAGAACGCGGCATCACCGTCGGCAAGGCCGAGCTGCAAGCGGATCGCCTCGGTGCGTTCCTCGCCGATGTTCTTGGCAAGCGGGCCGGCGCCTTCGAGCTTGTCGCCCTCCTTGCGCCAGAAGATGTAGCCCAGCCCCGGCTGGCCCTCGCCTTGCGCCCAGCTGTTCATGCGATCGCAAAAGGCGCGGCTGCCGCCGGTTTTTGCCGGAATGCCCCACACCTCGGCCTTCGGGTCGTTGGCCAGGATGTTGGCGAACACCTTGAAGCCGGACTCGCGAAAATGGTCGGAGACGGCCTGCATTTCGATCGGGTTGCGCAGGTCCGGCTTGTCGGAACCGTATTTGCGCATGGCGACATCGTAAGGGATGCGCTGGAATTTCTGCGTCACCGGCTTGCCGTTGGCAAAGGTCTCGAAGACACCGCGCATCACCGGTTCCATGGTCGACAGCACATCGTCCTGCTCGACGAAACTCATTTCGACGTCGAGCTGGTAGAATTCGCCAGGCAGACGGTCGGCGCGCGGGTCTTCGTCGCGGAAGCACGGCGCGATCTGGAAATAACGTTCGAAGCCGGACACCATGATAAGCTGCTTGTACTGCTGCGGAGCCTGCGGCAGCGCGTAGAAGGTGCCAGGATGGATGCGCGACGGCACCAGGAAGTCGCGCGCGCCTTCCGGCGACGAGGCGGTAAGGATCGGCGTCGAGAATTCGGTGAAGCCGACCTCGCCCATGCGCTTGCGCATCTCGGCGATGATTTTCGTGCGCGCCACGATGTTCCGGTGCAGCGTCTCACGGCGCAGGTCGAGGAAGCGGTATTTCAGCCTGATGTCCTCGGGGTAGTCCGGTTCGCCGAATACCGGCAGCGGCAATTCCTTGGCCGCCGACAGCACCTCGATCTCGCGGGCGAAAATCTCGATCTCACCGGTCGGCAGGTTGGCGTTCGTGGTCTCCGGCAGGCGTGCCTTGACCTCGCCGTCGACGCGGATCACCCATTCGCCGCGCAAGGTCTCGGCGATCTTGAAGGCAGGCGAATCCGGATCGGCGACGATCTGGGTCAGGCCGTAATGGTCGCGCAGATCGATGAACAGCAGGCCGCCATGGTCGCGCACGCGATGCACCCAGCCCGACAGGCGAACGGAATTGCCGACGTCGCTCTTTCGCAACTGGGCACAGGTATGGCTGCGGTAACGGTGCATGGTCATGGATTAAAGTCCGGGATTGTGGGTTGCGGGCCAAAGCATCGCAGCTCGGCCCAAAATTTGCGCGAAAAGCGCATGAGAGGCATGGTTTGTCAAGGCAAACGGATGGAGCGGCGGTCTCTCAGTTTGGAACTTCGGGTTGCAATCCATAGCCGGTCATGTGGCGGAACCGTAAACCGCCTCTCGCGTTGGCGCATGATGGAGTGAGAGGAGGCAAACATGTTTTCCTGGAAGGGCACTTGGCGCAATCAATACGGTTCGGTTGTAGTTATCGAAGACGATAGCGATGGTTTGATCCGCGGTGTCTTCAAGACAGCATTGCCCGACAGTAGCTTTTCCGGGATGGAAGTGCCTCTCCACGGGGCCGCTCATGGAGATGTGATTGGCTTTACTTCCGCGGCGCTAGGAAAAACGGGCCCGGCGGCGGTCAGCTACACCGGCATTTTTCGGGACGGCAAGATCGAGATGTTGTGGCACACAGTGGCTGGAATGGCACTTTCAGCCGATGCCGAGGGTGAGCCCGCAAAGCTGACCCAGGTTGGAACATGGCGCGCCTTCGGGACCAGCCTAGACACTTTTGAGCGCGTCGATTGAATACTCCGACCGCCGGCGAGTTCGTGCTGATCAACGCGGCCCTGATGCTGTTCTATTCCTTCGGCGCCATTGGCGGCCCGTTCGCGGCCTCGACAGCGATGCAGTATTTCGGGCCAAGCGCGCTGCTTGTCTTCAGCGCCGTGGTCTAAGCGGTCTTCACCGCCGTCATCCTTTCCGGCGTGCCGGCCGGCACGCGCAGCCGCTTCACCGCGGTGTTGCGCACCTCGACCATTTTTGCGCGGCGGCGAGGAGAAATAGTGATCCAGACAGTCCGGAAGGGCCGTGACGGTGGCGCCACAGCTTGACGAAAGCCTTCCCGGCTGAAATCTAGGAAGACCCTACTCCTGCCAAAAGCGATTTGATGCACGTCATCACCACCCAGAAAGAACTCGAGACCGTTCTCGCCGCTTTCGAAAAGTCGGATTTCGTCACCGTCGACACCGAATTCATCCGCGAAACGACCTTCTGGCCCATCCTGTGCCTGATCCAGATGGCCGCGCCCGGCGTGACGGCGCTGATCGATCCGCTGTCACCTGATATCGACCTCGCTCCCTTCTTCAGGTTGATGGCCAACGAGGCGGTAGTCAAAGTCTTCCACGCCGCCCGGCAAGACATCGAAATCATCGTCCATCTCGGCGATCTCGTTCCGCACCCGGTGTTCGACACACAGGTGGCGGCGATGGTCTGCGGCTTCGGCGACAGTGTTTCCTACGACCAGCTCGTGCAGCGCATCACCGGCGCACGGCTCGACAAGTCGTCGCGCTTCACCGACTGGCGCCACCGCCCGCTGTCCGACAAGCAGCTCGACTACGCGCTGGCCGACGTTACCCATTTGATCGAGGTCTATCAGCACCTCAACGCCGAGCTGGCGCGCGAAAACCGCGCCCACTGGCTGAATGAGGAAATGGATGTCCTGACCTCGCGCGAGACCTACGATCCGCATCCCGAGGACGCCTGGAAGCGGCTGAAGATGCGGCTTCGCAAACCGCAGGAGCTGGCGATCGTGCAGACCGTGGCGGCATGGCGCGAACGCGAGGCGCGCGAGCGCGACGTGCCGCGCGGCCGCGTGCTCAAGGACGACGCGATCTACGAGATCGCGCAGCAAGGGCCGCGCGATGCGGCAGCCCTTGCCAAGCTACGCACCACGCCCAAGGGCTGGGAACGCTCCTCGACGGCGACGGCACTGCTCGGCGCGGTCAACACCGCGCTCGCCCTGCCCAAGGAGCAGATGCCGAAACTGCCGAAAAGCTTCCAGCCGCCCGAGGGCTCGAATGCGGCCGCGGAGCTCTTGAAAGTGCTGCTCAGGATCATCGCCGAAAAACAGGGCGTCGCCTCGAAGGTGCTCGCCTCCAGCGACGATATCGATCGCATCGCCGCCGAAGGCGAGGATGCCGATGTGCCGGCGCTGCAAGGCTGGCGGCGCGCCGTGTTCGGCGAACAGGCGCTGAAACTTGTGCGCGGCGAGATCGGCATCAAGTTCGACAATCGAAAAATAGCAGTGTTCGACCTGTAGGTTCAGTCTCTCTTCTTCCGTCGCGGGAGAAGAGAGCTGACGCCAATTCTGCTCAAATCACCCCGAGCAGGTGAAGAGCGAGCCAGATCCAGCCCAACAGGACAATAACCGCTCCAAGGAAGAAAGAGCGGCTGCGCCAACGCAGATCGTTGCTGGTCAGGTGAACCCCGGCGTGGAAGTAGCGGGTCACCACGAAAGCCCACATCAGCGCCAGTGTCAGATAGTTGACGCCATTGGTGACATGCAGCGCCAGGCACAGCACGTAGAAAAGCACCGGCAGTTCGAACTGATTGCTGAGATTGCCGGCAACGGTCGCGCAGGAGGCCGGTTCTGTCGAGCGGGCCTTGTACTGGCTCGCCTTCGCCTCGCCCGACTTGACGGCAACATATCGGCGCCGGCCCAGTACGCAATAGACGATATAGATCAGCAGCACGTGGGCGAGCACCGGCCAGAAGATCGCGGTCTGGTTCATGCAGTCGCCCCTGCCCTGTTCGGCTTCAATTCTGACGTCTTTGGCCGGCCAACCAGAAAGCGGCAATGACGATGACCGGGACGGCGAGAAGCACGAATTTGGTGACGATGAGCGCCGAGGCGAAAGACAGCGAGTCCGGGTTGGCGTAGAGGAAATCGGACAGAAGCCGCGCCACGGCGATATTCTGGGCGTAGTCGGCAAGCGTGTAGGGCAGCACCAGGACCAGCGCGAAGATCGCCTGCATCTGAGCCGGCAACACGCGGAAATTCTTCAGCCGCCGGCCAGTCGCCAGGATCAGGCTGACCAGCGTCAGCGACAGCAGCGCCGGAAACAAAAGATCGAAGGTCAGGTAATGCCAGACCAGGATGATCTCGCTGCCGCGCCGGCCAAGCGCCGTCAGCCAGGCCATGCCTTCGTCGGGCGTGAATCCGAAATAGCGCATGTCGAGCGAGACCAAGCCCCCGCTCAACTGGCGGAAATAGAAGAACTCCATGCCCGTCATGGCGATGAAAACCGCCGCCGAGAGAAAGCAGAGCGCACCGACATGGCGCGACAGGCGCAGCACCATGGCGGTCAAGTTGCGCCAAAGCCCGGAAGAATCAGGCTCCGCCGGGATAGTTGGGGCTTTCGCGGGTAATCGTGACGTCATGGGCGTGGCTTTCACGAAGTCCAGCGTTGGATATGCGCACAAAAGTGGCGCGGTCGCGGAAATCGGCAAGGTCGCGGCCACCAACATAACCCATAGCGGCTTTCAGCCCGCCCGCAAGCTGGTGCAACACGCCAGACACAGGTCCTTTGTAGGGAACCTGCCCTTCAATGCCTTCCGGCACCAATTTCAGCGTGTCGCGCACCTCGGCCTGGAAGTAGCGATCGGCGGAGCCCCGCGCCATGGCGCCGACCGAGCCCATGCCGCGATAGGCCTTGAAGGAGCGGCCCTGGTGCAGATAGACCTCGCCCGGGCTTTCGTCGGTCCCGGCAAGCAGCGAGCCGATCATGGCGGCACTGGCGCCGGCGGCGAGTGCCTTGGCGAGATCGCCGGAATATTTGATGCCGCCGTCGGCGATCACCGAGGCGCCCGATTTATGCGCTGCCTCGACCGCCGACATGATGGCCGAAAGCTGGGGAACGCCGACCCCGGCCACGATGCGGGTGGTGCAGATGGAGCCCGGACCGATGCCGACCTTGACGGCGTCGGCGCCGGCGTCGATCAGCGCCCGCGTGCCTTCCGCGGTGGCGACATTGCCGGCCAGGATGCGCACGGAATTGGAAAGCTTCTTCGCCCGCGTCACCGCGTCCAGCACCCGCTGTGAGTGGCCATGCGCGGTGTCGATCACCAAAAGGTCTACGCCGGCCTCGATAAGACGCTCGGCGCGTTCGAAGCCGTCATCGCCGACGCTGGTGGCGGCGGCGGCACGCAGGCGCCCCTGCGCATCCTTGGTGGCATGCGGGTTGAGCTGCGACTTCTCGATGTCCTTGACGGTGATCAGCCCGACGCAATTGCCCGTTTTGTCGACCACCACCAGCTTCTCGATGCGGTGCTGGTGCAGAAGCCGCTTGGCCTCGTCCTGGTCGACATTCTCCTTGACCGTGATCAGGTTCTCACGGGTCATCAATTCGTAGACCTTTTGCGCCGGATCGGAAGCGAAGCGCACGTCACGGTTGGTCAGGATGCCGACGAGCCGGCCGGTCTTGTGGCCGCCGGCGCCGCCATTCTCGACCACCGGAATGCCCGAAATCGAGTAGGTGCGCATCAGCGACAAGGCGTCGGCGAGCGTGGCGTCGGGACCGATCGTGACCGGGTTGACCACCATGCCGGATTCGAATTTCTTGACCTGCCGCACCTGCTCGGCCTGTTCGGCGGGCGAGAAATTGCGATGGATGACGCCGATGCCGCCGGCCTGCGCCATGGCGATGGCAAGCCTTGCCTCGGTGACCGTGTCCATCGCCGCCGACAGGATCGGCACGTTGAGGTCGATGTCGCCGGCGATGCGGGTGCGGATGTCGGTCTGGCCGGGCATCACCTCGGAATGACCGGGCTGCAAGAGCACGTCGTCAAAGGTCAGCGCCAGTGCGCCGGTGGAGGTTTCGATGATTTTTGCCATGGCCAGCCCTTTGAATGCAGAAAAAGCGCTGGACCGGAATGGACAGCGCCGACTCATTATTCCCTTTCAGGATTGGCGGTGGCTGGTAACACGTCGCGGCGGCGTTGAAAAGCCGATCGTTGCCTGCCCAACAGGATCACTCGAGCCCAGGCGACGCGACCCCTGGTTGCGATCGCACAAAAGTGACAGCAATTTAACACGACATCGATGTCCGGCCATGATAACCGCCCTGCGTGCCGGCGAGGTCGGCAACATCTGGAATCAAACCCGGACGCGTTCGTTGAACCGCACCATCCCGCTTATCCTTGCGGTCGCTCTCTTCATGGAAAACATGGATTCGACCGTCATCGCAACGTCGCTCCCGGCGATCGCCATCGACATTCATACCAGCCCGATCGCACTCAAACTGGCGCTGACGGCCTATCTGGTGTCGCTGGCGATCTTCATTCCGATCAGCGGCTGGATGGCCGATCGCTTCGGCGCCAAGAACATCTTTCGTGCCGCGATCGCGGTGTTCATTGCCGGTTCGATCGCCTGTGCCCTCTCCGGTTCCCTGCCGGCCTTCGTGGTGTCTCGCTTCCTGCAAGGCATCGGCGGCGCCATGATGACCCCGGTCGGACGCCTGGTTCTGGTTCGCGCCACGCCCAAAAGTGATCTGGTCGCCGCCATGTCCTGGCTGACCGTTCCCGCACTGGTCGGGCCGCTGGTGGGCCCGCCGATCGGCGGCTTCATCACCACCTACTTCACCTGGCACTGGATTTTCCTGATCAACGTGCCGATCGGCCTGATCGGCATCTGGCTGGCCACCCGCTTCCTGCCGGAAACTGAATCGATGGAGACGCCGCCGCTCGATTTCGTCGGCTTCGTGCTGAGCGGGCTGGCCGCATCCGGCGTCGTCTTCGGCCTGTCGGTGGTCAGCCTGCCTTATCTGCCGCCGGCGACCGGCTTCATCACGATCGCCGTGGGGCTGCTGTCGGGCGCGCTCTACCTGATACATGCGCGCCGCGCCAGGAATCCGCTGCTCGCGCTTGAGTTGTTCCGCAACCAGGTGTTCCGCTCGTCGGTGCTCGGCGGCAGCCTGTTCCGCATCGGCATCGGCGCAGTGCCGTTCCTATTGCCGCTGATGTTCCAGATCGGCTTCGGGCTGACCCCGTTCCAGTCCGGCATGATCACCTTCGTCTCGGCGATCGGCGCCATCGGCATGAAATTCGTCACCGCGCTGATCTTCCGCGTTGTCGGCTTCCGCCGCGTGCTGATCCTGGGCTCGCTTGTCGCCGCAGCATCGATCGCCATCTATGGTCTCTTCACTCCAGAGACGCCCTATGCGCTGATGCTGGCCATATTGCTGGTCGGCGGCTTCATCCGCTCGATGTTCTTCACCGGTGTCAACGCACTCTCCTATGCCGAGGTGTCGGCCGAGGATACCAGCAAGGCGACGCCGATCACGGCGGTGTTCCAGCAGCTCTCGATCGCGCTCGGCGTGGCGCTCGCCGGCGGCGTTCTGGAAGTCTCGACCTCCATCCATGGCGGCCCGCTGACGCTGGGCGACTTCCATATCGCCTTCTTCATCGTGGCGGCGGTATCGGCGGCGGCATCGCTGTCGTTCATGCGGCTGGCACCCGATGCCGGCAATGCCGTCTCCGGCCATGGCCGGCTGACAACGCCCAAGACACTGGAACAGGTGAGATCGCCGGGAGAGTGAGGCTCTCTCCCTTCTCTCCTTCTTGTGGCAGAAGGGGAGGCGTTACTCCCTGCTCGGCTCTCGCCCCTTGAAGTCCTTGGCCAACAGATAAAGCTCCACCGACTCATCGCGCGATGCCGGTGGCTTGACGTGGTGGACGGAGCGGAAATTCTTCTTGAGCATGGAGAGCAGCTCGTTCTCGGCGCCGCCCTGAAAAGTCTTGGCCAGGAAATGGCCGCCGGGCTTCAAGACCGACAGCGCGAAATCGGCCGCCACCTCGCACAGATGCATGGTGCGGATATGGTCGGTCCGTTTGTGGCCGGTGGTCGGTGCGGCCATGTCGGACAGCACGACATCCGGATCCCCGCCCAGCGCTTCGGAGAGCTTTTGCGGAGCCTGCGGATCGAGAAAATCCAGGAGCAGCACCGGCGCGCCAGGCACGGCGTCCATTTCGAGATAATCGATGCCGACGACATGCGGATGCTCGGCCGTCGATTTCGTGCGCGCGGCCGCGACCTGACACCAGCCGCCGGGGGCGGCACCGAGGTCGATCACCTTCATGCCGGGTTTCAAGAGGTGGTGCTTGTCATCGATCTCGATCAACTTGTAGGCCGCGCGCGAGCGATAACCGTCGGCTTTGGAGCGCTGGACATAGGGATCGTTGATGTGGCGCTGCAGCCAGCGGCGCGACGATTCCTTCAAGCCGCTTTTCTTCTTGATCCGCGTTTTCAGCACGCGAATGCTGGCGGACCCTGGTTTTTCCGGTTTCTTGGTCATTGCCTGATTTCTTGTTTGAGCATGATCATGCCCTAGCACGCCCATCGTTGCGCCAGACGCCGTCATCGGCCATCAGTTCGCTCAATATGCCCTCGCGCAGGCCCCGGTCGGCGACGCGCAGCCGCTCCGAGGGCCAGACGGCGCGGATTGCCTCGAGGATAGCACAGCCGGCGAGCACGAGATCGGCGCGGTCAGCACCGATGCAGGGGTTGGCGCAGCGCTGCTGGAAATCCCAGCCGACCAGTCTCTCCACCATGCGGTCGACGCTGTCGCGGTCCATCCACAGGCCGTCGACCCGGCGGCGGTCGTAGCGTTCGAGGTCGAGATGGACGCCGGCCAGCGTCGTCACCGTGCCCGAAGTGCCCAACAGATGGAAATTCGGGCTGGCCTTGAGATGGCTCAACCGATCGCGGCCGTCGAAAGCGGCCAGCCGGCCGGCGACGTCGTCGACCATGGCGGTGAAGATCTCGCGCGTCACGGTGCGGCCGCCAAAGCGTTCCGCCAACGAGACGACGCCCACCGGCAGCGAGGTCCACGAAACGATATGATTGGCGAGGCGTGGCGAGCGGCGGCCGGTGAGATCGATCAGCGCTATCTCGGAGGAGCCGCCGCCGATGTCGAACAGGACGACGCCTTGCGTGTCGCGCTCGACCAGCGAACCGCAGCCGGAAACAGCAAGACGGGCTTCGGTCTGGCGGTCGATGATCTCGAGCTTCAGGCCAGCTTCGCGTTCGACACGATCGAGGAACTCGATGCCGTTTTCGGCGGTGCGGCAGGCTTCGGTGGCGATCAGCCTTGCCTTCCTGATCTTGCGGCCGCGCAGTTTGTCACCGCAGATCTTCAGCGCCTCAACCGCGCGGTCCATCGCCGGCTGGCCGAGCCGGCCATTGGCGGTGAGCCCCTCGCCCAGCCTGACGATGCGCGAGAAGGCATCGATGACGCGGAACTGGCCGTGACGCGTGGGTACGGCGACCAGCAGCCGGCAATTGTTGGTGCCGAGGTCCAGCGCCGCAAAGACCGGAAGCTCGTGTACCGGCGGCCTGCGGTGTCCTTGCTCGGGGCGTGGTATTGGAACGACGGGTGAGATCGCCGCAGCGGCAACAGGCTTCAGCTCCACTGCCGCGACAGCGGCCTTGCCTTGTGCCGGCGATCGATTGTCCCCGGGGCGCGCATCGTCGCGCGCAAAAACCTTGCGCCCACGCCTTCGCTTGCGCCGTTTCTTGGGTTTGCCCTTCTGGTTGTGGGTCGCGTCGCCTGCCTGCCCATTTACGGAGCGCGGCTCCGTCGGGCGGCGTTGCTGCCAACCGGCTGTCCCCGGGCCTGACGATCCCGGGGAAGCGCTGGACGCGCCCACCTCCGGCGCGCCTGCGCCGGTGTCGCGGTCTTCCACTGTCGTTCCTTCCGGCGCCGCGCGAACCGGTGACGGACGCAGCAGGCGCTTTGGCATGTTTCAAGTTGCCGCCAGACTAACAGCGCTGTGGCCGATCACCAAGAGCCGCATGCTGAATTTTGCCGGCTGGGGCGCGAACCGCCTTTTTCGCGGCACCGCCGTAATGTACCCGCAAGGCTGGATTGATAACGCGACGCCAGCGGAGACGGCGCCCGTCGAAGCCGATGCCCTCGCCGCTTGTCAGCGTTTTGCGCCTCGTCCAGTGCAGGCAGGTCTTGCCGGCATCAGGCGCGACAAGTGTTCGCGGTTGAATAGCCGGCTTCAATGAGGCATTTCTGAAATGAATGGGGAATGCGGGGCGGTTGGCCTCTCGACAGAAAAGGAAGCGGATCCACAACGCATGGCAGTCTGGCAATGAACTGGAAACGCTATTTCTGGCCGGTCGTCGGCATCGGCGCGGTGATCTTCTCGCTGCTGCTGCTCTGGCATGAATTGCGCGGCATCTCGCTGGATGACGTCTGGGACGGGCTGGCGGCCATTCCGGCTCGCGACTGGATATTGGCGGGCTTGAGTTCGGTCGTCGCCTATGCCGCGCTCGCCGGCTACGATCACATCGCGCTGCTGCATATCGGCAGACGGGTGTCGTGGCTGTTCGTCACGCTCTGCTCCTTCACCACCTATGCGCTGTCGCACAATATCGGCGGCTCGGTGTTTTCCGGCGCCGTCATCCGCTACCGCGCATACGGCACCAGGGGCCTGACCGGCCAGGAAGTCGGCGTATTGGTGGCGGTCTGCTGGATAACCTTCGTGCTGTCGACGATACTCGCCTCGGGCCTTGTGCTGGTGTTCGAGCCGCAGATTATCGACAGATTCTCCGGCATCGCCCATCACGGCCTGTCGGAGGCCGCAGGCATCGCGATGCTAATCCTCATCGCAGCCTATATATTCGGCAGTTGGCTGCATCTGCGCCCGTTGACGATCGGCAGCTTCCAATTGCACTATCCGGCGCTGCCGATCGTCGCACGGCAATTGCTGATCGGCCCGATCGAACTGCTCGCCGCCGCGGCGATCATCTTCTTCGCCCTGCCCGGAGTGCACAATCCAGGCTATTTCGTCGTGCTGGGCGTCTTCCTCGTCTCCTTCTCGGTCGCCCAGATCTCGCACGCGCCGGGTGGCCTCGGCGTGTTCGAGGTGGTGTTCCTGGCCGGGCTTTCCGACATGGACCCGGTCGGCGTGCTGGCGGCGCTGCTGGTGTTCCGGCTGTTTTATCTGATCATCCCGCTGTTTCTGGGCCTGGGCATCGTGCTGTTCTTCGAACGCTCGCAATTCAGCCGCAAGGAGAGCTGAGCCCCGGAGTTCGCATGCCACTGGAAAAGGTGGCGTTTGAAACCGGTGATAAAAGCTGGCGATTGAACCGCAGAGCAGGCTTGACTATTTTCCGCTGGCGGCTACAAGGCAGCGCTCAAGCGGCTCAGCCGTTCGGCCCGCGCGGTCCATGACCGCGCCTGCTGGGGAATAGGTTAACGGTAGACCCACGGACTCTGACTCCGTTAGTCCTGGTTCGAATCCAGGTTCCCCAGCCAAACTGGATGCCCTGTGGATAGCTTGTTGCCACGAGCTTCTTCTGCTGCAGCAGCCGTTTCCGCAAGTCAATCAAACGGTTGCCTGAAGGCGGCACAGACTTCGCCTCGGTTCCATTCGCAGCACCAGATGTAGGAGTTTCTCGTTAGGAAGCTGCCGGACGAACAGTCGGCTGGCTTCGTGACACAATCCAGGAGCCAAACGCCGTCGTCCATGGATGATTCTTCACCTTGCCCATAAACGTCGGCAACGTTGATCGCGGCAGACGCACATGCGCCTGCCCTTGCAATCAGCGGTGCCATCACCAGGTCCGGGCCGATGGCGGCGACACCACTATCGGTGCGATCGCAGGAGCGATCAAACGACGAACACGTCGTGATAGGTCAGGGCCGCCCCGGGCTCCAGATGGGCGATTTCCACCTGCGGGGTCGATTTCGAGCCGTCGGGATCATAGGACAGAACGCCCGTGGCCCGGTCGTAGAGCAGGTAATCGTTGCTGTGGGCGGCGTGTTCTTGCAATTCGAAATACGACGAGTTCACCTGTGTCGGGCTGGACAGGGAACCGGGGCCGAGCTTCGTAAAGACGGCACTGTCGAGATAAAGCGCGTCATGTTCCGCGTCGAAGTCGGTGATTGTGTCGACGTTGCCGGGGCCATAGGCCGTGTCAAACACGAAGGTGTCCTCGCCCCTGCCACCGGTCAGCACGTCGTTGCCACCCAGGCCCCGCAGTGTATCGTTGCCAGCCTGGGCATCATAGGTATTGGCCGCGCCAGTGCCGACAAACGTATCGTTCCCGGCCGTTCCGTGGGTCGGGTCGGTCGGAGGTGGCGGTGTCGGGTCGGTCGGAGGTGGCGGTGTTGGGTCGGTCGGCGGGGTCAGTATCGGGTCGGTCCCGTCATGGGCTGCATGCCAGGCCGCCCTGGCGTGGTCCCAATAGTCGCGGGCCGCCTGGCCCTGAAGGACCGTCCAGCCGGCGGGCGGCTTTGGATAATCCGCCGGCAGCGGCGTGTCGGAGAGGTTGAGATAGTAATTGCCGTGCGACTCGACCGTCTTATCCCAGGCGTGCTGCAGCCGCCCCTGGCCGTTGTGGTGAACGTCGGTGATCGCCACCACGCAGTCGACAAAGTGCAGGCTGGGCGAGATATCGTTGGCGCCTGTGCCGTCGGCGAGTTTGAATGGCGAACCGTGGGTGATCACGCCTTTGCGAAGGTACTCTCCCATGCCCAGAAGCATGCCATCCATGACGACCGAGTTGCCAGACCCATTCACCTCACCGTCGCCAAGGCTCACTCCGGAAAACACGTGGTCGAACAGCGAATCCCGGATGGTGCCGCCGATGACGTCGTCGTCCTCGACCGCGTCGTCTCGTGAGTTGCCGACATAGCTATCCTCGATAAGAAAGGTGCCGGTGCCGCCGACGCGGATGCCATCCCAGGGCTGGGTGATCGTAAAGTCGTCGATGACAAAGCTGTGGGCTGAATTCACACGGACTGCGGCGGAGTTGACGTAGATATTCTCCCAGTCGCCGGTTTGGGAGACCGTGCCGTTGATCGTGCCGCCGAAAGCCGTGAGGTTGTCACCGGGGTTGACGACCGCGAAGGGATAGAGATTGGTGGGGCTTCCCTGATTGGCAACGATCCACGAGGCGCTGGTGGCATCGATTGTGGTGTCGGCGGGCAGGTTGGATGCCTTGTATTGGCGGTAGCCATAGTCGTCGGTCAAGACAATGGTGTTCGTACTGGCCATGTTCGGCCACCTTTCACACCCCGCCCTTTTTTCTGCCCAAACGCCTGAAGCCAGAAAAGCCTGCACCTACCAGAGCCCCGTTAACCATATCGTGCAAATCACAAAATGTAAAAATGTAGGACGTCCCTCGCAAAAAAAGCTGTCGAGCAGCGGTTTCAGCGGGGCCCGACGTCCTATATGCCTGTATGCTTGGCGCATTAGCACGGGAGAAAGGTGTGTCCCGAGAGCGTGACGCGCATATGTGGCGCGAAGCCGGGAAGCTCGCGGCGTCTGGCGACTATGAAGGATGGCTTGCCATTGAATGGGAGCTTCGTAGCAGAGGATTCTCACGCGCCAAGCTGCTGTTTGATAACGACCGGGTCCGCGAAAAATTGGATGACATCTGTAAGAAGGCACAGGAGCAACGCGCCCACGCCAACCGGACCTAAAGGCCAGAAGCGCGGCGATCTTGCCCTCCACCGATCGCATGTGGGCCTGCCATTCTTGCATAAGGCCGCCTGATGGTCACTGACACCGAGTTCATCCGCGAAAGCATCAGCCAAGGCTGCGTGATGCTGGCCGATGGCGAGTTCTTCATCGACAGGTTGGTGAAGTATGTCGGCAACGGGAGGGTCCGGTGGCACGTCGAATTTCGTGGACATCGAATCGAGCTGACGACCGGCCAGCTCAAGAAGCAGGCTACGTTCCGAAGGAAGATGCTCGAACAGGCCGGCGTGCTGCCGTCTCAGCGTACCGGGGCCAATTACAGGCGATGGGCTATCGATCTGAGGAAGAACGCTATCGAGCTTCCTTGGCGCGATAGACCGGTCGATGCCGGATTCGCCGTAGACAGGCTTGTCAGCCATGAGGGCGACCGGTGGATAGTTGAATACCAAGGCAGGGCAATCAAATTCACGACGACCAAACTGCGCAGGCAAACCAGTTTCCGCAAGAGGATGCTGCTCAAGGCCAAGGTGCTGCCGCCCCAACTGGACCCAGTTGCCTATCGAAAGTGGATGGACTGGCTGATTCAAAACGCCACGGAGGCGGCACCGCAGGCCAGCGATGCCTTGATGACCGAGAAAAGTTGGCTTGACGACCTGCCGGAGCTAGCCGGCTGGCAAAAAGAAGCGCCACCCGAAACCGACTAACAGGCCGCCCTTCCCGGGCGGTTGAATTTCCGATCATGGAATGCTGAAGGGTACCGATTCCGCAACCGTTCCATCAATGGCCAAATCAACACGATAGGTGCCCTCCGGCCATCCCGCCGTGGGTTTGGTGAGTTGTGAATCAGCCTCGTTGTTCGCTCCGACGTCGAGGTCGACCTTGTCGATAGTATAGTTTTCCGGTGCGGCGCCGTGGGAATCGACCGAGACCCAGGAGAATGTGATTTTCGATGTGGGCGCGATATCCACCAAGTCAGCCGACACATAAATGACCGGTGTGTCGACAGGGAAATTGCTCTGAGACGTTTCCTCGCCCTTCGTCGCGGAAAGGACAATGTTATCGAAGCCGGACGCCTGGGCCGGCAAGCTGAGGGCCGCCAAGGCGGCAATGGCAACTAGAACTGATTTCAAGACTTACTCCTCGGACTTGGTTACTGGCCCGCAAATAACGGGACGAAGCAGCGCTAAGGGCGGATATCCTCAGCCCAGCCATTTATCGTAGTCGGCCACCAGCAGGTGCAACGGCGGCGTATCTTCCTCGATATCAGCGAAACGGCCGATCGGCTCGCGGAAAACATTGTCCGTGCGATCGTCATTGACGGTCGACACCTCACCGATCAGCACATCCCTGCCCTCGGCCCAGAAGGCGTGCCAGACGCCGGGCAAAAGCGTGACGCTCTGGCCCGGATCGAGCTTCAATAGCCCGCCCGCCGGCAGCCTGTGGATGGTTCCGTCGACCGGCACCGACACCTCGGCCTTGGGGTCGATACCGCCATCGCGATCATGCATGAACAGTTCAAGCACCAGCTTGCCGCCGCCGCGGTTGATGATGTCCTCGGCCTTGATATTGTGGCGGTGCATCGGCGACATCTGCTCCTTGCGCGAGATCATGATCTTCTCGGCATAGAGCATGCCCATGCCCTTCTTCATGTCCTCGTAGCGACCGTTGCGAACGGTGAACAGGAACAGGCCGAGATCGTCGAACTTGCCCTGGCCGTAGTCGGTGATGTCCCAGCCGAGCCGTGAGGTGAAGATGGCCGAGGAATCGACCTGGCGCGCCTTCATCTCTTCCGGCGACCAGTAGGCGAAGGGCGGCATGATGTAGCCGAACGAGCGGATGAAAGCGTCGGCTTCGCGGATGATATCGTTGATTGCGGAGCGTTTCATGATCATGACCCCTGGTGTCGGTTTTTCCGATAGATCGCATAGCCGAACGCCGGTGCGGTGTCGATCCATTCTGCTTGTTCGAGCCTTGCGCGTTCCCGACCATGGCCCACTGATCCGGCCCGCTGGCCGCGTGACATCGCTTGCTTTCAGGCTCATAAACCCTGCGAATTTTCACAGAGATAGCCGATGCCGACCATCCATGATCTCGATACGCCGTCGATCCTCATCGACGCCGCACGCGCAGAAGCCAACATCGCCAGAGCGCAAGCCCATGCCGACAAGAACGGACTGAAACTCAGGCCGCACATCAAGACGCACAAGCTGCCTTATTGGGCGAAGAAGCAGATGGCGGCTGGCGCCGTCGGCATCACTTGCCAGAAGATCGGCGAGGCCGAGGTGATGGCCGATGCCGGGCTGACGGATATCTTTCTCCCCTACAACATCCTTGGGCGCGCCAAGCTCGAACGGCTGAAGGCGCTGCATGGTCGCGTGAAGCTGTCGGTGACGGCTGACAGCGCGCAGACGCTGGAAGGGCTCGCCGCCACCTTCATCGATGCCGGGCACCCGCTCTCGGTATTGGTCGAATGCGACACCGGCATGGGACGCTGCGGCGTGCAGACGGCCAATGAAGCGGTTGCGCTGGCGAGGGTGATCGATAACGCAGGCGGCCTCACCTTCGGCGGACTGATGACCTATCCGGCCGCCGGCCGGGCCGTGGAGGCCGAAGCCTGGCTTGCCGATGCCAAACAGGCGCTGGCCGCCTCGGGTCTCGCTTGCGAACGCATCTCCAGCGGCGGCACGCCTGACATGTGGCGTTCCGCCGATGCCTCCGTCGTTACCGAATACCGGCCCGGCACCTATATCTATCTCGACCGTTACCAGGTCGCCAAAGGCGTCGGCGGCCTCGACGATTGCGCGCTGACGGTGCTCGCAACCGTGGTCAGCCATCCGACAGCGACACGCGCCATTCTCGATGCCGGCAGCAAGGCCTTGTCCAGCGACACGCTGGGGCTAAAGGATTTCGGAGAGTTGATGGGCGTGCCGGGAGCGCTGGTGACGGGCCTGAGCGAGGAGCACGGTACGGTCACGCTTTCGGGCGACGGCAGGCTTCGCATTGGCGAACGCGTGCGCGTGGTGCCGGACCATTGCTGCGTCGTCACCAACCTGTTCAACGAGGTCAACCTGATCGACGGTGAGAAGGTGTTGGAAACGCTGCCCGTGGCGGCACGCGGACTTATGGGGTGAATTTCTAGGCCGGACGCTCCGCCTGCCGCGCCGCCACCCGCCGCATGGCAATGACGCGGCGGCGCCGGATTTCGGTGCGCATGGCCATCAGATGCAGCGTGAAGAAGAGCGCGGTGAAGCCGACGGCCATCACCAGCAGCGGCCAGAGCAGGCTCGGATCGATGGTCGGACCGCCGAGCCTGAACACGGAAGCCGGCTGGTGCAGCGTGTTCCACCAGTCGACCGAGAATTTGATGATCGGGATGTTGATGAAGCCGACCAGCGTGATGATGGCGGCGGCCCAGGCGGCGCGGCTGGCATCATCCAGCGCACGGGTCAGCGCGATGATGCCGAGATACATCAGGAACAGCACGAACACCGAGGTCAGCCTTGCATCCCAGACCCACCAGGTGCCCCACATCGGCTTGCCCCAGATCGAACCCGTGATCAGCGCCAGCGCGGTGAAGACCGCACCGATGGGGGCCGCTGATTTCAGCGCGACATCGGCTAGCGGATGGCGCCAGACCAGCGTGCCGAGGGCAGACAGCGCCATCAGCGTGTAGCACATCATGGCGAGCCAGGCGAAAGGCACATGGATGTACATGATGCGAACGGTGATGCCTTGCTGGAAATCCTCGGGCGCGGTGAAGCTCATATAGAGGCCGACGGCGAGGACGAGCGCGGCGAGCGCCGCCAACCACGGCACAAGCTTGTCGGCCATCCCGACGAACCGCGTCGGATTGGCAAGATCGGCCCAGCCGCTCGGGCGTGAGGTGGTGTCACTCATGCGACTTTACATAGACCGCCGATGCGTTTGGGGCAATCGAGCGGTGGTGTCGCAGGCGTAGAAGCGTCTTCCTTCCCTCTGTGGGGGAAGGAAGAACCGGCTCAGGCGGCCTCACCCTGAACGGAGCGGCTGAGGCGGCGGACTTCCTCGTCGTTGAGCAGGCCGCCGGCGCGCAGCAGGCTGGCGAAGCGGCCGTTGCGCAGCGACAGTTCGGCGAAACCACCCATCTCGACCACCTTGCCCTTGTCCATGAACACGACCAGATCGGCGTCGCGGACGGTGGTCAGGCGGTGGGCGATGATGAAGGTGGTGCGGTCGCGGCGCAATTCGTCGATCGCTTCCTTGACGCGGTCCTCGGTCTCGACGTCGAGCGCGCTGGTCGCTTCGTCGAGCACCAGGATCGGAGCATCCTTCAGCACGGCACGGGCGATGGCGATGCGCTGGCGCTCACCGCCAGACAGCTGGCCGCCACGTTCGCCGACCACCGTGTCGTAGCCGTTGCTCTTGGCCAGGATGAAGTCCTGCGCCGCGGCCGCGGTGGCGGCAGCATGGATTTCTTCGTTGGTCGCGTCGGCACGGCCGACCCGGATGTTGTCCTCGATCGAGCGGTTGAGAAGCCCGGCATCCTGGAACACGGTGGCGATCGAATGGCGCAGCGACTTGCGGGTCACCGTGCGGGTATCGATGCCGTCGATCAGGATACGGCCGCTGGACGGCGAGAAGACGCGCTGCAGCAAATTGATGAGCGTGGTCTTTCCCGCACCCGTCGGCCCGACGATGGCGACGGTCTGGCCTGCCTGAACCTCGAAGGACACATCGCTGACGCCCTGGCCCGAATTGGCGAACTCGAAGCTGACATCCTCGAAACGGACATGGCCGGTGACGTTGGCAAGGTCGCGCAGGCCATCCGGCTCGGCGGTATCGGCGGCCGAGTCCTCGAGCTTATAGAAATCCTCAAGCTTGGCGCGGGCTTCCGAAATCTGAGTGGTGAAGGCCGACATCTGGTCGAGACGGGCGATCAGCATTCCGGCAAAGCCGGTGAAGGCCACGACGTCGCCGACGCGGAGCTGGCCACGGGTGACGAGATACGCGCCGATCGACAGCACGATCATCATCGAAATGGTCGAGGACAGGCGGTTCAGCGCATTGGCAATCGCCCACCAGTCGAGCACAGGATTCTGCGCGTCGAGCAGGCCCTTGACGTAACGCTTCAACGCCGCGGTCTCATGGCCGATGCGGTTGTAGCTCTGCAGCACGGCGACATTGCTGACGCTGTCGGTCACATGGGCAAACACGGTATGATAATGACGCTCGACGGCGGTCTGCCCTGCCTTGGTGCGGCGCATGACAATACGGCCGATGCCCACGTAAAGGACGCCAAGGCCAAGCAGCACAATGGACATGCGGACGTCCATCGCAAGCGCGGTCGGCACCAGCAGCACCAGCGCGATGGCCGTCGAAAGATGCACGCGCATGAATTCGAGCCACAAGCTGAAAAGGGTTTCAACCGCGCGCAGCAGCGTGTGCAGCGAATTGGAAGTGCCGCGCTGGTGATGCCAGGCGAGCGGCATGGTGATTACGCGCTCGAAGGACTGGCACAACACTTCCGAACGACGGGCATGGGCGAAGCGATCGGCGCCACGCGCCACCAGCACGAAGGCCATGACATTGAAGAGACCGAGAGCTGCCCAGACCGCGAGCGTCGAAAACACCGGACCTTTTTCGGAAATAGCGCCGATCACCCGGCCTAACAGGATCGGCTCAAGGATCGCGATGGCTGCAAGCGCGACGTTGGCCGCACAGATCAGCGCGACGCGCTTCTTGTCGGCGGCCAGATATCCCAGCGCTCTCCAATAGATCTGCAGAAGTGACACCTTAGCTACTCCGCCAACTTTCTATTGTGCCCAACACCAATATTGTGCACTGCACCATTTCGTAACACCTAACGGTTGATGCGTCGCAAAACAATGCCCGTCTATCGCTTCCGTTCCCGTTTAGCGAACAAAAGATGACGACGATACGAAATCTGACGTGATCACCTAACGGTTTGAGATAAAAGGTGAAATGTCAGCCTTGCGGCAAAATCGTGGCAGCAGCGGAGCACTGCCACATTTTTAATCACCGCGAGCTTGCACGGTCGGTTTCGCGCGTCTTTGGCGGACGCCCCACAGATCGCGCGCAAGTAAACAGGACGCGGCGGCGCGCGTCCCGGAGGACGCGCGCGCTTCTGACATAAACTGCTGATTTTACGCTGGTATCTTGACCACGACCTCGGTCTGGCCGCCGGCTTTGGGTTCAAAGGACGCCGCTTTTGTCTTCGATCCGTTGACTTCGAGCGAGATCGTCTTGGCCTTTTTGTCGCGAACGACCTGGACCTTGATGTCGGCGCCCAGCATCTTGAGCGAAGCCTGGTAGCCATCCCAGTGGCTGGGCAGCTTCGGCCGGAATGTGATCTGCTTGCCGCGCCGTTCGATGCCCAGGATGCCTTCGACCGCCGCCCGGTAGAGCCAGCCCGCCGAGCCGGTGTACCAGGTCCAGCCGCCGCGCCCGCCCTTGTCGTCCCCGGCATAGATATCGGCCGCCACTACATAGGGTTCGACGCGGTAGTGCTCGGTCGACGCCTCGTCGAACGCGTGGTTGACCGGGTTCAGCATCGAGAAGCAGCGATAGGCTTCATCGGTCTGCCCCATCTCGGCGAGCGCAATGACGAACCAGGTGGCGGCATGGGTGTACTGGCCGCCATTCTCGCGCACGCCAGGCGGATAGCTCTTGATGTAGCCGGGATCCTTCTGCGTCTTCGAAAAGGGTGGCGTGAACAGTTTGACGATCTTGAGATGATCGTCGACGAGCAGTTTCGTCGCCTGCTGCATCGCGGTGGTCGACCGCGCCGGGTCGCCCTCGCCCGAAAGCACGCTCCAGGACTGGGCGATGGAGTCGATCTTGCACTCTTGCGATGTACGCGACCCCAAAGGCGTGCCGTCATCGAAACTGCCGCGCCGGTACCATTCGCCATCCCATGCCGTGCTTTCGAGCGCTCGCTTCAGCGCGTCGGCATGCTTTGTCCAGGCCTGTGCGCGCTTGGTGTCGCCCTCGGTCCTGGCGACCGCGGCGAAGTCGCCCAGCGTCTTCAGCAGGAACCAGCCCAGCCACACGCTCTCGCCCTTGCCGTCCTCGCCGACACGGTTCATGCCGTCGTTCCAGTCGCCGCCGAGAATCAACGGCAGGCCGGCTGGACTGCTGCGCTTGATGGCGAGGTCGAGCGCACGCGCGCAGTGGTCGTACAGCGACACCGTCTTCTTCGAGATTTCCGGGATGAAAAAGGCGTCGTGCTCGCCTTCGCCCAGCACCTGTCCGTCGAGGAAAGGCAGTTGTTCCTTCAGGATGGTGGCGTCGCCGGTCACCAAGAGATAGCGGGCCGTGGCGTGGGCGAGCCACACCACGTCGTCGGAGATCAGGGTACGCACGCCGGCGCCGGTGCGCGGCAACCACCAATGCTGCACGTCGCCTTCCGGGAACTGCCGCCGCGCGGCGTTGAGGATCTGGTCGCGCGCCAGCGTGGGATCATGCGCCAGCAAGGCGAGTGTGTCCTGCAACTGGTCGCGGAAGCCGAAGGCGCCGCTTGCCTGATAGAAAGCCGAGCGGGCGCGGATGCGGCAGGCAAGGCTCTGATAAGGCAGCCAGTGATTGACCATGGCATCGAGCGCCTTGTCGGGCGTCTCGACCTGGATGGTGTCGAGGAAGGCGCGCCATTCGCGCTCATTGTCGGCCAGGCGCTGGTCGAAATCCTTGCCCCGGTGCTTCTGCACCAGCGCGCTCGCCTGCGCCGAAGACTCGGCATCGCCAAGCAGCCAGATGAGCGTGACGTCGCCGCCAGCCTGAATCTCGATGTCGCGGGCGATCGCCGCGCAAGGATCATCTCCTGCCTCGACGCGGCCTGAGAGGGCCGCGCCGCTCAGCACCGCCTGCGGCAACTCGCTGGACCCGTGCCGGCCGAGGAACTCGGCCCGGTCTGATGTCACCGAGTGGACGCCGGTGTCGGCGGCGAGGAAGGCCACCCGCTCGCTGAAATCGAGCCCGTAGGGATTTTGCGCCAGCAGCGCGCCGGTGGCACCGTCGCGGGACGGCACTATAGTTGCCGCGGTGCGCGACCGATGCCCGCCAAGCACCCATTCGGCATAGGCGTAAACGCGCAGCCGGGCCGGTACCGGGCCGGAATTCTGGATGCGCAGCCGCGTGATCTTCACCGGATCGATGGGATCGACGACATGGGTCAGGTCCATCGACAACGGTCCGCGCTTCGAGCGGAAGGTCGAGAAGCCCTGGCCATGCCAGGCTTCGTAGGTCATCGAGGGATCGCGCACCACCGCCGCGATCGGCGAGAACGCCTTGCCGCTGGCCTGGTCGTAAATATAGACGCCCTCGCCCGGCCGGTTGGACACCGGGTCGTTCGACCATGGCGTCAACTGGTAGTCGCGGCTGTTGCGGCTCCAGGTGAAGGCAGCACCTTCGGCCGAGGTGTGGAAGCCGAACGAGGCGTTGGAGACGACGTTGATCCAGGGCTGCGGCGTGGTGCGCCCGCCAGTCAGGCGCACCACATAGTGCCGCCCGTCGCCGTCGAAGCCGCCAAAACCGTTCCACTGGCTGAGGCCGGAGCCATCGGCACTGAGATCGGCCTCCGCCTGCGAGGCAAATGCATGCATCTGCGGTGCGGGCGCCGGAATTTCGCGCGGGCTTGGCAACCCTGCCGGCTGCAGGCCATCGCGCGCCTGCAGTGCGGCCGCCTCGGCCCGTTCGATCTGGTCGAAGATGGTGCCATTGCGCGTATGCAGCACAACCCGGGCGACGGCGAGCAGCGTCTTATAGGTGGTTTCCTCCATCAGGTCGCGGCGCACCGCGAAAATGTGCTGGCGGGGTCCGAGTTCCTTGCCACGCAAGCGGCTGTTTTCGCAAAGCGTTTCGACCGCGCGCTGCAGATCCTGGACATAGGAGGAAGCCTGTTCGTTGACGACCACGAAGTCGATCATCATGCCGCGGGTGCGCATATATTCCTGGAAACGCAACGCCTGGGCAACGATCTCCAGATCGGCAACGTCGCCGATCCTGACCAGGAAGATCGGGTAATCGCCCGAAATGCTTGTCGGCCAGAGGCTCGACTGCTTACCCAATCCAGAAGCAACGGACTCGGCCGGCAGCCGCAGGAACGGGTCGGGATAGATCAGATAGCGCGCCAGTTTCTGAACATTGGCCGCATCGGTCAGGCTGAGGCCCATATGGCGGGTCTGCACTTGGCTGCGCGTCCAGGCAAGCATGGCCTGGCGAGCAAAGCTCTCCTGATGGTCGAGCCGGCTTATGGCCTCATCCAGCTCGGCGCGGTTGGCCCCGACGACGGTCCAGAAGGTCAGCGATACCTTCTTGTTGGCGGGCACGCGCACCTGACGGCGCAGCGAGGCGATGGGATCGAGCGTGAAGCCGGAATGGCCACCCAGCCTGGCGCCTGGATCGAAAGCGGCGGCATCGACGATGGTGCGGCCACGGCCGATGAAGGCGCGCCTGTCGGTCTCCGCCTCGGCATCACGCGCCGGTCCCGACGGATCTGTGACGAAATGCACCAGGGTGACATCGGGCTCGCTGGTTTCGCGCTTGCGGCGCGTGGCGAAGATCGCGCCATTGTTGGCGGCGATCTCGGTTTCCACGAACATCTTCGAGAAAGCCGGATGCGCGTTGTCGGAAGCCTCCGAACCCAGCACCAGCTCGGCAAAGGACGTCACTTCGATGTGACGGTCTGACGTGCTCTCATTGTAGAGCGTGATCCGGCGGCCCTCGCCATTACCCTCGGAAACGACGATGCATTCCACCTCGGAGCGCAGCGTGCCGGCGGTTTTGACAAAGCTCGCCTTGTCGTCGGAAAACAAGGTCTGCGTCTTTTCCTCGGCGGCGCGTCTGGGCTCCGATGTCGCCGACCACCAGTCGCCGGTGGCAGCGTCGCGCAGGAAGATGTAGGAGCCAAGCCGGTCCTCGACAGGGTCGGGCTGCCAGCGGGTGACGGAAAGATCGCCCCAGCGGCTGTAGCCGGAGCCGGTCGCGGTCACCATCACCGAATAGCGGCCGTTCGACATTACATTGGTCGAACGCAGCGCCCGCACGGGATCGAGCACGATGCGGGTATCGGGGCTCTCGGTTTCGGTCTCGTCCTTGGAGCGCTCGTCGGCCTCGGTCCGGACGGTGGCGGTCGGAATATCGCGCGGCGCCCTCTCCTGCAGCAGCAGTTCGGCCGATTCAATGACCGGATCGCTGTGGAAGCGATCGCGCAGGCGACCTTCGAAGATGGCGTCGGCGACGGCGGCGATCGACATGCCCGAATGGTGGGCATAGTAGTTCAGCACGACCGCTTGGTTGGTGCCTTCCGGCACGCGCTGCGGCGTGAAGTCGACCGCATCATAATAGCCATGACGGCCAAGCGCGCCGATCTCGCGCAGCCGGGCCAGATTCTGCACCGCTTCGCGCGGGTTGAACTGCGCCGCCATGATAGTCGCGTAAGGCGCGATTACCGTGTTCTGGCCAAGGCCGCGCTTGAGCCCAAGGCCCGGCACGCCGAAATTGGTGTACTGATAGGTCAGTTCGCGGTCGCGGGCGTTGTAGGCCGCTTCCGAGATGCCCCACGGCACGTTCTTCTGGCGACCGTACTGCATCTGGCGCTTGATGATCAGCTTGCTGGTCTGGTTGAGGATGGAGCCTTGCGGCTCCTTCATCACCAGCGGCGGCATCAGGTACTCGAACATCGAGCCGGACCACGACATCAGCGCGCCCTGGAAGCCGATCTCGACGATGGGGCGGCCGAGCCTGAACCAGTGTTCGGTTGGCAGATCGCCCTTGGCGATGGCAAACAGGCTGGTCAGCCGCGCCTCGGAAGCCAGAAGATCGTAGCAGCTTTCGTCGAGTTGATGTTCCTCGACCCGGTAGCCGATCGACAAAAGCTTGCGCTCCGGCCGCATCAGGAAGGCGAATTCCATCTCGAAGGCGAAACGACGGGTGCGCTCGCGCAAGGTGAGCAGCTTGGCACGCAGAGCCTCGACAGCGTTTTCGTCGCTGTGGGCGTCGTGGACGTGCGCCTCGCAGGTGGCTTCGAGCCTTGCCGCCCAGTCGACGATGACGTCACTCTGCGGCGATGCGGCCTCGGTGTGAATGGCGGTGGCGAGTTTGCGGATTTCGCCAGCCAGCACCGCCAGGTTGATGGTGCGGATCGACGCCATTTCCGGCTGGGCCTTGATCGTGTCGACGGCACGCCGCATGCCGTCGAGGCGATCGACAAGCCGTTGGCGCAACGGGCGCAACTGACGGCGGTCATCGGGCAGTTCATCGAGGCTTTCGCTCAGGATGGTCACCGTGTCGAGAATGCCTTCGAAATCGCCCTGCAGGTGGACGGAAGGCGCTTCCGCCCATTCGGCGCAGGCCGCCGCCACCGCCACCAGGTGACCGGCGAGATTGCCGCTGTCGACAGCCGAGATATAGAGCGGATAGAGCGGCTTGAGCGTCGTGGTGTCGTACCAGTTGAAGAGATGGCCGCGGCTGCGCGGCATGCTCTCGATGGTCGTCATGGTTGCATCGATGCGGGTGATGGCATCGGAAAGGCTGATCCAGCCGAAATCGCGCGCCGAAACGACCGAGAGCAGGTAGACGCCGATATTGGTCGGCGAGGTGCGCGGCGCCACGACGGGCGCCGGGCTCTCCTGGAAATTATCCGGCGGCAGATTGTGATGTTCTGCCGTGACGAAGGTTTCGAAATAGTGCCAGGTGCGCCGCGCCACGGTGCGCAGCGTGTGGATGTCGGCTTGCGATATGCGCAGCCGGTCCTCGGTTTCGGCGGAGCGGCTGATCCAGCTGGCGATCGCCGGCGAACCGATCCAGAACAAGGCAAAGAAGAAGGCGACGAAGGCACCGGTGGAATCGGCCAGCACCGGAATGGCGAGGCCGACAAAGCCGATGATCACGGCGCCATACATCATGCCGTAATAGGAGCCGACATCGTTGTCGCCCGCCTTGTGCGCCTGCGAGGCGGTGCGCCATTCCAAGAGGTTCTGCCGGCTGACGAACAGCCGGTAGAGCGTGCGCACAATGGCATCGCCCATCATCCAGGCGTTATGTGCCATCAGCACGATCTTCAGCGCCACCATGGCGGTGCCGAAGGCGACGTCGCGCGCCAGCGCGGAGAAATGGCCGCGCGGCGTCTGGTCGCCGCTCTTGGGCAGAATGGCGTTGACCACGTCGAAGGTCGGCGCCATGAACAGGCTGAGGATCAGCAAGGCCTGCCACTGCGCGGCCTGCGTGAACGGCAGCAAGGTCCAGCCGGCGATCGCCGCCATCACCCAAAAGATCGGCGTCAGCGAGCGGCGCAGATTGTCGACCATCTTCCAGCGCGACAAGGCCGGAACGCCGGAACGAGGATTAAAGATGTAGCCCAAAAGCTGCCAGTCGCCGCGCGCCCAGCGATGGTGGCGCGAGGCATCGACCGAGTAGCGGGTCGGGTAATCCTCGACCAGTTCGACGTCGGTGACCAGTGCGGCGCGCGCCAGGGCACCTTCGAGCAGATCGTGGCTGAGGATGGTGTTTTCCTCGATGCGGCCCTGCAAGGCGGCCTCGAAGGCATCGACATGATAGAGGCCCTTGCCGGTGAAGGATCCGTCGCTGAAGACGTCCTGATAGAGGTCCGAAACAGCGAAGACATAGGGATCAAGGCCGCGATTGGCCGAGAAGACGCGCTGGAAGAACGAGGCTTCGTCGCCGCTGGTGAGTGAAGCGGTGATGCGCGGCTGCAGGATGGTGTAACCGGCGGTCACGACGCGCCTCGTGGCGTCGAAATGCGGACGGTTGAGCGGATGGCAAAGCTTGCCGACCAGGCTCGATACCGCATCGCGGGTGGTGCGGGTATCGGCGTCGAGCGTCATCACATGGACGACCTTTTCCGGCAGCGGGACTTCGAGCGGCAGGAAGGTGGTATCGCTGTCGCCGCGCAGCAAGAGGTCGAGTTCGTGCAGCTTGCCGCGCTTGCGTTCCCAGCCCATCCAGCACCCTTGACCCGCATTGTAGAGCCGGCGGCGGTGCAGGATATAGAAGCGCGGCGCGCCGTCGGAGGGATAGCGCGCGTTGAGACGGGCGATTTCGGCGCGGGCGAAGTCGAGGATCTCGGTATCCGCCGCATCGATCTCGATCTTGCTGTCGGGCCAATCCGAAAGCAGCGCGAAATGGATCTCGTCCGCCAGATTGGCAAGGTAATGCACTTCGATGTTGCGGATGTTTTCCTCGACATCGTCACGCGAGCCGATCAGCGACGGCACGACCACCAGGGTGCGCGCCTCGGGCGGCACACCGTGCCTGTAGTCGTAACCGATAAGGCGTGTCGGCTTAAGGAACAGCGAGACCACGGTGTTGAAGAAAGCGAGCGCGCCTTCGCTGGCCGGCACGGCAAACAGAGCCAGCATCAGCACGATCGACGGCACCGACAGGCCGAGATTGGAAAGGGCGTTGCCGGACAGGACAAGCAGCAGGACGGTCAGCGCGAAGACGGGCAGGACGATGCCCAGCCAGCCGGTCTTGGCGAAGGTCCGCTTGACGGTCTGGCTGATCGTGGGCCGGTAACCGATCGCCTTTTCCAGTTCCAGCCGGCGCGGGCCAACGACATAAAAACCGACATCGGTATGAGCGGATGCAACCTGGGCGTCCGCTCCTTCACCGCTCTCCGGGACGGTTTCACCGACGGCGTGGCCGGCCAGTTCAATGGCTTTTTCGGCTACACGGTCCTCCGAAAGGTTCGAGCGGCGAGCCAGTTCCTCGATCGCGGTGCGGTATTGATCGCGCGAGAAGAAGTCGAGCGCGGCAAAATCGGTGCGCTCGCGCAGCACGGTATCGATGCGGCTGACGCCTTCGAACCACACCGTCCAGTCGACGTCGTTGATGAGGCGCAGGCCGCGGACGATGTTGCCGGTGGTCACATTGCCGCTGGACAGCGTCTGGTGCTCGGAAATGATGATTTCCTCGGCATCCGAGCCGGTCTTCTCGAGTTCGCCTTCCAGCCACTCCAGCGCCTTGCCGGCGTTCTGCGATCCGTCACGCAGGCGGTAGAGAAGCTGAGTGGCAAAGGTGGTGTCCTGCGCATGCGCGCTGAAATTGGCGAGGATCGCCTGCCGATCCGGATTGTCGTCGGTCGCCAGCACCTTGTCGGCCACGTCATTGGCGATCTGGCGCATCTGGCGGGTGCGGTTGACCCTGACCGCCAGGCGACGGAGGTTCTCGATCAGCACGAAACGCAGAAGGGACGGCAGTGCCCAGAGCTCGCCAATCTTCAACGGTTCGACCGACTGAAAACCCTGGACGATAGACTTGAACATGGTCGCCGAGACGGAACTGTCGGAATGCGCGACATAAGTCCAGGCCAGCGCCAATGCGCGCGGCACGGTGCCGCCATCGGGCAGTTTCAGGGTCGGCAATTGCCGGTAAAAGCGGCGCGGCAGGTCGCGTTTGACCTGGAAAATGGTTTCCTCGATCAGATAGTTGTTGTCGAGCAGCCACTGCGCGGCCGGCGTGATGGTTTCGCCCCTCGCCTGCGCGGCATTGGTAGACCGGTAGACTTCGAGGATCTTCTTGGCGCTGTCACGGATACGGGCTTGAAAGTCGAACGGTATCAGGCCGAACAGATCCGTCAGATCGCCCTTGGCCAGGCTTTCGCCGAGCAGCCGGAGCCGTTCCTCCGGCAGGAATGTGGATCTTATCGGCTCTTCCGTGATGACTGGGAAGCTCGCGCTTGTCTTCTCGATCTGGGCTAGGTTCGTCTGAATATTCATTGAAAATTCCGTAAGCGGGCACTCAGCGGCGTCACCGCCACGGCAATGGCCCTAAAACCGGTTCGAATGCAATCGGTTGCATCAACCCTAAGCCGAAAGTTTATTTCCGCACCACGACGGAGCGTCATCTTTCGACCAATTCAAAGACGAGCGCCTCTCGCTCCCGTCGGGATCGATCGACGGAGAGGATTCGGGCTTTTTCGTGATGCCAGTGCCAGCTTACGCTATATTTCGCCAGCGTCGCGATCATGTTTGGAAACAGGCGGTAACCGTTGGGGCGAGGCGCGTCAGGCGGCAGCGATTATCCGGATCACGAAAAGGGTCGCATCCGGTGCGGGCTGAACCTGCAAGACAGAGGCGTCCGGCCCAAGCAGCAGGGTGTCAAGCGGTCCGAGACGAATGGGCGCGGCGCCGGGGAAAATGGCATGGCCTCTGTGACAAAGGATAAGGGTGGGACCGGCCTCGGCCGGGATTTCCGCAGGCGTCGAAATCGCCAGACGCTCGACCGAATGCAGCATGCGGCCGCGGCGGGTCATAACGTTGAGATCGGTGATCGGGCCGGCGATCAACGCGGCACTCGTCGGCTGGTCGGCTGGAAAGGAAAATGGCTGGGAAGCCGCTGTCATCCGCTCTGGCGGACGGCCCGCGACATCAAGCACAATCCCCTCGCCTTCCAGCACCGACAGGGTGCGGTCGATGCCGGCAAAAACGGAGAACGGCCCGCTGCCTTCGACCCGGGCCATCGAGACGCGCCAGTCGAAATCGTCGGGCCCGGCACCATCGGGCGAGACGGCGATCTCGGTCGTCGTACCGCCGCCGTTCTTCCACGGCATGACGCGGTAATCGGTGGCACGAAGGACACGCATCACGTCAGCCGCTATCCGAGAATGCCCGGCAGATTGAGCTGGTGCTCCTTGGCGCATTCGATCGCGATGTCATAGCCTGCGTCGGCATGGCGCATGACGCCGGTCGCCGGATCGTTCCACAGAACGCGCTCCAGCCGCCTTGCAGCGTCCGGCGTGCCGTCGGCAACGATGACCATGCCGGCATGCTGGGAGAAGCCCATGCCGACGCCGCCGCCATGGTGCAGCGATACCCAGGTCGCGCCCGAAGCCGTGTTGAGCAGCGCATTGAGCAGCGGCCAGTCGGAGACGGCGTCGGAACCATCCTTCATCGCTTCCGTCTCGCGGTTCGGCGAAGCGACCGAACCCGAATCGAGGTGATCGCGACCGATGACGACCGGCGCCTTGAGTTCGCCCTTGGCCACCATTTCGTTGAAGGCGAGGCCCAATCGGTGGCGATCGCCAAGACCAACCCAGCATATGCGCGCCGGCAACCCCTGGAAGGAAATCCGTTCGCGGGCCATGTCCAGCCAATTGTGCAGATGGGTGTTGCCGGGGGTGAGTTCACGCACCTTGGCGTCGGTCCTGTAGATATCCTCTGGATCGCCGGAGAGTGCTGCCCAGCGGAACGGGCCGATGCCGCGGCAGAAGAGCGGACGGATATAGGCCGGCACGAAGCCGGGGAACGCAAAGGCGTTTTCAAACCCTTCGTCCTTGGCGACCTGGCGGATGTTGTTGCCATAGTCGAGTGTCGGCACGCCGGCGTTCCAGAACGCGACCATCGCCTCGACATGCTCGCGCATGGAGGCGCGCGCCGCCTTCTCGACCGCCCGGGGGTCGCTGACGCGCTTTTCGCGCCACTCGGCCATCGTCCAGCCCTTCGGCAGATAGCCGTTGATGGGGTCGTGCGCCGAGGTCTGGTCGGTGACCATATCGGGGCGAATGCCGCGCTTGAACATCTCGGGCACGATCTCGGCGGCGTTGCCGAGCAGGCCGACGGACTTCGCCTCGCCGGCTTTGGTCCAGCGCTCGATCATTTCCATGGCCTCGTCGAGCGTCTCGGCCTTCTCGTCGACATAGCGGGTGCGCAAGCGGAAATCGATCGAATCCGGATTGCATTCGATCGCCAGGCAGCAGGCGCCGGCCATGACGGCGGCCAATGGCTGGGCGCCGCCCATGCCGCCGAGGCCGCCGGTCAGGATCCATTTTCCCTTGAGATTACCGCCATAATGCTGGCGGCCGGCTTCGACGAAGGTCTCGTAGGTGCCCTGCACGATGCCTTGCGTGCCGATGTAGATCCAGGAGCCGGCCGTCATCTGGCCGTACATCATCAGGCCCTTCTTATCGAGCTCGTTGAATTTCTCCCAGGTCGCCCAGTGCGGCACCAGGTTGGAGTTGGCGATCAGCACGCGCGGCGCATCGGGGTGGGTGCGGAACACGCCGACCGGCTTGCCGGACTGCACCAGCAGCGTCTCGTCCTCGCCAAGCGTCTTCAGCGACGCAACGATCTGATCGAAATCGTTCCAGGTACGCGCCGCCCGGCCGATGCCGCCATAGACGACCAGTTCATTGGGGTTCTCGGCGACATCAGGGTCGAGATTGTTCATCAGCATGCGCAGCGGCGCTTCAGTCGTCCAATACCGGGCATTGAGCTTGTCGCCGCGGGGGCTGCGCACTTCGCGGATGTTGTGACGGGGGTCGGTCATCATTGTCCCTTTCGGATGAGGCGGCGCGTCAGCGCCCGGCCCAGTCAATGGCGGTTTGGAGAATCTGCGTCAGCCTGGCGCGGATCGGCGCGGCGAACGCGGCATCGTAGGGCGCGGGCCAATTGTCCGGTGTGCCCTTCCCGTCCGGCTCGCGCATGTAGCCGCGGTTGGAGAGCTCCATCTGCAACGCATGCACGCCCTGATGCGGCTGGCCGAAATGGCGCGTGATCCAGCCGCCCTTGAAGCGTCCGTTGACGACAAAGGTCTCACCGGTTTCTGCCATGATCTGATTGACCATCGCCTGCAACGCCGGATCAGCGCTTTTGCCGTCGTTCGTGCCGAGGTTGAACACCGGCAGCGTGCCCTCGAAAAGGCGTGGCAGCACCGAGCGGATCGAATGGCAGTCGTAGAGGACAATCTTGCCGTGCAAGGTGCGCAACCTGTCGATCTCGGCCTGCAAGGCCGCGTGATAGGGTGCAAAGAACTTCTCGCGACGCTCGTCGATCTCCGACGGTCCCGGCTCTTCACCCTCGCGATAGAGCGGATCGCCATCGAAGGTTTCGGTTGGGCATAGGCCGGTGGTTGCCTGGCCGGGATAGAGCGAGGCGCCGGATGGATCGCGGTTGACGTCGATGACGGTGCGCGAGATCGCGGTGTGCACGACCGTGGCGCCCAAACCGCCGGCGAAATCATAGAGATTGTCGATCCACCAGTCGCAATCGCGGCGACCAAGCCATGGCGACATAAGCCGGTTTTCAAGCCCAGCGAGGTCGATGCCGGTATGCGGGATCGACACCAGCAGCGGTGCCGTGCCTTGTTTTATCGTCAGCCAAGAAGGTGTCATCGCGCAATCCCCGGCAGCGCCACGGCGCTCGCGGCCTTCGCGACTGCACCGCTACGTACCATGGCGATCGCCTTTTCCATGTCGGGGTGGAAGTGCCGGTCATTGTCGAGATGCGGCACCTCGGCGCGAACCAGCTTGCGCACGGCTTCAAGTGCCGCACTCGAGGCCAACGGCGCATGGAAATCGCACCCTTGCGCGGCGGCCAGCAATTCAATGCCGATAACAGCCGTCGCATTCTCGATCATGCCGATCAGCCGGCGCGCGCCATGCGCAGCCATCGAGACATGGTCTTCCTGGTTGGCCGAGGTCGGGATGGAATCGACGCTGGCCGGATAGGCTTTCTGCTTGTTTTCCGAAACGAGCGCCGCCGCAGTCACCTGCGGGATCATGAAGCCGGAGTTCAGGCCGGGCTTGGGCGTCAGGAAGGCGGGCATGCCTGACAGCGCGGGGTCGACCAGCATGGCGATGCGGCGTTCCGACAGCGAGCCGATCTCACAGACGGCCAGCGCGATTATATCGGCGGCGAAGGCGACCGGCTCGGCGTGGAAATTGCCGCCGGAGAGCGCCGTGTCGTCCTCGGCGAAGATCAGCGGATTGTCGGTAACGCCATTGGCTTCGGTTTCGAGCGTATCGGCGGCCTTGCGCAGGACATCGAGCGCGGCGCCCATGACTTGCGGCTGGCAACGCAGGCAATAAGGATCCTGTACACGCTCGTCGCCGAGCCGGTGCGACTCGCGGATGGCGCTGCCGGCCATCAGATTGCGCAGCGCATCCGCAGTTTCGATCTGGCCGCGATGCTTTCTCAACATATGGATGCGCGGATCGAAGGGCGCGTCGGAACCTTTCGCCGCGTCGGTCGAGAGCGCGCCGGCGACAAGCGCCGACTGGTAGAGCACTTCGGCCTCGAACAGGGCGGCCAGCGCATAGGCCGTCGAAAATTGCGTGCCATTGAGCAGCGCCAGGCCTTCCTTGGCGCCCAATGTCACGGGCTCCAGCCCATGCGAGACGAACGCGACCTTGGCCGGGAACCGGCCATGCGGGGTAAAGCATTCGCCGACACCGATCATCACCGCCGTCATGTGCGACAATGGGGCAAGGTCGCCGGAGGCGCCGACTGAACCTTGCGCCGGCACTACCGGGATGACGTCGTTGGCCAGCATCGCTTCGAGCAACTCGATGGTTTGCGAGCGCACACCGGAGGCGCCCTGAGCCAGGCTCGCAAGTTTCAGCGCCATCATCAGCCGGGCAACGGCAACAGGCATCGGCTCGCCGACGCCCGCGGCATGCGAAAGCACGATGTTGCGCTGCAGGGTCTCGAGATCCTCGGCGGGGATGCGCACGCTGGCCAGCTTGCCGAAACCGGTGTTGATGCCATAGACCGGTTCACCCTTGGCGACGATGCGGGCGACAGCTTCGGCGCTTGCCTTGATTTTTGGGCGGCAGGCACCGTCCAGTTTCGGCACGGCGCCACGGTAGATGGCGCGCCAGTCGGCCAGCGTCGCATCGCCGGGCTTCAGCGTCAGTTCTGTCATTGTCCTCTCCAGATGCGGGCATGCAGCGGGTTGAAGCCCATGCGGTAGACGAGTTCGGCGGGACGCTCGATGTCCCAGATCGCCAGGTCGGCTGATTTGCCTGATACCAGCGTGCCGGTCTCTTCGAGCAGGCCCAGCGCACGCGCCGCTTCGCGGGTGACGCCGGCAAGGCATTCGTCGACAGTCATGCCGAACAGGGTCGCCGCCATGTTCATGGTCAGAAGCAGCGAGGTCAGCGGCGAAGTGCCGGGATTGTTGTCAGTGGCCACCGCCATTTTGACGCCAAGCTGGCGGAACAGGGCGATCGGCGGCTTCTTGGTCTCGCGGATGAAGTAGTAGGCGCCGGGCAGGATCGTCGCCACTGTCCCCGCGTTGGCCATCGCCATGGCGCCGGCCTCGTCGGTGTATTCGAGATGATCGGCCGACAATGCACCATAATGGGCGGCGAGTTCGGCGCCATGCAGGTTGGACAGCTGGTCGGCGTGGAGTTTTACGGGCAAGCCGAGCGCCTTGGCCTTGTCGAACACGCGAGACATCTGCTCGGGCGAAAAGGCGATGCCTTCACAGAACCCGTCGACGGCATCGGCCAAGCCTTCCGCGGCGACGCCGGGAAGGATCGTTTTGGCGACGAGATCGATGAAAGCGTCCTTGTCGCCCTTGGCTTCGGGCGGCAGCGCGTGGGCTGCGAGACATGTGGTGCGGACCGTCACCGCGCGTTCATTGCCCAGTTGCCGCGCGGCGCGCAGCGATTTCTTCTCGTTTTCGAGATCGAGACCATAGCCCGACTTTATTTCAACGGTGGTGACGCCTTCGGCCATCAGCGCATCGAGGCGCGGCAGCGTCTGGGCAACCAGGTCGTCCTCGCTGGCGGCACGCAAGGATTTGACCGAGGAAACGATGCCGCCGCCGGCCCTGGCGACCTCTTCATACGTGGCCCCGGCCAGCCGCATCTCGAACTCGTTGGCGCGGTTCCCGGCATGAATAAGATGGGTGTGGCAGTCGATCAGGCCGGGCGTGATCCAGCGGTCCTCGCAATCGATGATCTCGCCCTTGGCAAACGCCGACGGCATCTCGGATTGCGAACCCGCATAGACAATGCGGCCGTCGCGCGCGGCGAGCGCGCCTTGCTCGACGATACCCAGTCCGGCAGAATTTTCAGCCATGGTCGCCAGACGCGCATTGCGCCACAGGCGAAGCCCCCCTGCCGGGTTTTTGCTCTCTACGGCCATCATCTTTTCCGTTTCAATCGGTGGCGATTATGTATATACATATTGAAACGCACTGCAAGTGTCATCATCGCACACGAGACCGGGAAGCGGAGAGAAAAGTGACCGATATCTTTGCGGAACAGGCGCTTCTTCCCAACGGCTGGCACGACAATGTGCGGATCACTTTCGCCAATGGGCGCATTGCGGCCGTAGAGCCTGGGAGCACCGCGTCGCCTGGTGACGAACGCCATGCCATTCTCCTGCCAGGCATGGCCAATCTGCACAGCCACGCCTTCCAACGCGGCATTGCAGGGCTCGCCGAGTTGCGCGGGCCCTCCGCCGACAGTTTCTGGAGCTGGCGCGAGGTGATGTACCGCTTCGCGCTGTCGATGACTCCGAACCAGGTCGAGGCGGTGGCGGCGCAGCTCTACGTCGAAATGCTGGAGGCCGGTTTTTCGCGCGTCGGCGAATTTCATTATCTGCACCATGACCGCGATGGACAACCCTATGCCAACCCAGCCGAGATGGCCGAGCGCATTGCTGCCGCCGCCGGCGAAACGGGGATCGGCCTGACGCTGCTGCCGGTGTTTTACGCACATTCCTCCTTCGGTGGTGCCGCGCCAAACGAAAGCCAGCGCCGATTCATCAACGATGTGAATCGGTTCGCCCGGCTTGTTGAGAAAAGCCGGGAATCTGTTCGCTCTTTGAATCAAGCGATTGTCGGCGTTGCCCCGCACAGTCTGCGGGCCGCGACGCCTGAGGAACTCACGGCGATTGCGGCCATGGCGCCAAACGGGCCGATCCACGTCCATGTCGCCGAGCAGGTGAAAGAAGTCGAAGACTGCCTTGCCTGGTCCGGCGCGCGTCCGGTCGAATTTCTGCTTGGGGCTGCCGCTGTCGATCAGCGCTGGTGCCTGATCCACGCCACCCATATGACCGATGCTGAAACCATCGGCATGGCCAGGAGCGGCGCCATTGCCGGCCTTTGCCCGATCACGGAGGCCAATCTCGGCGACGGCACCTTTGCCGCACCATTGTTCCGGGAGCATGGCGGCCGCTTCGGTGTCGGCTCCGATTCCAACGTGCTGATCGGCCTGCCCGACGAATTGCGCCAGCTCGAATATTCGCAGCGCCTCGCGCACCGCGCCCGCAATGTGCTGGCCGTGGCTGGCGGCTCGACCGGCCGCGCGCTGTACGACGCAGCGCTTGACGGCGGCAGCGTCGCGCTTGGCGCCGGCGCATCGCAAATCGCGCGTGGTGCATCCGCCGATCTCGTCTCGCTCGACGCCGGCAACCCCTCGCTGGCCGGCAAAACCGGCGATGCGATCCTCGACGCCTGGATTTTCGCCAATGGCAGCAAGGTCGATTGTGTCTGGGTGCATGGCAAGAAACAGGTCAACGGTGGCAGACATGCCAAGCGCGAGGCCATCGCCGAACGGTTTCGCAGCGTGATGACAGCGCTTTCCGAGGGTTCACCCAGATGAGCATGACCGAACCGACGGAGATAGACGACAGCGAGACCGTCTCGCTGCATCAGCGCATCCTTTCCGATATCCGCGAAAAAATCCTGTCCGGCACCTGGGTGCCCGGCCACCGTATCCCGTTCGAACATGAGCTGACCGCCGAATACAAATGCTCACGCATGACGGTGAACAAGGCTCTGTCCCAGTTGGCCAAGGCAGGTTTGATCGAACGCCGCCGCCGGTCGGGCAGCTTTGTCCGCCAGCCGCAATCGCAGGCAGCCGTGCTGGAACTTCACGACATCAGGATCGAAGTCGAGGCGCTCGGCCTGCCGTATCGCTACGAGCGGCTGGAACGCCTGAAGCGGCGCAGCAATGGGGAGGACAGGGCGTTGCTCGAACTGTCCGCCGCAGGTCCAGTGCTATGGCTCGAAGGTCTTCATTTTGCCGGCGAACGGCCATTCGCACTGGAGCAACGTCTGATCAATCTTTCGGCGGTTTCGGAAGCCGGGGACGAAGAGTTTCTGGAAATCGCCGCCGGGCCTTGGCTGATCGACCGCGTGCCGTGGAGCGAGGCCGAGCATCGGATACGCGCCATGAGCGCTGACGACGCCATCGCCGATGCTCTCGACATCGATCCCGGCGCGCCTTGCCTGGTCGTCGAACGCCGCACCTGGGGCGCCGAGCACCCGGTCACCCATGTGCGCTTCATCTATCCGGCGGAAAGCCATACGCTGGTGGCAAGGTTCACGCCGTCGCAGGGGTGAGTGATCTCCCCCTCGTCGTGGGGGGAGATCGGCAGTTCTGGCGTCGCGCCTTTACAGCGCCGCGGTGACAATAATCTCGACCAGATATTCCGGGCCGGCGAGCTTTGCTTCGCCGGTGGCGCGGGCCGGCGTGTGGCCCTGCGGCACCCACTTGTCCCATTCGGTATTCATCTCGGCGAAGGTGCCCATGTCGGCCAGCCAGATGATCGCCTGGACGATCTTGGTCTTGTCGGTGCCGGCCTTGGCCAGCAATTCGTCGATGGTCGCCAGAATATCGCGGGTCTGCGCGGCGACGTTGCCGCCGGGTTCGCCGACCTGGCCGGCCAGGTAGACGGTGTTGCCGTGGATGACGATCTGGCTCATGCGCGGGCCAACATCGATGCGACGAATGCTCATTGCGAATTCCTTCCGTTGTGGTCGCGCCTCTTTAGAGTCGCCGTCCGCTTCGGGCAAGGCCGGCTGAACCGAAACCGCTTGAGCCAATTGCTCCATCCAGGGCCAGGCGCCTACACGGCGAGTTGACCACCGCGACGCAATTCCGCCGGATTGGCTTGTTGACTAATGTAATAACATCACATATCCAAACGGCCGCACCTTAGCCGGATTTGGTTTCCCACGGAACGATATGACCCAGACCTGCCTGACATTCCGTGACCTGACGCTGGGCTACAACAGCCATCCCGCGATCCATCACCTCGATGGCGCGATCCGCAAGGGCTCGCTGACGGCCGTGGTTGGAGCCAACGGCTCCGGCAAGTCGACGCTGATGAAGGGTATTGTCGGGGTGCTGAAGCCGATGGCCGGCGAGGTCATTCGCGCGCCGGGCGTGCGGGCGGCTTACCTGCCGCAGCAATCGGAACTCGATCGCTCCTTTCCCGCCCGCGTCGTCGATCTGGTCTCGCTCGGCCTGTGGCCGAAGCGCGGCATGCTTGGCCGCTATACCGGGGAAGATCGTGAGGCCGTCAGCCAGGCTTTGATGGCCGTCGGCCTCGGCGGCTTCGAGAAGCGGCCGATCGACACGCTGTCGGGCGGCCAGTTGCAGCGCACGCTGTTTGCCCGCGTGCTGTTGCAGGATGCCGACCTGATCCTGCTCGACGAACCGTTCAACGCCGTCGACGCCAAGACGGTCGGTGACCTCATTGCCTTGATCAAGCGTTGGCACGGCGAAGAGCGCACCATCATGGTCGTGGTCCATGATCTCGACCTGGTGCGCCAGAATTTTCCCGAAACACTGCTGCTTGCCCGTCAGCCGGTTGCCTGGGGCGAGACCCGGGAGACGCTGAAACCGGAGAACCTGCTGCGCGCGCGCCGCTTCCACGAAGCCTGGGAAGAGAACGCGCCCTGGTGCGAGCCTGACGAGCATGCTCATGACCATGATCATCATGGCCACGACCACGATCATCACCACGGCGCCGGACCGAGGGCTGCCTGATGGATGCGCTCTACAGTCTTTTCATCGCCCCCTTCGCCGATTTCGGCTTCATGCAGCGGGCGCTGTTCGGCTCGCTGATGCTGTCGCTCGGCGCCTGCCCGATCGGCGTCTTCCTGATGCTGCGGCGCATGAGCCTGTCGGGCGACGCGATGGCGCATGCCATCCTGCCGGGTGCGGCCGCGGGTTTCCTGTTCTACGGGCTGGAAATCCTGCCGATGACCATTGGCGGGCTGATCGCCGGCATCATCGTGGCGCTCGGCGCCGGTGCCGTGTCGCGCTTCACCATCCAGCGCGAGGACGCCTCGATGGCGGCCTTCTACCTGATTTCGCTCGCCATCGGCGTGCTGATGGTGTCGATCCGCGGCTCCAGCGTCGACCTCATGCATGTGCTGTTCGGCACGGTGCTGGCGCTCAACAACGAGGCTTTGACGCTGATTGGCGGCATCGTCGCGGTGACGCTGGTCAGCCTTGCCATCTTCTGGCGGGCGCTGGTGGCCGAATGCCTCGACCCGCTGTTCCTGCGTTCGGTCAGCCGCATGGGCAGCCCGGTGCATTTCATCTTCCTCGGTCTCGTCGTGCTCAACCTCGTCGGCGGCTTCCAGGCGCTCGGAACTTTGCTTTCGGTCGGACTGATGATGCTGCCGGCGGCAGCCGCGCGCTTCTGGACGGCGCGCGTCGAGCCGATGTGCGTGCTGGCCGTCCTGATCGGCTTTGCCTCCTGCATCGCCGGACTGCTCTTGTCCTATCATGCATCGCTGCCATCCGGACCTGCCATCATCCTGTCGGCCGGCGTCGTCTATTTCGCCTCGATCCTGTTTGGCACGCGCGGCATCCTGCGCGCCCGCATCATCCATCACCGTCACAGAACGGCCTGATCCCCCGCCCCTGAAAGGAGACCCGCTTATGCTGAAATCGATCCGTGCCGCCCTGACGATGAGCGTTATAACATTTGCCGCCATTGGAGCGTCATCGGCTTTCGCCGCGCCGCTGAAAGTGGTCGCCAGCTTCACAGTCATTGCGGATTTCGCCAAGAATGTCGGCGGCGACCGCATCGCGATCACCACGATCGTCGGCCCAGACGGCGACGCCCATGTCTACGAGCCGAGCCCTGCCGACGCGGTGGCCATGGCCAAGGCCGATATCGTGCTGGTCAATGGCCTGCACTTCGAAGGTTTCCTGCAGCGCCTGGTCGATGCCAGCGCCACCAAGGCCTCCATTGTCACCTTGACCAAGGGGGTGACGCCGATCGATTTCAAACCTGAATTCGCCGACGCCGATGCGGCCGAGGGTGCCGGCACCGGCGGCGGAAAGACCGTCGCCGATCCGCACGCCTTCCAGTCGATCGCCAATGCCAAGATCTATGTGAAGAACATCGCCGAGGCCTTCTGCGCGGCCGACAGCGACGGCTGTGTCAGCTACCAGACCAATGCCGCCGCCTACACCAGGAAGCTCGATGCGCTGGAAGGCGAAGTGAAGGCGGCGATCCAGTCGATCCCCGAGGCAAAGCGCGTCGTCATCACCTCGCATGACGCCTTCGGCTATTTCGAACACGAATACGGCCTGACCTTCCTCGCTCCGCAAGGCATCTCGACCGATTCCGAACCGTCGGCCGCCGATGTCGCCAAGCTGGTAGAGCAGGTGAAGCAGGACAAGGCCGCGGCCATCTTCGTCGAGAACATCACCAACCCGCGCCTGATCGAGCAGATCGCCAGCGAGACCGGTATCAAGGTCGGCGGTACGCTCTACTCGGACGCGCTGTCGCAGCCCGACGGTCCGGGCTCGACCTATATCGACATGATGCACAACAACATCCGTCAGATCAAAGGTGCCATTCTGGGCAGCTGAATTTGATCCGCACCCAACCGGGCCGTATCGGCCTGGTTGGATTTTCTGGCGTGCCGTGTCTATTTGGCAGAGAATTCCGTCGATGCGGATTGCCGTGCCCACCGGGCAATGGCAAGACTGCCGCCAAACCAGATTGCGAGGATATGAGCCATGGAATATCGCCAGATCAGCGAGGACTATTCGGTCTCGGGTCAGATCCAGCCCGAAGATGTCGCCACCATCAAGGAAGCCGGCTTCAAGAGCGTGATCTGCAACCGGCCGGACGATGAGCAGCCCGGCCAACCTTCGGCGGACACGCTCAAGGCAACGGTCGAAGCCGCTGGCCTCGCCTTCCGCTACATCCCGGTGATCAGCGGCCAGATGACCGCCGAGAATGTCGAGGACCAGGCAGAGGCGCTCGACGAACTGGAGGGCCCGGTGTTTGCTTATTGCCGGTCCGGCGCGCGCTGCACCAATCTGTTCCTGGCGATACAGCAGTCGAAGGGCTAGATCGGCAGTGCCCCGGTTTCCTTCAGCGTCTCCAGCACGATCGCGGTCTTCACATGCTGCACGGATTCATGCGGCAGGAGTACGCCGTTGACGAACTCGGACAATGATTTGAGATCGGGCGTCACCACCTTCAGGATGTAATCCATCTCGCCGGTCAGCGCGTGCGCCTCCTGCACTTCCGGCAGGCGCGCCACCAATTCGCCGAAGCGCCGCGCATTGTCGCGGTTGTGGGTGGCCAGCGTCACTGAAATGACATTGACCAGCGAGAAGCCGAGCCTGTCGCGGTCGAGCACGGCGCGATAGCCCTTGATATAGCCATCCTCCTCCAGCCGCTGCCGGCGGCGCGAGCATTGCGATGCCGAAAGGTTCACCCTTTCGGCAAGGTCGTTGTTGGTGAGCCGCGCGTCGCCCTGCAAGAGCGCCATTATCTTGCGGTCAAACTGATCAATGCGCGCATTGTCCATGGTTTTCTCTCATATTATGCATGCTTCACGCATGACATCACCATTTCAAGCGTTTGAATGCAAGCACCATGCACAGGCTCCGCGCTATGATGACGTTGGATGGCCCTTTTTAGGCCAGCTTCCGGAGGAATTATCATGGGTCCCTTCCCACACGACGCCCCGCCCGCCACGATCAGCAAGGACAACCCTGCCGGCACCGATGGTTTCGAGTTCGTCGAATTCGCGCATCCGGAGCCCAAAAAGCTAGCCGAACTGTTCACCCGCATGGGTTATATGGCGGCAGCCAGGCATCGCACGAAGGACATCACCGTCTGGCGCCAAGGCGACATCAACTATGTCGTCAATGCCGAGCCCGGCTCGCACGCGATGAAGTTCGCCGACAAGCACGGCCCTTGCGCGGCCTCGATGGCCTGGCGGGTGGTTGATGCCAAACATGCCTTCGAGCATGCGGTGTCGAAGGGCGCCACGCCTTATGAAGGCGACGACAAGGCACTCGACGTGCCGGCCATATCAGGCATCGGCGGTTCGCTGCTCTATTTCATAGAGGCCTATGGCAAGAAGGGCTCGGCCTATGACGCCGAGTTCGAATGGCTGGGCGAACGCGACCCGCGACCGCAGGGCGTCGGCTTCTATTACCTCGACCACCTGACCCACAATGTCTATCGCGGCCAGATGGACAAATGGTGGGACTTCTATCGCAATCTGTTCGGTTTCAAGCAGATCCATTTCTTCGACATCGACGGCAGGATTACCGGCCTGGTCAGCCGCGCCATCACCTCGCCCTGCGGCAAGATCCGCATTCCATTGAATGAGTCCAAGGACGAGACCAGCCAGATCGCCGAATACCTGAAGAAGTACAATGGCGAAGGCATCCAGCACGTCGCTGTCGGCACGGACGACATCTACGCCGCCACCGACAAGCTCGCCGAGAACGGGCTGAAATTCATGCCCGGCCCACCCGAGACTTATTACGAGATGTCGTATGACCGGGTGAACGGCCATGACGAGCCGATCGAGCGGATGAGGAAACATGGCATCCTGATCGACGGCGAAGGCGTGGTCGATGGCGGCATGACCAAGATCCTTCTGCAGGTCTTCTCGAAGACCGTTATCGGGCCGATCTTTTTCGAGTTCATCCAGCGCAAGGGCGACGAAGGCTTCGGCGAAGGCAATTTCCGCGCGCTGTTCGAATCGATCGAGCAGGATCAGATCAAGCGCGGCGTGATCAAGGTTGACGGCAAGGCGGCGTAAAAGTGAGAGCTCGGAAGACCTTTTGCCACGCATCGGCGCCTTGAAGGGCAAGATTCGTATCGCCGATGATTTTGACGCCCTCGGCCCTGAACGGGCCGAGTATTCGAGATGACGGCTAGAGCCCCAGCCGCCCGACCTCTTTCTCCCTCAGCTTCATATCATAATCGAGCAGGAACTCGTCCAACTGGGGCGGCGCGACCGAGCTACCCGAGAGCATGGCGTGGACCTGGCCGCGATGGTGGATGTCGTGCAGAACGACGTGCGCCAGGATATCGCCGATCTTTTCTGGGATCATGCCATCCTCGCGGCGGTCGGTGATGACGCGGCGATCGAGATCGGTCTCCGACAGGCCATCGCAGAAGGCGATCAGCCGCCGGTCGGCCGCCAGCTGAGCCACGCAAAGCTCCGGCGCAGCATCGAAAGGCACGAAGTCATCGTAGGCAGCGGCACCGACGCCGCCTTCTTCGAGAAATTCGAGGTAGAGATGGTCGACCGCGAGGATGTGGTTAAGCGTCTCCTTGATCGACGGAAAAAAGCTGGTGCGTTCGGTTTCGAACTCGCCGGGCTTCAGCGCAAGCACGGCGCGATAGAGCCGGTCGTTCGACCACAAATTATTGCGCGCCATGCGGCGAAGATGCTCGAGCAGGGTCATTCTTCCTCCTTGCGCTCACCGCTCGTATTTCTCCACCGTCTGCTCGATGGCGCCGAAGATCGAGGCTCCGGTCTTCGACTTCATCTCGATGCGCACCGTATCGCCGAAGCGCAGGAACGGTGTCTTCGGCTCACCCCCTTCAATGGTCTCGATCATGCGCAGTTCGGCGATGCAGGAATAGCCGGCGCCGCCCGCCGAGACTGGCTTGCCCGCGCCGCCGTCGAGTTTGTTGGATACCGTACCCGAACCAATGATGGTGCCTGATACCAGTGGCCTTGTGCGGGCGGCGTGAGCGATCAGGGCCGGGAAATCGAAGGTCATGTCGATACCGGCATTGGCGCGGCCGAACGGCTTGCCGTTGATGTCGGCGAGCAGCGGCAGGCTGACCTTGCCGCCATCCCAGGCGTCGCCCAGCTCATCCGGCGTCACCGCGACCGGAGAGAAGGCGGAGGACGGTTTCGATTGGAAGAAGCCGAACCCCTTGGCGAGTTCCGGCCCGGTGAGCGCGCGTAGCGTGACATCGTTGACCAGCATGACCAGCCGGATCGCGGCGCGTGCCTGATCGAGGCTGGCGCCCATCGGCACATCGTCGACGATGACGGCAATTTCGGCCTCCATGTCGATGCCGAAGGCTTCATCCGCCATGCGGATCGGATCACGTGGCGCAACGAAGGAGTCCGAGCCGCCCTGGTAGATCAGCGGGTCGGTCCAGAAGCTCGCCGGCATTTCGACGCCACGCGCTTTCCGCACCAGTTCGACATGGTTCACATAGGCGGAGCCGTCGGCCCATTGATAGGCGCGCGGCAGCGGCGAATGCGCATCGTGTTCGTGGAAGCGAGCTGCCGGCATCGCATTGTTCTCCAGCGATTCCGCGATTGTCGCGAGATGCGGCGAGATCCTGCGCCAGTCGTCGAGTGCCGCCTGCAGCGTGCGTGCCAGGAACGAGGCGTCGGTGTATTGCGTCAGGTCGCGCGAAACGACGACGAGTTTCCCGTCGCGCGTTCCGTCCTTCAGCGTGGCAAGCTTCATGCGGTTCCCTCTCCTTGTGCAGCTTTCTCGCTGCTTAGCTCCACAACAAGGCCGTCACGGGCAATCGTCAAGTCGCCGGCCCATGTTTTCCTGACGGCGTCGATCCAATCCGCCTCGCCGATTTCGGCATCGTCGGCTGGAATGAGGTGATTGAGCACCAGCCGCTTTACGCCGGCATCGCCGGCGATACGACCGGCCTCCTCGGCAAAGGTGTGGCTGGCGAGCAGATGTTCCTTCAGCCGCGCGCCATTGCCGGTTCTGGCGACCAGCCGTTCGATGCCTTCTTCCAGCATGGCTTCATGGACCAGGATATCGGCACCTTCGGCGAAATCGGCGAGCGGCGGGAAGAAGGCCGTGTCGGCCGAGAACACCACGCTTTTTGCGCCATGCTCGAAGCGCAGGGCAAAGCAGTCGGTCACTGGTGGGTGGTCGACGCGCAGCGCCGTCACCTTCAGGCCGCGTTGCTCGACCACAGGGCCCTCGCCGAATTCGTCTACAGAAACCAACTCGCGAATGTCGGGCCGGCCTTCATCGACGATGCGGATCTCGATATCGAATTCCATTGACTGACAAAAGCGCCGCCAGTAGTGGCCGACCCCAGGCGGGCCGAACACGGTGACCGGCGTCGCCAGGCCAGCCGTCCAGGCGGTGTGGATCAGCGGACCCAGTTCCAGCAGATGGTCGGAATGCAGGTGTGTGATGAAGATCAGGTCGAGCGCCTTCAGGCTGACACCGGCATCGACCAGCCCGCGCGTGACGCCAAGCCCGCAATCGACGACGATTGATCGCCCACCGATCTCGAGCAGCGACGAACTCGGCCACGGTCCGCCCGGCCGCAGCGCAGGACCGCCTTTCGAGCCCAGCAGCACCAGCCGATCCGGTATTGGCTTGCCGCTCAAGACCAGTTGCCCTCGGGCGTGCCGTTGAAGCGTTTCTTCAGGTCGGCCCAGCAATCGATGTAATTGTCCTGCCGGGTTTCGAGTTCGGCGCCGTAGCGGGTGAGCATCTGCGGAAAGCGGGTCTCGAACATGAAAGCCATGGTGTTGTCGAGCTTGACCGGTTTCAGGTCGGCGCGCGAGGCTTTTTCGAAGCCAGGCGCATCCGGGCCATGGGCCAGCATCAGATTGTGCAGGCTGATGCCGCCGGGAACGAAGCCCTCCTCCTTGGCATCGTACTGGCCGTGGATCAGCCCCATGAACTCGCTCATGATGTTGCGGTGATACCAGGGCGGCCGAAACGTATCCTCGGCCACCAGCCAGCGCGGCGGGAAGATGACGAAATCGATATTGGCGGTCCCTTCCTCGCCGCTCGGAGCGGTGAGCACGGTGAAGATCGACGGGTCGGGATGGTCGAACAGCAGCGCGCCGACCGGCGAAAAGGTCGCCAGATCATATTTGTAGGGGGCGTAGTTGCCGTGCCACGCCACCACGTCGAGCGGCGAATGGCCGATCTCGGTGACGTGAAAATTGCCGCACCATTTCACGATCAGCCGGCACGGCGTCTCCTTCTCCTCGAACCAGGCGCAAGGCGTCTTGAAGTCGCGCGGATTGGCCAGGCAATTGGCGCCGATCGGTCCTCGATCGGGCAGCGTCAGCTTGGCGCCGTAATTCTCGCAGACATAGCCGCGCACTTCGGCGTCGACCAATTCGACCTTGAAGACGAGGCCGCGCGGCAGCACCGCGATCTCACCTGGCCTGAGTTCAATGACGCCCATTTCGGTGACCAAGCGCAAGCTGCCCACCTGCGGCACAACAAGCAACTCGCCATCGGCATTGAACAAATGGTCGTCGACCATCGATGTGTTGGCGACATAGACATGGGCGGCCATGCCGGTCTGCCCGAGCACGTCACCGGCCGTGGTGATGGTGCGCATGCCCTGGATGAAATCGGTCGGTTCGTTCGGCATCGGCACCGGATTCCAGCGGTACTGGCCAAGCGCCAGTTCATGATCGCCGACATTGGGGGCGGTCTTCCACAGGGGGTGGCTGGCGGCCTTGAACCGGCCCGTATGCTTGACGCTCGGCCGGATGCGATAGAGCCAGGAGCGCTCATTGGTGCCGCGCGGCGCGGTGAAGGGCGAACCGGAAAGCTGTTCGGCATAGAGGCCGTAGGCCGGCCGCTGCGGCGAGTTGCGCCCCTGCGGCAGCGAGCCAGGCAGTGTCTCGGTCTCGAAGTCGTTGCCGAAGCCCGGCATGTAGGAAAAGGCCATCGCTTCCTCCCGGATTGACCAAACTGGTTTCATTTGTAACCATTGAAAATGTAACTATCAATCTTCCGTTTTTCCCGGGTGCGGACAATGGACATTCTCGAACTCGAAAGCTTCCTGCCCTATCGGCTCTACCGTCTTGCCGATGCCGTCAGCCGCGAATTCTCGAAGGTCTATAAGGACCGCCATGGCCTGACCCGGCCCGAATGGCGCACGTTATCGGGATTGGGACAGCGCGGCACGATGACCGCGACGGAACTCGGCGAGCAGTCGGCCATGCACAAGACCAAGGTCTCGCGCGCCGTGGCCGAGTTGGAACGGCGCCGCTGGCTGATGCGAACGGCTGACGAGAACGACCGCCGCGTCGAGCACCTGACATTGACCAAGATCGGGCTTGCGGCCTATCGCGAGATGGTGCCGCTGGCGAAGGCGTTTGAGAGGGACTTGCTGGCGAAGCTGAGTGTTGACGAGCGGGGGGCGATTGCTAGCGGATTGGCTGCGCTGGAGAGTGGTTTGACGTCGGATAAGAAATAGACGTTAGCGGGACAAAGGATGGCTACCAGTCCATCACCACCTTGCCCGAACTGCCGCTCCTCATCGCATCGAACCCAACCTGGAAATCATCGACGCCGATGCGATGCGTGATTAGGCCGGTCACATCGAGCGGGCCCTGCACCAGGGCGATCATCTTATACCAGGTCTCGAACATTTCGCGGCCATAGATGCCCTTCAAGTGCAGCATCTTGAAGATGACCTTGTTCCAGTCGATCTCGAAGCCGGTTGGCGCTATGCCGAGGATGGCGATCTTGCCGCCATTGTTCATGGTGTCGATCATGTCGCGGAAAGCGGGCGCGGCGCCCGACATTTCGAGACCGACGTCAAACCCCTCGGTCATGCCGAGCGCCGGCATGACATCGCGCAGCTTTTCCTTCGAGGCATCGACGACATGCTGGACGCCGAGCTTTTTCGCCAGCGCCAGCCGCACCGGGTTGATGTCGGTGATGACCACCTTGCGCGCGCCGACGCACTGCGCAACCAGCGCCCCCATGATGCCGATCGGCCCGGCGCCGGTGACCAGCACATCCTCGCCTACCAGATCAAAGGATAACGCCGTGTGGACGGCATTGCCCAAGGGGTCAAAGATCGCGGCGATCTCGTCCGGCACATCGTCGGGAATCGGCACGACATTGTGCTGCGGGATCGCCAGATATTCGCCGAAGGCGCCAGGACGGTTGACGCCGACGCCAAGCGTGTTGCGGCACAGATGTCCCCTGCCCGCACGACAGTTGCGGCAGTGGCCGCAGACGATGTGGCCCTCGCCCGACACGCGCTGGCCGACCTTGTATTCGGTAACCGCAGCACCAAAGTCGGCGACCGTGCCGACGAATTCATGGCCGGTGACCATCGGCACCGGCACCGTGTTCTGCGCCCACTGGTCCCAATTGTAGATATGCACGTCGGTGCCGCAGATCGCTGTCTTCTTGACCTTGATCAACACGTCGTTGGGGCCGATCTCCGGCACCGGCACCTCTTCCATCCAGATGCCCGGCTCGGCCTTGGCCTTCACCAGCGCCTTCATCATGTTCGACATTCTTTTGTCCCTTGAATCTCTTGATCCGGAATCGCTTTTCGGCGCCGGCCGTTCAGGAAATCACGCCCAATTCCCTACCGACCGCACCGAATGCCTCCACCGCGCGGTCGATATCAGCGCTGGAATGCGCCGCCGACATCTGGGTGCGGATGCGCGCCTGGCCTTTAGGCACGACCGGGAACGAAAAGCCGATGACATAGATGCCACGCTTCAGCATACGCGCGGCCATCTGCTGCGCCAGCGTCGCATCACCCAGCATCACCGGTATGATCGGATGATCGACGCCTGCCAGCGTGAAGCCAAGCTTACCCATCTGGGACCGGAACCGCGCCGCATTGGCATATAGGCGCTCGCGCAAGGCACCGCCATTGCGGATCAGGTCAAACACCTTGATCGAGGCGCCGGCGATCGCCGGCATCAGCGTGTTGGAAAATAGATAGGGCCGCGAGCGCTGGCGCAGCCAGTCGACCATCTGGCTTTTGCCAGAGGTGTAACCGCCGGAAGCGCCGCCGAGCGCCTTGCCGAGCGTGCCGGTGATGATGTCCACCCTGCCCTCGACGCCGCAATGCTCGGCCGAGCCGCGGCCGTTTGCACCAACGAAACCGACCGCATGGCTGTCGTCGACCATGACCATCGCATCGTATTTCTCGGCGAGATCACAGACACCCCTGAGATTGGCGATGATGCCGTCCATGGAAAACACGCCGTCGGTGGCGATCAGCCGGAAGCGGCAATCCTTCGCTTCCTGCAATCGCGCCTCGAGGTCGGCCATGTCGTTGTTGGCGTAACGGAAACGTTTGGCTTTCGACAGCCTGACACCATCGATGATCGAGGCGTGGTTCAACGCATCCGAGATAACAGCATCCTCCTCGCCAAGCAGTGTCTCGAACAGGCCGCCATTGGCGTCGAAGCAGGAGCCGTAGAGGATGGTGTCTTCCAGGCCGAGGAAGGATGAAATTGTCGCCTCGAGTTGTTTGTGCTCTTCCTGCGTGCCGCAGATGAAGCGCACCGAGGCCATGCCGTAGCCGTAGCGATCGAGCGCCTGCGTGGCCGCCGCGCGCAGGTCCGCGCTGTCGGCAAGGCCGAGATAATTGTTGGCGCAGAAATTCAATACTTTCTCGCCGCCGACCTCGATTTCGGCCGACTGCATCGAGGAAATCACCCGCTCGGACTTGTAGAGGCCGGCGGATTTCAGCCCTGCAAGCTCGCTGTCGATATGGGAGAGAAATGCTGCGGTCATGATCAGGCCTCGTTTGACGTGGGCAGACTGTCGTCCCGCCGGCGCAAAAAATCCATCGCAAAAGCGACCGGATCAGGTGGCCGGGCAGCATCAGCCGGATGCAATGGACATTGCCCAAGTGACGGCCCGGGAACGCATGGACTGACGAATGCTCAAATGCGGGCTTGCGACGAAAGAAGCCGATAACCATTTCGCGATTTCTCCGCGCCTCCCCCTTGCCGGCCGGCCGTCGACTTCCGGTCCTGTTAACGTTTGCAGTTCAATGGTGCTCATACAGAAATCCGTTGGCGAGAGGACCGCCCCCGAACATGTCTCAGCAGCCGGTGCAAACCGTTTCAGGCAAGCTCATACTGCTGATCAAAGCTGGCTACTGGCTGGCGCTGCTGATCATTGCCGCCATGGTGGCGGCCTCCTTCGTCCTGCTGCAGCAGACGATGGCCACGCAGCAGCACAACAACACGCTGCTCGACATCGTCGGCACGCAAAAAACGTTATCGCAGCGCATCGTTTTCCTTGCCAGCGCAACAGGCGCCGCCTCGCGCGACAAGCAGCCAGCGCTGGTCAGCGCGCTGAAGCAGGCCACGGCTGAGTTCGAGACAAGTTATGATCTGCTGCTCAAGCAGACAGGCGCGGATCCGCAATCGCCTGCCAAGTTCGATCCGAAGTCGATCGAGAGCGTGCTTTTCGCCAAACCCTTCCATCTCGATTATTTCTCGGTTGGCCTGATCGCCAATGGCGATCGGCTGGTCTCGGCCTTTGAATCGCAACTCAACCAGCTCGACAATGGGGGCTACAAGGGCGGCGCCGAACGAGTCAACCTCGATGCCTCGGTCGCCAATGCCACGCTGTCGGGCTATGCCGCGCTCGGCCAGCGCATCAGTGCGGATGCCGACGAGCGCTCCGAGAAGCTGCTCACCCTCCATCGCACGCTGTTCTACGCCACCCTCGGTGTCATCCTGCTGGTGGCGCTGTTCATCTTCAGGCCGATGTCCAACGCGATCCTGCGCAAGACACGTGAACTGGTCGATGCGCGCAATTCGATGGCCTTCATCGCGGTGCATGACGGCCTCACCGGCCTGCACAACCGCACCTTCCTGACCGACCATTTCGAGACGCTGATCAAGGGCGCGCATCGCCGGCGCGAACGCCTGGCCGTGGTCCAGCTCGACCTCGACCGCTTCAAGCAGATCAACGATACGCTGGGCCACGCCGCCGGCGACTATGTCCTGGTGGTGACCGCACAGCGCATGCGCGATTCCTGCCGGGCGTCGGATCTGTGCGCGCGGCTTGGTGGCGACGAATTCGTGATGATCCTCAACGGAGCCGGCAACACCGAGGACATCAACATGCTGGCACGGCGCATCCTGGTGCACATCAATGAGCCCATCGTGTTCCAGGGCACCACCATCCTTCCGGGCGCCAGCGGCGGCATCGCCGTCTATCCGATCGATGCCGACAATGCGCAAGACCTGCTCGTCCATGCCGATCTGGCGCTTTACTCCGCCAAGAAAATGGGTGGCGGCAACTTCTCGTTCTTCTCAGAGGAACTGCGCCGCGAGCTCGACTACCGCAAGCAGCTCGAACACGACATCAAGGTCGCCATTTCCGAAAAGGCGTTCCAGGTCTATTTCCAGCCGCAGGTCTCGCTTACCGACGGCACCATCAGCGGCATCGAAGCGCTCGTGCGATGGAACCATGCCGAGCGCGGCATGATCTCGCCGGGCGAATTCATTCCGGTCGCCGAGAAATGCGGCTTTATGCCGGAGATCGGCCGCATCGTGATCAGCAAGGCGATCAACGAGGCCGCTGAATGGAACCGTGCCGGGATTGCCTTCGGGCGGCTTGCCGTCAACGTCTCGGGCACCGAGTTGCGCGAGCATGATTTCGATACGTTTCTGTTCGAGACGCTGGAGAAAGCCGGACTGCCGCCGCAGAAACTGTCGCTGGAAATCGTCGAATCCGTCATTCTCGACGACGAGAAGACAGGCATCGCGGCGAAGTTGCGCCACATCAGGGCGGCCGGCGTCCATCTGGAGCTCGATGATTTCGGCACCGGCTATGCTTCGCTCAGCCACGTCAATCCCAACGAGATCGACCGGCTCAAGATCGACCGCCGCTTCGTCCAGAACATCCATGAGAATGGAGACAACTCCAAGATCGTGCGCGCCATCACGGAGCTTGCCCGGGGACTGGGCATCTCCATCGTCGCCGAGGGCGCCGAAACCGAGGCGGAACTCGATTCGCTGATGGCAATCGGCTGCGACCAGGTGCAAGGCTATTCCATCGCCTTCCCGATGCCGCATGACAAGGCGCTCGAGTGGCTGACCGCCCGCATGCCGAAGAAAGCCAGGCTGACGGTATTGCAGGGAAGCCTGGCGTAGGTAGAGCCCGGCCTTGACAAGCAGCCGCGGAAATGGCGGCCTGCCCTGATCGCAATGGGATAGCGGCCGCATGACATTCCTTCGGCTTGCCCTGGCAGCCATGTTGATGCCGGCGTTGCCGGCCTATGGCGCGGATCGCACCATCTATCTCACCTTCGACGACGGTCCGCTGAACGGCACGAGCAACATCCTCGACGTCTTGGAGGCGGCGCAGGTTCCGGCAACGCTGTTCATGGTCGGCATGCATGCCGAAGCCAGTGCGTCCAACAAGGCGTTGGTACGGCGCGCCAAGGCGATGCCGTTGGTGACGATCGGCAACCACAGCTACAGTCACGCCTACAATCACTACCGGCACTTCTATGGCGATACGGAAGGCGTGGTTGCCGACATGCTCATGGCCAATGCCGTATTGGGCCTGAAGCCGGCGGTGCACGCCCGCCTGCCGGGTCGCGATGTGTTCCGGCTGCCTTCGATGTCGAAGAACGACAATTCGCTTGGACAGGCGCAAGCCGGGCGTGAGGATCCCGACTATGAGTTCGTCGCGGCGTCCGGCTTTTATCTCTATGGCTGGGACCACGAGTGGGTGCACAAGGACAGCGGCGAGCCGGTCCAGAGCGTCGACCATCTGGTCAGCGAGATCGATCATTTGTTCGGCTATGGCCATTTCGCCAAACCCGGTAAGTTGATCCTGCTCATGCACGACGAGATGTTTCAGGACGGCTTTGACGGCAAGACGCAATTGACCAAGCTGATCACCGCATTGAAACTGCGCCACTATGCGTTTGGAATAATCCAGAGCTATGACGACTGAGCCATCAGGTCGGCACTGCTAGCTCCCCACATTCTCCCGCAACGCCGCGAGCACCTGTGCAAACTCAGCCAGACGCTCGTCGGACAGTCCGGTGCGAAGCCGCTTGTCGAAAACAAGCGCTGCTTGCCGCAACATCTCGAACAGCGCTTCTCCCGCCGCTGTCAATTCGACCATGTGAACCCGTCGGTTGACGGGGTCGCGCCGACGCGTCAGCAGGCCCTGCACCTCCATCGCATTGAGATGATGGGTCAGCGTCGCGCCCTGGATGCCGATCATGCCGGCAAGTTCGCGCTGATTGGCAAGCTCGCTCGACTTCACCGACAGCAGCGTGAGCCAGACCGGCAAGGTCCCCCCCGCTTCAACCAAGGCAGCGTCGAAGGCCTGGGCAACAAGCTTGGCGGTGCGGCCGAGATTCATGCCGACCGGCGGGCGGTCAAATGGTGTCATGATCTGACAGTAGAGCAAGCAATGGAAAACGTGAAACTTGGCTTCATGATTGACATCTAACCGTTAGATATCTAATTTTTGGCTTATTGATGGCATCGCGACATGGTTGCGGCGCGTAGGCGGCGGGCGAATGGAGAGGAAATGCGGTCATGCAATATGTTTATATCGTCGTCATCGGCCTGCACGTCTTGGCCGGCGTCTTCTGGGCCGGCACGACCATCGCGGTTGCCCGGGATCCGGACATCCGGGCAGAGCGGTTCTTCCGGCCGCAAATGGGCGCTGCCGGCTTGGCTTTCCTGACCGGTTTGCTGCTCTGGTATTTCTTTCATGAGGGTGCTTTCGGCTCGATGGAGAAGGTACTGGCGCTCGGCATTTTGACGGCGCTGATCGCCGCCGGCGTGCAAGGCGCGCTTGTGGGCTCCGCCAGCAGGCAGCTTGCCGGCGCCGATGCCGCAACCCAAACGGAGCTGCGCGCGAAAATGACCAGGGGCGAACGCATCGCCGGCGGGCTGCTGGTCATCACCGTGCTTTGCATGGCGACCGCCAAGATGTTTTAGAATCGCACGGCCGGTGAAAGCCGATCATGCGCGGCGCGCAACGGACCAGAGCGTTAGGTGGCTCTCCTTGCAAAGGCCGTTGCGCGCCACCTGATCGTGATCAAATCCTGATCCCGAACCGTATGCCGTCATAGATGGCCGCGTGGATGTTGCGTGAGGCGACCGCATCGCCGATGCGGAACACGACGAAGCCACCTTCCGAATTGCGCGATGGGAAGATATCGCCGCCGTTCACCAGCCGCTCATAATCGATCGCGCCGCCGTTCCTCGACAGCGGCTTCAGCGACAGATAGAGGTCGTCAAGCGGCGCCGTGCCGTGCTCGACCACCACTTGGTCGACCCTGCGCTCCCCGCGCCAGCCATCGGCAAAATCCGAAGCGAGTTCCGCGACCAATTGATTGCCCTCGCGCCGCACAGAGCGCAGGCGTGTGTTGATGGTGATGGTGACGCCCCTTTCCTGGAAGGCGCGCATGTACGGCACGTGGTTCATGCCGCCCATTTCGGGGGCGAAGAACCGCTCCGGCGAAACCAGTTCCAATTTCGAGCCGCTGTTGGCAATCAGTTCGGCCGCGCCCATGCCCTGATGGCCGCCATTGTCGTCAAAGAGAAGAACATTCTCGGCCGGCTTGACGCTGCCGGCCATGATGTCCCAGCTCGAGGTGACGAGATTGTCGCCGGAGGCCAGCGGCGGGTTCTGCGGCAGGCCTCCGGTGGCGACGACCACCACGTCAGGCGCCAGGGCCAGGACGTCGTCCTGCTCGGCCCAGGTGTCGTAGCGGATCTCGACGCCCAGCCGTTCGAGTTCGGCCAGACGCCAGTCGATGATGCCGATCAATTCCTTGCGGCGTGGGTTCTGGGTCGCCAGACGAACCTGGCCACCCGCTTGTGATGATGCTTCCAGGATCGTGACCTGATGGCCGCGCTCGGCCGCGACCCGCGCCGCCTCCAGTCCGCCGGCGCCGGCGCCGACAACCACGACTTTCCGCCTAGGCCCTTCCGTCTTGGCGATGATATGCGGGATATCCGCCTCGCGGCCGGTCGCCGCATTGTGGACGCACAGCGCCTCGCCGCCTTCATAGATGCGATCCAGACAATAGGTGGCGCCGACACAGGGACGGATCTCGTGCTCGCGGCCCTCCATCACCTTCCTGATGATGTGCGGATCGGCGATGTGGGCGCGGGTCATGCCGACCATGTCGAGCTTGCCGGTGGCGATCGCATGGCGCGCGGTGGCGACATCGGAAATGCGCGCCGCGTGGAAGGTCGGGAATTTCGTCGCCGCCCTCACCTCGCCGGCGAAATCGAGATGCGGCGAAGACCGCATGCCGGTCACCGGGATCACCTTTGTGAGCGCCGCATCGGTCTCGATCGAACCACGGATGATGTTGAGGAAATCGACCTTGCCGGAGCCGGCCAGCCGCCTGGCGATCTCGACGCCCTCCTCCTTCGACAGGCCTTTCTCGAAATCCTCGTCGGCGACCATGCGGATGCCGACGACGAATTTCTCGCCGACCGCCGCCCGCACCGCATCGAGCACCATGTTGGTGAAGCGCAGGCGATTGTCGAGCGAACCGCCATACTCGTCATCGCGACGATTGGTGGCAGGCGACCAGAAGCCATCCATCAGATGGCCGTAGGATTCGAACTCGATGCCGTCGAGCCCGGCTGCCTGGCAGCGCTGGGCGGCCGATGCATAGTCGGCGACGATGCGCTCGATATCCCACTCCTCGATGGCCTTGGGGAAAGCACGATGCGCCGGCTCGCGCACCGGCGAGGCCGACAGCACCGGCAGCCAGTCGGCCTTGTTCCAGCCGGTGCGGCGGCCAAGATGGGTGATCTGGATCATCACCTTGCAATCGTGCTCGTGGCAGGCGTCAGCGAGTTCGGCCAGCCACGGCACGATGCGGTCGTCATAGACATGCAAATTGCCGAAGGCGGCCGGGCTGTCGCGCGAAACGATGGCCGAGCCTGCGGTCATGGTCAGCGCCATGCCGCCCTTGGCCTTTTCGGCATGGTAGAGCCGATAGCGCTGCTTCGGCATGCCGTCCTCCGAATAGGCCGGCTCGTGGCTGGTCGACATCACCCGATTCTTCAGCGTCAAATGCTTGAGCTGGTAAGGTTGGAGAAGCGGGTCGTTGCTGATCATCGTCTTCCTGCCGTTTTAATTTGTGCTAATGAGCGGCAAATCCAAGGAAAACCGCTTATGATCGATACCAAAACCCTCACCCAGCTCGGCACGCACGTCGAGACGCCACAGAGCCCCGAAGCTGCGGTCCTGGAAACCGTGCCGTTTTCGCGCGGCGACGGACCGCCGGCGATCGTGCGCTTCACCTGCCCGGAATTCACCTCGCTCTGCCCGGTGACCGGACAGCCGGATTTCGCTCATATCGTCATCGACTACGCCCCCGATGCCGCCCTGGTGGAATCGAAGTCGCTGAAGCTGTTCATGACCTCGTTTCGCAACCATGGCGCTTTCCATGAAGACTGCACGGTGATGATCGGACGTCGCATCGTGGCCGCGACCAAGCCGCTCTGGTTGCGCATAGGCGGCTATTGGTATCCACGCGGCGGCATTCCGATCGACGTGTTCTGGCAGACCGGCGCTCCGCCGGAAGGCGCCTGGCTGCCGGACACCGGCGTCGCCCCCTATCGCGGACGCGGCTAGTTCGGCCATCATTCGCACTGGTACTGGCTTAGCGCCCATTCGCCGGTCACCGACAAAAGGTCCGATATCTTCCATTCGCCGCCGACCTTCTTGAACTTCCATTCGAGGCGGTGCGGGTTGCCGCCGACGACGAAGGCGACGATGACCTTGGCCTGATCGCCATTGATCGCTTCGAGCGTCTTCAGGCTCTTGTCGATCTCGGCCTTGTCGTAGTCCGCATTGTCGAGCGCCATGTTGGGGTCCAGGCACTCGCCCTGTCCGGATTTGCGCAACGCATCGCTCTTGTCGAGCACGGTTTTAGCCGGGTCTGTGAAATGGCCGCGCTGGGCCGGATCCACCTCCAGGCCGACTTGATCGTAAAACGGCCGCACCACCGCTGTCGGCGATCCCGGCTGGATGGGGGCGGCAAGCTCGCTCGGCGGCCAGGCCACCGGTGGCGTCGCCGGCTCCGCGGCTCCGCCAGGCGCGGTTGCCGGCGGTGTCCGGCCGTCATCAGGCGCGGTCCCGGCAGGGGCATTTGCCGGCGGCGCGCCCAACAGGCCCTGGGCGGATGCGCCGTTCAAGCCAGCCGCCAGCAGGCACATGGCCGACAATGACAGGAGCGCGCGACCGGCCATTGCTTCACTCCGGATCTTGGCCCGCCATGCATTCGAGCTGGCTCAGCGTCCAGTCGCTGGTCTTCGATGCAATGTCCGATATCTTCCATTTGCCGTCGACCTTCTTCAACGACCAGTGCATTTCGCGCTGCGCATCGTCTCCTTCCGGAAAAAGACTGAAGTTCGCCACCACTTGCGCCGTGTCGCCATCCACCGTCTCCGACAGCTTCAGTGTCTTGGAAAGGGTCTTCTGGTCGAAATCCTGCGCGTCGAGGCCGGGGTCGAAGTCGATACAGGCGACCTGGTCCGGATTTTTCTTGGTCGCCTGGTCGTTGAGGTCGAACAGTTTCGTCACCGGCTCGGTGAAGCGATCGCGGTATTGCGCGTCGGCCTCGAACTTGACCTGCGGGACATAGAAGAACTTCACCGCGTCGGAAGCCGGACCGGCCACGGCGGCGGCGGGCAAGGCTATCGAAAGGGCGGCAAGGAGCACTGTCAGTCTCATGCAGAATCTCCGGCTTTTCATGGCTTGAAGCAACCAATACCACGCATCGTGCATATCGGCTTTTTTGCGGTTCATGAAGCCCGCCTGCGCACGCATCACGGCTGAAGCGGATCATCTCGACGGAACGTGCAGGCCAAGCTTGCACTCAGAGGCCGAGCGCTGCCTTGCGTCCGTCATGGATGGCGAATGCCACCTGCCTGGAAGCGGTACAATCACCAATCGAAGTGTGGGCAATCTTGCGCCTTTCGAGTTCGATGGAAAGCATGTCGGCGGCCATATTCGTCGTGGCGAAGACCAACGCATCGACTTCGATCTCCTGCTCGGTTCCATCGAGCAGCGAAGCGACCCTGGCCATCCTGCCATCCCAGTGAACGACGGCGCTCTCGGTCACAAACCGCACCTTCAGCTTGGCGAGCGCCCGTCGCAGCGGCGCGTCGACGGCCATTCGCTGAAGCTCTTTGCCAACCAGGGCGTCCGGCGTCACAAGCGTCACATTGTGACCATCCTCGGCGAGTTTCCAGGCGGTGCCGCAGCCTTTCCAATTGCCGCCATCGTCCAGCAAGAGAACATTTTTTCCCGGCCTCGCCTGACGGGCCATCACTGCTTCGGTCGAGAGCACCGGCCCGCCGCCCGGAATGCTGTCCCACTGCGGCAAGGCCCGCTGGAAAGCGCCGTCTGGCGGCATCGAGCCGGTCGCGACGATGACGTGATCCGCGCCTTCGCGCTCGACATCGTCGGCTTCGACATACTGCCCGTAGCGGATGTCGACCTGAAGCTGGCCGAGCTGGCGCTCGTACCAGTCGATCAGATCCAGAATCTGGGCACGGCGCGGCTGCAGGCCCGCAAGACGGAACTGCCCCCCAAGGCGATCGGATGCCTCGGCCAGTGTCACCCGGTGACCGCGCTCGGCCGCGGCGCGCGCCGCTTCAAGACCGGCCGGGCCGCCGCCGACGACCAGCACGCGCTTCGGCTGGGCGACCGGAGCGAAGCGATCTCCGCCCCACTCCCATTCCCGCCCCGCGGATGGATTGATGACGCAGCTGATCCAGTAATCACGGCTGCGCCGGCCCCAGCACATCTGGTTGCACGACAGGCAGCCGCGAATGTCCTGCGGCCGTCCGGCGGCGGCCTTTGCCGCAAGATGCGGATCGGCGATCTGCCCGCGCACGATGGAAACGAGATCGGCGCGACCTTCGCTCAACACGCTCTCGGCGTTCTCAGCGGCGCGGATATGGCTCTCGGCGGTGATCAGCGCATGACGCACGGTGGATTTGAGCACGGACGCCAGGTCGGCACCGAGCTTTTCCGGGTAAACAAAGGTCGGCATGATCTTGTAGAAGTCGAAGTAGGAACCCGTTCCGCAAGTCACATAGTCCATCAAGGCATCGCGGTCGTGGAGGTCGATTATCTCGGCCAGCGCTTCGCGCTTCAGCGCCACTTCGACTTCCGGCTCATCACTGATCGCAAGACCTATGATGAAATCATCGCCGCATTCCCGGCGAATCCTGGTCATCACCTCACGGCTCATCCGGGTGCGGTTTTCAAGGCTGCCGCCCCATCGGTCGTCCCGGCGGTTCGACCAGGGTGTCCAGAACTGGTCCAGCATCGAATGGTACGCCGCCCAGACCTCGACGCCGTCGAAGCCGGCCTCGCGGCAACGGCGCGCCGCCTGGACAAAGCCGTCGATCGTTTCTTCAATCTCGGCTGCGGACATCCGATGCGAACCGTCGGAATCGTGGTAGCTCGGCAGGCCGGAAGGCGACCAACCGGGGTGAAACGAGTTGTCCGCGTCCGCGTGCTGGCCAACATGGTAGAGCTGCTGGATGGCGACGGCGCCGTTGCCGCGAATCGCCTCCGTCACCTTGCGAAAATGCGGGATGACGCGGTCATCGGACGGGCTGAAGTTGCCACGGGTAAGCACGGCGGCCTGATGCACGGGCATCGGCTCGACCACTATCATGCCGGCTCCGCCGATGGCGCGTTCCGCGTAATAGCCGACATGCCGCGCGGTCGGCAGCCCCTCCACCGCCATGTTGGCGGTATGGGCTCCGAACACGATTCTGTTGCGTAACGTCTTGCCGCGCAGAGTGGCCGGCGTGAACAGCCGGTTGAAGACCCGCCCAGACATGCACCGCTCCTTCAAAGCCTTGGCGGCGGCACCCAGGCGCCAGCGCTCGCAACCAAAGTCGATTCTTGCCGGAAAGCCGGCACCTCGGGGGTGCCGGCTTTGCCGCGATCCTTGAAGCTAGGCGTCCAGCCAGACGTTCTGGAGATCCATTTCGAAGGTCTGGTGGACGCCGTAGTTCTTCACCTTCTTGTTCGTATGGCTGTAGAGCTTCTGCCAGAACGGCTGGATGATGACGCCGGAGTCCTGCAGGATCTGCTCGACATCCTTCATCACCTCCTTGCGCTTGGCGACATCGATCAGCGAGAGCGCCTGCTTGAGCTTGGCGTCGAAATCGGGATTGGAATAGGCCGATTCGTTCCACGCCTCGCCGGTGCGATAGCCCAGCGCCAGCACCTGGACACCGAGCGGGCGCATGTACCAGATGGTCATCGAATAGGGATATTTCGTCCAGTCGTTCCAGAAGGTCGAGCCCGGCAGCACGGTGCGCTTGACCTTGATACCGGCGTCGCGCAGCTGGCCGGCGATCGCGTCGCCGGTGTTCTTCTGCCAGTCGTCCTCGATGGTGATCAGCTCGTGCTCGAAGTCGGCCTGGCCGGCTTCCGCCATCAGCTTCTTGGCGCCCGCGGCATCGCGCTCCTTCTTGGGCAGGGCATAATATTCGGGATGGATCGGGCTGACATGGTGGTTCTCGCCGACCGTGCCGCGCCCGTTATAACCGAGCTGCAGCACCGCGTTGTTGTCGACCGCCATCTGCAGGGCATTGCGAACCCGCTGGTCGTCATAGGGCTTGTGCGTGATGTTGGTGCGGGCAACCAGCGTGGTGGCGGTCGCGACCTCCGATTTCTGCAGCCCCATCTTGTCGAGAATGTCGATGAAGTCGGCGGGCGATTCGAAGTTGACATCGACCTCGCCGGAGTCGAAAGCGTTCACCGTGGCGTTGAAATCGGTGCCGTAATCGATGAACTCGACGCTGTCGAGCGGGGCTTCGCCACCCCACCACTTGCCGTTCTCGCGGCGCTTGACCACGGCCTTCTGGCCGACGTCGTAAGAGACCAGCTCGAACGCTCCCGTGCCGATCGGCTTCTTGATCGGATCGGCGCCATCGGCATCGAAATTCCGGTGCACGATAAGGGCGGGGTAATCGGTGAAGTTCGGAATGAGCGAAATGTCGGGCTCGCTGAGCTTCAGCTTGACCGTGTTGTCGTCGACCTTGGTGATCGCACCGTCCCTGGCCTTGCCGGTCTTGGCATCGATCAGCGCACCGACGCGCGCCGCCATCGAGTTGCCGGCGACGCCCTTCTCGCACCAGCGCGTCACATTGTGCACCACGTCATCGGCGTTGAAGGCATCGCCATTGTTCCAGGTGACGCCCTTGCGCACATGCAGCGTGTATTCGGTGGCGTCGTCGTTGATGTCCCAGCTTTCGAGCAGCACCGGCTCGAAGGTGAATTGTCTGGTGTAGCGAACCAACGGCTCCAGCCAGCTGCGCGAGATGTTGGCCAGTTCCACCCAGTCGTAAGTACGCGGATCCTTCTGCGCCTTCACCGCCATCGAGACGTGCAGCGTCCCGCCCTTCTTCGGCTCCTCGGCCAGAGCTTGCGCCGGCGCGGCGAGGCCGATCATGCCATAGGCAAACGCCGTCGATGCGCCAAGCGCGCTGGCCAGCGCCAGGAACTCGCGCCGGTCCATGCGACCCGCCCGCGCCTCCGTTGCCATCGCTTCGATAGCCTGCGGCACACGATCGCCATTGCTTGTGAAAACCGTCATGTCACTCTCCCCTTGTTGTTCCCGTCAGGTCTTTGTCTGTTGTTTTTCAACTAACGCTGTCGGGCAATTTTTCCTCGCGCCGCGCGATCAAATCCTTGAGACCGTCGGCGATGCCTTCGTCGAGTTTCGGCTCCTCATAATCGGCGAGCATGTTGCGCGCCTTCTCGCGGCCGCGCGTGTCGTGGTCCTTCGCCCCTTCCGCCTTCCATTGTTCGTAGGAGTTGAAGTCCATGATGCTCGGCATGAAGAAAGCCTTCTCGAAATGTTCGAGCGTGTGCTGGGTGCCAAGGAAATGGCCCTGCGGTCCGACCTCGCGGATCGCCGCCATCGCCTCCTTGAAATCGTCGAAAGGCAGGCCGCCCGCGTATTTGTACCAGCCGACGAGCTGTTCGCAGTCGGTGGCGAATTTCGAGTACCCGCAGGTGAGACCTGCTTCCAGCCAGCCGGCCGAATGCCAGATGTAGTTGGCGCCGGCAAGGATGGCGGCATGCATCAGCATGTTCGCCTCATAGCCGGCCTGGGCATCGTTGAGCTTGGAGCCGACATGGAAGCCTGACGTGCGCCACGGCAGTTTGTATTTCCGCGCCAGCGCGCCCATCAGATACATCATCTGGGCTGCCTCCGGCGTGCCGCCCATCGGAGCGCCGGTCTTCATGTCGACCGTGACCATGAACTGGCCGTATATCTGCGGTGAACCCGGACGGATGAGCTGGGTGAAGGCCACGCCGGCAAGCGCCTCGGCGTTGACCTGCGCAACCGCGCCGACGGCCGACGCCGAGGTCGAGGCGCCGCAGAGCGCGAAGGGCGCCAGGATCAGCGGCTGATTGTGTCGCGCGTACACCCTCATGGCGTCCAGCATGGTGGCGTCCCAGACCAGCGGCGAATTGCAGTTGGTGATCGCCACCAGCACCGGATTATCGCGGACGAATTCCTCGCCGAACACGATGCCAGCCATCGCCATCGTATCTTCCGCCCGCTCCTTGGACGTCACGATGCCCATGAACGGTTTGTCGGAATGCTTCAGCGCCGAATGGATGATGTGCAGGTGCCGCTTGGGCACGGCAATTTCCATCGGCTCACAGATGATCGAACTCGACGAGTGCAGCGCCGGCGCCATGTAGGCGAGCTTGTGGAAATTGTTGAGGTCGGCAAGCGTGCCGTAGCGCCTGTTGTTGTCGAGGTCGCGCACATAGGGCGCGCCATACATCGGCACGAAGATCGAGTTCTTGCCGCCGACGCGCACCGTACGCTCGGGATTGCGCGCGTTGAGCGTGAACTCGGAGGGAACCTTGGAGACGAGTTCCATCAGCAGCGCGCGATCGATGCGGACCCGCGTTTCCCGGACATCGGCACCGGCCGCCTTCCACAAGGCGATGGCCTCGTCGTCGCGGAATTCGCAGCCGACCTCTTCCAGGATCGAAAGCGACTCCTCGTGGATCAGTTCCACCGCCTCGTCCGGAACCATCTGGTACACCGGGATCTGACGAACCAGGGTTGGGAACGAGGCGACCGGTGCCCCACGGAGCGCCTTGCGCCCGAGACGGCCACCGCCACGGCGATGGGTCGGTTCGGTCAATTCAGCGGCGGGTGCGTTCATGAGACCTCCTGGCGTCCGTTCCAGCCAAGTTAGCGAGGTGAAATATGGCTGTGACGCTGGAAAATCCTGATCTCTTGTATAAGCTGTGCTTATGCGAAGCCTACGCCACCTCCTGCCGTCCGCCGGCAGCCTGATCGTCTTCGAGGCGGCGGGCCGGCTGTCGAGCTTCACCGCCGCGGGGCGCGAGCTTGGCATGACGCAGGCGGCCGTCTCCTATGCGGTGCGCGGACTGGAAGAGCAGCTCGGCGCGAAGCTGTTCCAGCGCCGCCACCGGCAAGTCAGCCTGACGGAAGCCGGCGAGCGGTTCCATGCCGACGTCTCGCTGGGCTTGTCGCATATCCGCAAATCCGCCGAGGATCTGCGCCAGCAGGCGACCGGCGGCCATGTAACGCTTGCCGCCTCGACCGCTTTTGGCTCCTTCTGGATGATGCCGCGCCTGCAGCAGTTCCGCGACGAATTGCCGGGCATCGACCTGCGCATCCAGACCGCCGACCGTGATCTCGACATCATCGCCGAAGGTATCCCGCTGGCGGTGCGCGGCGGCGAGCCCAGGGAATGGCCGGACTACCACTCGCTGCCGCTCGCCGATGAGGAGATCTTCCCCGTCGCCGGCACCAGCTACTTGGCCAAGTTCGGCATGCCGGGGAGCGTCGAGGAACTGGCCACGCACCGTCTCATTCACCTCGAGGAGCCCTATCGTGAAGCGGCAAGCTGGGACGAATGGTTCCAGTCGGCAGGCGGCAGCCTCAGCAATACCGCGCGAGGCCTGCGCATCAATGACTATGGCCTGGTGATCCAGGGCGTCATGGAGGGACAAGGCATTGCGCTGGGCTGGCGCCATCTTGCCGAGCGGCTGCTGGCGACCGGCCTGCTGGTGCCGGTGACGAACCACGTGCTCAAGACCGGCAAGGCCTTCTATGTCGTGTGGCCGAAGAACCGCGAGCTCTCCGACAATGCCCGCAAGGTAAGAGACTGGCTGGTCGCGCAGGCGTAAAGTGGCCTCGCACGCACGGACCGAATCCGTGTAAGATCAGATCATGCCCATTCGCCAGCTTTCCGAAACGATGATCAACCAGATCGCCGCCGGCGAAGTCATCGAGCGTCCGGCGAGCGTGGTCAAGGAACTGGTCGAGAACGCGCTCGATGCCGGTGCAAGCAAGGTAGAGGTCGTCACATCGGGGGGCGGGTTGAACCTTATCCGCGTCACCGACGACGGCTCCGGCATTCCGGAGCAGGAGCTGGCGCTGGCGATCGCGCGTCACTGCACGTCCAAGCTTGCCGAGGACATCCACGACATCCGCTCGCTTGGTTTTCGCGGCGAGGCGTTGCCATCGATCGGCTCGGTGTCGCGGCTGTCGATCCGCTCGCGCACGGCTTCGGGCGACGGCGCCGCCGAGATCGGCATCGACGGCGGCCGCATTCTGCCGGTCAAGCCCGCGGCCGCCAATCGCGGCACAACCGTCGAGGTGCGCGACCTCTTCTTCGCCACGCCGGCACGGCTGAAGTTCATGAAAGGCGAACGCGCCGAAAGCTCGGCCATCAGCGACGTGGTCAAGCGCATCGCCATCGCCTTCCCCACAGTGCGGTTCACCCTGGCCGGATCCGACCGGACGACGCTGGAACTGCCGGCGACCGAGGACAGCGCGGACGGCAGCCTGCGCCGCGTCGCGCACGTGATGGGCGCCGACTTTCCCGACAATTCCATCGCCATCGACGCGATGCGTGAAGGCGTGCACCTGACCGGCCATGTGTCGATCCCGTCCTTCACCCGCGCCAACGCGCTGCAGCAATACGCCTATGTCAATGGCAGGCCGGTGCGCGACAAGCTGATCGCCGGTGCCATTCGCGGCGCCTTCGCCGATGTCCTGCCGCGCGACCGCCACGCCGTGACCGTGCTGTTCCTTTCGCTCGATCCGGCCATCGTAGACGTCAACGTCCATCCGGCCAAAGCCGATGTCCGCTTCCGCGATCCGGGCCTCGTGCGCGGACTGATCGTCGGCGCGATCCGGCAGGCGTTGGCCGATGCCGGCATCCGCTCCGCCACCACGGGTGCCGCCGGCATGATGGCTGCGTTCCGTCCGGGCGCCGCACCCTATGATCACGGCGGCCCGACAAATGGCCATCGCAGCTACGAAGCAGCTTTCCGCGCGTCTGGCCCCGCGGGTTTCGACCCTTCGCGCTCGCCGCAGCGACCGCTCGACATGCAATTCTCAGGCGCCGGCTTTGAACGCGGCAATGCAAGAACCGCCGGCTTCGGTGAACCCGACCAGGCGGCGTTCGATGCCGGCCCGCTCGCCAGCGCCGATGCGCGTGCCGGGCAGAATGAGGCAACCGAGACGCTGCTCGGCGCGGTGCTGGGTGCCGCGCGCGCCCAGGTGCACGAGAACTACATCGTTGCCCAGACCAGGGATTCGCTCGTCATCGTCGACCAGCACGCGGCGCATGAGCGGCTGGTCTATGAAGCGCTGAAGAACGCCCTGCACTCGCGGCCAGTGCCCTCGCAGATGCTGCTTCTGCCCGAGATCATCGACTTGCCGGAAGAGGACGCCGAGAGGCTTGCCATGCATTCCGAAACGCTCGCCCGCTTCGGCCTCGGCATCGAGCGTTTCGGCCCGGGCGCGGTTGCCGTGCGCGAGACGCCGTCGATGCTGGGCGAGACCAATGTCCAGCAACTGGTGCGCGACCTCGCCGACGAGATCGCCGACAACGACACGGTCGAAACGCTCAAGGGGCGGCTGGACAAGATCGCGGCGACCATGGCCTGCCACGGCTCGGTGCGCTCCGGCCGGCTGCTCAAGGCCGAGGAGATGAACGCGCTGCTGCGCCAGATGGAGGCGACGCCGGGCTCAGGCACCTGCAACCATGGCCGCCCCACCTATATCGAGCTGAAGCTGGCGGATATCGAAAGGCTGTTCGGGCGGCGGTGAACCGGCCCCAACGGGCCAGCCCTCATTTCATCTGCTGATATTTCCTTGTCCGTGAATTGAAGACGTAATCGATCGCGGTTCCGGCGCCGCCGCCTTGAAAGTTCACGGAAATGATGTCCTTGCCTTGCTCCACCCATTTCTGGACATTCATGTAGATGATCGTCTTCAGCATGCCGGCACTGCAAGCGTCGTCATCGGCGAAGGTAATTTCCTGGACAACCTTGCGGCTGCTCTTCTTGATGACCTGCACTTTTTCCATGCAAAGGCCGCCACCGGTATTCGTGTAAATGCCCGAAAACCTGTGGGTGGCTGTCTGCGCCCAGAAGGGGATCTCGACAGTGCCGTCGATCTTTGCCTCGCGGGTGTCATCCAGGCTCGCTATTTTCTTGAGGGTGACGGGATATCTGTCCGTGCCCTTGCTCCAGCTTCCTTTCAAAGCGTTTCCATTGAGGTCGAGGGACAATGGGCACCTTGCGGTGTCGACAGGGGGCGTCGGTCCCTGCACTATTATCCGATAAAGCTCCTTATCGTCTGAAATCTCGCAAAGCACGAACCTGGTGCCGCTGACCGTGCCATACAGCGCAATCGGGATTTGCTTCGCGTCGTAGAAGTAGCTTCCATTGACCTCTGGCGCGCTGCCTAAGCTGTCATATGTCTGGATGGAGAAATGGATAGGAGATGACCCGAGGAAACCCTCGTAGTTTTCCACGTGGTACCAACCCGCAATGGCTTTTGCGTTGAGCAGCAACAAGCAAACGACCGTTGAGATAAAACGTCTTCCCATCCCAACCCCGCTGCGCTCCGCGACGACAATCCGCCAAGACTGCGTGACAGTTGCCTTGCGTTGCGGCAGCCGTCAACTGAAATCCGTGGTTCCTGATAAGTCAGGGAAAGACCGCAACCTTTTGAATTACCGTTTCAAATTCACCACGATAACGCCGCCGAGCGCCAGCGCGCCGCCGAGAATGCCGAGCAGCGTCGGCACCTCGCCCAGCCAGAAGAAGCCGATCAGTGCCGACATCGGCGAGACCAGGTACAAGAAGTTCGAGGCACGCGCCGCCGGCAGACGCGACAGCGCGGTCGCCCAGGCCGCATAGGCGATCAGGCTCGGCACGATGCCGAGATAGATGACGGCGCCAAGGCCGGCGGTGTTCGCGACGGCGGCCTGCTGCAGAGCAGCGGGCAGGAAGGGCGCCAGGCAGAGCGCGCCGAGCACCATGTTGGACGCCGCGATGGTCAGCGGATGGTGACGGGCAAACAGCGGCTTCTGGACGATGGTGTTGACGGCCGAGCAGAGTGCCGAACCAAGCACCAGCAGCGCGCCGGCATTGAAATGCAGGCCATGCCCGTCGGCGATGGCGATGATGCCGATGCCGGCGAAGGAAATGACGGGACCGATCCAGGCCAGGCCTGAGAAGCGCTCGCCAAGCAGCGCCATCGCCATGATGGCGGTGAAGATGGGACTGACATTGATGATGAAGCCGGCTGCTCCGGCCGAGACGGTCTGCTCGCCGAAATTGAGCATCGCCGTGTAGAGCGCGACGAAAATGGCGCCGCCGAAGGCGAAGCGCCAGAAATCGCCGATCCTGGGCAGCGCCGGACGCTTGACGGCAAGGAAGATGGCAGCCGGCGCGGCGGCTATGGCAAAGCGCAGGGCGCCAAGCTCCAACGGCTGGAAAGCGGCGAGCCCGGCCCGGATCGCCGGGAAGGCGGAGGCCCAGCCGATCACCGTCAGCGCCACGGCGATGGCGGCCGTGGTGTCCATCCGCTGTGTTGAATTCAACGTGCCTGTGGTTGCGCTCATCTCATTGCCCTTGGATTCTTCAGTCTCGGCAGCAGAAAACGCCCTTTCAGGTCAATTGACAAACGACCAAATCGAGGGTCACCTGTGAGCATGGATCACAGCTCGAACAATATGCTGCCGCTGGAGACATTGCGCGCCTTCGACGCGGCGGCCCGCACGGGAAGCTTTTCGGCCGCCGCTGAAAAACTCAACCTCACCCATGGCGCCGTCAGCCGGCAGATCGCCAAGCTCGAGGACTGGCTTGGACTGAAGGTTTTCGAACGCGGCGCGCGCGGCGTGTCGCTGACCAACGAAGGCAATCGCCTGCATCTCAGGACCACCGAAGCCTTCGCGCTGATATCGGTCAATTCGGATCGGTGGGTGGAGCCGCGCGGCACCGCCGTGGTGCGCCTGGCCTCATTCCATCGGTGAGCGGCTTGTGGCTGATGCCACGCATGGCAACGCTGGAAAACGACCCTACCCGCCTGCGCATCGTGCTCGACGTCGACAATCGTCAGGCCGATCTCGCCGACGAAGGCATCGATCTGTCGGTCCGCTGCGGTCGTGGCCGCATCCCGGGCCGTGTCTCGGTGCAACTGTTCGAAGAACATCTCTTCCCGATCGCCTCGCCGGGCCTCGCACGAGAGATCGGCGGTGGCGACCCGGCCCGGTTGCTCAAATTCCCGCTGATCAACGATTCCGACGCTTCGGGCTGGCGCGCTTGGTTCGCCGCGCAGGACATGGATTACCGGCCGCGCCCGCAAGACCGCCGCTTCGAGGACTACAATCTGGTGCTCGATGCCGCAGCCCATGGTCTCGGCATCGCGCTGGCGCGGCCGCCGCTCACCGAGCACCAGATAGGATCGGGGCGCCTCGTCGCCGTCGACGATCGCACCGCGCTCAATCCCGTTTCCTACTGGCTGGATCGTCCGGTCGGCCGACCGCGCGCGGCTGCCGCCGATCTCGCCAGGCGCATTGCCGAACAGGCCGGGCTTGCTTCGGCAAGGCTGGAAGCTTTCCTGCAGGATGACAATTAGGCTGCGACGCCTCTCGGAGACAATGCGTGACGGTCGCGGTCGGAAATCGCGCGATGCCTCTCAACGAAACAGAAAAAGCACAATCATGGTGGTCGCGGCCGAGACGATGGCCGTCACGATCGATATCGTCCACAGCGACGACGCAGCTGGCTCGGATCGCGGAGCATGGCCCGCCGGACGGATGGAGGCGCCGCGCGGTTGCGGCGCGTTGGCGTTGGCCGCGACCAGCACCGCGGCGGAAGCGACCGCCGGCGAAAATGTGGCCGAGGCCGCCGCCAGTTTGGGTGTGCTGTCCGTGGACGTCGTCTCCGGCGGGGCGAAGCCGCGCGAACCCTGATCGGTGTCCGTCCCTGCCCCACCCGTCAAGGCTCGTGGCGGTGCATGGTGGGTGACGGCTTCAGGTTCCATGACGGCCCGGTAAGCATCCTCGATCTCGGAGGATGACAGGCGTTGCGAGGTCTGAGCGGCCGGTCGCGGCAGCGAGCCTTGCAGCGCCTGGGCGGCGAACTGCGCCGATTGCACCATCGCGGGCGCCGGCGGCTGGACGAGCACCTTGACCAGAGCCGCGGTCGCCGGGTCGGCCTTGGGCGAAGGCACCGGCTGGGGCGTGAGTGCTTCTTTCAGCAAAGACGGCATGCTTGCATTGGCGATGTCCATGGCGCTTCCTGACAACCATTGTGCCAAAGGGCAATATTACATGAGCATTGCGCCAAGCTTGACCTTGCCCACGATTTATGGCGATTGAATCCCGATGAACTCAAGTGCCATTGCATGATGAACCGTTTCGAAGGCCCTGGCGGCAAGGAAGCCCGCATCCGCTACCTCGATGGCGATTTCCAGGTCACCAGCCCCGGATCGTTCGTACGTTGCGCGGTGACGGGCGAAAACATCCCATTGGACGAGCTGAAATACTGGAGCGTTGCCCGGCAGGAGCCCTATGTGAACGCCGCCGCTTCGCTGCGCCGCGAAATCGAGGTGCATCCGGAACTGCGTAAGCGGGGTTAGCCTCTCAGCTTGCGCTGCCGCCAGGCATCGAGCGTTTCCTCGATGACGCGTTCGGGAACGTGGTCGAGCTCGAACACCGTGTCGATTTCCAGCACGTCGAGACGGTCGAGAAAATCCTGCGAGGCGCCATGGCGCAACCGGGCGGCGTCCTTGGCGGTGGTGATCAGGCCAAGGCCTTCGGCCCGCGCCGTCGCGGCCAGTTCGGCAAGCTCGTCCTCTGCGTAGAAGTGGTGGTCCGGAAAGGGCCTGGAAAGGATCACTTCGCCGCCGGCCTCGCGCACCGTGTCGAAGAACTTTTCGGGATGACCGATGCCGGCAAAGGCCAGAAACCGCTTTCCGGAAAGCCCTGCCTTGCTGCTCGGCTCCGTGTGGGCCTCGAAGATCGGCCGGCCGGCACGCGCGGCCCGGCGGACCACGGCATCGGCGGCGGTGCCCTCGCCCATCTTCAGCAGCCCGCTGGTGAAGACCAGCTGGTCGACGATTTTGGCCCTGAGCGGACCGCCCGGGATGACGCGGCCATTGCCGATCCCGTAGCGGGCATCGACCACGACCAGTGCATAATCGATGTGGATGCGAGCGCTCTGGAAGCCGTCGTCCATGATCAGGAAATCGCAACCGTGTTTGTCCAGCAGCAGCCGGGCGCCGGCGGCACGGTTCGGCGTCACTGCAACCGGGGCATGTTCAGCCAACAGAAGCGGCTCGTCGCCGACGTGCTTGGCGCTGTCATGACTGATATCGACGACATGCGGTTCGGCGAAGGAACCGCCATGGCCGCGCGACAGGAAACCGGGCTTCAATCGCATGCGCCTGGCCTGTTGGGCGAGCGCGATCGCCACCGGCGTCTTACCGGTGCCGCCAACGGTGAAATTGCCGACGCACAAAACCGGCGCCTGGATCTTCTCGCGCCGGGCCCGCCGCATGCCGCGACCGGCGACGAGCGCGTAGACAGCGGACAGCGGCGATAGCGCCAAGACTTTCCAGTCCGGCTCTTCCCACCAGAATGGTGGTGCTTCCGAGGCCACGCTAACGCCCGTTCGCGCCCTTCAGGCGCGCCTTGACCACCAGCGGCTGGATATAGGGTTCGAGCGATTTGAGCGTGCGTGCCAGCGCGCCGCGCATCTCATCGACAGTCGCGATTCCCGCCGCCATCATCTCGTGGCGAGCCACTTCGTTGGTCAGGAGGAAATTGACGGCGCCAGCCAGCATGTCGCGGTCGCGCACCAGCTTGGCGCCACCGCTGTCGAGCAGGCGCTGATAGGCCTCGCGAAAATTCTGCACGTTGCGCCCGGCGAGAACCGCCGTGTCGAGCATGGCCGGCTCGAGCGGGTTCTGGCCGCCTTCGGAGGTCAGCGAACGGCCAACGAAAGCGATTTCGGTCAACCGGAGGTACAAGCCCATTTCCCCGATCGTATCGCCAAGCAGGATATCGGTGTCGGGACCGATGCGATCGCCCCTGCTGCGCCGCGCGACCTTCAGCCCCATGCCGGAAATCTGCGCGGCAAGGGCTTCGGCCCGATCGGGATGGCGCGGGACGACGATTGTCAGAAGGCCGTGGTGACGCTTGTGCAGGGTCGCGTGGACTTCCGACGCGACCACTTCCTCGCCATCATGGGTCGAGATCGCCGCCCAGGTCGGGCGATCGCCGATCTGCCGCTGCAAAGTGGCGAGCGCCCGTTGGTCGACCGGCGGCGGGTTGGTGTCGACCTTGAGATTGCCCGACACCGTGACCGGCCGGGCGCCGAGCGCGCGAAAACGCTCGCCGTCGACGTCGGACTGGGCAACGACATGGGCCAGATTCTCGAACAGCGCCTCGGCGATGTTGGCCCGCTTTTTCCACGAGGTGAACGAGCGATCGGAAAGCCGGCCATTGACCAGCACCTGCGGCACGTGGCGCGCACCGAGTTCGAGGATGGTCATCGGCCAGATCTCGGATTCGGCGATGATCGCCAGATCAGGTTTCCAGTGATCGAGGAAGCGGCTGACCGCCGGCTTCAGATCGAGCGGCACATATTGGTGGATGATGCGGTCGCCGAGCCGCTCGTCCACGACCTGGGCGGAGGTCACCGTGCCGGTCGTCAGCACGATGTTGACGCCATAGTCGAGGATGCTTTCGACCAGCGGCACGACGGCCAAGGTCTCGCCGACGCTCGCGGCATGGATCCAGATCACCGGCCCCTCGGGGCGCGGGCGGCCGGCGACGCCATAGCGTTCGCGCCTTCGGTTGCGGTCTTCCTTGCCGCGCGAGGTGCGCCAGGCGACATAGGGTCCGACCAGGGGATAGGCGGCTGCGCCGGCAAAACGGTATGCCGACAGCATGGTACGTGCCCAGCGGCCGCTCACCGCGGACCATCCACGAGACGGTAGGCCTCGGCGGTCGCGGCGTTGAGGGCGGCCGTCACTTCCTGGCGCTTGCGCTCCATTTCGGCATCGTCGGCATCCGCCGCCACAAAGATCGGCGTGCCGATGGTCACTGCGGAGCGGCCGAAGGGCAGGTTGATGGTGGTTTTATCCCAGCTCTTTTCCAGCACCTTGCGGCGGCTGGTGGCGATGGCGACGGGCAGCAGCGGCCGGCCGGAGAGGCGAGCCAAAAGAACGATACCGAGCCCTGCATCGCGCGGGGTACCGTGGGGAATGTCTGCGATCATGGCGACGTTCTTGCCTGCGGTGAGCGACTTTTTGAGGGCGATGAGGGCCTTGGCCCCGCCCTTGTCGAGATGCCTGGCATTCTCGCGCCCGCCCGAACCGCGCACCGCCTCGATGCCGAATTTCTCCAGCATCAGGGCGTTGAGTTCGGCATCGGCGCTGCGCGACACCATGGCGACCAGCGGCTTGCGCTTGGGGTAATAGGCTGGCGTCAAAAGATGCTGGCCATGCCACAGAGCGATGATCCCCGGCTCGAACTCGGCATAGGCGCCGCCCGCAAAGCGGGCCGATCCGGCGACCAGGGGGCTGGTCAGGCGAACCAGCCGCACGAACTGCGCGAGCAGGCTGGCAATGGCGTTCTTGACGAATCGGGATTGCGCGAGCGGCTCGCGAATCCTGCGCCAGAAGGCCTTGGTCGTGCGGCTGCCGCCCCTGCCCGTGGGCGCGGCCTCGCTGGCTGGCTCTTTCGCCAGATCACGCTCCATCGAACTCAACCGATGACCTTGCTATCGGGATCCAGCAGACGGTGCAGATGAACGACGAAATAACGCATATGGGCATTGTCCACGCTGGCTTGTGCCTTGGCTTTCCACGCGGTGTGCGCGGATTGATAGTCGGGATAGACACCAACGATGTCGAGCGCGTCGAGATCGCGGAACTCGGTGCCGCCAAGCTTCTTGAGTTCGCCGCCGAACACCAGATGCAAAAGCTGTTTCTTTCCGTCTTCCGCGGCCATGTCGGTCCTTCACATATCGTGAGTTTGTCACAGGTCTAGACCAAAGCCGCCGACTTTGGAACCTTCGAAAATGCTTTCAGCAATCCAGCCCGGCGATGACATCGACAAGCACCGCCAGCAGGTCCCCGCTGCCGGCGGCGAGCGCGCCGTGACGGATCACCTCGCCGGCATAGAGCGGCGCCCGGCCATTCGGGTCGAGCAGCTGGCCGCCCGCTTCGCGCAGGATAAGATCGGCGGCGGCGATGTCCCAATCATGCGCGTTCGGCTTGACGAACGTTGCGTCGAGCGTCCCGTTGGCGATCATCGCCAGGCGGTAGGCGAGCGAGGGGATGTAGGGTGCCCGCTGCAGCCGCTGCTGCCAGCCGGCAGGCACCATGTCGATCAACTGCTTCAACCCTGAAATTTCAGCCTTGTCCTCAGGCTTGCGTACCGCGATGCGCATGTCGTTGCGGAAGGCGCCCTGGCCGGGTAGCGCCCAGTAGGTCTCATCCATGGCCGGACATTCGAGCACGCCGGCGAGCGTGCGGCCAAGCTCAACGACGGCAACGCTGACGCACCATGTGGGCTGGCCTTCGAGGAAGCCGCGCGTGCCGTCGATCGGGTCGACAACGAAGGTGCGGCGCGCCGAAAGCCGTGCCGGATCGTCGGTCGTCTCTTCCGACAGCCAGCCATAATCCGGCCGTGCCGCAAGCAGCGTCTGGCGCAGATACGCATCGGCGGCATGATCGGCTTCGCTGACCGGCGAGGTACCGCCCTTCATCCAGACCTGCGGATTGTTGCCGAAGTAGCGCATCGCGATAAGACCGGCCTCGCGGGCGGCGTCGCGCAGCAGCGGCAGGTCCTGATCGGCACCGGCAGTGGTCAGGTCATGCTCCGGCAAGGGTCATGCCTTCGATCAGGAGTGTCGGGGCGGCAGTACCGAAATTTCGGTCGAGGTCATTCGCTGGCACCATGTTGAGGAACATCGTCTTCAGGTTCGAGGCGATGGTGACTTCGGCGACCGGATAGGCAAGCGCGCCATTTTCGATCCAGAAGCCGGAGGCGCCGCGGCTGTATTCGCCGGTGAGCATGTCGACACCCTGGCCAAACACTTCGGTGACGTAGAAGCCGGTCTTGAGCGAGCCGATCAGGTCTTCCGGCGAGCGCTCACCCGCCTCGATGGCAAGGTTCGTCGATGACGGCGAGACGGAGGAACCGCCGCGTGCGCCGCGACCGTTGGTGACGAGGCCTAGCTCCCGTGCCGCTGATGTCGACAGGAACCAGTGGTTGAGGACACCCTTTTCAATTATCAGGAGCTTCTCGCCCTCGATGCCTTCGCCATCGAATGGGCGCGAGGCCTGGCCACGACGCCGCAGCGGGTCATCGGTGACGGTGATGGCGGCAGCGGCCACCTGCTTGCCCATCATGTCGCGCAGGAACGAGGTCTTGCGGGCGACGGAAGCGCCGTTGATGGCGCCGGCGATATGGCCGGCAATGCCGCGGGCGACGCGCGGGTCGAACACCACGTCGACGGGTCCGGTCGCCGCCTTGCGCGCGCCAAGGCGGCGCACCGCCCGTTCACCGGCCTTGCGGCCGATGTCCTCGGGTGCGTCGAGATCGGCAAAATGCTGGCGCGAGGAGAATTCATAGTCGCGCTCCATGCCGGTGCCCTCGCCGGCGATCACGCTGGCCGAGCGCGCAAAACGCGAGCCGACATAGTGGCCGAGAAAACCGTGCGAGGTGGCCAGAACCAGCCCGCCAAGCCCGGCGCTGGCATTGCTGCCCGACGAATTGGTCACGCCCTTGACGGCGAGAGCCGCCGCTTCGGCGGCAAGCGCGGCTTCCTTCAACTGGTCGGCCGACACTTCGGTCGCGTCGAACAGGTCCAGATCGCGCGTCTGCCTGGCGAGCAGCGCAGGGTCGGCAAGACCCTGGTAGGGATCCTCGGGAGACACCTTGGCCATGGCGACGGCACGCTCGGCAAGCGCCTTCGGATCGGACGCGGCGGTCGCCGATACGCTGGCCACACGCTGGCCGACGAAGACCCGCAGCGAAACATCGTCGCCCTCGGAAGCCTCGGTGTTTTCGACCTTGCCAAGCCGCACCGAGACGCCGGTCGATCGGCCGCGCACCGCGACGGCGTCCGCGGCATCGGCGCCGGCGCGTTTGGCGGCCTCGACCAGGGCCGCGACGCGGTCCGTCAATTTCGCGGCGTCCAGCTTGTCGGTCATGCACTTGATCCTGTTTCTTCAGCCTGTCCGGAAGGCAGGTGCTGCCGCACCATCTATTGTTCCAATGCCGCTTGTGCAATGGCAGAAGGGCAATCAGGATGTCGCGACCAAACCGCCATCGAAGCGCCCGCAAAGAGCGGACGTCGCGGTTTTTGCCTATCTGGAGCCTTCGCCATGACGCCTTTCCATCTTGCCTTTCCGGTTCGTGATCTCGATGAAACCCGAACTTTCTATGGCGAGGTGCTGGGCTGCGCGATCGGCCGCTCGTCAGCGACCTGGGTCGATTTCGACCTTTACGGCCACCAGATGTCGGCGCATCTGCGCCCCGCGCAAGCCGCCAGTGACGGCAAGGTCGACGGTATCACCGTGCCGATCCCGCATTTTGGCGCTGTGCTCATGATGGACGACTGGCAGCGCCTTGCCACTCGGCTGGAAGCGCGCGACGACATAGACTGGCTGGAGCGGCCAATGGTGCGTTTCAAGGGCGAGCCCGGCGAACAGGCGACATTGTTTATCCGCGACCCCTCGGGCAACGCCCTGGAATTCAAGGGCTTTCACTCGATCGAGCAGGTTTTCGCGCATTGAAGTCAGAGGGGCAGCAGCCTGTCGTTCAAGATGCCGCGACCGGCGTCCAGATCACGTCCTCGATCTTGTGAGCGCCGGTCGCCAGCATCACGAGCCGGTCGAAGCCGAGCGCGATGCCGCTGGCCTGCGGCATGATGGCAAGGGCCGCTAGAAAATCCTCGTCCAGCGGGTAGCGCTCGCCATAGACGCGCTCTTTCTCGTCCATCTCCATGATGAAGCGCCGGCGCTGCTCGGCCACGTCGGTCAACTCGCCAAAGCCGTTGGCGAGCTCGACCCCGCAGCAATAGAGCTCGAAACGTTCGGCGACGCGTGGATCTCCGGGGCTCGGCCGGGCGAGCGCCGCCTCGGCGACCGGATATTCGCACAGGATGGTCGCCCGCCCCTGCCCGAGGAGCGGCTCGATCTTTTCCACCATCACGCGGCTGAACAAATCCGCCCAGCTGTCGTCGGGCGCGGTGCGCAAGCCGGCCTGGATCAGTGCGGCATGAAGCGCGTCGCGGTCCGTGCCGCCATCGACGGCGACCGTGGCCAGCAGATCGATGCCGGCATGGCGGCTGAAGGCATCCGCCACGGTCAACCGCTCCGGTTCGGCAAACGGATCGCAGTCGCGGCCCCGGAAAGAAAAGCGCGCGGCTCCTGCCCTCGTCGCGGCCAACGCCAGCAGCGCTGCGCAATCGCGCATCAGGCTCTCATAGGTCTCGCCGACCCGGTACCATTCGAGCATGGTGAATTCGGGATGATGCAAGGGGCCGCGCTCACGATTGCGGTAGACCGGACCCAGGCTGAAAATGCGCTGTTCGCCCGCGGCGAGCAGCTTCTTGCAGGCGAATTCCGGCGAGGTGTGGAGATAAAGCGGCGATCGGGCGCCATCCGGCCCGACCGCCTCCGTGGCGAAAGCCGCCAGATGCGCCTCGTTGCCGGGCGAGACCTGCAGCGCGGCCGTCTCCACCTCGATGAAGTCGTTGCGGGCGAACCAGTCGCGCAGGGCAACCGTGAGCCCGTTGCGCAGCATCAGGCGCGGACGGCGGTCGGCATGGACATGCGGCGTCCACCAGGGCGACGCGGCGGTCATGAGCGGATTGAAGGCATGCAGGTGCGCCCCATGTCAGTTCGCCCCATGCCAGTTCGCCCCGGGCCAGTTCGCATTGGGGGGCTGGCGGTTCGCGCCAAGATGCGCTAGGCCCCCATCCAGCGCCGCACAAGCCGGCAAACGCCAGTCAAACCTCGCAGGATTTAAAACCGTGGTGAAAGTCATCGCCAGTTCGCTCCGCAAAGGCAATGTCGTCGACAAGGACGGCAAGCTTTATGTGATCCTCTTTGCCGAAAACATCCACCCAGGCAAGGGCACGCCCGTGACGCAGCTCGACATGCGCCGCATCGGCGACGGGGTGAAGGTGTCGGAGCGCTACCGCACCACCGAACAGGTGGAGCGCGCCTATGTCGAGGAGCGCGAGCACACCTTCCTCTACGCCGACGGCGAAGGCTATCACTTCATGAACCCGGAAACCTACGACCAGGTGGCGGTGTCGGAAGCGGTGGTCGGTGATGCGGCGCCTTATCTGAAGGAAGGCATGCCGGTGCAGGTGTCCCAGTTCAACGGCATCGCGATCTCCCTGGTGCTACCGCAGCGCGCCACCTTCGAAGTGGTCGAGACCGAGCCGACCACCAAGGGCCAGACGGCATCGTCCTCCTACAAGCCGGCCGTGCTCTCCAACGGCGTGCGCACCACCGTGCCGCCCCACATCGCGCCCGGCACCCGCGTGGTGGTGATGACGGCCGATGGGTCCTATGTGGAGCGGGCGAAGGACTGAGGGGAAGTTTTTGATCAGGTACCGGCGGCCGGCGTTTTCTCAGACCCCTTTTAGCGCCGATTGATTGCTTTGCTTGAAAGTATCTCTGTTGTTCTCGGAACGGGACGGCTGGGTTGGATTTATTCCCTGCCGGTTATCAAGGTTTGGCGTTTGCCCTGCGGCCGTTTCTCAAAGACGACAATGCTGTCATAGACACAGATCGAGTCCGTCGAATTGGTGAACGCGTTCGCCGGCAACGCGCCGCGCGAGTGGTGTGCGTTTATCTCGTCGAGCTTCCCCTTGGCGAATTCCATGAACGAACCTGGCCTGCGGAGTCCGCCGCCGTAGGCGTCCCAATAACTCGTATGCGTGTCCTCGACCAAGTAGACACCGTTCGGCTGCACGTGTTGGTAAAGATGCTCGAATGTCGCGATGACGTGATCCATCATATGGCTGCCGTCATCGACCACGATGTCGATAGGTCCATATTTCTCGACTATGCGATCGAGGAGTTCAGGGTCGTCCTGGCTGCCAATGAAAACCTCAACCTGCTCCGACTCGTGCACCTTGCAGGCTGGGTCGATATCGATCCCGACAATTTGCGCGCCCTCGCCGAAATAGGCTCGCCACATTTCGAGCGAGCCTCCTTTGTACACGCCGACTTCAACGACGACTGGCTTTCTATTTCTGAACCGCTCGAAGTGGCGTTCGTAAATGTCGAAATAGTGCAGCCATTTGTATATTTCCTTGCCGCTGTTGTTCAAAAAATACTGATGCAAGAACCCGCCCATCGTAGCCTCCTCAGCTTCGCAATCCGCCGGCTGTAGAAATTTTGATTGTGGTTGCCCTCTCCCTTTGCCAACGAGGTTCGCCTTGAGCCGCGCAAACACCGGCTCCCATTCATTTGCAACAAGGCAAAGCGCTTCGCCAAAGTTTGCCTCGATCTCGGCAAACTCCATGTTTGCAAAACGTCTACCCGCTTCGATGATCCATGAATGATCGTATCCACCACTGCCAAAGCCGGATAGTTTTCGGCGTCCGGCTGTGGCAAACCGTCAAAGGAGTCGGCGACATAGACTTTCCTGTCGGTGACCTCGTTGGCGGCCAGCACCCCCTTCATGAGAATACAGCAGCCACCGCGCCGGACCCCGGTCTCGATGAAATCCCCAGGCACGTTCTCATCGATGACCCTTTGGACGAGGTCTCGCACATTCGACAAGCGCTTGATGCCTGCCATCGAATGAGCAACCGTCGGCCAATCGCGACCCTGGAGGCGATCCTCGCGATTGAAGGGGGTCGACTCTCCCATTTGCGCGGGATCGATCACCTGCGAACCGGAGCCATAAATTGTGTTGGCAATGATCTTGATAAGGAGATCTGTGTAGAGACGGTTCATGGTCGATCTTTCGAGGCATCAAGGTTTTGAATCGAAACATGCTGTTGCGGATATCGAGCCAAAGAGCAAGGGAACGACCGACATTGTGAGGCCACCCGACCAAACGGCGCTGGGCCACCTCAGGGTTTCCCGCATCTAGAGCCAGGTCACCGAAGCTCCCGGAACCAACTCACTCGGCCGCCGGTTTCCTGCCCTTGCGTTTGCCGGCTCGCTCTTCCACCACCCTCGCCACCTCCCGCTTCAGCCGATCCTTGATTTCAACGGTCTCGTTCATCAAGGCATCGATCTTCAGGAAATCGAGCACCCGGTATTTGGACACCGCCGGGCGGACCAGTATATCGGGCTGGCATTGTTTCAGCTTGTTGGCGATGATCGACTGCATCATCAGCTGCGTGGCGCCGAACATCAGGTCGACGGAGGTCGGCTGTTTTCGGTCGGCCTCTTCCGGCGCGCCGACCACGTCGACGCCGATGATGATGTCGGCATCCTTCTCGATCAGATCGAACGGCACGGGGTTGTAGATGCCGCCGTCGATCAGCAGTCTGCCGTCACGCATCACCGGGCGGAAGACGGCGGGGATGGCGGCCGAGGCGGCAAGGGCCGAGTGCAGGTCGCCATCGTCGAACACGGCGAGCTTGTGGCCGAAATAGTCCGTCGCTGTCACCTTCAGCGGGATTTTCAATTCGGCGAAGGTTTCGGGAATGGCTTCGGGCAAAAAGGCCTTGAGGATGCGCTCGACATTGAACTGGCTGACCCGGATGCCGTTTTGCATGGCTTCCGCGATCGTGCCTGGCCGTGCCCGCCACATGCGGCTCGCCACCTGGGCGCGCCGGCCGAGGATCGAGCGGGCATAGTCGTGCATGTCCTTGCCGGTCATGCCCGAGGCCATGCCGGCGCCCATGACGGCGCCGATCGAGGAGCCGGCTATCGCCACCGGCTTGATGCCGAGTTCGTTCAGAGCCTCGATGACATGGATATGCGCCAGGCCGCGCGCGCCGCCGCCGCCGAAAGCTATGCCGAAAGTCGGGCTCATCCCTTGCCGGCTCCCGCCAGCGGCGGTCCGACCACCATGATGGTCGGCTCGGCGGTCAGCAGCTTCTTCGCCTCCGCCTTGACCTGATCGAGCGTCACCGCGTTGATATAGCCGGTACGGCGCTGCATGTAGTCGATGCCGAGATCGTCGAGCTGCAACTCGACCAGCGTCGCGGCGATGGCACTCGACGAATCCAGATTGCTGATGGCATAGGCGCCGATCAGATATTTCTTGGTCGCCGCCAGTTCGGCCTCGGTCGGGCCGTCCTGCGCCAACCGCTTGACGACGTCGCGTACGATGCCGAGCGTCTCGGCGGCGCGGTCGGAACGCGTTCCGGTGGTGACGATCAGCGCGTCGGCGTGGTCCTGGTTCACCAGCGAGGAATTGACGCTGTAGGCCAGTCCGCGCTTTTCGCGCACCTCCTGGAACAGGCGCGAGGTGAAGGTGCCGCCGCCAAGAATTTCATTCATCAGCGCGGCCGGGAAGAAATCCGCCGACTTGCGCTTCACGCCTGGCCAGGCGAGCTGCAGCGAGGTCTGCGGCAGGTCGTAATTGACCTCGATATGCTGCGCCAGCCTGGGCTCGATATCGGCGACAGGGGCGATCGCCTGGTTTGGCGGCAGATCGCCGAACACCATGTCGAGCTTCTTCTTCAGCGTCTCGGCATCGATGGCGCCGACCACGGCGACATGCAGGCCGCCGCGCGCGAACACCGCCTTGTGCAGGGCCTCAAGGTCGGCCTGGGTGATGGCGGCGATGCTCTGCCTGGTGCCCTGGTCGGAGCGCGAATAGGGGTGGTCGCCATAGACGGCGCGCGCCCATCGATTCTGCGCCACCGTGTCCGGGTCGTTCTCGTTGGCGATGATGCCGGACAGGACCTGGGCGCGGATGCGATCGATCGGCGCCTGGTCGAAGCGCGGCTCATTGACCGCCAGCCGCAACAGGTCGAAGGCTTCGTCGCGCTGTTCGGCCAGCATGCGCATGGAGCCGTAGATGCCGTCGCGGGTCGCGTCAAAGCTCATTTCGGCGCCGGCATCGTCGAGCTTGATCTGGAAGGCTTCCGAATCGAGCGGGCCGGCGCCCTCATCGAACAGGCCGGTCATCAGATTGGCCAGGCCTTCCTTCCCCACCGGATCCTGCGTCGAGCCGCCGCCGAAGACGAAACGGACGGCGACGACCGGCACGGAATAGTCCTCCACCAGCCAGGCCGTGACGCCCTTCGGCGAGGTGACGGACTGGATGTCCATGGCGTGGGCGGCAAGCGCCGGCAGGATTAGGAAGAGGATGGAGAGGAATAGGGTTGCGATGGCATGCAGGGCCTTCCCTTCTCCCCTCGCAAGGGGAGAAGGGGGAGCCTCGCGGGGAGAAGTCAACGCGCCGCTAAACTCGTTCATCATCATCAATTCCCCGCCTGTTGCTGCGGCAAGAGATAACCGGTGGTCGAGCGGGCCAGCACCAGATAGCGCGCGGCAACGGCCTTGACCTCGTCGGTGGTGACCTTGCGGATGCGGTCCGGCCATTGCTGCACGTCCTGGACATTGCCGCCGGTGGCGAGTGTCGAACCATAGATATTGGCCATGGAGTCCTGCTTGTCGCGGGCAAAGATCATTGACCTGACATAGCGGTCCTTGGCTTTTTCGAGCTCATCCGGGGTCACGCCGTCGCTGGCGATGCGCGCCACCTCGGCATCGACCGCGGCTTCGACGTCGGCCAGCTTGGCGTCGCCGCGCGGCGCGCCGTAGACGGTGAAATTGGTGTCGTCGAGCATGGTGCCCTGGAAATACGCGCCGGCGCTGGAAGCGATGCCCTGCTTGATGACGAGCGCCTGGTAAAGCCGGCTGCGGTTTCCGCCGCCAAGGATCTCGGCAAGCAGATCGAGCGCTTCGGCCTCGCCAGGCTTGGCGGTGTGATAGGAGGGCACGACCCATTGCGTCGAGAAACTCGGCACGCTGACGCGGGCGTCGGAGAGCGTCACGGTGCGCCTGGTGTTCTGCTCCGGCTCGACCGGGCGGACGCGCGGCGGCAGATCCGGCCCGCGGGCAACCTTGCCATAGGTCTTTTCGGCCAGCGCCTTCACCGTTTCCGGTTGGACGTCGCCGGCCACGATCAGCACGACGTTATTGGGCCGGTAATATTTGTTGTAGAAGGCGGCGGCGTCGGTGCGGTTCAGCTGTTCCATCTCCTGCATCCAGCCAATAACCGGAATGCGATAGGGCTGGTTCTGCCACAGTGTGGCATCGACCTCCTCGTCGAGCACGGCCTGCGGATTGTTGTCGATGCGCGAGCGGCGCTCCTCCAGGATCACATCGCGCTCGGTATTGATGACGTCGTCGGTGAGGATGAGGTTGCGCATGCGGTCAGCCTCGAAGCTCATCATCAGCTCAAGATCCGACGGCGCCACCGTCTCGTGGAAAGCGGTGTAGTCGTAGGAGGTGAAGGCGTTGTTGGAGCCGCCAATGTCGGAGACGGCGCGGTCGAACTCGCCGGCTTCGTGATGGGCCGTCGCCTTGAACATCAGATGCTCGAAGAAATGAGCGATGCCGGATTTGCCCGGCGGCTCGTCGGCGCTGCCGATTTTGTACCAGACCATATGGGTGACGATCGGCGCGCGATGGTCGGGAATGACGACCACTTCCATGCCGTTGTCGAGCAGGAAGTCCGTGACCTTGAACTCGGCCGGCACAGTGTCTGGCAATACGGCGTTGTCCGCCAGGACAGGGTCGGTCATGAACAAAGCCAGCGACGTCGCCAGCAGCGTTGCCCTCAGCCACTCAGTCCTGGATGTCATCGATGGCTCCGGTTTCATGCAGCGACGATAGGCAAGGCGCTGGCGACAAGCAAAGTGAATTGTTGGTCATGTTGACGGCAAAGGCGGCGGCAAAGAGGCCACTGCTGAAAGAGGCCTGTCAGGCAGCTTCGATGAAGCGGATGACGGTCTCGCCGTAGTTGCGCTCATCAAGCACGGAAAAGCCCGGGCCCGGCTCGAATAGAACCGACGCCGTCTCCTCGATCACGCAGAGCGCCCCTGGGCGCAGCCAGCCGCCGGCCATGGCCGACCGCAGCGCGCGCTCGCCAAGGCCCTTGCCATAGGGCGGATCGGCGAAGACGAGACCGAACGGCGCCAGCGTGCCCGCCTCGCCAAGGCCCGTTGCATCGCGGCGGAAGATCTTGGTGCGTCCGGTCAGGCCGAAGGCCTCGACGTTGTCGCGGATCAGGCCACGGCCCTCCGCCGATTCCTCGATGAACACGCCATAGGATGCACCGCGCGACAGGGCCTCCAGACCAAGCGCGCCGGTGCCGGCGAACAGGTCGAGCACGCGCGCGCGCTCCAGTTGCCCGGCAAAGCGATGCGCCAGAACATTGAAGACGGCCTCGCGGGTGCGGTCGCTCGTCGGGCGGATGGCGCCGCTGCGGGGCGTCGCCAACGGACGCCCGCGAAACTCACCGCCGACGATTCTCATCTTGTCCGGGGGCCCTTGGGGCCACGCGGCCGCTCACCGCCACCTCCTGGACGCTCGCCACGCGGCTTGCCGAATGGCTTTGCGTCGCCTGGTTTGCCGGCGGGCTTGCCATAAGACGGCTTGAACGAGGCCTTTCGCGCCTTGGCCTCGGCCGCCTTGGCCGCATCGGCCTCCGCCCTGCCCTTGCCGATCGGCCGGGCTCCCGGTGCCATCCAGACATTGGCCTTGCGCTGGCCTGGCGGCTCGATCGGCCGCTGCTCGCGTTCGGATTTCTTGCCGCCGCCACGAGGCTTGTCACCGAAACCGCCGCGCGGCTTGTCGCCGAAACTTCCACGCGGCTTGTCGCCGAAGCCGCCACGCTCCGGTCGCGGACCGCGTTCGCCGAAGCTCTTTTCTGGCCTCTCGCCCCTGTCAGGGCTTGTCGACAGTTTGCCGAGCGCCTCGTCGCGGCTGCCTTCCCGGCGTTTGCGGTTCTTGATCAGCCCGCCCTCGCCGATCGGCCGCCGCTCGCCGTCTCTCGTAAATTTCGGCCGTTCGGGCTCGGCCTCACGGACTTCGGTACGCCGCACCGGCTGGTTGGAAAACGGTTTTGTTATCTCGGCGTCGAAATTGGCACCGGATTCCTCGACCAGGCGCTCGCCAAGCTGGTCGCGCAGCACCCGGCCCTTGATTTCCAGCACGTGGCCCTCGGCGAGGTCCTCGAGCTGGAACGGGCCGTAGGAGATGCGGATCAGCCGCGTGACGTCGAGGCCAAGCGCGCCGAGGATGTTCTTGACCTCACGGTTCTTGCCCTCGCGCAGGCCGATCGTCAGCCAGGCATTGGACCCCTGCTCGCGATCAAGGCTGGCTTCGATGGCGCCGTAGAAGACGCCGTCGACGGCAATGCCTTCGCGCAGGCCGGCAAGCGCGCTTTCCTCGACCTTGCCGTGGACGCGCACGCGGTAGCGGCGCAGCCAGCCGGTGGCCGGCAGTTCTAGTACGCGCGACAGGCCGCCATCATTGGTCAGCAGCAGCAGGCCTTCGGTGTTGATATCGAGCCGGCCGATGGTCATCAGCCGCGGCAGTTCGGCCGGCAGCACGTCGAAGACGGTCTTGCGGCCTTCGGGGTCGCGGTTGGTGGTGACGACGCCGGCCGGCTTGTGGAACAGGAACAGCCGCGTGCGTTCGATCGGCGGGATTTCCATTCCGTCGAGATGGATGATGTCGTTGGGCATGACGTTGAACGCCGGCGAGGCCAGCACCCGGCCATTGACCTTGACGCGGCCGGCGGCGATCAACTCCTCGGCGTCGCGGCGCGAGGCGAGCCCGGCACGTGCCAGACGCTTGGCGATGCGCTCGCCGGCTTCTTCCGTTGCTTCGGTTGTTCGCGGACGTGGCTTGAAGCCGCCGCCCGATGCGCCTTGTGGCCGGTCTCCGAAATCACGTTTGGGTCTGTCGCCTCCAAAGTCTCGCTTTGGACGGTCGGCAAAATCCCGCTTCGGACGATCTGCGAAATCACGCTTGGGACGGTCGAAGCGCTTTTCGCCGCCCTCCGCCGAAGCAGAAAACGGACGGTCGCCACGTGGCGCGTAGGGCTTGCGCGGCCCTTCGCGCTTTTCATACGGCTTGCGTTCGCCCTCGGCCGCCATCGGGCGGTCGCCACGTGGCGCGTAGGCCTTGCGCGGCCCTTCGCGCTTTTCATACGGCTTGCGCTCGCCTTCCGCCGCCATCGGGCGGTCGCCACGCGGGGCGTAGGGCTTGCGCGGCCCTTCGCGCTTTTCATACGGCTTGCGCTCGCCCTCGGCGGCCATCGGACGGTCGCCGCGCGGGGCGTAGGGCTTGCGTGGGCCTTCGCGCTTCTCATACGGCTTGCGTTCGCCCTCGGCCGCCATCGGGCGGTCGCCACGCGGGGCGTAGGGCTTGCCTTCGGGGCGCGGTCCCTTGCGGAACGGCTTGTCGCCGCTCTTGAAATCGCGCTTCGGGCGCTCGCCTTCAGCCGCTGCCGGCCGGTCGCCGCGTGGGGCATAGGGCTTTTTCGCACCAAAGGACGGCTTCCCGCCCTTGCCGGCGTCGCGGCCACGTGCACCTGCCGATTTCGGGCCACTCCTGCCCGGGCCGCCTTTGCGCGGAGATTTCTTGTCGTTGTCGTCCATGTGGCCTTTGTCCGTTTGCGCTGCTACAGCGTGGCGCATCCGTTCGGCGCGCAACGAATGCTGTAGCATTTTTGATTTGGCGCATGATCATTCCTGAAAATCGAGTCCGATTTTCAGGTTGATGCGCTCCATAACAGGATCACCGCCGGGTGGCGAGGATATAATGGGAAGACAAACCGCTTGAAGAGGCCGGATTTCATGGCGCTGGCGCTAAAAGAGGCCGAAGCGGCAGCCTTGCGCGGCGAAGTGCCGGTCGGCGCGGTCATTGCCAATGGCGGCACGGTCATTGCCAGTGCCGGCAACCGCACGCGCGAGCTTGCCGACCCGACGGCGCACGCCGAAATGCTGGTGATCCGTGAAGCCTGCGGCAAACTCTCGAGCGAGCGGCTCACCGGTCACGATCTCTATGTGACGCTGGAGCCCTGCGCCATGTGCGCCGGGGCAATCTCATTCGCCAGGCTGCGCCGTCTCTATTTCGGTGCCGCAGACGAAAAGGGCGGCGCCGTGGTCAACGGTGTGCGCTTCTTCGCTGCACCGACCTGCCACCACACGCCCGACATCTATCCGGGCATGGCCGAGACCGAAGCAGGCCTGCTGCTGAAGGATTTTTTCAGGGGACGTCGAGACTGAGCCAAGGCCGCAAGATCAGCGGCGCGACTGTTCCTACAGCGACGGCAACCAGTCGAACCAGCCGCCCTTCTTGCCCTCGGCCTTTGCCTTGAGGCGGCGCTCCTTCTTGTACTCGTCTTCGCCGAGTTCGTTCTGCGGCGCGGCACCGGAGGCGGTGCGGTAGGCCAATGGCGGCTCGCTGAGGTATTTGCGCGTGTTCGGATCGCCCTGCTTGCTGTCGGCAAGGCGGCGCTGGATCTCGGCGGCGCGGCCCTTGTCGGAATCGGCGGGTTTCCACGCCGGCGGATGGCTTGAGCCGGACTCTTCCATCGCCTTCTTCACCGAAGCCGGATCCGTCTGCACATCATCGACGATCTCCGACTGGTAGGCCGGATCATTCTGGTGCGCGGTGGCGTCGGCGCGCAGACGCGCGCGGCGCTGCTCGGGCGATTCGGGCCACCCGGCGTTTGCCGTCTGGATGCTTTCCTGCGGGGCAGGCAGCGCTTCCTTCTGGCCGGGTGCCGGCTTCACCAGCGTGGGACGCGGCTTGTAGTCGATTGGGTCCTTGCGCTTCGGCGCGAAGGAAACGGCGCCTGTAAGATCGCCGGCCAGCTGTTCGGCTGCGGTCTTGTCGGTGCCATAGGTCGGAGAGCCCATGCAGCCGGACAAAGCGAGGCCCGATGCGACAAGCGGCGCCAACAGCGCAAGGCGCGCGTTATATCTCTCGGTCATGCCAAAAAGTCCCACTCTAGACAGCCTCTCGATCGCACCGGCTTTGTGTCCGGTCCCCATCGTGCAAGCACTTGCGACGGAAATCCGGCGACAATTTGTCTTCCGGAGTTTCGCGTGTTTACCTCAACCACTCGTTAAGGGCAACGCACGGGCGGATTTGTACCGTCCGGCGTTTTATTTGCGCACTTCTTCGATCTGATGCCGGTCGTTTAAAACCGCCACGCACTTTCGGGCGACAGGAACCGGCTTGATCTGGTCCCTGTCGTTTGTCCCAAATCCGCTACGCACTTTTGGGCGACAGGAACTAAAGCCTTCCCAGCGCCTTCAACTCGTGCAGCACGGCGGCATCACGTGCCGAAACATCCGGGAAGTCCGGATCCTGCCCGACATCGGCCGTGTAGCGCCAGGAACGCGCGCATTTGACGAGGCCTCGGTCCTGGGCTTTCTCGACCACCACGGCGACGCCCTTGACATCGTCGAGGGCAAAGGCGGTTTGCGGCGCCTGGCCATGGGCAATGACGAGATCGCTGGTGATCGCCATTTCAGCCATGTCGACGTCCGATATCGCCGCCTCGAGCGCCGCGTCGTTGATCGTGACCACCGGTATAGCCTCCAGCGAGGAGCCGATCACCTTCTGGGCACGGGCGATCTCGAGTGCGCCGGTGACGACGCGGCGCACCTGCCTGATCTTGCGCCATTTCTCCGCCAGCGCCTCGTTCTTCCAATTCGCCGGGATTTGCGGGAACTGGTCGAGATGCACCGAGACCGCGTCGGGATGACGGTCGAGCCAGGCCTCTTCCATGGTGAAGGGCAGCATCGGCGCCAGCCATTTCACCAGGCAGTCGAAGAGATGGCGTACCACCTGGACCGAGGCCTTGCGCTTCACGCTCGACGGGCCGTCGCAGTAGAGCGCGTCCTTGCGGATATCGAAATAGAAGGCCGACAGCTCGACCACCATGAAGTCGAGCAGAGCTCGCGTGATGCGCTTGAACTCGAAGGCGTCGTAGCCCTGGCGCACCACCTCGTCGAGCTCCGCCAACCGGTGCAGCATCAGCCGCTCCAGCTCCGGCATCGTCTCCAGGGGAACGACCTCCCCATCGTCATGGGCGAGCGTGCCCAGCATCCAGCGGATGGTGTTGCGCAGCTTGCGATAGGCGTCGATGTTGGTCTGCAGCACGTTCTTGCCGAGCCGCTGGTCTTCCCAATAGTCCGTCGTCACCACCCAGAGCCGCAGGATGTCGGCACCGGACTGCTTGATCACATCCTGCGGCACGACCGTGTTGCCGAGCGATTTCGACATCTTGCGGCCATCCTCGTCCATGGTGAAGCCATGGGTGACGACGGTGTCGTAAGGCGCCCTGCCCCTGGTGCCGCAGCTTTCGAGTAGCGAGGAGTGGAACCAGCCGCGATGCTGGTCGGAGCCTTCGAGATAGACGTCGGCCGGCCACTTCAGGTCGGGCCGGTCCTCCAGGGTGAAGACATGTGTCGAGCCCGAATCGAACCAGACGTCGAGAATGTCCATCACCTGCTTCCATTTGGAGGCATCGTGATTGCCGAGGAAGCGCTCGCTGGCACCGGGCGCGAACCAGGCGTCGGCGCCCTCCGCCTCGAAGGCGTCCATGATGCGCTGGTTGACCGCCTCGTCCTTCAGCACATTGCCATCCTCGTCGGCAAAGACGGCGATCGGCACGCCCCAGGCACGCTGGCGCGACAGCACCCAGTCGGGGCGTTCCTCGATCATGGCGCGGATGCGGTTCTGGCCGGCGGCCGGGACAAAGCGCGTCTCGTCGATCGCCTTCAGCGCGCGGCCACGCAGCGTGGTGCCGTCGCCGAGGTCCTTGTCCATGTAGACGAACCATTGCGGCGTGTTGCGGAAGATGACCGGCTTCTTCGAACGCCATGAATGCGGATAGCTGTGCTTCAGCCGGCCGCGCGCGAACAGCGCGTTGCGCTTGATCAGCTCGTCGATGACCGCCTGGTTGGCGTTGCCCTTCTTGCCGTTGTCGTCGATGACGCGCGCCGGTCCGCCTTCGCGGTCCGGCCCGAAGCCCGGCGCGTCCTTGGTGAAGAAGCCGCCGTCGTCGACGGCAAACGGGATTTCAGTATCGATGCCGCGTTGACGCAGCGCGGGCGCGGCATCCATCCAGGCATCAAAGTCCTCCCGGCCATGACCGGGAGCCGTGTGCACGAAGCCCGTGCCGGCGTCGTCGGTGACATGGTCGCCGGCAATCATCGGAACCGGGAATTCGTAGCCGCCGCCGAGACCCTTGAAGGGATGCGAAAGCACAAGATTTCCAAGCTGTTCGGCGCTGATGCCGTGAAGGCGCTTCAAGATGATCTTCGCTTTGGCCTGGCTTTCCTCGGCCAGCGCATCGGCAAAGATCAGCTTCTCGCCTGGCTGCGGGCCAAATGCGTTCTCGGCCGCCGTCACCTCGTAGAGGCCGTAGCCGACGCGCGGCGAATAGCTGACGGCGCGATTGCCAGGGATGGTCCATGGCGTCGTCGTCCAGATGACGACATGGGCATCCAGCAGGTCAAGCGACCGCCCGCTCAGGTCCGGATCGAGCTCCGCCGGCAGCCCGTCCACGACACTGGCGACGACGAGATTGGCCACCGGAAACTTCGCCCAGATCGTGTCGGACTCGTAATCCTGGTACTCGATCTCGGCCTCGGCGAGCGCCGTGCGCTCAACGACGCTCCACATCACCGGCTTCGAACCGCGGTAGAGCTGGCCGGACATGGCGAATTTCAACAATTCGCCGGCGATGCGCGACTCGGCGTGGAAGGCCATCGTCGTATAAGGGTTCTTGAAGTCGCCGATGACGCCAAGCCGCTGGAACTCGTCACCCTGCACGGAGATCCAGTGCGCGGCGAATTCACGGCATTCCTTGCGGAACTCGTTGACCGGCACCTCGTCCTTGTTCTTGCCCTTGGCGCGGTATTGCTCCTCGATCTTCCATTCGATCGGCAGACCGTGACAATCCCAGCCGGGCACATAGTTCGAGTCAAAGCCGCGCATCTGGAACGAGCGGGTGATGACATCCTTGAGGATCTTGTTCAGCGCGTGGCCGATGTGGATGTTGCCGTTGGCGTAGGGCGGACCGTCATGCAGCACGTATTTCGTGCGGCCCGCCGCGCTCTCACGCAGCTTGCGGTAGAGGTCCATGTCCTGCCAGCGCTTGACCAGCACCGGCTCCTTCTCGGGCAAGCCGGCGCGCATCGGAAATTCCGTCTGCGGCAGGTAGAGGGTCTTGGAATAGTCGATCGTTGATTGGTTTTCGTCGTTCATTGGTCTGCCATGTGCATGCCGGGCCACGTGGCTTGCGGCGAATTCTACTTTATACGCATGCCGTTTTCCCAACCCGGGCCACTTCTGGGCGACATGCTTTGATGATCTGGAAAAGCGCGAGAGGCCGCGCGCAATATTCCCGGCGGCTCCTACAGCCTTCAGGCTGCTGGGAACACCGGGCTGGTAATTCGTATCGTCGGCGCGTGAAGGCGCGAAAAGCTCGTCATTGCTGGGCTTTTAGCGGAGAAGAGCGCAGGAATAAAGCGTCTCCTTCGATTCACTTACATCTTGAAGTCGAAGCGATAGGTGGTCGACACGCCGACCATGAACTGGTTGCGGTCGCCGCGCTCCTTGACCAGGCTCGAATCGGCGGCCGGACCCTCGAGGCGCGAATATTCGCCAAACAGGCTGGCGGTCATCGGATCGGTCACCTTCCAGGTCACGGCGCCGCCGAGGCCGACGGATTTCAGGCCGCCGCCGGGATTGTACTGGCTCAGCCCCGAGGCCACGGCTTCCTGTGCGTTGACGCCATAATAGGCATCGAAATAGTTCGCCGAGGCAAAAGACACGCGCGGCCCGCCCGAAATCCTGACGGTTGGCGTCACGTCGTAGAAAGCATCGGCGGCGATGTCGGCGACAAAGCCATTATGGGCACGAATGCCATGCCGCAATTCGGCACGCGCGCGCATCCAGTCCGTCGGATAGAATTCGAAGAAGCCGCCGACCTCGCCGCCCCAGCGGACCGGGTCCAAGCCCCTAAGTTCGTCGGCATCGCCATCGTCGCGCGAGAACAGGAACTTGCCGGTCAGGCCTGCACGGACGCTGCCATCGTCGACAAGCGCCAGCGAAATGTTGTCGTTGCGCGAGGTGAAGCGAGCAGCAGGGCCGGCCTTGCCCAGCGAAATGATGGGCTGGGCGCTCAGCATGTACTTCTTGCCGCCCTCGAAATTGGGCGCCACCAGGCCAGTCGCGCCGACCGTCAGATACCAGTCGCCGGACAGCCAGCCGAAAGCGCCATCACCGGCTTCGGCCGCGCCTGACGTCGCTAGCACGACGGTGGCCAAGGCTATAGAAATCTTCCCGACCTGACTCATGGTCACTCCACTAACACGTCAAAGCTGTCCTGCCGCGACAGCTTTGACGAGGCTTTGGTAAAATTTGATTTAAGGGCGAGACACCCAGCGCGTGTTGCTTGCACCATCGCGCCGGCCATCGGCTGGACGCGGGTCGGCGCCGAGGGTAACCTCCCTTGCATTCTGGCGGTCTTCAATGGAGGTGGCGACATGACCTTGGACGGCGATACATTGAAGAACGCGATCGGCCAGACGCGCGACAAATGGGGGTGGTTTGTCGGGCTGGGCGTGGTGCTGCTGGTCCTCGGCGGCATTGCCTTCGGCAATCTGTTCATCGCCACGGTGGCTTCCGTCTATGTCGTGGGATGGTTGATGCTGGTGGCCGGCATCATCGAGATCATGCACGCTTTCGGGGTCAAGACCTGGGGCCGCTTCTTCTACTGGCTGCTCAGCGGACTGCTCTATGCGGTCGCCGGATTCTTCGCTTTCGACAATCCGCTGCTGGCCTCGGCGGTGCTGACCTTCCTGCTGGCCATCGCGCTCGTCGCTTCGGGCGCCCTGCGGGCCTGGGTCGGCTATAGCCACCGTCCGGAGCGGGGCTGGGGCTGGATTGTCGCGGCTGGCGTCATCAGCGTGCTTGCCGGCCTGATCATCGCCATGGGGTGGCCGGTCAACAGCCTGTGGGTGCTCGGACTGTTCCTGGCGATCGACCTGATCTTCCAGGGCTGGACCTTCATCGCCGTCGGTCTTGCGCTAAAGAAATAGGAAACTCGTTCCCCTTTTCGGGATCACGCTTCAGAACGCCACAGCAGCGTCCAGACCGGACAGCGGCTTAACGCCGCCAAGCAACGCGCGTGCCTCGGCTTCATCGCGCTTCATCTGCACCACCAGTGCATCGAGCCCGTCGAACTTGATCTCGCTGCGCAGGAAGCCGAAGAACGACACTCCGCAGGTCTCGCCATAGAGATCGCCGGAAAAATCGAAGACAAAGGTTTCCAGGAGCGGCGCGCCATTGTCGTCGACGGTCGGGCGGCGGCCAAAACTGGCGACGCCGTCGTGCAGCGTGCCGTCCTCGCGCCGGAAGCGAACGGCGTAGATACCTTCCTTGAGCGTGGCTTCCGCCGGAAGCCTCATGTTGGCTGTGGGAAAGCCGAGCGTTCGCCCGAGCTGTTGGCCGCCGACGACCTCGCTTTCCACCGTGAAGCGATAGCCAAGCAGACCGGCTGCCCCGGCCACCCCGCCCTCGCAAAGCAAGGCACGGATGCGGCTCGACGAGACCACCTCGGCGCCTTCGTCGCGAAAGGCGTCGACGAGGGTGACACCGAAGCCATGGCGCTCGCCGGCAGCCATCAGATAGGCCGGCCCGCCCTGGCGGTCCTTGCCGAAATGGAAATCGAAACCGGTCACGGCGTGGCTGATGCCCAGCGTCCTCTCCAGCACGTCGGTGACGAAGGCTTCCGCCGACAGCGAGGCGAAGTCGCGCGTGAAAGGCTGCTCGACGAGCGCGGCAAAGCCCAGAAGCGACAGGAGCCGCGCCTTCATCGGCGGCGGCGTCAGCACGAAAAGCGGCAAATCAGGCCTGAAAACCGTTCGGGGATGCGGTTCGAAGGTCAGCACCAGGGCCGGCACGCCGCGCCGCGTGGCCTCCGCCAATGCCCGTTCGAGTACGGCCTGGTGGCCACGGTGGACGCCATCGAAATTGCCGATCGCCACGACGCCGCCTCGCAGATCGGCGGGCAGCGGCGTATTTGTCGTAAGATGCCGGAACGCGACCATTGTCACCTACTGCAGTCTTGCGATGACGGCCACCGGCCGATAGCCGTGCCGCTCCAGGAAGAGCCCGAGCCTTGCCGGATCCGGCCGGGAGGGATCGCCATAGTCGCGGGCATGAATGCCACCGGAGACATAGAGGACGTCGAAACCATTGTCGGCCGCGCCCTTGACGTCGGTAAACATGCCGTCGCCGATAGCCAGTATTTGCGGACGCCCGACTGGCCGGCCGAGGATCTCGGCCACCTCCTTCATCGCGACCTCGTAAATTGGCGCGTAGGGTTTGCCGGCGATCAGCGTGCGACCGCCGAGCTGCGCGTAGTCACGCGCGAGCGCACCGGCGCACCAGATGATCCGTTCGCCGCGTTCAACCATGATATCGGGATTGGCGCAGATGAACGGCAGGTTCCTGGCACGCAACCGGCGCAGCAGTTCCGTATAGTCCTCGGGTTTTTCGATCTCGTCTTCGAACAACCCGGTGCACACGACGCCGGCGGCCTCGAATTCCTCGACGAGTTCGACATCGAGACCATCATAAAGGGTCAAATCGCGGTCGGCGCCGATGTGGAAGACTTTGCGTGGGCCCTCCGCGATCAGATCGCGGGTTACGTCGCCCGAGGTCACCACACGGTCATAGGCCGACGGCGGAACGCCGATCACGCTCATCTGCGCCACGACGTCGGCGCTGCGGCGCGGCGAATTGGTGATCAAAACGACAGGAGTGCCGGCCGCCCTTGCCGCCGCCAGCGCGGCGGCGGCCGCCGGAAAATGCCATTCGCCATTGTGCACCACGCCCCAGACGTCGCAGAGAATTGCCGAGTAGGCTTTCGAGACGTCTTCGAGCGAGCCGACGATTTCAGGCGAATCCGCCATGCCGTTTCCTTCAGTATGATCGTTGCGGGTGCGGCGGCCGACGGTTCGCCGCAGCCGGTTCGAATTATCCGAACCGGCCCATGCTGTCACCAGCTTTCGCCCGCATCGGCACGAATTGCCGCGCAACCGGCGGCTTTGATTGGTTAGCGGTTGGTGAAGCGCCGACCAAGCAATAGAGCGGTTTCCCAAACCCGTCCTTCAGCGTTTTGTGGAAAGCTGGCGCCGACCGAGAATCCGTCGGCGGGGGCCGCTCCAAGCATGTTTGAAATCTGGCGTCAGTTCCGCCGCGACAGGCGCGGCAACTATGCTCTCATGACGGTTGTGGCGATGGTACCGCTGATGGGCGGCCTGGCAATCGCGGTCGACTACACGGAAATGAACCGTGAAAAGCAGATGCTGATGAACGCGCTCGACGCCGCCAACTTTGCCACCGCCCGCCGGCTGACGGAAGGCGCGACCGACGACCAGTTGAGAGCCTATGCGCTCGACTTCTTCAATGCCAATTTGAACGATATCGATCCCGCGAGCACGACGCTCAACGTCATCTTGCCGAGCAACAGCAGCAGCGGCGGCGGCGGCCTGCTGACGATGACCGCCCAGCTCAACTACAAACCCTATTTCTACCCCGCCTTCGCCCAACTCGTCGGCAAATCGGCGACCGATGCGAACCAGAGGCTCAGCTTCAACGTCACCTCGCAGGTACGGTTGAAGAACACGCTGGAAGTTGCCCTGGTGCTCGACAACTCCGGATCGATGACCACGCTCGGCACCGGCTCGGGGCAAAAGCGCATCGATCTTCTCAAGGCTGCTTCCAAGCAGCTGGTCGACACACTGGCCCAGCAGGCGGTCATGATCAAGCAGGTCGACAAGCCGGTGCAATTCGGCCTCGTGCCTTTTGCCGCCTCGGTCAATGTCGGCCCCGGGAATGGCAATGCGTCGTGGATGGACACCGAGGGGCTTTCGCCGGTGTCGAATGAGAATTTCGACTGGTCGACGCTGAACGCCGCCAACAAATACGCCCAGCGGACCAACGGCATCTGGTACAAGCGCGGCACGGGCTGGGGAACCGAGGACGGCCAGATGCTGACCCGGTTCTCGCTCTACCGCGACATGAAGGTCGTCACCAACCACGAGCGTGTCGTCAACAGCAAACGGGTCGTGTGCGACCAATACAATTCGAACAACACCTGCAAAAGCAGCCACGACGAATATGACTATATCGATTCCTACGGTCCGTTCGCCAGTTGGCAGGGCTGCGTCGAGGCCCGGCCCTACCCTTACAATATAAACGACGCCACGCCGTCAGGTGGCTCGGCCAACACCGGCATCGGTGTCGGCGATCCGGCAACGATGTTCGTGCCCATGTTCGCCCCCGACGAACCGGGCAATCACTGGAAGCTCACTCAAGACCCCGACGAGGCCGCGCCGGTAACTTATGGTGCCGTCAACAGCTGGTGGAACGACGACCCGTCGAGCAGCAGCGGCCAATCCCGGCTGCGCAACATGGCCAAGTATTTCCAGCCGCGGCCGATCGATGCGCCGGCGCTGCCCGCCGGCAACGGGCCGAATTACAGCTGCACCACCAACCCGATCACGCCGCTGACCGATGTCAGCGTCGCCGAAGGGGTCACCTCGATCAAGGCGGCGATCGACCTGATGCAGCCGAATGGCGGCACCAATGTTCCCGAAGGCATGGCCTGGGGCTGGCGCGTGGTCTCGAGCGGAGAACCGTTCACGCAAGGGCGCCCGGAAACCGAAAGAGGCAACGACAAGGTGGTGATCGTGCTTACCGACGGCGCCAACACCTATTATACGCCTTCGTCGCTGGGCTACTCGGATCCCGCCAATTCGAAATCGACCTATGCGTCCTACGGCTATCTCAACCCCGGATACAACGGCACCTCGGTCGGCCGCCTGTTCATGGGCACATCGAGCGCCATCGGTCAGCTCGACTATTCGAACGGCAACTACACCAACGCGCTCAACGAGCAGATGGCCACGCTCTGCAACAACGCCAAGGCAGCCAACATCATGGTGATGACGGTGGCGCTCGACCTGTCGACGACCAAGGCCAGCGACAAGCTGGCCATCGATGCGCTGAAATCCTGCTCGTCGGAGTCACGCTTCCGCAAGGATGCGACGGATCCGAGCAAACCGGCGAAGCTGTTCTGGAATGCGACCGGCGCCAGCCTGGCAAACGATTTCAAGGAAATAGGCAACGAGCTGTCGAACCTGCGCGTCGTCGGCTAACCTAGAACCGCTCCTCTGGCGCAACGCCTGGCGCCGTCAAGCTCTTGCAGCCACCTGTCGGGATAGGCACAGATTGGCCGCTCGCGAGATCGCGAATCCATCGCGGCATGCTGGGGAACGAACAATGCCCGATACCGCCAACCACCTCGCCTTCGCGCTGGTCTGCCTCGGCATGGTGCTGACGCCAGGCCCGAACATGATCTACCTGATCTCCCGCTCGCTGTCGCAAGGGCCGAAGGCCGGACTGATCTCGCTTGGCGGGGTTGCGGTCGGCTTCCTGTTCTACGTGCTGTCGGCCGCGTTCGGCATCACGGCGCTGCTGCTCGCCGTGCCATTCGCCTATGACGTGTTGCGCTTTGCCGGCGTGCTCTATCTCCTGTGGTTGGCCTGGCAGGCGGTGAAACCGGGCGGACGCTCGCCGTTCCAGGTGCGCGACCTGCCGAAGGACCGGCCGCGCAAGCTGTTCGCCATGGGATTGATGACCAATCTGCTCAATCCCAAGGTGGCCGTTCTCTATCTGTCGCTGCTGCCGCAATTCATCAGCCCCGGCAAGGGCCATGTCCTGTCACAGCTTCTGGTGCTGGGCGTGACGCAGATATCGATCAGCCTCAGCGTCAATGCCATCATCGCGCTGACGGCCGGTTCGATCGCCACCTTCCTCGCCGGACGCCCGCTGTGGCTGGTGATCCAGCGCTGGATGATGGGAACCGTGCTGACGGCACTCGCGCTGAAGATGGCGACCGACGCGCAGCGCTGAGGCCGCCAGGGGTCAATCGCCGAAGGCCTGCTTCAGGAAGGTGTGCACGTCGCTTTCCGATCGATCGGCCGCAGCCGCATTGTACTCCACCCGGTGACCGTACGCCTCGACACCGTTCTTGAATTCCTCGGCATCGAACGCGTGCCGGGCACCCTCGTAGACGTTGAGCTGCACCGGGCTTCCCTTGCCGCTGCGTTGCGCCATCATCTCTCGGCATTTCTGCACGGGGCTGAAATCGTCAAGCTCGCCGATCAGGATCAATGTCGGCACAGCCATGTCGCCGCTCGCTACCGAACAGTTCGGATAGTAGGCGATCGCCACGCTGAATTTGTGCTCCATCAGCCGCTCCGCGCCGCCAAGCTGAACCGCTTCGAGCGTTGCGATGCCGCCGGCGGAGAACCCCATCAATGCGATGCGCCGCGGGTCGACAGAACTGTCTTTCGACAGGAACGTCAAGGCGCCGTAGGCGTCATAGACGCGATCGGAGAGGAGGCTGTGACAAGTATCCTTTATGCCGCGCGTGCTGAAGCTGTCGACAACGAGAACAGCGTAACCCCAGGAAGACAGCCGCTCGGGCCAGACTTCCCGGTCATTCGAGAGCACACCAGCGCATCCGTGCAGAGCGACTATAGCCGGGAACGGCCCCTCACCCGGAGGGCGTGTCAGGTATCCTCGCAGCGGAATACCAGGAACAGACTTCGCGGTCTCGCCTCCTTCTTGCGCATTGCGCTCCTGAAACGGCGTCGGCTTCACGGCCGCGCTTTCAAATTGCACCACCTCGTCGGCCCAGGCGGGCGCCGCATCGAGGCAGCCGGCAAGGCAAAGGCAGGCCAGGCCAACTCCTTTGAGCAAATCCACCACTTTGCCCATCGTCAGCCAGGCTTCGGTTTGTCCTTTGATCGCGTCGGCCGGGCCGGACACTTGCTCACATCGGACGGCGCGGGGGCCGGATATGGGCCGGCTCGACCACCTTTCGGTAGAGGTGCCAGGTCGCGTGACCGAGGATCGGCATGACGACGGCCAGTCCGGCAAACAGCGGGATAGAGCCGATCACCAGCAGCACCGCGACGATCAGGCCCCAGAGCGCCATCTGCAGCGGATTTGTCATGACCGCGCGCGCCGAGGTCTCTATTGCCGAAACGGCGCCGACATCGCGATCAAGCAAAAGCGGGAAGGCAACGACCGTGGTCGCCAGCACAACCACCGCGAAGACCAAGCCGGCCGCGTTGCCGAGAAGGATCAGCGTCCAGCCCTTGCTGGTCGTCAGCACATCGCGCAGGAAGGCCCCGACCGAAGCCGGCGGCTCGGCGCCAAAAAGGCTGGTGTAGATCGACTGCGCCGTGAACAGCCACAACAGGAACAGCGCGACCAGCATGATGCCGATGACCGCTATCGAGGGTAGCGCCGATGAGCGGCGGACATCGAGTGCGTGCCGCCAGTTGGTGTTCATGCCGAGCTCGCGCCGGCGGCTGATCTCATAGAGTCCGAGTGCGGCGAACGGGCCGACCAGGGCAAAGCCCGACATCAAGGGGTAGACGAGCTGGATGGCGTTGGAGCCGGACGTCCACTGCGTCAGGACCAGGCCGACGATCGGATAGATCAGGCACAGGAACACGTAATGCGAGGGCTTGGCCCAGAAGTCCTCGGCGCCAAGCCTGAGCGCGTCCCAGAGGTCTGTCGTGGAAATGCGGCGGACCGCGGGTTGCATATGCATTCCGCGCGCGTCCGCCATGACATGAAAGCCGGCCATAACCTACCTCCGTTTTTCTCGGGGGGCGGTCACCTCCTAGGGTGGCCGCCCGTAGCTGCCACTTCAACAACGCTGGCATCATATCCGATCTTCCCGGAATTGTCGCCGCGTCCCTCGTTTGGAGAACCGCTGACTTCATTTTAGAAATCTATGCATTTTAGCTATTGCTTAAATTACTCGTAGAGACCCCCAGCGTATCACCTGAGCTTTACAAACCTTGGCGAGGGGCGATGTTCACATTGAAGGGCTTCTGGTCTTCGGAGCGCGGAAATTTTGCCATGGCGATTGCCATAGCGATGCTGCCGATAATGGCTGTCGTCGCCGGCACCCTCGATCTGACGGGCACGAGCGACGACGCGGCGCAATTGCAGAACTCGCTGGACGCGGCTGGGCTTGCCGTCGGCACAAAGTACCTGCCCAGCATGAGCGCGAGCGATGTCCAAGGGCTTGGGCTGACATTCTTTGCGGCCAATATGAACGTCGCCGACCAGCAGGAATATTCAGACAGCATCACCGCCTTTTCGGCCACCGCCAGCGGCGACCCGAGCGCCTATTACATCTCGCTTTCGTCAGGCATAAACCGTCCGAGCTTCATCAATGGCGCTGCCCCCTGGCCGGCTCACCGGTCGGCGACGGTCAAGATGCACCCGGGCGCGCAGGCCTGCGTGCTGGCGCTCGATCCGCATGCGTCGTCCGCGGTAAGCCTGCAAGGCTCGACCGATGTCGCCATGAGCAACTGCGTGATCGCGGCAAACTCGGACGCGTCCGACGCCGTCAGCAGAGGCGGTTCCGCGCAGGTTTCGGCGGGCTGCGTCTCGACCGTCGGCGGCACTTCCGGCCTTTTACCGCCCACTGCCAATCTCACCTGCGGCGCGCCGCTCGAACATCAATATGCGTCCTTCGATCCCCTGGCCGATATCGTGCCTCCCCCCTATACATTCTGCATGCCGGTCCCGAACGGCAAAACCTACACGCTGTCGCCCGGCACCTATTGCGACAAGACATTGTCGGGAAACATCACGCTCAGCCCGGGCGTCTACATCTTGCGCGGCGTCACCCTGAAGCCGGGCGGGAACGGCAGCCTGAGCGGCCAGGGCGTGACCATATTCCTCGTGGAGGGAGCACAAATCATCATAAATGCCAATGAAACGGTGAACCTTTCCCCGCCAACCAGCGGGCCTTACGCCGGCATCACCATCTTCCAGAGCCGAGGGAACATTTCAGCATTGACCCTGAATGGCGGTGCAAATTCCGTGATCAGCGGATTCGTCTATGCGCCTGACGCGGCTGTTTCGTTCGCCGGCAACTCGGATATGAGCGGCCAGGGCGATTGCCTGAGGCTTGTTGGCTTGACCGTGCAGATGACAGGCAACTCATCCATCAAGACCGACTGCACGGCCGTATTCGGAAATCGCGAGATGTACGCCAGCCGCCGCATCACGCTTGTGAGGTAGCCGCTAACTGCCGCTTCAATTCGAAATTTCACCGCCCTGCCCGGCAAAAGCCATGATCGCGACTATCTCAGGCAGGCATGACCACTTCAAGACTCAAAAGCGAGCGGATCGCGAACCCGAATAGGCGCACCTGGCTCAAGACAGCCGGCCTCGCGGCATTGCTCGGGCTTGCCGCCTGCAGCACCGTCTCGCTGCCGACCGGGCAAGGCGCCGGGACTTCCTCGTCGGCAACCGGCACGCTGGCCAGCCTGCGCGCCACGGCTGGGCTCGGACCGCTGGTCGCCGATACACAGCTGGAGCAAGCGGCACTCCAGCAGGCCGGCTACATGGCGCAGCGTGAAAACATGAGCCACACGACCGGCTGGGGCAAGGATTTCGCCTCGCGCATGAAGGACAATGGCGTACACGGTGCGGCGGCCGAGAACATCGCGGCCGGCCGCTTCGACCAGCAGAAGCTGTTCGATATCTGGATGCATTCGCAGGGACACCGGCGCAACATGCTCGATCCGGACTTCAGCCGCTTCGGGCTTGCCTATGTCCGTGACGGCCGCGACCCCAACCTGCGCTACTGGTCGCTGGTGCTCGGGAAATAACGGCTCCAGCCTATTTCGTCGTCGCCTTGAATTTCGCCATCAGGTAGGGACCGGAGCGCACCGGGCCGTATTTCGGCGGCTCGCCGTCTGCAAGGCAGGCATCCAGCACCTTGATCTCGGCATCCCAGTTCGGCTGGTGGAAGAAGGCCATGGACTGGCGCCTGTCCCGGCCGCCCGCTGCTGGATTGACGACACGATGCACGGTGGACACCCAGCGGTCATTGGTCCAGCGCGCCATCAGGTCGCCGATGTTGATAACGAAGGCTCCCGCGATCGGCGGCACCTCCGTCCATTCTCCGTCCGGCGTGACGATCTGAAGGCCGCGCGACCCGGCCTGCGGCAGCAGAATGGTCAGGCTGCCATAGTCCGTGTGGGCGCCGGCTCGGATCTGGCCGGGCTTCGGCGCGACATGCTGTTCGGGATAATTGAGCGCCCTCAGCGCGCTGATCGGCGCATCGAGACAAGTGTCGAAATAAGTCTCGGGCAAGCCGAGCGCGGTGGCGAAGACGCGCATGATGCGCAGCGCCAAATCCTCCAGTGCGGCGTAGTAGGCTTTCCAGGCATCGATGAAACCGTCCGGTGCTTCAGGCCAGATCGTCTCGGCATAGCAGAAGGCGAGTGCCTCGGGATCAGACATGTTCGGTGGCACACTGAGCGGTCCGCCGTTGAAGCTCTCCTTGAGGTCCGGCGGCGTGTCGACGTTACGGGACTTGGCCAGCGCTTCGAGTTCGGGGCCGAGATAGCCGTAGGGATAGCCCTTATAGGGCGCCTTGGAGCGCTGCTTCTGTTCCGGCGGCAGGTCGAAGAAGGCGCGGGCCTTCGACCAGGCTGCGTCGATCACCGCCTGCGAAATGCCGTGGTTCTTGACCGCCAGGAAGCCCGTATCGCGGCAGATGCGATCGACCTCGACGCCGCGCGCGGCCTTCTCCTCAGGGCTCGCTTTCTCGAATTGCCCGAGATCGAATACCGGAAATGTCGGGTTCTGCATCGTCTTTGCACTCGTCCGTCAACTTGCGAAACGATGCCGGTTTGCCCGGCAACCGGCTAGGACCAACCGATGCGGCAGTGTAGTCCATATCGACGGCAGGCGATGTGCCTGCCGTCGGCCTAGTCCATATGGGCAGCAGGCGCGCCGCCGCCGGCCGGCGCCGTCTTCGGCTTGCGCAGCAGGAAGACGAACGGGATGGCGACCAGCGTCATCACCATCAGGATTTTGAAGTCGTTGACGTAGGAGATCATCATCGCCTGGAGATTGACCATGCGGTCGACCTGCGACAGCGCCGTCGGATCGCCGCCGGCGGCGGCCGGCGAGACCGCCCAGAGATTGGGATTGAACGGGTTGATGAAGGCTGAGAGCTCGGCATGATTGACCTGCGTGTTGCGCACCAGCAGAACCGTCACGACCGACACACCGATCGACGAGCCAAGGTTGCGCACCAAGCTGAACAACGAGGTTGCATCGGTGCGGTAACGGGCGTCGAGCGTGGCGAAGGCAACCGTCGACAGTGGCACGAACACCATTCCCATGCCCAGGCCCTGGATCACGCCGGAGCTGATGATCAGCCAGTTATCCATCTGCGGCGAGAAGCTGGCCATGGTGTAGAGCGAATGCGCGGTCAGGAGGAAGCCGATGACGACGAGAATCCTGGCATCGATCTTGCCCATGATGCGCCCGACCACGAGCATGGAAATCATGGTGCCGACGCCGCGCGGCCCGATGACGATGCCGATGGTGACGGTCGGATAGCCGAAGATGGTCGACAGCATCGGCGGCAGCAGCGACATCGAGGCCAGGATCAGCACGCCCATGACGAAGATGAACGCCAGCCCCGTGACGAAATTGCGATCGAGGAAAATCTTCGGATCGATGAAGGGATGTTCCGACGTCACGGTGTGAATGATGAACACCCAGAAGCCGGTGATCGAAAGGCCAAGCTCGATCCAAATCTCGACCGAGGAAAACCAGTCGACCTCGCCACCGCGATCGAGCATCAGCTGCAGGGCGCCAACGCCGAGCGATATCATGGCAAAGCCGAAGAAATCGAAGCTGCGCACCCGCCGGGCAACGGCCGGCAGATAGGCGGCCATGCCAAGGAAGGCGAGGATGCCGACCGGCAGGTTGATGAAGAACACCCAGCGCCAGTTGAAATTCTCGGTCAGCCAGCCGCCAAGCGTGGGGCCGAGGATCGGTCCCAGCATGATGCCGGCGCCCCATATGGCCATCGCCTGGCCATGGCGTTCCTTGGGATTGATGTCGAGCAGGAAGGTCTGCGACAGCGGCACGATCGCGGCGCCAAACACACCTTGCATCAGCCGGAAAAGCACGATCGTTTCCAGGCTCCACGCCAGGCCGCACAACATCGAGAAGATGGTGAAGCCGACCACCGCCGTCAGGAACAGTTCCTTGCGGCCGAAACGGTCGGCGAGCCAGCCGGTGACAGGCGTCATGATGGCGGCGGCGACGATGTAGGAGGTCAGCACCCAGTTGATGTTGTCGGGCGAGGCGCCGAGGTCGCCGGTCATGGTCGGCAGCGCTACGTTGGCGATCGTGGTGTCGAGCGCCTGCATGATCGTCGCCAGCATGAGCGCGACGGTGATCAAGCCACGATGCGGCACTTCTTTGAATGGTTCGGACGTGCTCATGGCGTAGAACTTCCAGAAGGTAACTGAAACATGTACAACGGGTTTCCGGGCGGCAAAGCCTGCCGTTGAGAAGCCTTCATCGCGGTGGGACGCGATTATCGATGTGGGGGTTACATCGACTGAAAGTCTCTGATGAGCGGATGCATGCCGCCCGGAAACCTGAGGACCGACGGGTCCGTGTCGGAGATTTCAGCTTCGGCCTGACCGCGACCCGGCTCTGCCCAAACGCTGATCCTTCCCACCCCCTCCCATCTGTCCAATCCTGCAACTCGCTTCCACCCGCCTGGCCCCGCGGGCTTCCGCTGACTTACTGCGCGGGCTCGCCGGCCGTGGCGTGACCGAAGATCGACGGCCAGCCACGTGCCACGCCGGTGTCGACGGTGACGGAGGCGCTCATGCCGGTACGCAGCGCCATCTTGGCATCGGGATCGGTCAGTTCCAGCCGTACCGGAATACGCTGGGTGACCTTGACCCAGTTGCCCGTGGCGTTCTGGGCCGGCAGCAGCGAGAAGTCCGCGCCGGTGCCGGCACCGATAGCCTTGACGGTCGCCTCGAAGGTCCTGCCCGGATAGGTATCGACCACGATCTCCGCCTTCTGACCCGGCTTCATGTTGGTCAGTTGGGTTTCCTTGAAATTGGCGTCGATCCAGCTGTCGCCGGTCTCGACCAGCGCAAACAACGGTGTGCCGGAGCCGACATACTGGCCAACCTTGAAGGACGCGGCTTGATAGACAAGACCATCGGCAGGCGCCTTCACCGTGGTCTGCGCCAGGTCATAGGCAGCCTTGTCGCGCGCGGCGAGTGCCGACATCACGGTCGGATGCTTGTCTGTCTCGATATCGGGATTACCGCCAAGCGCCGCCTTGGCGCTGACGATGCCCTGTTCGGCAACGGCGAGCTGCTGCTTGGCCTTGTCGAGATCATTCCTGGCTTCGTCCAGCGAAGACTTGGCATTGATCCCTTTCTGAGCAAGATCGGCGGCGCGGTCATATTGCGACTGCGCATAGGCAACTTCGCTGCTGGCGGATTTCTCCTGCGCCATCGCCTGGCCGTAGGCGGCGCGCAACTGCTCGACATTGAGGCGCGCGGCAGCCACAGCGGCATCGGCCTGGGCAAGCGCGATGCGGTAGGGCTCGGGATCGATGGCGAACAGGAGATCGCCCTGCTTCACCGTCTGATTGTCCGATATGGCGACCTGGACGATACGACCAGCCGTGTCGGAGGCGATCGACACCTTGGCCTGCTGCAGATTGGCGTTGTCCGTTTCCTGGTAGCGCCCGCCCGTCACCCAGACATAGCCGCCGCCGACGATCAATGCCGCCGGCAAGGCGAACATCAAGAAGAAGCGACCAATGCGGCGCTTCTTCTTCGGCGCCGGCGCCGGCTGCACGAGAGGAGCGACCGCGACAGGGGCGGCAGCCGGCTGGGCCGGCGCTTCCATCTCCACCTTGGGAGCGTTTTCTTCTACTTTAGCTACCGCGTTCATGCTGTCGCACCTTCCGCACTCTTGATCTTTTCAAGCGACGAAGCTTCGCTGTCCGTCAGATTTTGTACGATTACATCCAGCGCCCGGATCAGGACGCGCCGGTCTTCCGGCGAAACGCCGCTGAGCGATTCCTCATAGACTTCGCCAGCAAGGCTCTTGACGTCCGCATAGGCCGCGTTCGCCTTCTCGGTTGGGAAGATCATGCGCACGCGCCGGTCCGCCGCGTCGGAGCGGCGTTCGATCCAGCCGCCCTCCTCCATCCGGTCGACCAGGCGTGAGACGCTGATCGGCTCGATTTCGAGCAGTTCGGCGAGCCGCGCCTGTGCAACGCCCGCCTCCTTGGCAACGCGGACCAGAAGCCGCCATTGCGCCGAAGACAGGCCGAGCCCGCTGGCGCGCGCCTCAAAGCGCTTGCGCATCAGGCGCTGCACGTCGTGGATCAAAAATCCCAATCTGTCGATGCCATCTGAAACCATGAGCGGTATATATAATAAGCGTGCTTACTATTCAAGATGCCAGATCGCGATGAAAGTGGCAAAATGCGCATGGCAGGCTTGCAACCCGATCCTGGTTAGCGACAGGTGAACGCGTGCCCGTGCGCAACAGCGCCCGGAAGGCAACAAGGCGCCGTCTTCAAAGGCGGTTTCGGACAACCATGGTGACAACGAAGAATGCGCCGAGCGAGCTGGTGATGATGCCGATCGGCAGTTCCTGCGGCGGCAGCAGGGTCCGGGCCAGAAGATCGCTTGCCAGCAGGAGCACCGCCCCGAACAGCGCGCAGCTTGCGATCAGGCGCAGATGCAGGGAACCGGCCAGCGGCCGCGACAGATGCGGGATCATCAATCCGACAAAGCCGATGACACCGGCGACCGAGACGAGGATTGCCGTCGAGAAGGCGGCCACGAGAAATGTCGTCCTGCGCATGCGGGCCACCGGCACGCCGAGGCTTTCGGCAGCGCTTTCGCCGGCCAGGAAAGCGTCCAGCTTGCGGTGGTTCCACAGCCCGTAGGCCGCGATCGTGCCAGCACCCACCGCACCCAGCCACACATTGTCCCAGCGCGCCAGCCCGAGCCCGCCCATGGTCCAGAACAGCACCGAATGGGCCGCGCGTTGGTCGCCGGCAAAAACCAGATAATTGGTCAAGGCCGTGAACATGAAGGAGACGGCAAGGCCGGCGAGAATCAGCCGCTCCGGACCTTGCCCCCTCACCCGCGCCACCAGCAAGAGCACGATGGAAGCGGCGAGTATGCCGCCGGTGAACGCAGCTATAGGCAAGGTCCAGATGCCGAAACTGTCGCCGAGGACGGTGATGACGGAAACCGCGCCGGCGGCGGCTCCCGACGACAGGCCAAACAGGAAGGGGTCGGCAAGGTCGTTGCGGGTCACCGTCTGCAAAAGCGCGCCGACGATGCCCAGCCCGCCGCCGACACAGATCGCCAGGATCGTGCGCGGCAGCCGCAGGTCGACGACGATCCTGCCGACCGGACCCGATATCTGAGGTTCATCCAGCCCGATGGAACGGCCAAGGGCGGCGACGACATCGGCTAGAGGTATCAGCGTCGAGCCGTAGGCGATCGACAGCAGCGCCAGCGCGACGAGCGCCACCGCGCCCGCCGTCATGGCCAGCGTGAAGGCCTTGTGCCCTGAAAGCGCGCCGGATTTGTGCTCCCGGGCGAGAGCCATCAGAACGCTTCCGGATGCATCGCCCTGGCGATCTTGCCGATGGCGTCGATGTTCGCCGGTCCTGGCGTCAGCTCGGCGTAACGAAGCGCCACGAAGCGCTCGTTCCTGACCGCGTCCGTCTCTTTCATCGCCGGGTGCGCCTTCAGGAAATCGAGCAGTTTCCTGTAACCGCCGCCGTCCTGATAATCGAGCAGGATGAGGAACTGCGGATTGCGCGCCGCCACCGTCTCCCAGTCCGTGTTGCCCCAGCTCGTGTCCATGTCGGCCATGATGTTGTCGCCGCCGGCCGCCGATATCATGGCGCTGGGGATGGCGAACTTTCCCGCGGTAAACGGCTTGTCCTCGCCGGAATCGTAAAGGAACACGCGTGTTCCCTTGGCGCTGCCGACCTTGGCGACGATATCGGCGAGTTGCGCCTTCCAGCCGGAGACAAGCTTCTCCGCTTCTGCTTCCTTGCCGAAGATCTTGCCCAGCTTTTCGATGTCGCCATAGAGCAGGTCCATGGAGGCGGCCGGGCGGCTCCTGTCGAGATGGACGCAGCTTTCGGTCAGCACCAGCGTCTTGATGCCGTGCGGAGCGAGCGTGTCGGGGGTCACGTCGCCGCCAGGCTTCATGCCGTAGTACCAGCCGGCGAAGAAGAAGTCGGGCTCGACGGCGAGGAGATTCTCCAGCGTCGGATATTTCGGTGCCAGTTCGGGAATGGAACCCTGCTCTGCCTTGAATTCGGGGCCGACTTTATACCATCCGGTGATACCGGTCAGGCCGACAATCGACGGCTGCAGATTCAGCGCGAAGACCATCTCGGCCATGTTGAGATCATGGATGACGGCGCGCTTTGGCGGCGCGTCGAAGGTCAGCGGCTTGCCGCAGCTGTCGACGGTCACGGGGAAGGCAAAGGCCATCGAGGCCAGCAGCGAGAAGACGAGGGACAGGGCGAGGCGTTTCACGGACTTTGCTCCTTGGTTGAACCGTGTCGGATAAGGATGGATTTGGTCAGGACGGCGGTGCGGCGCGGTTCGGAAGCTCGAACACCGTCAGTTCGCGGTCCTCGGTGGGATGGCGCAGGCGAAACACGTCGATGCCGAAAATCTCGCGGATCAGCTGTTGCGTCAGCGCCTCGTGCGGCGGCGCCAGCGCATGCAGCCGGGCCTCGTTCATCACCGCCACCTTGGTGGCGAAGGGTGCCACCAGCGTCAGATCGTGCAGCACCGCGATCACGGTCATGCCGAAGCCGGCCACCAGTTCGAGCAGTTCCGCGCGGGCGCGCGGATCGAGGTGGTTGGTCGGCTCGTCGAGGAACAGGATTTTGGGCTTCTGCGCGATGGCGCGTGCTAGCTGGGCGCGTTGGCGTTCGCCACCAGACAGCGAGCCGATGGCCCGGCCGAGCAGCGGCAACAGGCCGGTCCGGTGCAGCGCATCCACGACAATGTCGCGTTCCTCGCCGCGGCGCCTCAGGCCGGCATGCGGGACGCGGCCAAGCTCGACATAGTCGATCACCGCCAGCCGTGGGTCCGGCTGGTCTGTCTGGCCCACGACGGCGATATGCAGGGCCCGCTCGGCGGGTGAAATCCTGTCCAAGCGTCGCCCGCCAAGCTTCACCTCCCCCGAGCTTGGCCTGAGCATGCCGGACAACATGCGCAGCAGCGTGGTCTTGCCGGCGCCGTTGGGGCCAATGATGGCGAGGCGGTCGCCTGACGTCACCGACAGGCTGACCGCACGGACCAGATGCCGGCCATTCGCCGTCGCGCCCAAGTCGCGCGCATCGAGAAGCGGCGCTGTCATCGATTGCCATCCGCCAGCTTGCCGGGTCCCGGGATGCGAGCCAGCGTCTTGCCGGCCAGGCGCGGCGGCCGTTGTCCGGAATTGCACCAGCCGTCGGGAAGCGAGGCGTAAAGCCTGGCAAACCGCACGAGATCGGCAGCGTCGGCCTGCGCATTGATCGACCCGAAGAGATAGGCGGCCTTGCCGGGCGCCTGGAAAGCCACCGCCAGGGGACGCACGCAACCCGCCATGCAAGCCACGCCCTCGACCGTGAAACCAAGCGCCACGTCAGGCTGGGCCGAGAGACGAGAGCGCAACTCGGTGCACAAACCTTCGCCCGACCTGACGCCGGTCGGCACGTCGCGGCAAAGAGTGCACACGATGATCTGGTGCATGGGGCTGGGGGGAATACGATCGATTGCGCCGTCCAACTTCCCGTCACTTTCAAAACTGGCGACGGAAGGATGTTGGTCGACCGGCCGACAAGACCGATGTCCACGTTTCCTCCCGGCACACCCCGTCCGGTCAACTCAGTGATGGCAGGTCTCCTGGCTCACGGGTCTCTGCGCAATCCTGCCTTCCCAGCCTTGCCGGCCAGTGGCGTTACGGATCTTGCTCGCCGCTTACAGTTGCGGGGGCAGCCGCGGCCTCGACCCAAAATCGGATCTCACCGCGTTCCCTTTTCACCCCTCGCCTTTCGGCTCGGGGACCTTCACGAGTCGCAGCCTAGGCCGCGCGCGGCGGCGAGGCAAGGCAGTCGTTTGTTTTGTTATAACAGAACCAACAAATGGTCAATCGCTGTCGCGGGCGATCAGTTCCAGCGGCCAGACCTCCCTGATGGTCTTTGGCCCGGCGGCCCCCGCAAAAGTCGGCAGCGACGCCAGCAGCATTTCGGCGAGCCGCCGTCCCATCGGCTGCAGCGCCGGGCGGAAAGCAGTCAGCGCCGGCGAGAAATAGCGGCAGAGCGGCGTATCGACGATGACGGTCACCGCCATGTCGTGACCCGGCTTGATACCCATCTCGGCCAGCGCCTTGCAGCCCCCAAGCGCCATTGCGTCATTGTTGAAGATGATGGCGGTCGGCGGGTCCTTGCGGCGCATCACCTGGGGTGTCACTTCGTAGCCACCGGCCTCGTTGATGAAGCCGTCGGCAATCAGGCCGGGATCGACGGCGATGCCATGCCGGCGCAAGGCCTTGCGGTAGCCGTCGAGGAACAGATAGCCGAAATTCAGATCGAGCGATGGGCGGATGGCGGCGATCCGGCGATGGCCGCGCGCCACCAGCCGATCGACCGCGTCGGCGCCTGCTTTTTCGAAATCGAGATCGAGCGAGGGGTAGGCCTTGCCGCCGGAGCGGCTGCGGCCGAGCGTGGCGAAGGGGAAGCCGGCCTGGGTCAGATAGTCGATGCGCTCGTCCTCGCGCCGCGTCCAGGCCAGCACCACCGCGTCGGCACGGCGCGTCTCCACGACACGCCGCAGGCGCTCCTGCTGATAGTCGCCCGGCGCGCCCATCACCACGATGAGATCCAGCCCGCTCTCGGCGAGCCGGCCCTGCAATCCAGTCAGGAACGGAATGAAGAAAGGCTCGCCGTATTCCTGGTCGCCCGGATGCGGCTGCAGCATGAAGGCGATCGAGTGGGTAGCGCCTTGCCTGAGACTGCGACCGGACTGGTTCGGCGAATAGTTGAGCATCCTGGCCGCCTCGAGAACGCGCTGGCGCGTGTCGGCATTGACGTCGGCGCGGCCGTTGAGGGCGCGCGACACCGTGCCAATCGAAATGTTCAGGTGACGGGCAAGGTCGTGAATGCTGGACGCCAAGTGACTGTTCTCCCCCTTGCTTGGCTAGCACCGGTGGCCGCCCGGGCCAAGGCGCAACGACGATTTTCATGGGCGGCCGATTGACATTCTACGCCTTCGGGTGTGTTCTCGTAAACGTTTACGGAAAAACGTTTACGGTGACGCCGTGAACGCCGGGACGATCGGCCTGGAGGGGCCGAGAGGAGGAGCGCTGGATGATCGATGCCGTTCTGGTCGGCTGCGGAGCGATGAGCAAGGCCTGGCTCGATGCCGCGCGGCAAATCGACGGGCTCGCCATTGTCGGCCTTGTCGATCTCGATGCCGACAGGGCGAAGGCCAGGGCTCGCGAATACCACCTTGATGGTGCCGTCACCGGCACCAGTCTCGACGCCGTGCTCGACCAGACCCGACCGCAAGCGGTCTTCGATGTGGTGGTTCCCGCCGCCCGGCGCGACGTTGCGTTTTCCGCCTTTGCCCATCATTGCCATCTGCTGACGGAAAAGCCGCTCGCCGATAGCCCGGAGAATGCCCGCGCCATCGTCGAGGCCGCCCGCCAGGCCGGGCGCGTCCATGCCGTCGTCCAGAACCGCCGCTATGTCGCCAATGTCAGGCGCATCCGGAGATTTCTGGACTCCGGCGCCATCGGCAAGCCGACCAGCATCCACGCCGACTTTTTCGTCGCGCCACATTTCGGCGGTTTTCGCGAGGAGATGGCCCATGTGCTGCTGCTCGACATGGCGATCCACACATTCGACGCCGCCCGTTACATGGTCAATGGCGAGCCGGCCGGCGTCCATTGCCAGGAATGGGAACCGGCCAATTCCTGGTACCGACAGGGCTCGTCGGCCAGCGCGGTCTTCGATCTCGGCGGCGGCAAGGTCTTCACCTATGCGGGCAGCTGGTGCGCGGCCGGCTTCCGCACCAGTTGGGAGGGCAGCTGGCGCATCGTCGCCGAGCGCGGCAGCCTGATCTGGGACGGCCATGAAGGGTTGAAGGCGGAAGCGGTGGTGCCGGGCCGCGACGGCATGTTCGACAAAATCCAGCCAATCGAGGTGCCGGCGCTCGATCCCGGCGATCGCGTCGACGGCCATCTCGGCATCATCAGGGATTTCATGCGCGCCATCGAGACCGGCACCGAGCCGGAAACGCGCGGCGCCGACAACATCAAGAGCCTGGCCATGGTCTTTGGCGCCATCGAGAGCGCCGAAACCGGACGCCGCGTGATGATCGCAAAGGAAGCACAATGATGCCAAACCCGCTCCTCGACATCAGGATCGGCACCATGGTGCGGGCCAACCTCGACGACCCGGCCGCCTATATCAAGGCAATTCTGCCGCTCGGCTTCGAGAGCATCCAGCCCTTCTTCTGGCAGACACTGGGCGGCAAGGACCTGCCCCGGTTGGCGGGCCAGATCCGCGAGGCGATCGGCGATGCCGATGTCACGGTGTCGTCGCTCGGCGTGTTCGGCAATCCGCTGGAGGGCGGCGATGTCGACCGTGGCGTGCTCCAGGCCTGGGAGACGGTCATCGACAATGCGCATTTGTTCGGCGCCTCGATGGTCTGCGGCTTTACCGGCCGGCTCCGCGGCAAGCCGCTGACAGACAGCCTGCCGCGCTTTCGCGAGGTGTGGGGGCCGCTGGCCAGGCGCGCCGCCGACAAGGGCGTTCGCATCGCCTTCGAGAACTGTGCGATGGACGGCAACTGGGCTGGTGGTGACTGGAACATCGCCCACAATCCAGACGCCTGGGAGCTGATGTTCAACGAGTTGCCTGACGACAATCTCGGCCTCGAATGGGAGCCTTGCCATCAGCTCGTGTATCTGATCGATCCGATGCCGCAGATCCGCAAATGGGCGCCGCGCATCTTCCACGTCCATGGCAAGGACGCGACGGTGCGCTGGGACGTCATTCGCGAGCACGGCGTGTTCGGCCGGCTGCCGTTCGTACAGATGCGCACGCCAGGCTTCGGCGACAGCGACTGGACGCGGGTGATCAGCGAATTGCGGCTGGCCGGATACAAGGGCGCGATCGACATCGAAGGCTGGCACGACCCGGTCTATCGCGGCGACCTCGAGATCACGGGGCAGGCACGCGCGCTGGAGTATCTCAAGCTATGCCGGGGAGGTGCGAGCTACCTGCCAAATCCGGAGTGAGGACCGGCCGGCGGGAGGAGCCGGCCGTAGGTGGTACTGCCAAAGCAATCGTTCAAAGGCCCCTCGGCTGACGAGGGAAACAATGGGAGGAACGTGCATGAGCATCGCGATCAGAACGACACTTCTGCGGACGACCGTGGTGGCGGCCGCCACGGCGCTTACCGCCGCAATCTCCACCTTGCCGGCACAGGCGCTCGACGGCCAATGGTGCAAGGACGTCCACATACGCTTCTTCGTCGGCGGCGCCGAGGGCGACGCCTTCGGCACCATCGTCTATAATGGCGCCAAGCAGGCGGCGGCCGATCTCGGGCCCAAGGTCGACTACATCTTCTCCCAGTGGGACGCGGAGAAGATGGTGCAGCAATTGCGCGAAGCGGTCGCGGTCAAGCCCCAGGGCATCGCCATGATGGGCCATCCGGGCGACGCCGCGATCATGCCGCTCGCCGAAGAGGCGCATAAGGACGGCATCAAGATGATGTACCAGAACGTCCCGGTGGCGAAGGTGACGGCGGCGTTCGGTGGCGGCTATGTCGGCGCGCAGCAGGAACAGCAGGGCCGCGCGCTCGGCGCCGAAGCGTTCAAGCTCGGCAAGCTCAAGGCCGGCGACAAGGCAATCATGATCGGCCCGTTCGAGAACGAGAACCGCGGCGCGCGCGAGCGCGGCACCGTGGCGGCGCTGAAGGAAGCGGGCGTCGAGGTCATCCAGCTGTCCTCGCCGCCAAGCGGCGAATGGGCTTCCGACCCCAACCTCGCCATTCCGGTGATCACGGCGGCGCTCCTCAATCACCCGGATATCAAGGCGGTGGGCTATCCCGGCGGACAGATGCTCGGCAATGTCCCCACCTACATGCAGGCGGCGGGCCGCAAGCCTGGCGATATCTTCAACTTCGGTTTCGACACCAGCCCGCAGATCGTCGAGGGCTTCAAGGGCGGCTGGGTGCAGCTGACGGCCGACCAGCAGCCATTCCTGCAGGGCTATCTGCCGATCCTCAGCCTGTGCCAGCAAGTGGTGCTGGGTCTGGCGCCGATGAACGTTGACACCGGCGCCGGTTTCGTCACGCCCGAAAATTACGAGATCGTCGCAGAACTCGCCAAGCAGGCGCTGCGCTGACCTCCCAAGCCGTCGGCCGGGATCAGGCCCCGGCCGGCGGGACCGCTGGCGAGAAAGCTGGTGCGAGACAATCAAGCGAGGACCCGATGGCCGAACGTCTCATAGAACTGCGCGATATCGCTAAGTCCTACGGCCACGTCTATGCGTTGGGCGGGGTCAATCTCAGCGTCGACCGCGGCGAGGTGGTCGGCCTCATCGGCGACAACGGCGCCGGCAAGTCGACGCTGATCAAGATCCTATCCGGCGTGGTCAAGCCGACGAGCGGGGAGATTCTCATCCGCGGCAAGCCGGTGACCGGATGGAATGCGGCACGTTCGCGAGAGGCCGGCATCGAGACGGTGTTCCAGGACCGGGCGCTGGCGGTGCAGCAGACGATCGTGCGCAACATCTTCATGGGCCGCGAACTCACCGGTTTTCTCGGCTGGCTGAAGGTCGGCAAGGAAATCGAAGAGGCAAGTCGGCTGATGCGCGAGATCGGCTTCACCTCGAAAGTATTCACGCCGCACTCGATCGTCGGCCAGCTGTCGGGCGGCGAACGCCAGGGCGTGGCGATCGCGCGCGCCATCTACAAGCAGGCGGAATTGATCGTCCTCGACGAGCCGACGACGGCGCTGTCGCTGACCGAGACCGCCAAGGTCTTCCACTTCGTGCGCCAGGTGCGGGCGAGCGGCCGCTCGATCCTGTTCATCGGCCACAACATCCACCACGTTTTCGACATCGCCGACCGTTTCGTGGTGCTCGACCGCGGCAAGGTTGCGCTCACCGCCGACCGCAGCGAAATCAAGTCGGCCGAAGACCTCATCAACTTCATGGAAGACGTCGCGCATCCGGGCGGGTTGGCCGGACTGCACGACACCGGCGACGCGGAGCAGAGAGCACGATGAGCAAGACCATGGAGCCCGATCTGCACGAGCCGTCGGCCGGCATTTCGCGCCAAGGCAGTTCCCAAAACGAGTGGAAGCACCCGTCCGATCACTGGCTGCGCGGCTTCGTCCTCGACAATCGGGCGTCGCTTGGCACGCTCGCCGTGTTCATCGTCATGATGGCGGTCTTCATGATCGCCAACCCGACGGTCTTCACAACCTGGTATCTCTACAGCGCCGTGCTCACCACGCTGCCGGTGGCGCTGTTCGTGGTCGTGCCACTGGTCTTCGTCGTCACCTGCGGGGAGATCGACCTGTCGTTTCCCGCGACGATGGGTTTTGCCTCCTGGGTCTTCGCGCTGGTGGTGCAGGCCGGCTACGATCCGTTCCTCGGCATTGCGGCAGCGCTGGTCACCGGCACGCTGCTCGGCTTCCTCGTCGGGTCGCTGGTCGTGTATGGCGGGCTGTCGTCGCTGATCGCCACGCTTGGCATGAATTTCCTGCTGCGCGGACTGATCCAGATCATCAATGAGGGCAGATCGACTTCGCTGACCAGCCTTGCAGACAGCTGGGCCTACAGGATCTTCTCCAGCCAGTTCCTGGGCATTCCGGTGCAGATCTTCTGGGCCATCGCCTTCGTCGTGCTGTCGGCGATGCTCTACAACCGCCACCGCTTCGGCGCGCAGGTGAAGGTGGTCGGTGACAATCCCGACAGTGCCCAGCAGATGGGCATCGACGTCAAGCGCGTGCGGGTGAAAGTGTTCGTTTTCGTCGGCATCGGGGCCGCGATCGCCGGCACGTTCTCCGTAATGATCAACTTCACCTGGTGGCCAACCGCCGGCGACGGTTATCTCTTGCCGGTGCTGGCCTCGGTGTTCGTCGGCGGCACGCCTACCTGGGGTGGCATCGGCACCGTGGCCGGCGGCGCGATCGGCGCCGTCACGGTGTCGTTTATCCAAACCGGCGTCGTGGCGGCTGGCCTGAGCGGCTTCTACGTCCAGTTCTTCAACGGGCTGATCATCATTCTTTCGCTGCTTGGCCACAAATGGAACCAGGCGCGCTACCGTTGAACCAGTCGGCCCTGTGAACCAGTCGGCCCTTCAACGGCAATTTTCCGGCCGTCCGGGCCACCAACCAATAGACGACAGGCCGCGCGGACGAGACCGCGCGGCCCGATCGCCCATTTGCGCCATGCGCAATTTCGATCAAACTGGCCGGGCAACGAGGCGCCAGAGTGAAGACGCCACATGCGAGGAACCCATGAACCCGACCGAGAAAGCGCTATGGTTTGTCGAAAGCCATCTGCCGGAAGCCGTTACGCTCGACGACGTCGCCCAAAGCAGCGGCGTGTCGCGCTTTCATGTGACGCGCGCCTTCGGCGCCGCCACTGGCCGGTCGGTCATGGGTTATATGCGGGCGCGCCGCTTGAGCGAAGCGGCGCGCCTAACATTCTAGCCGACGCGCGCAACACTAAGTATGTTTTGCATTGACGGTGAAAGATGTTGTGGAAGATTTAGCCGCTCTGCCTCCGATGTTCTCGTAAAGTCCACAGGCCGAGCTTCTACGAAATTGCTCAATTTCTCGTACGCCATTTGTGCGGCTCTGATTTGTCTGCGAATAAGAATCTCACGAGAAATTTCCAGTACGATTGGCTCCCGGTCTTCTTCTGAGCTACGCGAAAGCGTATGAATGAACCATTGGATTGGTGGCTGTTCAGAAGACATTAACATGCGTACACTTTCTGATAGGCTTCTTACGGATCGTCCCTCCAATAATTCTATACTAGCAATACTTGAGGAAATTTCTCCAGTGTCTTTATCACTATTGTATATTAGTGCGCTTGGTATTTTCCGATTGTTAGTGTTTTGGCCCCTATAAAAGGCGCGATCAAGCATAGCAATTGGCTGCAAGACCTCCCGGAAAGTGGGATCGGCCACAAATATACGAACTAGAGTATCTAACGCTACACTGCTACGACTGATCAGCCAGCGCTTAATAGGCATCAACCCCCGCAAATGACCTATTAACTCATCTCTATTCTCGGCATCGGGCAACGCCTTGATAAAGGCCCCGGCCAACCAAGGTGACGTGGGCTCGCCTATCGATGGAATTTCCTTTAGAAAATCAATTAGCGCCTCATCGGCCACCGCCGACGCACACCTTACAAAATAGAATAACAGCGTATTTAGAGCCCAGCTGTCACCACGTTTACGCTTGGCCAATTCCAGCAGTTCAGGGAGGGCGCTGTTACCTGAGCGTTCGATTGCTCGACCTACCATGGGTGCAGCCCCATCGTTTACCAATGTGCTTGGAATCCCGCCTGCACCTTTCGTTGGGAAAAATTCTCGTTGAGTTACGCCTTTGGTTTGCCATCGGAGTTCAGTGTCGTGCCACATTGAAGGGTCCCCATGGCGACCACGCACTAATTCATCCTTACGGGTCCGCAACGCTTCGATTTCATCGATATGAAGCACCAAGGCTTGAAGCACCCAAGGAAGGGCCAGCGACTTTGTTGCCTCTATTTGATCCCGGTCGATGATCTGCTCTATGAACGCTGCGGCATTTCCGATTGATGGACTATCAGCGAAGTCGGCCGCGGCTTTGGCAACGTGCCAGATCGGCAGAGCATCATCAGGTACCGTGTCAATTGATATCGCCGAATTCATGCCGAAATACTTAACCGATAGATCAGTCGACGCTCCTTCCGCATCAATTAACCTACATGACCGCAACCGTGGCAGCTCTCCACAGACAAGAACTTCAGGTGGGGGGGCGGGTTCCTCTGAGTCTCCGACGCCAAGATTGTCAACCCAAGATGCCACCTCCTTGGGTGTCATCTGCCATTGAGATTTTCTGAACTGCGCAACGATATTCTCATGAGTGGAAAGAAACGACGCGGAATCAAACACTTCTAAGACATCACTGCTTGTCTTAGGCCAAGACGAGAGCAGAAGCGCCTCAATCCACGCCAAATGTCGCCCATTGTCTTGACGGTTCAGTAGCGCTAAAAGACGAAGCGTCGCTCGGCGAGTAATTTCGTCACCGCTGTTTATCGCCTCCACAAAGATCGGTTCTAGGATGGCGCTCTGACTCAGATCCAAAACGCGCGCCAACGACCAAATTATAGCTCGTTGAGGCACGGAAAGGACCCTTACCGCCCTCGAAACAAGTTTCTTTCGGTAGAGTGGAAGACTTACGGCCGCGCCATCCGCCAGCAACTGAAGAGCCAAGTTGGCACCGGTCTTGACAATTCGGTCATCGGGGGATCGATCACCGGCGTCTAGGCTGTCTAGCAGAGCGATAACCGCTTCGCGGAGCGCCTCGTGGGCGGTCGAAGCAAATATCTTGCTGCAAGCAATTTTAAAAACATGGAGCCAATGAGCTCGGCCAGCAATCTCAAATAGACGATCCTTGATGCTGCTTTCCGGGCTTGTGGTTAGCCGAGCGGCCGCCATGAATTCTTGCAGTGACCTGACATCGAAGGCGATCTGTCCTTCGATTTGTGAGCGTAGGAACACAAGCCTATTGGTAGCAAGACCTGCAATCTCTATCGTCAATGTACCGTTGTCATCATCAAAGCCGTCACTTGTCAGCTGATTTCTGACCAGATTAGAAAACTCATTTACCGTGAAATAGGCATTTGCACCGCCAGCACTCTCCGCACGCAAATGCAGGAGGTAGCCCGCATCGTAGTGAATTCGGTCGATTTGTGACTTAAACTTTCCAATGGTGGTTCCACTTGGCCCTCCCTTCGCGATTTCACGGTCTCGCAGCGTCTCGTAGTGTCTGTAAAAAAGGGTCCAGCGATCTTTGGGGATATTATTGTGCGTTGATACCAGTTGAAACAGCAACATAACCTGTAGTGGGCTTGTCATTAACGGCGCAGTGGTCTCTTCTTCTGCAGCCTCTGCAAGTATCGACAGGATTTCTTCGCGACGGGTATCTTCGGTTACCAACACCGGAGCGACCCGTTTGGCCAGTTCTATTGAATCGGCAGGGCTCAAAAGCTCCAGTCTCCAATGCGTCCACAGCTTCGGCGTTAGCTCTTCTTGGTAACCCTGCGGTCTACTAGTAGCGAATATCAGACTGTCTGCGTTTACTTCATGTAACGAATCAAGTAAATCATCAATCGCGCCTATACTTCCGCTCTATTTCCACTGTGCGGAACCTCATCCAATCCATCAAGGATTATCACCGTCGGAATAATCCTTAGCCATTCTCGAAGATCGTCACTCTCTATGCGGACTTCGCTAAGCTTCGTAATCTGCTTTGCAATGTACGCGACGATGGAAAGACTGATATCTGCCTTTTGCGCCTCACTTAGCGCATCAGCGAAACGCGGCAGTTCGATATGGAACGGATATCGAAGCGGTCCATCAAGGAAAATACCTTCAGTGGCACCGCATTTAAGGATGGCCGCTATGGCGCTATTTATCTCAGGCGTTTGCGTTAGTCGCATCTGACGCAGCAATCTTGCCCGGCAAAGCTGCGCCATAAATTGACCTATCGTAGACTTACCCTGCCCAGGACCACCGAGGAGAACAATCCGATTCGGAAGCGGCGCGTTGCGGCGGCAATTATGCTCGTCAAAATCTTCCAACGATTGCCAAGATTGAGGATCGAACTTATCAGCAGATCGTCGCATAAGCTGCGCCAGGATTCTGGGATGATCAAAAGGTGAATCGTCCGCAAACTCCATCTCATCATCTACATCTGACGTATCCGATTCCTCGTCGAGATCTTGGGTGCCAATGCGAACGCTCCCGAAATCAACGGTTACTTGTTCATATGTCCCTTCGTCAATTGGCAAATCGGCAAATACTTCCTCAAGCATTACTGTCCTGCCGATTGCCTGCCCAATATCTCGCGTTTTTATCTCTCGGGATTGCCTGAGACTGTTTCGTAGATACCTCGAAAGCACGTCCTCATGCTTCGGCCCCGCAAGGTTGCGCAATATGGATGCAAGAACATCACCGGGTTGAACCCAGAACTCAAATAAAGTTCGCACGTTTGGGTGAACATCCAGCAATGTACTTATCGTATCCAGATGCCAAATGACGAAGCCCTTAATTCCAAGCTTCTTCGACCATTCCTGTAAGTGCTTGTAAACCTTATCAATCCCTCCCTGTCCTTTGCCAGATCGATCGGCTGCAGCGCCGCTTAGTCGTACATTCGACGCAATGACGTAATAGTCTGGTCTCTTTAGAGCTCTTTTAGGGTCAGAGAACTTGGCCATTTCCTGGTCAATCTGGCTGATTAGCCAAGAAGCATTTTTTGCAGTCGACTCATTTATTTGGTGGTACTTTGCTTGGAATACGACGTAACCATCCCATTCCTTGTTACCAATTGCACACCGTCCAGTGTAAGTCGCTTCACGAGCACCGTCTTTGCCTGCCCCGTAGATTTGGATTGTGGCGCCAACAGCGGCTGCTGCCAGCGCTTGGATGAGCCGCTCGAACGACTGTGTCGAGAATCGTGAGAAATCGTATGCCATTCGGTCACTATAGCGATCGCTGGACACTTGTCCTCCGTTGCTCGGTCGGAGGTGAATATTTCCACTAGATTCTCTGGATAAATGCGTAACGCCCCGACATAAAGAGTCGGCATCCTCTCCACGGGCTTTTCGGGGTTGAAAGATGCCGAGATCGCGACCCCGTGCCGATCAATTTCGCCCAGCGCGCAATTTCGATCAAACTGGCAGTCGGCGCGGCCGCTAGGGTCGGCCAGCCACATGCGAGGAGCCCATGAACCCGACCGAGAAAGCGCTATGGTTTGTCGAAAGCCATCTGCCGGAAGCCGTTACGCTCGACGACGTCGCCCAAAGCAGCGGCGTGTCGCGCTTTCATGTGACGCGCGCCTTCGGCGCCGCCACTGGCCGCTCAGTGATGGGTTACATGCGCTCGCGCCGGCTGACCGAGGCGGCGCGCAGGCTGGCCGGCGGGGCGCCCGACATCCTGTGCGTCGCGCTCGACGCCGGCTACAACTCGCATGAGGCTTTCACCCGTGCCTTCCGCGACCAGTTCGGCACCACGCCGGAACTGGTGCGCGCGCAAGGTTCGACCAAGACCCTTGATCTCGTGGAGCCTATCCTGATGGACCACACCCTGCTCGCCAGCCTCGAACCACCGCGCTTCGAGACCAGCCGCCCCTTCCTCATCGCCGGCTTCGGCGAGCGCTACAGCTGCGAATCGAGCGCCGGCATTCCGATGCAGTGGCAGCGTTTCAGCCCTTACATCGGCAACATACCCGGCGAAGTCGCCGGCGTTTTCTATGGTGTCTGCCTCAATGGCGACGATGCCGGCAATTTCGACTATGTCGTCGGCGTCGAAGTGCGCGACTTCGCGGATCTGCCGAAGGAATTCTACCGGGTGCGGGTTCCGGCGCGGAAATACGCCGTTTTCACGCATGGCGAGCACATCTCGACCATCCGGCGTACGATCAACACGATCTGGAACAGCTGGCTGCCGGCCTCCGGCCACGAAATCGCCGACGCGCCGGAATTCGAGCGCTATGGGCCCGAATTCGATGCACGCACAGGTAATGGCGGGCTGGAGATCTGGGTGCCGGTCAAGGCATGACGCGCCGCTACAGTTCCAGATCCCAGTTCTGTCCAACCAGATCCTTGCCGAAGGAATGGTGGGGCTCTTCTTCGATCAGCTTGAAACCGGCCGCCTGATAAATGTGCCGGGCCGCGGTCAAAATGTCGTTGGTCCATAGGGTCAGCGTCCTGTATCCCCTGGCGCGGGCAAAGCCGATGCACTCGTCGACCAGGCGCTTGCCGATGCCGAGGCCGCGCGCCGAAGGTTCGACATAGAGCAGCCGCAGCTTGGCCACCTGGTCCGACTTGCGCACGACGAAGACCGAGCCGACGACCTCGCCTTCCCGCTCGGCAATCCAGCCTCGCTCCCATTTCGGATCGAAGGATTTTACGAAATTCGCGAGGATTTCGGCGACCAGCGCCTCATAGGTTTCGTCCCAGCCATAGTCCTGCGCGTAGAGCATCCCTTGCCGGCGGATGATCCAGCCGATGTCGCCGACCTGCAACGGCCGCATGATGTAGGGCACCTTGGGTTCGGGTCTGTCGCCGAGCAGGTTCTGAACAATGCGCATGGAATTGACCAGCCGGTCCTGCTCCGACGCCGGCAGCCGGTCGAGCAGCGCCGCAACCTGGTCGTGCGAATCCTTGTTCAGCGGTGCGAACGCGTTCCTGCCCGCCGGCGTCAGCGCGATCGACGATTGCCGCGCGTCCGAAACCAGGGTGACCCTGGAGATGAGATGAAGGCGCTCGAACTTCTTCAGCAAACGGCTGACATAGCCGGCGTCGAGGCCAAGATCGCGCCCGAGGTCGGTCGCGGTCAGTCCGTCACGATGCGCCAACTCGTAGAGCACGCGCGCCTCGGTCAGCGAGAAGGCGCTCTTCAGCAGCCCTTCGTCGAGCAGTTCGATCTGACGGGTATAGAAGCGGTTGAAGGCCCGCACCGCATCGATCAGGTTTTTGCTGGGTGCAGCCTTGTCGGGTTGATGGTGGATTGTCATCGGGTGATCTCCTGCTGGCACAGGATCAATCATTTACTTGACTAAGTCAACTATCAGGAGATGACCCGGACACTTACATCATCGGCAGCACCGGCCAGCGGTCGACGATCCTGCCACCGGAAAGCACCGCGATCGGCCCGAGCTGCTGCATAACGGCTTCGCTCTGCGTCGGTCGCAGGAACGCGTAGTCGCCTGGCCTGACGACGGCCCCGGCGGGCAGGCCCATGAATTGCTGGTTGGAGGACAGGCCAAGCAGGCCGTTCGTCGTCAGGCCTTCGGGAAACACCGGTTCGGCCATCCATTTGCCGCCATAGAGATAGCAGCCCCTGCGCGGAAACCGGCCGAGCGCCTGGAGCAGACGCGAGACCGCAGGTGGGCCGGGCAGCATCGGCTCGACCACTTTCAGGATCGGCGTCGCGATGAAGGCCGCCGGCCGGAAGCCATCGAGGCCTGGCGTGTCGAAATCGCCGGGCAGCACGAAGGCCGACCCGATCGACACTTCATTGGCAGCGCCGCCATGATGAAGCAGCGCGGTCTTGCTGCCACCAATGTTCAAGATGTGGCGCTGGTCCATACCGAGGCGCGCGACGAAAGCGGCGGCCCGTTGCGAGGCTTGCGCCAACGCCTTGGCCGGCCCGCCGAACAGGGCGGGTATGTGCGGCGCATGCGCCTCATAGGCCATGACGCCTTCGCAGCGCAGCCCTTTGTGGGCCGGCAGCGCCTTCAGCGCCCGCGACAGAGCCTCCGGTTCGGCAAAGCCGCCGCGATGCAGTCCGACATCGATTTCGAAAGCAATGCGCAGCTCGACGCCGAACTCGGCTGCGAGCGCGCCATATTCCGCCAGCCTCTCCTGTGTATCGATCAGCCAGCAGACGCGCGACCAGGCCACATCGCCTCTGGAAAGCGCCGCCCTTGCCGCGCCAACCGGCATCGGTTTGCCGTACAGCAGATCCGCATCCGGAAACGCGCTCAGCACCGCCTCGCTGATCGGCGGATGGAAGGTCATGAAGCGTTGGGTTCCAAGCGCCTTGCCGACATGGGAGAGCAGCGGCAGGCAAGCGAGCGACTTGTCGACCAGCCGTACGGCAAGGCTGGCATCAAGCCTCTCCTTCACCAGGGCGATGTTGCCATCCAGCCGGTCGAGATCGAGCAGCAGGCAGGGTTGGAAGATGCCCGCCTGCTTCAGCGCATCCGAAAGCGTGGCGAAATAAGCCTTCATTGTCCGATGCCGAACAAGCCGGCCATGTAGGGCGAGACGAAACGGTTCTGCGGATCGATGTCGCGGCGCACCGCCATCGCATCGTCCCAGCGCGGATAGAGCTTTTTCAGGTCGGCCGCTTTCAGGCCGTGCATCTTGCCCCAGTGCGGCCTGCCGCCATATCTGCGGAAGATCGGCTCGGCCGCGCGCATGAACGGCAGCGGATCGTTCGCCGCGTCGTGGTGGATGGCGATGGAACAGGTGAGCCTTTTGTGAAAGGGCGAGAGCCAGAATTCGTCTGATGCCACCGACCGCACCTCCATCGGGAAATAGACTTCCGGAAAATGCTTCTCGGTCATTTCGATGATCTCGGCCAGCGCTTTGGCCCCCTCCTCGAAGGGAAGGTGATATTCCATTTCGTTGAACCTGGTCTGCCGGTCGCTGGCATAGACGTTGAGCCAGTCCTGCACATAATCCTCGGCCGGCACCTTGGCGACGGCGCCGAGGATCAGCCGGCGGCGCAGCGCCGGCAGCCAGGCAAGCCCGGTGCGCAAGCGGCGCAACGTGCGCAACGAGCCCTCATCATCGTCGGTCGGGCGCACCGTCGTGGCTTCGGCGCTGAAGTCGCTGGCGATGAACTGGGCGTAGCCGGAGAAGGGAATGTAATAGAATTCAGCCGAACGATGCGCGGCCATCACCGTCTCGAAATCGCGCAGCATGTCGACGATCGGCAGCACCCATTTGCGGCGGCGCAGGCGGTAGCTCGCGATGTTGTTCAGCGTCACTTCGCTGAGCACACCGAAGGCACCAAGGGCGACGCCGATGGCATGGATCGTCTCCTGATCCCGTTCCCGCTTGAATTCGCGGACCTTGCCAAGCCCGTCGACGATCTGCACCGTTTCCAGCTGCGTGTGATAGGCACCGAGCGTCGGCCCCGAGCCATGGGTAGCCGTGCCAAGCGCGCCGCCTATGGCCTGGCGGTCGATGTCGCCCATGTTGGGCAGGCCCTGGCCGATGCCTTGCAGGATGTGCATGAGCGAACCAAGCCGCGTCCCTGCCCGTACGCGCGCCTGATGTTTTTTCGCATCATGCGAGACCAGCCCTTCCAGCTTCTCCAGCGACAGGATGGTGCCTTGCGACTTCACCAGCGGCGTGAAGGAGTGACCGGCGCCGACGACGCGGACCGGACCGGGTGCGGTGCGAATGAGATCGCAGAGTTCGCCGGCGTCGGCGGGGCTGGCAAGCAGCCGCGGCTCGGCGGTGACAAAGCCCGACCAGTTGGTCCAGCTGTTCGACACGGTGCTCACGCAACAACCCGGCGACGCCGCGCCACGAGGACAAACAGACCGAGCAGCGCCACGCTGGCGACAGCGCTTGCGGCGGCGAATTCCGGAACCGGGCGAAAATCCTTGCCGTCGATGAGCAGCGACGCCGCGACCGGCCCGATCGCCAGGCCGAGAAGCTGGGCGGCGGGTACCAGCAGCACGGCGGTGCGTGTCTCGTCGGCGGTGATCGCCAGCCGGATCTGGTAGGGCACGATGAAGAGCAGGATAAAACCCATGACCAGGGCGGCGACCCAGAATGTCGTGAGGCCAGGTCCGCTGGCAAGCACGAGCGAGGCGACGAGCGCGACGATGCCGATCGCCACGATGGCAACGCGATAGTCGATGCGCGCCTCGAACACGGTCGCCGTCATCGCGCCCAGGACCTGCGCCGCGAGGCTGGCCGAGACGATCAGGCCGATGGTGCGGCCATCGATGCCGAATTGGGCGCCGAGCGGCTCCAGAAAGGCCCAGACGGCGCCGAAGAACATGAAGTAGCAGAAGACCGACAGCAGCGCGGTGACCGAAGGAACCGTCAGCACATTGGCGAGGTTTTCTTGCTTCGGCAGGTCGGCATAGTCGGCGGGGACCATAAAGGCGACGACGAGCGACAGGACGCAGACGATCGCGAGAACGAGGAAGCCACCCGCCGATCCGGCGGCGGGGATGACATAGAGCGCCAGCAGCAGGGCAAGAGCGCATTGCGCCAGCGTCTGCATGGTGACGAAATAGCCGCCGATGCGTTCGGCGCGCCGCGAACGGGCGATCAGTTCGGTGGCGACCGCGACAAGGCCGCCTTCGGCAAGACCGGCCAGCGCGCGCGCCGCCATCAGCGTGTTGGCCCCGGCGGCATAGGCCGTCCAGACATTCGTCACCGCCAGCAGCAGCAGGAGGACCGCGCTTTTCCAGCGCATATTGCGGGCGGAAAGCAGCATCGCGACGATCGCGGAGCCAATCGCGATGGCGATCATCTCGGCGGTGGCGACCAGTGCCAGTTCGTCGCCGCTGACATGGCCCTCGGTGTAGAGGGCGCCGAGCAGGACGGGCTGCAGGCCGAGGATGAGCAGGCCGACCGACCCGATCCACAAGGCCGAGGCAAGCTGCCCGCTTGTCGGGTTGCCAACCAGCCAGTCGCCATCGCCCTGAAGACCGGTGCTTGTCGAAGTCAAAGGCGCCTCCCAACGTCCTTGCCGCGCGGCAGAAAAGCTGACACTCTGTCAGCATTCAGAACCTGATACTTGATCATATTTCTTGTCAACCGGAATTTGGGAACCCGTGCGAAAGATCGGTGCATGACGGAAGCAAGTCGAACGGCCACCGAGCCCAGGCGCAGGCCCAAGCAGGAGCGCAGCCGCGAGCGCATCGACGCCATTCTGTCGACGACCATGCGGCTGATCGGCGAGAAGGGCATCGACGCCGTCACCATGAAGGAGGTCGGCATGCTGGCGGGCGGGCCGATCGCCACCGTCTATCACTACTTCCCCAACAAGTCGGCGATCCTGGCGATGCTTTATGAGCGGTTTTCCGAGGTCAGCCGGGCGCGCCTGGCGGCGATTATCGCCGATGTCCGCGAAGCCAAGGACGTCATCGCCGCGGCCGACCGGCTGCTTGACGACTACCTCAGCCGTGTCGCCGGCGATCCGGCCATCCAGGATCTGCAGAACGCCATCCAGGCCGACAAGGCGCTCAAGAATCTCGACATCGCCGAAACCCGGCATCAGGCCAAGATGTTCTGCGACCATGTCATCGCCTTGCTCGAGCCGGAAAAGCACGAGCAGTTCGAACGCATGGTCCTGCTGATCTTCCAGCTCGCCGGCGGCGTCGTGCGCCTGGCGCTTGCGCAGGGCGAAGCGGAAAGCCGGCGCACGATCGAGGATTACCGGTCGATCATCCACACACAGTTGCGGTTGTTTCTCTGACGCGCTTGCGCTTTCCGGCGGTGTCTCCACTTTCCACGAACTCAAATGGCGCGTCGCCATGACCGCGACAGGCCGCGCCCCCGACCATGCAATTCCAGTAAAGACGATCGCGGAAACGTGCCCGCTTCTGGTACTGCGGTCGCCGAGGCGCTGAACGACCTAATGAAATTCTTCGCTTTTGCGGCCGGTACCCGCCGCATTCTTCGCGACGATGCCGCAAGAGCAAAATTTCGCGCGATTGCCGGTTCCCGCGTGCCTTGACTCTCGCAGGTCGGCGGCCTATTTCAGCGCCACGTTAGCACTCGCCATTGGTGAGTGCTAACCACGTGTCCGGTATCGCCGGACGGAGGAACTGTTCTCACCGTTCTCATTCGAGGAAGAAAAAATGGCAAAGTCGAAGTTCCGCCCGCTTCATGACCGCGTGGTCGTTCGCCGGGTCGAATCCGAATCCAAGACCGCCGGCGGGATCATCATCCCGGATACGGCAAAGGAAAAGCCGCAGGAAGGCGAGATCATCGCCGTCGGTTCCGGCGCTCGTGACGAAGCTGGCAAGCTGGTCCCGCTGGACGTCAAGGCCGGCGACCGCATCCTGTTCGGCAAGTGGTCGGGCACCGAAGTCAAGCTCAATGGCGAAGACCTTCTGATCATGAAGGAATCCGACATCATGGGCATCATCGGCTGATCAT